>JBCBSF010000045.1:0-40335 GCA_039819325.1 Pseudomonadota bacterium | reverse complement strand
CGGTGCCACGGCGGCGGCCGCCTCGAACGACTTCGAGACCGGGCCGAACAGCTTCAGCCTCACCGTCCAGGCAGCCGACGCCGCCGGGAACAGCGGCAGCGGCACTGTGACAGTCAACGTCACCGACATGGACGATGAGGTCCAACCTCTCTTCGGAACGGTTTTCCCCGACTTCATTCCTGGCACAAGGGACGACGACGTCATCTTCGCGCGTGGCGGCAGCGATCTCGTCCTCAGCGGTGATGGTGACGATCAGCTCTTTGGTGGCAGAGGTCGAGATTTTCTGAAAGGCGGGGACGGGAACGATGAGCTCTTCGGCGGCAGGAGCAGAGACTTCCTGATTGGCGGAGATGGAAATGATGAGATTGCGGGTGGAACGGGATTTGATGTCGCTTTTGGCGGTAACGGGCAGGATTTGTTCATTCTCACCGAGGGCTTCGGCCTAGACAGGATTCTAGATTTCAAACAAGGGGAAGACACCTTTGGGCTGCAGGATGGTTTGACCTTCGAAGACCTGTCTTTTCAAGGGCAGCGGATCCAAGCCGGAGAGGATGTGATCGCGATCGTGAGGAACGTCCAGACGTCGCAGCTGAGCGACGAGGACTTCCTTGTTTTGGTCTAAGCACAGGCAGCAGCTGATGGGTGAGAAGGAGCCGCGTTGGCCTTCTTGCCCGCAGCGATTTGAGCCGCCACCAGACCCGGGATCGCCCAAGGCCGCGACCAGCCCGGCCTCGCCTGCCATCACCTGCATGGCGCAACACCTAGATGCGCCAAGGCCTCGCGTTCCAGGCTGCGCAGCGTCTCTTCTGCGGCACCCGCACGCGCCAGAGTGCAGATCGCCACCACGACACCCAGCAGGAAGGCTGACAGGCTGGCCCGGTCACGACCCGGGTCCAGTTGGCCCTGCGCAGCGGCCGTGTCTAAGGCCGTGCGGGCGGCTCCCTTAATGCGCGCGAAGTAGAGGTCGATCTCCGCTCTGACCGCCGGCTCGCGGGCGATGGCATCGCGCGCCGTGTTGCAGATCATGCAGCCCTTGGCGCCCGCAGGTGAGATCCCCGCGGCCACCAGGCGCGCCAGGCTCTCGCGGATACCCTCCAAGCCAGCGCCCTCAGCCTCCATTGGTGCCAGCATTTGGGCCGCGGCCTGCGCACGGAAGTCCTGCAGCAGCAAGACGAAGAGCCCCAGTTTGTCGCCAAAGCTGTTCAAGAGCGACCGCCGCCCCGTGGCCGTCGCCTCCTCGAGCAGAGAGAGCGAGGTCGCTTCATAGCCTTCCCGCCAGAAGACCTCCAAGGCCGCGGCGCGGACTGCCTCTACCGGCTGGTTCCTAGGTCGTGCCATCCTGGACCCAGTTGCACCGCGCGGTTCTTAAAGTCAAGCCACAGCAAAATGCGCACCGCCCACCTGCGCGCCAGTCGGGTCAAGCTGAGGATCGCTTTACTGCTCAACCGAGCCAGAGCTAAGCCGCAGTGGCGATGCCCCAGAAGGCGTCAAGGGTGAGGCTCGCACCGCCGACCAGCGCTCCATCGACCTCGGCGGTGGCAAAGATCTCCGCCGCGTTGCCGGGCTTCACGGATCCGCCATAGAGCAGCGGGGTCCGAGCGCGCAGCGGGCCCAGAAGCTCTGCCAAGGCCGTATGCATCTCGGCGATGTCATCGGTCGTGGCGCTGCGCCCGGTGCCGATGGCCCATACCGGCTCGTAGGCAACGACCAAGGCCGGCCCTTCACCGTTCTCTGAGGCTTTGGCAGCCAGCTCTAGGGGAAGACTGTCGCGCAGCTGTCCGGTGACGAAGGATTGCGCGTCGCCGGCCTCGCGCGTCTCCAAGGTCTCGCCGACGCAGATGATCGGTACTAGGCCGGCCTCCATCACCCGGGCCGCCTTGGCCTGCACCAGGGCGGAGGTCTCGCCATGGCGCTGCCGGCGCTCGGAATGGCCGACGATGACGTAGCGGCAGCCGGCCTCGGCCAGCTGACTGGCAGAGATCTCGCCAGTGAAGGCGCCAGGACCCGCCTCGTCGCTGCAGTCCTGCGCCCCCAGCGCAATCGCCGGGCTGGCGGCGGCAGCGACGGCATCCAGCAGAAACGCCGGCGGGCAGACAGCCAGCGCGCAGGCCGGCGGTGTCTCCGCCGCCTTGGCGGCCAGGCCCGACACCAGATCGCGCGCCAGTGCGCGGTCGCCGTTCATCTTCCAGTTGCCTGCCACCAGACGCATGGCCATCTCCTTCTCTGACAGCGTGAGACCAGATTCGGCGGCGGCTCTAGCATGTGGCGGCTGGCTTGGCAAAGACGGGCAGCGCCGCTCCCTCTTTCTTGCGTTGCCCCCGCCCCGGCCAAACGCCTAGACTGCGGCGCTTTTTCCAAAGACCAGCGCCTCGAGTGAGGGAGTGACACCAGAAGCCCATGGAAGACCTGCGCAAGAAGAACATTTTCGTCCGCATCACCATCTACACTCTCTTCGGCCTGTTGATCCTCTCCTTCGGCCTGTGGGGTATTGGCGACTACGTCACTGGCGGGCATGCGCAGGACGAAATTGCTGAGGTCGATGGCACCCCCATCCCGCTGGTCGACTATGAAAACCGTCTGCGTCTGGAGGCAAGGCAGCTGCAAGCCACCAGCAGCCAGCCGCTCTCCTCCGAAATGCTGGTCGCCACCGGCATTGCCCAGCGCAGCCTGCGCCTGCTGGTCGAGCGCGGCTTGCTGGACCGCCTGGGCCAGGACTTGGGTCTCACCGTCTCGCCGCAGCAGGTAGCCCAGACCCTGGCCAGCCAGCCGCAGTTCCAGGACGCACGCGGTCAGTTCGATCAGCAGCGCTACTTCTTCGCGCTGCAGAGCGCCGGCATCCGGCCCGAGCAGTATGAGGCCGAGGTACGCGCCGATCTGGAGCGGCAGTACATCCTCTCCTCCATCATCTACGGCGCCAAGATGCCGGAGAGCGGTGCGGAGCGGATCTTCGACTGGCGCGAGGAGACGCGCTCCATCGCCTACATCACCTTGCCCTCGATCGATCCGGCAAGCCTGCCCGCGCCCGATCAGGCGACCCTGGAGGCGCTCTATGAAGAGCGCAAAGCCAACTTTCGCGCGCCAGAGTATCGGGAAGTGACCCTGCTGCACATCACGCCCGACGGCTTCCTTGAGGCGGTAGAGATCAGCCCGGAGGAACTGGCGGACGCAGTCGCCGCCCAGGAGGAGAGCTTCGGCGATCCGGAGCTGCGCGCCTGGCGCCAGGCCATCTTCCCCAATGAGGCCAGTGCCGCTGCCGCCAAGGCAGAGGCCGAAGCCGGCAAGCCGCTGGCAGAGGCGGCAAACGCGCAAGGTGGCTCTGCCCCCGCCAGCTTACCGCTGCAGTCCAAGAGCCGCATCGAAGGACTGCTGCCGCAACTGGCCGATGCCGTCTTCGCTGACAGTGCCGTCGGCGACTTCGTGCTCGCCGAGACGCCGCTTGGCTGGCACGTGATCGAGATCACCCAGCTGGTGCCGCGCGAGGCTGCAGCGCCGGAGCAGATCTCCGCCACGGTCGAAGAAGACCTGAAGATGGAGAAGGCGGTCGATGCCATGATCTCCTTCGTCAATGAGGTGGATTCGGAGCTGGCCACGGGTGCCACCTTGGACGAGACGGCCGACAAGCTGGGCCTGACCTTGCGGACCATCCCGGCAATCGATCGCCGTGGCTTGACGCCTGACGGCTCCCTGGTCCCCGAGCTGCCGGCACCGCAAGAGTTCGTGCGCTTGACCTTCGATTCCGACCCTGGCGTTGACTCTCTGCTGGAGGAGTCAGAAGACGGAAGCTTCTTCGCCTTCCGGGTTGAGGATGTCACCCCCGCCGCCGACCGCCCCTATGCCGAGGTGGAAGGCCGCGTGCTGGCTGCTTGGCGTGCCGACGAGGCAGAGCGCCGCGCAGTGGCTGAGGCGGAAGCCCTGGCCACCCAGATCGACAATGGCAGCCTGGCCTTGGCTGACGCCGCCGCTTCGCAAGGCCAGCCGGTCATCAGCGCGCCACCGCTCTCTCGCCGGGAGACGCCGCCGCAGCTGCGGACCCTACCGGCGCTGGTGCGGGCCGTTTTCGAGGCAGAGCCTGGTAAGGCCGTCGTGGCCCCGGTCGCCAACGGCGCCGCGCTGGCCGTGGTGCAGAGCGTGACGCCGGTCGCCCCGTCTGACGACAGCGATGGCTTCCAGACCCTGCAGTCGGCGCTGGACCGCGACATGCGCGAGGACCTCTTGAGCGGCTTCATCGCCAGCCTGGAGACGGTCTATCCGGTGACCTACAACGGCGAGGCCCTGGACCAGGCCCTGATGCGGTTCTAGGACGAGACGACGATGCTTTGGTGAAGTTCCGACGGCTTGTTGATGTCACAAGCCACTAAGCACGCCCCTCATGCTGAGCCTGTCGAAGCATGTGCCAAGGAGATGATCATGCTTGGGGCACATCCTTCGACAAGCTCAGGATGAGGTCCGGGCAAATGGCGACAGAAGAGCCTGCCCATCGTCGTAGTCGCTTCGTACCCGCCTCTTCTTTCAGAGTAGAGAACAATGGATAGCCATCCTTCCTTCAGCGCCTTCGCTGCCGCCTATGAGGCTGGCCAGCCTCAGGTGCTCTCCACTGGCCTGGTGGCCGACCTGGAGACCCCAGTCTCCGCCTATCTGAAGCTCTGTGGCGAGCGGCCCTTCAGCGCGCTCTTCGAGTCGGTGGAGGGCGGCGCCACCATCGGCCGCTACTCCTTCATCGTCACCAAGCCGGACCTGATCTGGCGCTGCCACGACAACAAGGCGGAGATCAACCACCAAGCCCGCTATGACCTCGACGCCTTCGAGCCGCTGGCCGAGCCGCCGCTGGAGAGCCTGCGCGCCCTGGTGCGCAGCTGCCGGATGGAGCTGCCGCCGCATCTGCCGCCGATGGCCGCCGCCCTGGTCGGCTACATGGGCTACGACACGGTCCGGCTGATGGAGCGCCTGCCGGAGGACAACGAGCGGGTCATCGACATGCCCGACGGCCTCTATATGCGCCCGACCCTGATCGCGATCTTCGACCGGGTGGAGGACCGCATTACCCTCTGCACGCCAGTCTGGCCGTCAACCGAGGTCTCGGCGAAGGCAGCCTATGGCCGTGCCATGGAACGGCTGGCCGACGTGGTCGCCGACTTCGACCGGGCGGTACCGCCACAGCGTGCCACCCGGGAAGAGGTGGAACCGCTGCCCGACGCGCCGGATAGCAACGTGACCCGCGAGCAGTACGAATCCATGGTGATGACCGCCAAGGACTACATTCTGGCCGGCGATGCCTTCCAGATCGTGCTGTCGCAGCGCTTCTCCCTGCCCTTCAGCCTCTCGCCCTTTGCGCTCTACCGGGCGCTGCGGCGCCTCAACCCCTCGCCCTTCCTGGTCTATTGCAACTTCGGCGACGTCTCGTTGGTCGCCTCCAGCCCGGAGATCCTGGTGCGGCTGCGCGGTGATACGGTCACCATCCGCCCGCTGGCCGGTACGCGCAAACGCGGCAAGGACAACGTGGAAGATCAGGCCTTGGAGGCCGAACTGCTGGCCGATCCCAAGGAGCTGGCCGAGCACCTGATGCTGCTGGACCTGGGCCGCAACGACGTGGGCCGGGTCGCCGCCCTTCGCAGCGTGTCGGTCACCGAGCAGTTCGCCATCGAACGCTACAGCCACGTGATGCACATCGTCTCCAACGTGGAAGGCCGCCTGCGCGAGGGCTTTGAGGCCATCGATGCGCTGATCGCCGGCTTCCCCGCCGGCACCCTCTCCGGTGCGCCCAAGGTCCGCGCCATGGAGATCATCGAGGAACTGGAGCCCGACCGCCGCGGCCTCTATGGCGGCTGCATCGGTTACTTCGGCGCCAATGGCGACATGGACAGCTGCATCGCACTGCGCACCGCGGTGGTGACCGGCGGCAGGATTTTCGTCCAGGCCGGGGCCGGCGTGGTGGCCGACAGTGACCCGGAGGCCGAGTTCCGCGAGTGCCAGCAGAAGGCCAGTGCGGTCATCCGCGCTGCCGAGGAAGCCGTGCGCTTCGCCAGCCGGCAGGGGAACTAAGGCAAATCCCGAGCGAGGTGACCCACCTCGCGACGACGATTTGCTTCAGAATCAGAGGATTAGAGCGGGTGAAGTGAGCCGTAGCGAACGAAGGCCCGCTCTAAGGCTGCCGCGCAGCGCTCTTAGCAATCCTCCGTCAGTCCGGTCTTGCACCGGAACTGCTTCATGACCTCGTCGGATGTGGCTGTCATCTCGTCCGCAGCGTCGCGCAGACACTGACTGTACTCCTGGGCATTGGCGACATAGGCCTCGACGTCGGTCTTGCAGCGCTCGGTATCGGCATCTGCGGAGATATCATAGTTCTCCATGACGCAAGCCGGCGTCACCGGTGCGGAGCAGAGAAGAACCTGTGCTGAGGCCGTAGGCGCCACGAGGAAGAGTGCAGTCAGGCACAGAGGTGCGGCGAGACGGGCAAGGAGTTGATGCATTGAGGAGATCTCCACGAGAGCCGCGTAGTTTCAGGTGATACGTTGAGAGCGACTGAGATCGTCCCTGCCGCCCTTTGCACCCTCGGACACTCCTGCCCGCAGCTCGCTAAGCACCACTCTTTTCATCGAGCGCCGCCGCCAGCTCCTGATCCCAGAAGGTCGCTTCGATCTTGTGGCCCTCTGGATCGCGCAGGAAACCCCCGTAGTAGGGATCCCCGTACTCTGGGCGCGGTCCGGGAGGACCGTCGCAGGTAGCACCGGCAGCCAGTCCAGCGGCATGGAAGGCATCGACCTCTTCTTTCGACTCAGCAACGAAGGCGACATGCGTCCCGTTTCCCCGTGTCGCCGTGCCGCCATCGAAGGGCGTCTGCACCCAGAACTCCGGAAAGGCCTTGCCATAGGCGCGCGCGTCAGGGTGCTCCATGATCATCCTGATACCCAAAGTAGCAAGCACCTTGTCATAGAAGGCGACTGCAGCTGGATAATCATTCACCCCAAGCGATACGTGGGAGATGACGGAGGGGAGGGCATCCATGGCGAACCTCTTTCCTATGAGTCGGTTTTCTCTAGGGTTACTCCTCATCCCCTGCGGCCTCAAGCGGTCGATCCGGCAGCCGCACAAGCGATAGCGCGGGCCCCAAGGTCTCGCGTGCCAGATCGACCAGATGGCTGTGATGGGTGAAGACCAGTACTTGGGTCTTGGTCGCCAGGTCGGCCAAGACCTTCAAGCCGGCCGCTGCCCGCGCATCATCGAAGTTGATGAAGAGGTCGTCGGCGATGAAGGGCAAGGGGCGGCCCTGCTGCAGGTAGTCCTCGACCGAGGCCAGACGCAGGGCAAGGTAGAGCTGATCCACCGTGCCGCTGCTCATGCCGGTCACCGGAACCGGCCTCCCGCCGCGGCGTGCGCCGAAGAGGTGCGGCCGGTCGCTCTCGTCGAAATCGACGCTCAGCCCCTCAAAGGCCCCACCGGTCACGATCTCGAAGAGCCGCCCGGCGCGGCGCAAGAGCGGGCCTTGCTGTTCCCGGCGGAAACGCTCCAGGCCCCACTGCAGCAGCAGCGCCATGCTGCGCAGCTGCAAGGAGCGCTCGGCAATGGTGCTGAGCTCGGCCAGCGCCTCTTGCCGGCGGGCCGCCGCTTGGGCTGCAGCGTCGCCGCCGCCGATCGCAGCCAGCGCCTGGCGGGCCTCGATCAGCTCTACCTGTGCGGTCTCCCGTTCGTCCTTCAGATCCTTGAGCGTGGCTAGGACCGTCTTCTCCTCGGCAATGATGGCGTCAGGCTTGGCGTCGGCGCATTCAGCCAGCAAGGCCTCGAAAGAGAGACCATCGCCATCGCGTTGCAAAGCAGCCTGCAGGTCATCGGCTTCCCTTGCCGCTGCGCGAACCGCGTCAGCGATCTTGATCGCGGCATCCAGGTCCACAGCCTCGCCACCCGCCAGCTCTTGCAGGACACGCAGCGCGTTTCGTCTCTCGTCTAACTTGCGCTGCTTGTCCTCCACACTGTCACGCAGCGCGGCAATGTCCTGGCGGAGCGTCTCTTGCTTTGAGGCGGTACTCTCGGCCTTGGCGAGCCGTTTTTCGAGGGCGAGGCAGAGTTCAGCGGGGCTGGCCTGCCTGGCTGGCTCTTCCGTGCGCGCAGCGAGCGCGGCCACATCGGCGTTGAAGCCCTCAGCATCGCGTTCGATCTTCGCAATCCGCTCAAAGCGCAGGTCCTTGGCCTCGTCCAAGGCCGTCTTCAGGTTCGTGAGGGTCTCCAAAGCCTGCTGCATGGCTTCCGGCGGCAGAGCTGGATCGAGATGCAGTGCAGCGAGGTCTGTCCGTGACTGGGCCTGCCACCCCTCCAAAGCAGCTTGCGCCGCGGCCACCGCGGCGACCCGCTCCTTCACCTCGGCCTTGATCTCGTCCAAACGAGTCCGATCCCCTGCCGCCTTCACGGCTTGAGTCTTGCCCGCCAAGACCGCCTGCTCGGCGACCTGCAGCAGGATGGCAAGCGAAAGGTCGGACGCATCGGCCAACTCCTCCTGAAGCTGCTGCTTGTACTGCTCGGCTTCATGGCCAAGGGCCTCACGCTCGCCCTCTGCCAGGTCCAGTGCCGCGGCACTGGCCAGGAGCTCCTCCCGCTTGTCCATCCAGGTCAGCATGGTCGCCGGATCGCGCGGGCCCTCCGGCAGGTCAGGCCAGAGCGCGACCCAAGCAGCCACTGCGGCCTCTTCCGCGCTCTCGAGATCCCGAAGACGGCCTTGTAGCTGCGCGCAGTCCTCTTCAGCCTCAGCGATGTCCCTGTCCAAGGCGGCAATCTTGGTAAGGGTCTCCGCCTCGGAAAAGCGGCGGTCGGCGGCGTCGTCGGCGGCTGTCATGGCAGCCTCGAAGGCAGCCGGAATGCCATCCGCCGCGCTGGCGAAGGCCGCGAGGGTCTCGGGTGCAACCGGCGCGCCCTCGATGTAGCGGCGGCGGATCAGAGACCAGCCCAGATCACGCCGCGCGCGCAAGGCCACTAGGTCCTCGCCGCTCACCGCAGCGATCTCCGCCGAGAGACCTGCGCGCTCCGCCGCACTCCGCTTCAGCCGTCTCTCAGCATCGCGCAGCGCATTTTGGCAATCGCGGCGCTCTTGCCCGCGCTCTGCGCCCTCCTCGTGGTAGCGCTCCACCAAGCGCCGGTCCGGCGGCAGAAGGCCACGCAGCGCGGGTAGGGGCAGATCGAGCGGACGAAGAGCTTGCCGTTGAACCTCCAGGCTGTTGGTCAGCTGCGCGACCTCGCGCCCGCTTGTTTGCAGCTCGGCCAGCAGATTCCGCTGCTTGATCGCCTCGGTCAGGGCCTCAAGCAGAGAGCGGTCAGGCAGCGCGCTCTGCGCAGCCACCCGGTCCAAAAGGTTCGGCAGACCCTTCCGGCTCTTCCGCTCCTCTTCCTCGGCTTTGGCGAGCACCTGCTGCAGCGCCGGCAGCTTGGCATAGTGCGCGCGCAGTCCGGCCACCAGCGTCCGCGGCGGCAGCCGCTCGGCAAGCTCATGCGCCGGGATGGGGGACCAGCCCAGATCGCGCTGCCCTTGGGCCAAACGCCGTTCAATGGCGGCTAGCTCGTCATAGCGGTCCGGCAGGTCGCGTAGCGCCTTTCCAACCTCAATCCGACGCGCGTGCAGCTCATTAACTGCTTCCGCCTCGGCGAGAATCGCCGGATCACTGGCCAGAGCCTCCAGACTCTCCTCCAAGGTCTGGAGGCGCGCGTGCTCAGCCTCGATCAGCGGCAGGCTGCTGAGCTCTGCGTGGCGCGCGGCGGTGAAGGTCTCACGCGCATCCTCCGGCAGATTCGGCGCCGGGCCGAGAACGGCGCTTTCCTGAGAAAGCTCGTTCCAACGAGTGACACGCGGAAGGGTCCGGCGAATGCGGGCCAGACGGCTGCGCTCTTGCTCCTTGGCCTCAAGAGCCTGCGTTAAGCGCGCGGCCTCGGCCTCAGCCACCTTGTGACGCTTGCTGATCTTCTCCCAGGCATTGGCCGAAACCGTGGCTGCGGCAAGCTCGGCGTCAGCTTCCGACAAGAGGCTCTTGGCCTGCGTGAAGCGCCGCTCCTTCTTTGCCTTGCGTCCCCACAGGCCGTCTGCTTCCTCGCGCAAACGCGTCAAGGTCTGGCGCAATCCCCCCAAGCCCGCACCGGCGGCGAAGAGCAGCTGGGCAACATCGTCCTCCGCTTCCAGGATCTGACGCCCGCCCTCATGCAGCCGCTCATGATTCAGGCTGAACATGCGTTCGAAGAAGGCTTGATCAGCGCCGCCGAGGAAGCTGCGCAAGAGCTCCTCTCCCTCAGGGTAGGGCGCGTCTTCCTTGTCACGCAGGGTCTTCACGCGGCCTTTGCGACGGCGGAACTCCAGGGTCTCGCCGCCCGCCTCGACGACACCGCCCAGCAGCATGTCTGGGTAGGCGTGCAGGAAATTATAGTCAGACCGCGGGTCGATCTTGAAGAAGAGACTGCCGATCGCGGCGAGGGTTGAGGACTTGCCGGCCTCATTGGGGCCGAAAACGATGTGTAGGTCGCAGGCGCCCTGCGGAAAGGCCAAAGAGGTCTCCGTGAAGTGGCCAAAGCGCAGCAGATCGAGGCGGCTAAGGCGCATCAAGGCCCTCCGCAAGCGCCAGCTCATCAATCAAGAGCCTGCGCGCAGCCTCCAGCAGCGCGTCGTAGTCCCCGGCCCGCGCCGTCGCCAGAAAGCCGCCCTCCTCCGCCTCGACGGCTAGGGGAGTCTGGCCCAAGAGGGGTTGCAACTGGCTGTGCAGATCATCGCGGAGGTCGGGGTCGTCGATGGCCTCTGCCAGCAAGGCTTGCAGCTTGGCGAGCGCATCGTTACGCGCCGCGATCTCCTCGGCGGTCAAGAGCGGCCTGGTGTCGATAACCAGCTTTTCGATCCAAGCGACCTCGGCCCCCAGACCCAAGGCTGCGGCACGGGCCTCGGCGCCCAGGGCCTCGG
Organism: Pseudomonadota bacterium; assembly: GCA_039819325.1. GTDB lineage: Bacteria > Pseudomonadota > Alphaproteobacteria > Kiloniellales > JACOMY01 > JACOMY01. Next base: position 29,417 of record JBCBSF010000045.1, on the reverse strand, counting down.
CTTGCTGATGCAGCTGGGCGTGCAGCGCGGTGCGGCCAGTCAGGATCACCCGGCTGGCCAACAGACGGCCCTCCGCCGCGGGCAAGGCAGCATTCAAGCCGGCGAGGATACGGCCTGGCACGTCCTCCATCTGGTCTACGCCCTCAAAGGGCACGCTGACCTCGGCCCAGCGCACCACGTCCAGCGAGCGCCAGGCGACCTCGGCAATGGCCTCCTCCTCTACGCGCACCAGGCAGGCACCTTTGGCGCCAGTCTCGCGGATGTGGCGGCCTTGCAGGTTGCCGGGGAAGACGATCCAGGGGTCCTGCTGCAGCACCTGACCACGGTGCACATGCCCCAGGGCCCAGTAAGCGTAGCCCTTGGCGGCCAACTCTGCCTGGCTGCAAGGCGCATAGTTGGCGTGACCGCCCAGGCCGCCGAGGCCTGTGTGCAAGAGCCCGATGTTCAGCAGGCCCGGCAGAGGGGCCGGATAGTCCGGCACCAGGTTCTGGGTCACCTCGCGCTGCGGGAAGCTCCAGCCATGCAGCGCGACACCCAGGTCCTGCAAGGTAACGGTCTCGGCTTTGCGAGCAGAAAAGGCATGCACGCCGGGCGGCAGGGTCAGGCGCCGGGTGATCTGACTCTCGGCATCATGGTTGCCGTAGAGCAAAAAAACGGGAATGCCGGCTGCTGAAAGGCGCCCCATCTGGCCAACGAAGAAAAGACCGGTCTGGTAGTCCTTCCAATCGCCGTCGTAGAGATCGCCGGCGATCAGCAGAAAGGCGACCTCCTCTTCCAGCGCTAGATCAACCAGGTTGATGAAGGCCTGACGCGTGGCGCTGCGGATCCGTTCCGCCGCCGCGCCCTCTTGGCCGGCCAGGCCGCGTAGCGGGCTGTCCAGGTGGATGTCGGCGGCGTGCAGGAAGGTGAAGGAAGCCAAACCGCTACTCGCTGATGACCTCCATCACTGACTGCATGCCCAGGCGGTCGGTCATGTCGAGGTAAAGCGGCGTCACCGCGATCTGGCTATCGGCCACGACCGTCAGATCGCTGAACTCCGGCGAGGTCTCGTTGGTGAGATACTGGCCGATCCAGATGTAGGGACGCCCGCCTGGGTCGGTGCCTTCGATGATCTCGGTCCCGCTTTCGCGCCGGCCCAGCGGGGCCACCTTCACCGGTCCCATCTGGTCTGCCGGCACGCCGGGGAAGTTCACGTTCATCAAGGTCTCTTCCCGCCAGGTCAGCGCGCAGAGGGAGCGGACGATGGCCGGCCCCCGCGCGGCAGCGCCGGTGAAGTCGAAACGCCCGTCCGGGCCGCGCAACTGGCTGAAGGCGATGGCCCGGCGCATCAAACTGGCGCCTTCCATCGCGGCTGCGACGGTGCCGGAATAGAGCACGTCTTCGGCCAGATTGGCGCCCATGTTGATGCCGGAGAGCACCAGATCCGGCTGGCGCTCTTTCAGGATATGGTGACAGCCGACCAGCACGGAATCGGTCGGCGTGCCGTCCACCGTGAAGTGACGCTGGTCCTTCTGCTCGACATGCAGCGGGCGGCGAATGGTGAGCGAGTGGCTAGTGGCTGACTGCTCGCTCGCCGGCGCTACGACCCAGACGTCGTCGCTCAAACTCAGCGCGATCTGTTCCAGCACGCGAATGCCATCGGCGTAGTAGCCGTCATCGTTGGTAACGAGAATTCGGGCCTTGGACAGGTCCTCGATCGGGGCAAGGTCACGCATGCTCAATCACCTCTTGGCCGCCCATGTAGGGCTGCAGAACCGTTGGCACGCGGAGGCTGCCGTCGGCTTGTTGATAGTTCTCCATCACCGCGATCAGGGCGCGGCCAACGGCAACGCCGGAGCCATTGAGGCTGTGCACCGGCTGCGTGCCCTTGCCTTCTGCCGGGCGATAGCGGGCCGCCATACGCAGGGACTGGAAGTCGCCGCAGTTCGAGCAGCTGGAAATCTCACGATAGGTCTCCTGCCCCGGCAGCCAGACCTCCAGATCGTAGGTCTTGCGCGCGCCGAAGCCCATGTCGCCGGTGGACAGCAGCATGACGCGGTAGGGTAGTTCCAGTTTCTGCAGCACGGTCTCGGCGCAGGCGGTCATGCGCTCATGCTCCGCCTCCGACTCCTCAGGCAGCGTGATGGAGACCATCTCCACCTTCTCGAACTGGTGCTGGCGCAGCATGCCGCGGGTATCGCGGCCCGATGCGCCGGCCTCCGAGCGGAAGCAGAGCGTATGCGCTGTGTAGCGCTGCGGCAGGTCGCTCACCTCTAGGATCTGGCCGGCCGGCAGGTTGGTCAGGGTGACCTCTGCGGTGGGGATCAGCCAGTGATCGGCGGTGGTACGGAACATATCCTCGGCCAGCTTTGGCAGCTGACCGCTGCCGTAGAGCGGGGCCTCGCGCACCAGCACCGGCGAGTTGATCTCGGTATAGCCGTGCTCTTGCGTATGCAGGTCGATCATGAACTGGGCCAGCGCCCGATGCAGGCGGGCGATCTGGCCGCGCAGCAGGACAAAGCGGGAACCAGACAGCTTCGCCGCCGCATCGAAATCCATGCCGCCCAAGGCCTCGCCCAGGTCGAAGTGCTGCTTGGCGGGAAAATCGAAGGCAGGGAGCGTACCCCAATGCCGCTGCTCGACGTTGGCCTCCTCGTCGGCGCCGTCCGGCACCTCAGCCGCCGGGCGGTTGGGCAGACGGGCCAGGCGATCCTCGATCTGCTGCTCCAGCTCTTGGCTGCTTTGCTCTAGCTCGGCCAGACGGGTCTTTAAACCTGCGACCTCAGCCTTCAGCGCCTCGGCAGCCGCCTGATCGCCGCTGCGCATGACCTGGCCGATCTCTTTGGAGGCCGCGTTGCGCCGGGCCTGGACCTCTTGCAGCGCCGTTTGCGCCTCACGCCAACGGGAATCCAGTGACAGGACGGCAGCACTCTCGGCGGGCAGGCCGCGCCGTTGAAGGCCAAGGTCGAAGTCAGCCGGGTTCTCGCGGATCCAGCGCAGGTCGTACATGGGGTGCCTCTGTCATGGCTGAACGTCAGGCGGGCGGGATGCCCCCCGCCCCTCGTCTGAGGCGCCCCTTATAGGACCAAGCCAGCGTCAGAGCAAACGCCAGCCGATCAGTCGAACATGTCTGGCTGGTCTTCGATCAGCTGGTTCCAGATGGTCTGGAAATGGAGCCACCCGATGTACTCGCTGCCGACATGCTCCCGGCTATAGCGGGCGCGCTCGTCAGGGATGCGGATTGGCGCGACGCCGGAGGCCGCGATGTCCAGCTGCTGCTGACAACAGCGCTCCAGCGCGATGAACCAGAAGGCAGCCGACTCGATGGAATGACGGCTGGCGGTCAGCAGGCCATGGTTCTGGTGCAGCGCCGCCTTAACACCCTTGAAGGCCTTGGCCACGTCGCTGCCGGCGTGGTTCTCGACGGCCACCTGCCCGCTCTGCTCACCGATCACCACGTGATCCTCAAAGAAGGCGCAGGCGTCTTGGGTGACCGGATCGATCGGCCGGCCGGTGGCGCACCAGGCCGCGCCGTAGACCGTGTGGGCGTGGCACATGGCGATGATGTCCGGGTGCTCCTCATGCACATTGGCATGCAGGACGAAACCGGCCCGATTCACGGCGTGGCGGCCCTCGACCACCTGTCCGGCGTGATCCACCAGAATCAAGTTCGACAGCTTCACCTTGTTGAAGTGCACGCACATGGGGTTGGTCCAATAGAGCTCCGGACGCTCCGGATCGCGGACGGTGAGATGCCCGGCGAAGCCATAGTCGAAGCCCTGCTGGGCGAAGGCGCGGCAGGCGGCGACCAGGCGCTCCTTGCGGTGCTGCCGCTCCGCCTCGACCGAGGCGAACTTGGGCAGCTCGGGAAAGATCAACCCGGTCTGCTCCGGCTGATAGATGGACACGCGGTCTCCAAGATCGAACATGCGGCCAATCCTTCCGTAGTGCAGGTCATGCCTCTAGGCCTGGGCGAGACGGCCCGTTGCGTCAAAGAGAAGTGGGAAAGCACCGGGGTGCCGACAAGGTGGCTAGGGGTGGCGGCTGCTAGCCCTCTTCCTCCACCTCGCGCTCGGCGTCTTCCTCGGCCTTCTTGCGGCGCTTTTCGATGCCGCGCGCCAGCCAAATGGAGGCCTCGTATAGCAGGATCACCGGGATGGCCAGCATCAGCTGCGACAGGGGATCGGGCGGGGTGAAGATGGCGGCGAAAACCACCACGACGACGATGGCATAGCGGCGTGACTTGGCCAGGCCATCGGCGCTGACGATGCCAACGCGGGCCAGCAAGACCATGATCACCGGCAGCTGAAAGGCCAGCCCAAAGGCGAAGATCAAGGTCATGACCAGCGAGAGGTACTCGTTGACCTTTGGCTCCAGCACAATGGGCAACTGGTCAGAGCTCGCCGGCTGCTCGAAAGAGAGGAAGAACTCCCAGGCGATCGGCATGATCAGGTAGTAGACCAAGGCCGCGCCGACGAAGAAGAGCACCGGCGTGGCCGCCATGAAGGGCCGAAGCGCCGCCTTCTCATTCTTATAGAGCCCCGGTGCGACGAAGCCCCAGATCTGAATCAGAATCAAAGGCGCGCAAACGAAGGCCGCGAAAAAGAAGGAGACCTTGACGTTGGTGAAGAAAACCTCCGTCAGGTCGGTGAAGATCATGCGCGCCGCCTGCTCGCTGCCGCGCTCCCGCATGGCGGCTGCCAAGGGCTCGACCAGGAAGTTGTAGATGTCTTGCGCCAGCAGCAGGAAGGTCAGCAGGAAGACAACAATAAGCCCACCGAAGCAGTAGAGCATCCTGTTGCGCAGCTCGATCAGGTGATCGAGCAGCGGCATCTTGTGGTCTTCGGGCGTGCTTGCTTCGGCCTTCATGCCTCTCGGCGTCCCTCTGCGTTGCTAGCGGGCGGCGTCGCGGCCTCTTCAGACGTCTCGGTGGCCGGCTTCTCGGCGGCTGCGGGTTTCGCGGCGGGGGCCTTGGCCGTCCGGGTGCTCTTCGCCGGAGCCTTCGCGGTTGTTTTGGACTTGGTCGCGCTGGACTTGGTCGCGCTGGTCTGGGCCGTGCTGGTCTTTGAGGTACTGGCCTTTGCTGGTGCCTTTGCTGGGGCCTTGCGCGTCGTTGCGGTCTTAGCGGGGGCTTTGGCGGTGGTGGTCTTGGCCGAGGTCTTCTTCGCGGTGGTTATCTTGCGCGCCCTCGTCTTTTTGGTCGGTGCTTTCGCCGCAGGCTCGGCCTCTGGCTCGGTCTTGGCCGGGGTGACGGCAGAAGCCGGCATTGGACGCAGCGACTGCGCCGGGGCCGCCGCCTTCTCTGGCGTTACCGGCGGCATAGTCGGCGTGACGTCGAGAGGCTCCGCCCCGGTGCCAGCCTTCTTCGCTGGGTCGTCCTGGTTGGGATCGGGGCTGGCCGTCGCCGTCTTCGCCCGCTGTTCCTTGTCCTTCCGGGCCGCCTCGCTGGTCGGATCCAGCATCGAGACCTCTTCGGCCTCCGCCTCGCCCGCCTTGGCCAGGCTGTCGCGGCCGGCCTTCACCTCGGTCTTGGTGGTGCGCTCCAGATCCTGCAGGTCTTCATTCAGATCGCCGGTGGGATCCACCAGATCCTGGATCACCTTGCTGGGATTGGCGCTGCGCACAGTCTTCAGCGCGTCGCGGGCGTCCTGCAGCTCGGCGTCGCGCACGATGCCGTCGATGCCGTGGCGGAACTCCTGGGCATAGCGGCGGGCCTGCCGGGTCAAAGAGGTTACGGTCTTCAGGGCTTGCGGCAGCTGTTTCGGCCCCAGAATCAGCAGGGCGATCACCACCACGACAGCCATTTCCGACCAGCCGATGTCGAACATAGGGGCGTCCTGCTTAGCGCCAGAAGGGTGCCGGCCAGCCGAAACCTGCTGGCAGCACCCCTACGGGAGAGCGCGGAGTTAAGGCCTGGAGCTTAGCTGCCGGCTGCGGTCTTGTTCTTGTCGCTGGCCGTGGTGGCGTCTGCGGTCGCGGTGCTGGCCACTGCCGGCTCCTGCGGCAGCTTCTTGGCCGGGTCGGCGTTGTCGCCTTCGCCGTCAGCACCTTCGGCCTTGTCCTCGTCCTTCAAGCCCTTCTTAAAGGACTTGATGCCGGTGCCCATGTCCTTCATGAGGCGCGGGATCTTGCCGCCACCGCCGAAGAGCAGCAGCACCACGGCCAAGACGATCAGCCAGTGCCAAATGCTCATGCTGCCGATCAGGGCCAGGTTCGCGGGTTCGCTCGCGGTTTCAATGATCTTCATACCGGTACTTATCTCCCTCGGGCCCGCGCGGGATCGGCGCAGGCAAAGACTTGTCTCGTTGGTGGTTCGGCTGGGTTCTAGCTGCCCCGGCCCGTTGGCGCCACCACTCCGTCGCCTCGGACTATGGCTGAAAGCCACAGCGCCCGCAACGTTGGCACCCGTCTCTTGTTACGCAAGAGTGCCCTTGTCTTAAGTCACTTCTGCGGAAAGAGGAAGACGAGATCGGGATCGACGGCGATCGGCACCTGCGCCCCACCGGCCGGCAGGTAGTGGCCTTCGACCCGGGCATGCAGGTGCACCGGCGGCTCGCTGGGGCCGGCCTCCAGGGTCAAGTGCAACAGGCTGCTGCGGCCGAGAAGCCGCGCGGCCTCTACCTTCGCCAGGACCAAGGGCCGCCGAGAACCGGTGACCGCCAGCGCGCCCAAGAGCAGCCCTTCCGAGCGCACCAAGACCTCCACCGCCCCGCCCTCGTCCAGATGCGGGGCCGGCAGCTCTCCCAAAGGTGTGATCACCGTGCCGGCAGCCACCTGCCCCGGCAGGCTGTTCACCTCACCGAAGAAGCCGGCGACGAAGCGGTCTGCCGGCGCTTCATAGAGCGTCGCCGGCGGGCCGGCCTGCACCACCTGCCCGGCCCGCATCAAGGCGATGCGGTCGGCCATGAACATGGCCTCTTCCGGGTCGTGCGTGACCATGACGGTGGCGATCCCGGCTTCCTTCAGAAGGTGCAGGGTTTCGTCGCGCACGGAGCGCCGGAGGCTTGCATCCAATCCGGAGAAGGGCTCGTCCAGCAGCATGACGCGTGGTGAGGGCGCCAGCGCCCGGGCCAAGGCAATCCGCTGCTGCTGCCCGCCGGAGAGGGTATGCGGGAAGGCCTTGGCATAGTCGGCCAGCCGCACCTGCTCCAAAAGGGTCGACACGCGGGTACGGCGCTCACCGGCTGGCCAGTCACGCAGACCAAACGCGATGTTGTCGGCGACGCTCAGGTGCGGGAAGAGGGCGAAATCCTGGAAGACCAGTCCGACGCCCCGCGCCTCAGGCGGTAGATCGACGCCGGGACCGGCTACCAGCTCGCCATCGATGGCGATTTCCCCTTGCTGTAAGGACTCAAGCCCGGCGGCCAGGCGCAAGACCGTGGTCTTGCCGCAGCCAGAGGGTCCGAGCAGGCACACAAGCTCCCCTGGCTCGACGGTCAGATCGACGGCGTCCACTGCCAGATGCTGGCCGAAACGGTGCGACAGGCCCTTGATCGTGAGCGCAGTCACGCCGTCTTATCTCCACTATCCGGGGCTGCTGGCTGCAGATCCAGGGCATCTTCTTCCGCTTCCGGCAGCAAGGTCTCGCCGAAATCCTCTTCCAGGGGCTCTGGCGGTTCGGCCGCCTCACTCACTTCGAAGAGGCCGGCTTGCTCGCCCAGCGCCGTGACGGCTGGGCGGCTGTCCAGCAGGCCGGCGGCCTTCAGCTCTTCCAAACCAGGCAGACTTGTCACGCTTTCCAGCCCGAAATGATCCAGGAAGCTCTGTGTCGTACCCCAGAGCATGGGTTTGCCGGGGCTCTGCCGGCGACCGCGCGGCTGGATCCAGCCGGCCTCCAGCAGCACGTCCAAAGTGCCCTTGGAAAGCGCGACCCCCCGCACCTCCTCAATCTCCGCCCGGGTGACCGGCTGGTGGTAGGCGATGACAGCCAGGCTCTCGATCGCCGCGCGGGAGAGCTTGCGCACCACCTTCTCCTCACGGGTGAAGAGCGGCGCCAGGTCGGGCGCGGTGCGGAAGGCATAGGCCTTGCCGACTCGCTGCAGCACCACGCCGCGATTGGCGTAGAGACCGGTCAGATCCTCCAGGAGGCCTGGGAGATCGCGGGCTTCCGGCAGACTCTCCTCTAGCTGCCTGACGCTCAGGGGCTCACTGGCTGCGAAGAGCAGCGCCTCCAGCGAGCGGAGCAGTTGGAAGCGCTCCTCCTCGCTCATGGCTCTTCACTCCCGCGCTGTAGGTAGAGCGGTGCGAAGCTGCCGTCCTGGCGTAGCTGCGCCTTGCCTTGACGCACCAGCTCCAGGCTGGCCGCAAAGGTCGAGGCGACGGCAGAGCGCCACTTGAGACCGCCGGCCAGCTCGTGCGGCAGGAAGGAGAGCAAGGGCTGCCAGCCCGGCAGCTTGCCGATCATCCGCTCCAGCCGGACGATGGCTTCCTCCACCGTGTGCAGCTGCACCATGGGGATATCCAAGCGGCTGGACTGACCGCGCTGCCGGCAGCCGCCATAGGCCTTCAGCAGGTCGTAGAGGCTGACCTCATAGACCGTACTCTTGGTCAGCGACACAGCCTCTGGCGCGCCCCGGGCCAGGCGGCCATAGCCAAGCTGGGGGCGTTCCACCAGCTTCTTGCCAGCCTCGCGCATAGCCTCCAGCCGCTGCAGCTGAAAGGCCAGAGCGGCCGCCATCTCGGCACCGCTCGGCTCATCGCTCTCGCTCTCCAGGTCCGGCAGCAGCAGCTTCGACTTCAGGTAGGCCAGCCAGGCAGCCATCACCAGATAGTCCGCTGCCAGCTCCAGCCGCAGGCTGCGGGCCTCCTGCACGAAGGCCAGGTACTGCTCGGCGAGCGAGAGGATCGACAGGCGCGCCAGATCGACCTTTTGATCGCGCGCCAACTCCAGCAGCAGGTCGATCGGCCCTTCATAGCCGTCCAAGGCCAGCTGCAGGCTGGCCGCACGCGCAGCCTCCCCCGGGGCGGAGTCCTCTTCGAAGGCGTCACGCTGCGGGTCGTCGGTGTCAGGGGTGGCGGGTGGCCCCGCGGGCTCGGTCATGCGGGTGACTTTAGGCCAGCTGCAAGTAGCTCTCAAGTTCGGCCAGGATGTGGCTGCGCCGAGCGGAACTCAGCGGCTCGGCAGGGCCGACGCGGAGACTGGCTTCCTGCAAGCGGGTCCAGGTCTCCGGCGTCGGCTCCCCAACCGCGCTGGCAACCGCCTGCATCTCACTCAGATCGCCATTGCAGTGCAGTGCCAGATCACAGCCCGCAGCCATCGCCGCGGCAGCGCGATCGGCCAAGCTGCCGCTCAGCGCCTGCATCGACAAATCGTCGCTCACCACAACGCCGTCAAAGCCGAGAGACCCCCGAATCACCTGCTGCATGACCGTCGGTGATGTGGTCGCGGGGAGATCAGGGTCGACGGCGCTGTAGACGACATGCGCGGTCATCGCCCAGGCCCGGTCACGGAGCAGCCGGAAGGGCACAAAGTCGCTCTCCACCAGGGTCACCTCGCTGGCATCGCAGACCGGCAGCTCCAGATGGCTGTCGACGAGACCGCGGCCATGACCCGGAATGTGCTTGATGATGGGCTGCACGCCACCGTCAGCCAGCCCCTCGCAAGCCGCCCGCCCCAGCTCCGCCACCAGGTCCGGATCGGCTCCGAAGGCCCGGTCGCCGATAACGTCGTGCGCACGCTCATGCCGCAAATCCACCACCGGTGCGCAGTCGACGGTGATGCCCAGCGCCACCAGCTCGTCCGCCAGCAGGCGGTGGTTCAGGTAGACCGCCCGACGGGACGCCGGCAGATCGCGCAACGCCAACTGCCCGAAGACTGCGGCCGCTGGCGCCTCGCGCCACTCCGGCGATCTCAGGCGCTGTACCCGTCCGCCTTCCTGATCGATCAGGACGGGCGCATCGACCTGAGACACCAGACTGCGCAGTTCTGCTGTTAGGGCAGTCACTTGCGGGCCATTCTCTATGTTGCGCGCGAAGAGAATGAAGCCCAGGGGATCGGCGTCTTGGAAGAAGCGGCGCTCTTCGTCACTGACACTGGGTCCGGCCAGTCCGAAGATGGCGGCCAGGGTCATGGGGCGACCACCAAGCAGGCCTGGCCGGCAGCCTTCAAGTTCTCGCAGAGCTGGGTGGCAGCGGCGCGCGAGGGCAGCGGGCCGGCCCGCAGGCGGTAGAAGATCCCTCGCTCGCCTAAGTCCGCGCGCTGGACAGAGGGCTGCAGCTGGCCCAGCAGACTGCCATGATCGCTCCGGATGCGCTCCCAAGTCTGGTTAGCGCCGGCAACGGAGGTCAGGGCCGCCAGCTGCACGCGGAAGCCGCCACCGCCGCCAGTGGTCGCAGGCGCGGGCGTGGCGGGCTCTGCGGCCGCGGGCGGCTCCGGCTGGGGGGCTGGTTGCGGTGCTGCGGGCGCCGGTTCAGCCGCTGCCGTCTGGCTGTCGCCCGCGGAGAGGGAAACTGTAGCATCACGCCCCTCAAGCTTGGCTTGGGGCCGGGGTGGGATTGCCAGCGCCGGCGCGGCCAGCCGCCCCGGTGTCGCGCTCTCAATCAGCGACGCAATCTCATCTGGAGGTGTGATGACCACGGACGAGGGGTCCGCCAAGGGTCCCGTTGTGGCCGCTTCCGGTGTCACAGCGGCTGCCTCTGCCGCTGGCGGCGGCGGTAGCGGTGCCGGCTCTTCCGGCGGCGGCTGCAGGACGACGGAATCGACTTCCGGCAGGCTTGGCGCCTGGTTCAGCACCTGGACGTCGCGGTTCGGAACCTCCAGGCCGCCAGGCTCGCTGGGCTTGATCTTATCGGCCTCGACCTGTGCCTGTAGAACCGGTGCCTGCTGCCCACCGATCGGGCCGCCGCTCATGAAGGCGTAGTAGAGTACGCCGGCAAAGGCCAAGAGGGCGACGAAAGCGACCAGCAAAGGAAAGAACCAGCGCCGCCTGGGGCGCTCCTCGTCTTCCTCCGCGCTATCGGGGTCGGCAAAGTCCCCCTCTTGCCAGTAGTCGTCGCCAGCGCGCTGCGGGGCCACGTCAGGCTCAGGCTGAAGCTCGGGCTCTTGCCAAAGCTGTTCTTCCGGCTCGGGCGCTGGGTCTGCAGGTTGCGGCGCGGCCAAGCCAGCAAGAGGCGGCTGTCCGTACTTGCGCGGACCAGCGGTCTCCAGCGGTTCTTGTTCGGGCCGCGAGGCATAGATGGGGGTCCGGCGCGGCGGCTCCGCGGTCTCCTCAGTCTGCCCTTTGGCAGGCGGTTCATAGGGGTCAGACGGGGCGGCGTCGGAGATGATCCGCCGGATGTCTTCTGGACGGATCCGGTTGGTCATCAGCGCAGCTCCTCCAAGGGTTCCACTCCAAAGACGTCCAGTCCGGATGCCAGGACCGTGGCCATGGCGCGGATCAAAGCCAAACGAGCCACCGTCACCTCCGGCTGCTCGGGCAGCAGAAAGCGCAACTCTGCCTCGTCCTTGCCCCGCGTCCACAGCCCGTGAAACAGGGCTGCCACATCGTAGAGGTAGAAGGCAATGCGGTGCGGCTCCTCCGCTTCCGCTGCCGTTTCCACCAAACGTGGCCATTCTGCTAACGCCCTGATGAGTGCCATTTCGCCAGAGTCGGTCAAGCAATCCAGTGATACGCCGGCCAAAGCGGCAGCATCTACCGGCAAGTTCTGCAGGGTTTCCGCCGCGTGCCGCAGCACCGAATGCGCGCGGGCATGCGCGTACTGAACATAGAAGACCGGGTTATCGCGGCTCTGTTCCAACGCCTTGTCCAGATCGAAGTCCAAGGGCGCGTCGTTCTTGCGGGTCAGCATGATGAAACGCACAACGCCGGGCCCGACCTCGTCCACCAGATCGCGGAGCGTGACGAAGGTGCCAGCGCGCTTTGACATGCGCATGGGCTGGCCGCCCTTGGTCAACTTCACCAGCTGGCAGAGCTTCACTTCCAGCTCCGCCTGACCATCGCTCAAGGCCTTCACTGCGGCCTTCATGCGCTTCACGTAGCCGCCGTGGTCGGCGCCCCAGACGTCGATCTGGCGGGCGAAGCCGCGCTGGTACTTGTCCAGATGATAGGCCATGTCGTTGGCGAAATAGGTCCAGCTGCCGTCGGACTTCTTCAAAGGCCGGTCAGTGTCGTCGCCGAACTGGGTGGCCCGAAACAGCAGCTGCGGGCGGGGCTCCCAGTCCTCCGGCTTCTTACCCTTCGGCGGCTCCAGGACGCCGGTATAGAGCAGGTCCCGTTCCTGCAGGCTGGCTTCCACCGCCTCCACCGCGCCAGCCTCCACCAGGCTGCGCTCAGAGGTGAAGACCTCTTGATGGATGCCCAAACGGGCCAAGTCTTCCTTCACCTCGCCCATCAGGAAATCAATCGCAAAGGCCCGGATAGGTGCCAGCCAGGCCTCCTCCGGCTCATCCAGCCACTTGCGGCCGTCACGTTCGGCCAGGGCCGCGCCGACGTCACGCAGGTAGAGGCCCGGGTAGAGCCCCTCCGGGATCTCCGCCTCGCCCAGGCCTAGGGCCTCGCGGTAGCGTAGGTAAGTGGAACGGGCCAGGGTATCGACCTGACCGCCGGCATCGTTGATGTAGTACTCCCGCGTCACCGCAAAGCCGGCCTTGCTCAGCAAGCCTGCCAAGGCATCGCCCACCACGGCGCCCCGCGCATGCCCGACCGTTAAAGGACCGGTGGGATTGGCGGAGACATACTCGACGTTGACCTTCTGCCCCGCACCCAGGTCGCTTTCGCCATAGCCGGTGCCGGCCTGCAGGATCGTCACCAGCTGTGCGCGCCAAACCCTTGGCGCCAGGGACCAGTTAAGAAAGCCAGGCCCGGCGATCTCCAGGTTCTCGACGTCTGGGTCCTCGGCTAAGCGCTCCATGATCAGCGCCGCCAGGTCGCGCGGCTTCAGGCCGGCTGGCTTGGCCAGCACCATGGCCGCGTTGCTGGACAGCTCCGCCAGCTTGGCGTCGCGCGGCGGCTGCACCGTTGCTCGGCTAGTGTCGAGCCCGGTGGGCAACTTGCCATCCTCCGTCAAGGCCTCGATAATCGCATGAAGGTGCTGGCTGTAGTGCTTGAAAAGGTTCATCTTTTACATTCGTTGATAGAGGTCGAAGAGCTTGGCGTGTTCGGCCAGAGCATAGCGGTCGGTCATGCCAGCGATGTAGTCGGCAATCAGGCGGGCGGTAGCGGCCTCATCGCCGGCCGTTTCCGCCCGGACGCGCCAGTCGTCCGGCAAGCAGCGCGGCGCTTCCAGATAGTAGGTGAAGAGCTCGCGCACCACGCGGTCGGCCTTCACCATCATGCGGTTCACCCGATAGTCTCGGTAGAGCCGTTGGAAGAGGTAGCGCTTGATCGCTAACTGCGCCTGGCCGACTGCCTCCGAAAAGCCGACCAGAGGCTTCTCTAGCGCCCGCACGGCATCAGGTGTCTCCGGCTTCGCCTCGGCGATGCGGCGCTGGGTCTCCTCCAGCAGGTCGTTCACCATAGCGGTCATCAGCCGGCGGAAGGCCTCGTAGTGAAAGCGCCCTGGCTCCAGGTCCGGGTAGAGGCGATGCACCTCTTCAAAGACCGCGCCGACCATCGGCAGCTCGGCGAGGTCTTCCTCCTGCAAGATCCCGGCGCGCAGACCGTCGGCGATGTCGTGATTGTTGTAGGCGATATCGTCCGAGAGCGCGGCGACCTGAGCCTCAGCGCTGGGGTGAGATGAGAACTCAAGATCTTGCCGCGCCTTGTAGGCGACAAGACTGGGCCGTGGATCGGAGAGCGGCCCGTTGTGTTTCACCAGGCCCTCAAGGCATTCCCAGGTCAGGTTGAGGCCGTCGAAGGTGGCGTAGCGGTGCTCCAGCTCGGTCAGGATGCGGAAGGACTGCTCATTGTGGTCGAAGCCGCCAAAGGGCTGCATGACCGCCGATAGCGCCGTCTCGCCGGCGTGGCCGAAGGGCGTGTGCCCCAGGTCATGCGCCAGCGCCACGGCCTCAGCCAGGTCCTCGTTCAAGCCCAGGTGCCGGCAGATGGAGCGGGCAATTTGCGCGACCTCCAGCGAATGCGTGAGGCGGGTGCGGTAGTAATCGCCCTCGTGATAGATGAAGACCTGGGTCTTGTACTGCAGCCGCCGAAAGGCGCCGCAGTGGATCACGCGGTCGCGGTCGCGCTGAAAGGCCGTACGCGTGGCGCTCCCCGGCTCGGCATGCAAGCGCCCGCGCGAGGCCTCGGGCCGGCAGGCGATGGCGGCAAGGGTCTGCATGCGGCGGAGGCATAGGCGCTCTCTGCCTTGCGGGCAAGGGTGCCTGGACCACGCCAGAGGCTTTGATCGCGGGCGCGAACGCCTTACATTAGCTTCAACGTCACGACATGTGGTTTTAGGAGTTCAATTTGATGAGCAGCGCGCAGGTTCATTTGACGGCGAACGCGGCCAAGCGCGTGGCCGAACTGGCCGCAGCAGAGGGCGCGCCGGAGCTGAAGCTACGCCTGGCGGTGTCCGGTGGCGGCTGCTCCGGCTTCCAGTATGGCTTCTCCTTCGACGACCAGACCAACGACGATGATCATGTCTTCGAGACGGATGGAGTCGCCCTGGTGGTCGATGAGATCTCGCTGGAGTATTTGGCCGGCGCTGAAGTCGATTTTGTGGAGGAGCTGATCGGCGCCTCCTTCCAGGTCCGCAATCCTCAGGCCAGCTCGTCCTGTGGCTGCGGCACCTCCTTCGCGCTTTAGGACCGGACGAGATCTTGCCGCGTATCGCCACCTGGAACGTCAACTCGATCAAAGCGCGCTTCGGGAACCTGACGGCCTGGCTGGAACAGGCATCACCCGATGTCTTGCTGCTGCAAGAGCTGAAGTGCCAGGAAGAGGCCTTCCCCGCGATGGAGCTGAAGGCCCTGGGCTATGATGCGCTGGTTGTCGGCCAGAAGAGCTACAACGGCGTCGCCATCCTCTCAAAAGACAAGATCATCGAGCGGCGGCGGGTTCTGCCGGGCGGCGGTGACGAGGAGCAAGCTCGTTACATCGAGGCGGAGACCTTCGGCCTGGTGGTGGCCTCCATCTACCTGCCTAACGGTAACCCTGTCGCGAGTGACAAGTTTCCCTACAAGCTGGACTGGATGGGCCGGCTTCAGGCGCACGCTGCCGACCTGCTAAGCGAAGAGCGGCCGCTGATCCTGGGCGGGGACTACAACGTCATCCCGCAGGTTGAGGACTGCTACGACCCGCAAGCCTGGGCCGGGGACGCGCTGGCCCGGCCGGAGTCGCGCCAGGCCTTTCGCGCCTTGCTCAATCTCGGTTTCACCGAGGCCTTTCGCCAGGTGCATCCCGACCAGCGGGCCTACAGCTTCTGGGACTATCAGGGCGGTGCTTGGCAGAACGACCTGGGCATTCGCATCGACCACCTGCTGCTCTCGCCGCAAGCCGCCGACCGGCTGGAGGACTGCGACATCGACAAGGGCCCGCGCGGCGAGCCCAAGGCCTCGGACCACACCCCGGTCTGGTGTGCGCTCAGCGCGTGACGTCCGGCTGACCGACTGCAGGGACTGAACTTCGCATGCCCTTCATCCCGCTGGGTGACAGCACCCCGCGCCTTCGCATTCATCGGCCCTGGGTCACCTATGGCCTCTTGGCCGCCTGTCTGCTGATCTTCCTCTATCAGAACTCGCTCAGCCATCATGACGCCGCTTTGCTGGTCTATGGCTTCGGCACCATCCCGGCCGTGCTCTTCGGCGAGGCGGAGCTGTCACCGGCCCTGAAAGAACTTCCAGCCTGGGCGACGACCATCTCCTATCAGTTCCTGCATGGCGGCTGGGATCACCTGATCGGCAATCTGCTCTTCCTCTTCGTCTTTGCCGACAATGTCGAGGACTGCCTCGGCCATCGCCGCTTCCTGGTCTTCTATCTGCTCTGCGGCGTGATCGCGGCGCTGGCGCATGCCCTGCTGGATCCAATGTCGGAAGCTCCCTTGATCGGCGCTTCGGGGGCCATCTCCGGCGTGTTGGGCGCCTACTTGGTGCTGCATCCCTTCGCCCGCCTGGTCGTTTTGCTGGTCTTCATTCCCCTGATGCTGCCGGCGTGGCTGCTGTTGGCCTTCTGGTTCGGCTGGCAGTTCATTGCGGCACAAGGCGACGCGACCGGGCCGGTTGCCTGGTGGGCGCATATTGGCGGGTTTGCCGCGGGTGCGGTGCTGGTGGTCTTCTTCCGGCAAGCCGGCGTGCCGCTCTTCGCCCGCGCGCCACCGAAGCGCATCGGCTTCCGCGTGCCGCGCAGCGGTCAGCCGAAGAGCTACGCCCCGCCTCCTCCCCCGCCACCCCAGCAGCCAGGGGCACAGCCGAACCCTTGGGCACGCCCGAGCCCTCCAGACCTGGACACAGAAACACAGGGGCCATGGGGGCAGCGACCGGACGATCGGGACAAGACGAGAGATTGACGGCGCCGGCTGCAGCAAGGCGTGATAGAGAAACGCACTCTCTTTCGCCTTCAAGAGCAAAGACGCTATGGAACAGGACGAGATGACGCCGGCACTCAGCCGCTCGGACAGCTTTTCGCGGCCGCAGCCGGCACCCACGCTGACCGAAAAGGCCTACCAGATCCTGGAGGAGCTGATCGTCACGCTGGAGCTGCCGCCAGGTGCCGTGCTGTCTGAACAGGCTCTGGTGAAACAGCTGGGGATCGGCCGGACGCCGATCCGCGAGGCCCTGCAGCGCTTGGCGCTGGAGAGCCTGGTTACCATCTTGCCGCGCCGGGGTGTCCTGGTCTCCGACATCGATCTGCACCGCCAGCTGCGTGTCCTGGAGCTGCGCCGCGAACTGGAGCGCTTCTTGGCCGCCAAGGCCTCCGAACGTGCCACCGATGCAGAACGCCAACGCCTGCGCGAGATCGCCCAAGGCATGCGCCAGGCCGCCGAAACCGCCGACGGCATAGAGTTTATGCGCTTCGACCGGGAGCTGAACCTGCTGATCGCAGCAGCGGCGCATAACGAGTTCGCCAACCGCTCCATCAACCAGCTACACGGCATGTCCCGGCGCTTTTGGTACCGCCACTACAAGCAGGTCGCCGACCTGCCGCTCATGGCCCGCCTGCATGCCGACCTGGCCCAAGCCATCGCCGAAGCCGGCAAGGAGGAGGCCACCCGGGCCTCCGACGCCTTGATGGACTACATCGAAACCTTCGCGCGCAAGACGCTAGAGGCCTAGCTCTTTTGCCCCCAGGTCAAGGCGGTCACAGGCTTGTGCGCTGATAGACCGATCTGTCTGGATTACCTGCTGTGTCGGACGCGGACGGTTTCGTCCGCTTTCACAGTTGCACGGTCACTTGCGTGACCGTCCGGCACCGGCCCTCTCCCCCGCCCGGCCACCCAATAGGATACTGGCGTGGGTGGCCGGCCACGTTACGCCAAGGGGGGAGAGGGCCGGTGCCGGTGCGATGAGCTTGCTCATCGCCGCTCAACACAAGAGGAGACAGACCATGGAATTCACCTACCACACAATCGAGAGCGCCCCCGACGCCTCCAAGCCGCTGTTGGAGAAGTCGCAGAACCGCTACAAGTTCATCCCCAACCTGCACGCCGTGATGGCGGAATCCCCGCAGCTCCTCGAGGCCTACCAGGCGCTGAGCGACCTCTACGCCAAGACCTCGCTGTCGGTGCTGGAGCGCCAGGTGGTGCTGATCGCCATCAACTACGAGAACGACTGCCACTACTGCATGGCCGCGCACTCGGCGATCGCCACCATGGAGAAGATGCCGGCCGACATCCTGGAGGCGCTGCGAACAGGCGCACCGCTGGCCGATCCCAAGCTGCAGGCCCTGCGCAGCTTCGCCGTCACCGTCACCGTGACCCGCGGCTGGCCCAGCGACGAGGACGTGAAGGCCCTGCTGGACGCCGGCTACAGCAAGCAGGTGCTGCTCGAGATCATCTTGGCTGTCGGCTACAAGGTGCTGTCCAACTATGTGAACCATCTGGCCGAGACCGACCTGGACGAGGGCTTCAAGCCCTTCCACTGGACCAAAACAGCTGAAGCTGCTGAGTAAGGCCTAGTATCCTGCTAGACGGTCGACTTCGTTCAAGAGAGGTCGGCCGTCTCGCAGACGCTCAAAGTTCTCGGCCACCGACGCAAAGCCATCGTCCAGGTGCCAGCCAGAGACGTGGGGTGTCAGCGTCACCTTGGGATGGTTCCAGAAGGGGTGGTCCGCTGGCGGCGGTTCTCTCCGCAAGACATCCAAGACGGCGCCGGCCAAGTGCCCGCTGTCCAGACTGGCCAGCAAATCCTCTTCCACGACCAAGTCGCCACGGCCGACGTTGATCAACCGCGCGCCCGCCTTCATCGCCTGAAAGGCCTTGGCGTTCAGCAAGCCGCGCGTTTGCGGTGTGGAGGGCAGGACGGCAACCAGATAGTCGCTCTCCGCCAGGACGCGGGCCAGGCCGGCCTCACCGCTGACACAGGTGACGCCAGGCTCGTCGCGCTGGCTACGGCTGAAGCCCAGCACTTGGAAATCGAGGGCCGCAAAGGTGCGGGCGACGCGGCCGCCAATATGGCCAAGGCCCAGCACGCCAACCACCGTGTTGGGAGCTTCGCGCGGCTCGCGCTTGGTCCAGCGGCCGGCCTGCTGTTCGGCAGCAAAGAAAGGCAGGTTCAGCTGGTCGCGCAACACGAAGGCGATAGTGAACTGAGTCATCTCTCGCGCCGGCGCAGCGGGCTTCAAGCGGGCAATGCGCAGGTCGGGCGGCAGATCATTTTGCTTCAGAATCGACTCCACGCCAGCGCCCAGCTTCTGCACCAGCTTGAGGTTGGGGTAGCGCGCGGCCTCCCCCACAGCCAGGCCATCCACCACCAGCATGGCAACGGCCGCAGGGTCGAAGTCCTCCTCCGGCAGCCAGAGCGGCACACCGGGCAGCCGTGTGGCCAGGTCGGCGCGCAGAGCCTCCGGCGCCATCCAGTCGGTTGTCTTCACGGAAATGACCAGGGCCATGCCCGGCAGCCTCTCTAATAGCTGGGCGGCAGGGTCCAGGCCGCCCAAAGCATCATCGAACCCAAGGTCACCACGGCAAGCGATCCGGTGACCGCCAGACCGCGCCCGAGACGCTGGCCCCACAGCCCCTCCGGCGTCACCAGGGTGAAGGCGCCACGCCTTGCTATGATGGCCACCAGGGCCAGTCCGCCGACTGCTATCGCCGTCCCCAGCGCCATAGCCAGAGTGGCCGTGACCCCAGCCAGGAAGAGCCCTTGGCCCAAGGTGAAGAGCAGCACGATGACGGCCCCCGTGCAGGGCCGGATGCCGATAGAGACAACCATAGCCCAGAAATCACGCTTGGGGATCGTCGCAGCATGACCGTGATGATGGTCGTGTGGCTCCTCATCGTGCGCGTGGCCGCAGCAGCCGGTCTTGCCCCGCAGCGCGCGGATCAGCATGGCGATGCCCAGCAACAAGATCAGGGCGTAGCTCAGCAACTCGAGCCAATAGACGTTGCGGGTAGTGCCCAGCCTGCCTTGGCCCAGCAACAGCACCAGACCACCGACTAGCAGGATGGCGCTCAAGGCCTGCGCCAAGGAGGACACCAAAGTCAAAAGCAGGCTGGAGCGGATCGCGCTGCCGCTGGCAAAGGCGTAGGAGGAGATGATCAACTTCCCATGGCCAGGCCCCAAGGCGTGGAACACCCCATAGAGAAAGGCACCGCCGACCAGGGCGAAGAGGGCGCCAGGCGCCCCTTCCTGCAAAGCGCGCATCAGGCCGATCAGGCTGCGGTGCAGCTCCGCCTGCTGCAGCAGCAGCCAGCCGTAGGCCTGGGTCAGCAGGCCCGGCTCTGCCGTTGGGGCCGCCGCACCGCCACCCAACCCGGGCAAGCTCTGCGCGGCTGCCGGCGCCGCGGCGGCCACCGCCAGAAGCGCGAAGAGCCAAGCGGCCTTAAGCACTGGCACAAACCAGGTGGTAGTAGGTGGGGAAGAAGAGCCCGAAGTAGAGCGGCTGATCCAAGGCTTCGCGCGGGATGAACTGGCAGCCGCTGGGGATCGTCATGTCCTCAGGCCGCATGTCGACGTCCACATAGTAGCCTTCGTCGAAGAAGCCGACGGAAAAGTCGGTCTGGGCCGGATCCACCGGCTCTGGCAGCACGACGCGGAAGCGGTAGAGCAGCTGGATGCCATCATCTTCGATGTAGAAATCCCGCACCAGCCGCACGGGAGGACGCTCCTCGCCGATACGTAGGTGGGTGAAGAAGCTGCTCTCGGACAAAGTCGTTGCCGAGACGCCGACTAGGGCATCCAGTTCCTGCTGGGACAGGCTGCCGCTGCCGTCCAGATCAAAGTCCCAACGCGCCAGCTCGCTGAAGAAGTCATCGAAGAGCCAGGTGATATCGAGCGCCGTGACCTTGTCGTCCTTCATGATCAGCTCGACACCGGCCTCGACCCAGACATGCGGGTGCGCCTTCGCCGGGCCGGCTGTGGCGAGCAGCGGCACCAGCGCCAAGACCAGCAGCCGAATCGAGGTGCGCAGGCCATTGAACATGACCAGCAGGTAGAGTCTTAGTGCCGCGCTGGCAAGAGCCTGCGTGCGGCCGCGGTTCCGAGTTGAACAGCGGCGAAGATCACCAAGGCCGCGACGACGATGGAGGGACCGCTAGGCGTATCCCACATCAGAGACGATTCCAGGCCCAGGACCACAGAGCCGACGCCAAAGACCGCCGCCACCAGCGCCATGGCCTCTGGCGTGTTGGCGATCCCACGCGCGGCAGCCGCCGGCAGCAGCAGCAGGGCCGTGATCAGCAGAACACCAACCAGCTTCATCGCCGCGGCCACGACGAGGGCCAAGAGTAGAAGGAACACGACCTCAGCAAGCTGGGCGGAGCGGCCTTCGGCTACGGCCAAGTCCTTGTCGACGCTGGACAGCAGCAGCGGCTGCCAGATGACGGCCAGAACCAGGGCGACGACGACGCCGAGACCGGCCAACAGGATTAGCTGGTTGGTGGAAACAGCCAGGATATCACCGAAGAGATAGCCAAGCAGATCGAGGCGCAGGCCCTCTTGAAAGGAAATCGCCAACAGGCCCAGACCGAGCGCGCCATGAGACAAGAGCCCCAGCGCCGTGTCGTTCGCCAGCCGCCCGCGCTGCCGTAAGACCAGCAGCAGGATGGCCATGGCCGCACCCACCGCGGCGACGGAGACCAGGGTCTCGACGTCCAGAAACAGCCCCAAGGCGATGCCCAGCAGCGCGGAGTGCGCCAAGGCGTCGCCAAAGTAGGCCATGCGGCGCCAGACGACGAAACAGCCCAGGGGTGCTGCGATCAGCGCCACGGCCAGCCCCGCCAGGAGCGCGCGGACGAAGAAGTCGTCAAGCATGACGGCCGCGCTCCGCCAAGGGCACGACCTTGTCCTTATCTGCCTGCTGTCGGTAGAGCGCCAGAACCTGGGCTGCCTGCGGCCCTAGAGAGCGGTGATAGGCCGGGTCGCTTACCACCCGCTCCGGCGGGCCGGCGCAGCAGAGGGTGCGGTCGATGCAGAGCACCCGGTCGGTGCAGGAGAGCACCAGCGAGAGATCGTGGGAGACCAGCAAGATGGCGCAGCCGCGCTCCTTTTCGGCCAGCAGCAGGCGGGAGAGTTCCGCCTGGCCGTCGATGTCCAGCCCCTGCCCCGGCTCGTCCAAAACCAAGAGGTGCGGCGCGCGCGACAGGGCCCGCGCCAAGAGTACGCGCTGGCGCTGGCCGCCAGAGAGCGCGCGCAGCTGGCGTTTGGCCAAGTGGGCCACGCGCAAGCGCTGCAACCCGGTCTTGATCGCCGCCCGGCCGCCGCTACCGCCCGGGCCCAAGGCCATGAAGCGCTCGACGGTCATCGGCAGGGTTGCATCCAAGGTCAGGTGCTGGGGTACGTAGCCGACGACTGTGCCGGACTGTCGCTCAACGGCGCCTGTCTTGGCCTTCAAGATCCCGATCAAGAGCTTGGCGAGCGTCGACTTCCCTGCCCCGTTCGGACCGACCAGGGTCACGATCTCACCGCGGCGCAAGGTGATATCGATGCCCTCCAGCACTGTTGCGCCTTCATAGGCGAAGCTTAGGCCCGCCCCTTCGATGATCGGCCGACCCAGAGCATCGGTCAGTGCCTCGACCACCGCGCTCATGCAGTGCCAGCCTCCTGGCGTGCGGCACAGAGGGCGCAAAGACCGCTGAGTTCGACCATGGCCGCTTCGACCTGGAAGCCATGCCGGGCCGCGTCTTTTGCCAAGAGGCTAAGGCCCGGCGGATCGGCGAGCTCCGCCGCTGCACCGCAAGCCCGACAGATCAGCAACTGGCGCCGGTGCGCAGCGCCTGGGTGGGAGCAGCCGATGTAAGCATTGAGTGACTCCACCCGATGCACCAGACCCTGCGCGCAGAGGAACTCCAGCGCGCGATAGACCGTCGGGGGCTGGGCCTTCCCGCCGCGCTGCTCTGCCAGACGCGAGAGGAGGTCGTAGGCGCCAAGCGGTCGGTGACCAGACCAGATGATCTCCAAGACCTGGCGGCGCAGTGCGGTGAGCTTCACCCCACGCTCATCGCAGAGCGCTTCAGCCCGCGCTAGGGCATCGGCACGGCAAGCGTCGTGGTCATGCGCTGGGCCACTGAAGGCCGCGTCAACCGGGCTTGCTGTGTTGGACATCTTCCTACTCCCACCAACCATCTCAGGAGGTTTCTTCCTACCCGGCGATGTTACACTGTTGCACTCACGTCTTAAGCCGCCTAGATGCCTGCAGCAAGTCCTTCGCATCTTACCATAGGGAGATCGACAGCATGCGATCGCTTATTGCCCCGCTTACCGTTGCTGCGACGCTTGGCCTGGTACCGCTGAGCGCAAAGGCCGAGGCGCCGGAAGTTGTGGTGTCGATCAAGCCGCTGCATGGCCTGACTGCCGCCATTATGGAGGGTGCCGGAACCCCCACCTTGATGCTGGATGGCGTTGCCTCCCCGCACGGCTATCGGATGCGGCCCAGCGATGCCCAGAACTTGCAGTCGGCCGACCTGGTGGTTTGGGTCGGGCCCTCGCTCGAGACCTTCCTCATTGAGCCGCTGGAGACCTTGTCCCCGGACGCGGCAAAGGTCACGGCCCTGGATCTGCCTGGCCTGAAGCGCCTGCCGACGCGCGAAGGCGGCGTCTGGGCGGCACATGATCACGATCATGGTCACGGCCACGATCATGGCGAGGAGAAGGACGCGCATCACCACGATGATGACGACCACCATCACGGGGACGAGGCGCACCATCATGATGACGACGACGATCATCAGCATGACGAGGAGGCTCACCACCACGATGACGACGACGATCACCATCACGGCGAGGAAGCGCACCACCATGAGGAGGAGGACGCCCACCATCATGACGATGATCACGCGCATGATCACGGTGAGAAGGCCCACCATGAGGACGACGACCATCATCATGGCGACGAGGCCCATCACCATGACGGCGAGGGCCACACCGATCCCCACGTTTGGCTGAGCCCGGCCAACGCCCAGATCATCGCCGCCGGTATTGCCGCACAGCTGGCAGAACTGGACCCGAGCAACGCTGCGCTCTACCAGTCCAACCTGGAAAGCCTAGAGGTTTCGCTGAGCGCTCTTGACGAGGAGCTGCGCAGTCAGTTGAGCGGCTTGGAAGACCGTCGCTTCATCGTCTTCCATGATGCCTACGCCTATTTCGAAGACGCCTACGGCCTGAACCCGGTCGGCTCCGTCACCGTCTCGCCCGAGCAACGCCCCGGCGCTCGGCGGCTAGCAGAGTTGCGCGATGTCGTCGAAGAGCGTGGCGCCGTCTGCCTCTTCGCCGAGCCGCAGTTCGAATCAGGTGTGATCGATGCCCTGGCTGAGGGCACGCAGGTCTCGATCGGCCGCATGGACCCGCTGGGTGTCGATATCCCAGCCGGCCCCGGTGCCTATCAGGCCTTGATGACAGAGCTCAGCAGCAGCACCGCGACCTGCCTGACCCCGACGAACTGACGCTCTTGTTGCAGCGACGCGCGAGGCGCATCGCACGGCACCGGCCCGCTCCCCCGCCCGGCCACCCACGCCAGTATCCTATTGGGTGGCCGGGCGGGGGAGCGGGCCGGTGCCGCTAGGTCATACCATCGACGTTAAGACTTACCGCCCGTCAGATCACGCATGGCCTTCTGCCAGCCTTCCTCCATTGAGGCCCAAGCAGCCTTGACCCGGTTCTGATAGTCCTCAGCGTGTGCCACGCCAGCGGCCTGCGCTTGTTTGAAGTCGGCTTCGGCTTTCTCCATCCGGTGGCGCAGGTCGGCGATTTGGCTGTCGAAGCTCTCACGTGACTTCTGGGCCATGGCCTCCATCTCCGCAAGCCGCTTGCGCCACTCCTCCAGCTGCGCATGCCCCTGGTCGATAAAGTCGTCGCTCTTGCTCATGGAATGGCTCCTCCCTGCTTTTGCTAACGTTAGGTTAGAGGAAGGGACCGATCAGGGTCAAAGCCGGCTCTCAAAGCCAACTTTGCGGCTGATCGAACCGACCGCCTCACTACAGACGACAGCGCCGCTGAGAGAAGCTGTAGGACGCGGCACCATCCAGAAGATCGTCACTGAAGGACAGTGTCGTCTTCACGTCGGGCTGCACGACGACCGGGATACGCCAGATCAGGCAATGACCAGCCCCCGCGCTCGGCAAGGACAACAACTGATAGACAGTGTGATTGCCTGGAACGACCCGTTCTGCCGTCAAGATGTCGGTATCGTCGAAGGTACCAGCCGGTTGGGTTTCGCACTGCATAACCCGCACGATCTCTGGATACTCCTCCCGTAGACGGCCTAGTCCCGCCGGATAACCGCGGTCGTCCAGCACCTGGTTGATGTTCGCTGTAATGTCACCGTCGAGAACGAGCAGCGACAGGCCATTGCAGTCTTCCATTGTCGCGAAGAGGGTGAGATCGCCGCCCTCCATGATGATCTCCAAGGATCCGCTGCGATCTTCCGCGAGACTGGTCACATCTGCATCGGTGAGCGTCGTTCCGATCGGCACGTTAGGTGCGCAGGCGGCGACACCGACTAGGCAAAGCAGACTGGCTAATGCACGCATGATGTAAACTCCCCCCTCTTGTCTCTCTCGTCTTACGACACGGCAAAGCACATGGAAACAACGTCTGTGTCACCGATTCACAGCTTACGCCACCCCAAACCCGCCCCCGGTCGGTGTCTGCAGCACGAAGACATCGCCTGCCCCCACCTCTGCCTGATCGGTGCCTGAGAGTTCCACCTGGCTGCCGTCCCTCCGCTCAACCCAGGTCCGGCCCAGGCGGCCGGGGCTGCCGCCCGCCAGACCGAAGGGCGTAATGCGGCGGTGGTTGGAGAGGAGCGCGACCGTCATCGGCTCCAAGAAACGCAGACGCCGGGTGGTGCCGTCCCCCGCAGAGTGCCGGCCCTTACCGCCGCTGCCGCGGTCGATGCGGAAGTCTTCCAGCAACACCGGGAAGCGCCACTCCAGCACCTCCGGATCGGTGAGGCGGGAGTTGGTCATGTGCGTCTGCACAGCGGCCGTGCCATCGAAATCCGGCCCGGCGGATGAGCCGCTGCAAACCGTCTCGTAGTACTGATGGCGGGCATTGCCGAAGGTCACATTGTTCATTGTGCCTTGCGCTGCCGCCAGCACGCCTAAGGCGCCATAGAGCGCATCGGTGATGCACTGGCTGGTCTCGACATTGCCGGCAACCACGGCAGCCGGATAGATCGGCTGCAGCAAGGAGCCCTCAGGGATCACGATCTCCAAGGGCTTCAGGCAGCCCTCGTTCATCGGGATCTCGGCGTCTACCAAAGTGCGAAAGACGTAAAGCACGGCTGCTCGGCAGACCGCCGAGGGGGCGTTGAAGTTGTTCTCCTGCTGCGGGCTAGAGCCGGTGAAGTCGATCTTGGCCGAGCGCGCTTCACGGTCGACAGTGATGGCAACCGCGATCTTGGCGCCATTATCCATCTCGTAGGTGAAGGCACCGCTCTTCAGCGCGCCTAGGACGCGGCGCACCTGCTCTTCCGCATTGTCCTGCACGTGGCCCATGTAGGCCTGCACGACGGGCAGAGAGAACTGCGTCACCATGCGCCGCAGCTCTGCCACGCCCTTCTCGTTGGCGGCGATCTGCGCCTTCATGTCGGCCACGTTCTGGTCGGGGTTGCGGGAAGGATAGGGCCCGCTCTCGAGGACCGCCCGCAGCTCCGCCTCCAGAAAGCGGCCCCGGTCGACTAGCTGCAGATTGTCGAGTAGCACGCCCTCCTCCTCCACCACCTTGGAGGTCGGCGGCATGGAGCCCGGCGTCAGGCCGCCGATGTCGGCGTGGTGGCCGCGGCTGCCGACGTAGAAAAGGATCTCGCGCTCTGCCTCATCGAAGACCGGCGTGATGACGGTGACGTCGGGCAGATGCGTGCCGCCGTTATAGGGCGCATTCAGCACGAAGACGTCCCCCGACCGCATAGTCCCGGCGCGCGCCCGGATCACCGCCCGCACGCTCTCGCTCATCGAGCCGAGGTGGACCGGCATGTGCGGCGCGTTGGCGATGAGGTTCCCCTGCTGGTCGAAAAGTGCGCAGGAGAAGTCCAGCCGCTCCTTGATGTTCACCGAATAGGAGGTGTTCTCCAAGGTGGAGCCCATCTGCTCGGCGATCGACATGAAGAGGTTGTTGAAGATCTCCAGCATCACCGGGTCAACGGCGGTACCGACCGCGGCCTGACGGGCCAACGGCTGATAGCGGTCGAGCAGGAGATGGCCCTTGTCGCTCATGACCGCCTGCCAGCCGGGCTCGATGACGATGGTGGAACTGGGCTCCAGGATCACCGCCGGGCCCTGGATCCTGGCCTCGGCTCCCAGGTCGTCGCGCTGATAGAAGGGTGCCTCCTGCCAGCTGCCGCCGGTGAAGATTGGTCGGCTGGTCACCGGCTCTGGCTCGCTACGCCCGCTATCGCTCAGGAAGGACCCCTCGGTGGCAATGCCGCTGCGGCCCAAAGCCTCGACCGAGATGGCCTCCACGATCAGCGCCTTCTCCGGCACGATGAAGCCGTAGCGGGCGCGATGAGCGGCCTCGAAGGCCTCTTGCACCGCGGCGCGGCTGCCAGCCTCCACTTGCAAGGCGGAATCCGTCCCTTCGTAGCGCAGGTGCAAGCGGCGCAGCAGGGTCATGGCCTCGGCCGGGATGCCTTGGCTTGCCACCTCAGCACCCGCTTCCTCCAGCAAGGGCGAAAAGCGCTCCTCCAGGCTCTCAAACGCTGAGTCTAGCGGTGCTTCGACGGCAGCCTCGCGGAGCGCCGTGATGTCGGCTAAGCCCATGCCATAGGCCGAAAGCACACCGGCATAGGGATGCAGAAAGATCCGCGTCATGCCCAAGGCATCGGCGACCAGGCAAGCATGCTGCGCCCCTGCCCCGCCGAAGCAGCAGAGCGTGTAGTCGCTGACGTCATAGCCACGCTGGACCGAGATCTCCTTGATGGCGTTGGCCATGTTGGCCACGGCAATGGTGAGGAAGCCCTCGGCCACCGCCTCCGGGCTCTCCTCTTTGCCGCTGGCTGTGGTGATCTCGGCGGCAAGCCTAGCGAACTTCTCCTGCACGACCGCTGCGTCCAGCGGCTCTTCACCCGAGGCACCAAAGACGGCTGGAAAGAAGTCCGGCTGCAGCTTGCCCTGCATAACGTTGCAGTCGGTGACCGTCAGCGGCCCACCGCGGCGGTAGCAGGCCGGGCCCGGATCGGCGCCGGCACTGTCCGGCCCGACCCGGTAGCGCGCGCCATCGAACTGCAGCAGCGAGCCGCCGCCGGCCGCCACCGTGTGGATGCGCAGCATGGGCGCCCGCACCCTGACCCCAGCCACCTGGCTGTCGAAGGTCCGCTCCAGCTCGCCTGCATAGTGGGAGACGTCGGTGGAGGTGCCGCCCATGTCGAAGCCGACAATGCGGTCGAAGCCCTGCAGCGCCGCCGTCTTCAGCGCGCCGACGATGCCTCCGGCCGGGCCAGACAGAAGAGAATCCTTGCCCTGGAAGAGCCGTGCATCGGCCAGCCCGCCGTTCGACTGCATGAAGAGCAAACGGGCGTCACCCAGAGCACCCGAGACTTGATCGACGTAGCGCCGCAGGATCGGCGAGAGATAGGCATCCACCGTGGTGGTGTCTCCACGGGAGACCAGCTTCATCAGCGGCGAGACCTGGTGGCTGACCGAGACCTGCGAGAAGCCGATATCCCGCGCCGCCGCGGCGATCTGCGCCTCGTGCTCGGGATTGCGGTAGCCGTGCAGCAGCGCGATGGCAACAGCGTCGTAGCCGGCATCGTGGAAGCGCTGGAGACCACTACGCGCCGCCTCCAGATCCAGCGGCGTCTCGACCGAACCGTCGGCGAAGAGCCGCTCCTCCACCTCCAGCACATCGCTGTAGAGCAGATCCGGCAGCCGGATCTGCCGCTCGAAGAGCTTCGGCCGCGCCTGATAGCCGATCCTCAGCGCATCGGCGAAGCCCTTGGTGATGACCAGCAAGGTGCGCGCGCCTTTGCGCTCCAGGAGCGCATTGGTCGCGACCGTGGTGCCCATCTTCACCTGGCCAATCGGCTCAGACGGCAAAGCCTCTCCGGCGGCCAGACCCAGCAGGTCGCGAATGCCCTGTATGGCCGCGTCTTGGTAGTGTTCCGGGTTCTCCGAGAGCAGCTTATGGGTCACCAGGCCGCCGTCCGGACGTTCGGCAATGATATCCGTGAAGGTCCCACCCCGATCGATCCAAAAGTTCCACTGCGTCGGCTCGGCGCTCATCGTCTCGCGTTCCTCCCCATAACGCTGCGCACTACAAACTGCCGCTCAACCGACATTGCAAGCTGCAACAATGCCTCAAAGCACCATCGGCTTGATTGTCAGCCTTACGATAGAAACGTACGAAGCCAACTCTCGATAGCAGGGGATCGCTCATCTCAAGTTCCCTGATCAGCACCCACACGTCCGCTCTCGCAACAAACTTAAAATTGTCATAAATAATACAACGCTTATTACTCTTAGGATTCAAATACTATCAAATCCACAATGCGATGGATGATACAAACCACCGTCAACAAACCAAGAATCAGCGATATTCAGATCACTTAGGTCAAATCTATAAGTACCATCTTTTGGAAGAGAAAATGCTGCATAGGAAACACTACATATTTTCCTAAATCTATCAGCGCCAATCATCAATCTCATCAACACCCACTCACCATTTTCAAGACCATCTATCGCCGCAAAGTTCTTTTTTATTTTGAATTCTCCACATGGGAACACTTTCACTCCATTGGGATAGTGTTGAGACAGGGGCTTTACCCCTTGTGGAACAAAACCAGCCTCAAGCTGATCGAGAACTCTTTCCCCAAACACTCCTCTTTTCAGCAAGATAATGAGACTTGGCGAGCATTGATCGGGCACTGACCAATCCGGGTAGCCATCGAAAAAGACAATTTCTAGTGGATGGCGCCTAACGGAAGAGTCCGGCAGGGGATTCCACGGCTCGATGGGATGTGCGAATCTTGGTTATG
>JBCBSF010000044.1:0-41324 GCA_039819325.1 Pseudomonadota bacterium | reverse complement strand
CGCTCGCGCTCGCTGCTCAAGACGAGGAAAGGCTCTTGGCAAAAACTGTTCACACCCAGACTCATCACGCTCTGCGCTGTAGCGGATGCCTTTCCTGTCGCATGGCGCCCTCCCCCCTCACGCGTCTGGCACGTCACCGCGTTTGCGCAGCTCGGCCAAGATCAGGTGTTTGGGCACCTTGCCGTAGCCGCTCTTCGGCAGGAGATCCCAAAAGAAGACCTGGCGGGGCCGCTTGTACTTGGCGAGCTTGCCATCCGTGAAGGCCAGCAGCTCCTCGCCGCTGATCTCCGAGCCTGCCTCGCGCACCACGACGGCGACCCCACTTTCACCCCAGCGCTCGTCCGGCACGCCGAGGATCGCGACCTCAGCCACGTTCGGATGGGTCAAGAGCAGTTCCTCCGCTTCGCGCGGATAGACGTTGGAGCCGCCGGAGATGTACATGTCCGAGGCACGGCCGGTGATGTAGAGGAAGCCCGCGCTATCCAGATAGCCCAGGTCGCCGGTATGAAACCAACCACCCTTCAGCGCCTTGGCATTGGCGTCCGGGTTGTTGTGATAGCCGGCAAAGACCGCCGGCCCGCGCACGCAGATCTCCCCTTGCTGGTGAGGGTCCAAGCGCCGGCCCTCCGGGTCTTTGATGGCAATCTCCATACCGGTGCGCGGGAAGCCGCAGGAGCCGAGGGGCATGGCCGCATCGTCCAGGCTGTGCAGACGCGGCGGCAGCACGGTGATGTTCCCGGTCACCTCGCCCAGGCCATAGTACTGCACCAGCACCGGCCCCAGTTTCTCCAGGCAGAGCTTCTGGTCGGCGCGGTACATGGGCCCGCCGGCATAGATCACATACTTCAGGCTGGAGTGGTCATGGTGATCGACCGCCGGATCGCGGCAGAGCCGGGTCAGGATGGTCGGGACAGTGAAGAGGTTGGCGACCTGGTGCTCCTCAATCAGCCGCCAGCACTCAGCCTCATCGAAGGAACTGCCGGCTAGCATGACCGAGGTCGCGCCGCGCGCTACCTGCGGCAGTAAATGCGCGCCGGCGCCGTGGCTCAGGGGCGCCACGATCAGCGAGGCCTGACCCTCCTGCGTGTCGGGCATGAGGTCGGCCAGGTGGTTGGTGACTACGAAACCCATCTGGTCGTGGGTCAAGACCGCCGCCTTAGGCCGCCCGGTGGTGCCGGAGGTATAGAAGAACCAGCAGGGATCGCCCGGAGAGACCTCTTCCTCCCAGGCGACGGCTCCCACGCCTTCGGCGATCAGCGCCTCGCTCGCCAGGCTATGCGGTAGCGGCTCCGCCCCGAAGGTCACAAAGAGCCGAAGGTCCGCCACGGTCTCCCGGCAATGCGCCACATGCTCAGCGAAGCCCGGGTCGGCCAGCATGGCCACTGCGCCCGAAGACTGCCCCAGATAGGCAATCTCCGGTGGGGTCAAGCGGCTGTTGCAGGGGACCCAGACGGCGCCCAGCTTGAAGGCCGCGAACATGCTCTCCAGCAAGTGGTTGGAGTTCTTCCCCAGCACCAGCAGCCGGTCGCCCTTCCCCAGACCCTGCGCCTTCAAGCTGGCCACCAAGGCGTTGACCCGCTCGTCCAGCTGACGCCAGGTCCAGCGTTGATCACCCCAGATCAGCGCCATCTGATCCGGCAGGCGGCGCGCGGTCTGGCTCAGCAGGATGCCGAGGTTGACCGCCCCGCCTCTTGCTGCGCCCATGCTAGTTGCGCTTGCTGGAATCGGCGCGGCTCAACAGCAGGCGCATGCGGACCTTCTCGATGGCGCTGTCCAAGACCTCGTCCATAGCTGCCCGCAGGTTGGGGTCCGTCTCCCCCGACAGACTGGAATCCAGATCCTGCTGCAGGGAATCCTCAAGATCGCGCAGATAGTCTTCCTTGCCCATGTTGCGAGCCTGAACCAGCAGCAAGCGACCAACCAGCAGACGCAAGGCCTCTAGCTCGATACGCAGGCGTGCGACTTCGTCCAGAGGTGCTGGTACCGGCTGGGCTTGCGCCAGACCCGTCGCCTTCACCTTCGGCTTTTCCTTCTTGGCCTTCTTCTCTGCCTTGCTCATGTCGTCCGCGCCTTTGGTCCGGGAATGCCGGAAAGAAGTAGTGGAAAACCCGCTGAGCTTAAAGGGGATCGCGCAGCAGCGGCCCAGTGGAACAGTGGATCGAGCCACCGTTGGTCTGGATCGCGCCATAGTCCAAGGTGGTGACCTCCACCCCCGCCTCGCCCAGCCGGTCCATGGTCTGGTTGGATGCCCCCGGCGGCATCAGCACGTCGCCAGGCGCCACGGCCAAGCAGTTGACGATCCAAGGATCATCCTGCGGGGTGATCTCAATGGTGCGGATGCCCAGCTCCTTCAGTCGCTCGAGGAAGGTGAAGGGCAGACCCTCGGCAGCAACCAAGGCCAGATCGCGGTCGATCATCACCAGACTGCCGTCGATATGGATATCATAGCCGCGCAGGTCGATGACGATCAGCTCCACGCCTTGCGCGCGCAGGACCTCGTCCAGCTGGCGGATGGCCTCGTCGTTCACCCGGATAGAACGCCCGATGACGGCGGTGGTCTCGTTCAGCCACGCAAAGCTGCCGCCCTCGATCATACCGATCCCGGTGATGGTGCGCAGGATCGGCATGCCGATCTTGGCGAGAGTACGGGTAACGCAGAGTTCCTCCCCCCGGCGGATACGTGGTGCCATGCGCGACACGACGGCCCCGCCCTTCACCGCGATCACGCTGTCGCGGGTGTAACAGGCCTTGATCAAGGGCGCTTCGACACCCTCCAGATGGATGACCTCTACACCCTTGGCCTCCAGCGCAGACACCAGGGCATCGTGTTGGCGCTGCATATCAGCGACGTCGGGGATGGTGTTGTGCTGCCAGTACCAGCCGATCGCCTCGTCGCCATAGGCATCGATCTCCGGGATGTACTTGGAGCGATCGACGATGCTCATCTCACTGCCCGGGCGGTGCACCAGCACCTTGCGCAGACGGCCCACGTCATTCGTGCAGCCCCAGACCTGGCCCCAGGTGGCGGTCTGCTCGCCGGGGTCTTCGAAAGCCGGCTCCGGGACCGAGCCGAACTTCTTGATGGTCATGGTGTAGCGGTAGCCGGAAAGACCGTCGTTGGGCATGGGCTAGTTTTCCTCTCGTGCCTTTTCGGGCCGAACCTAGCAAAAGAGTGAGCGATCCAGAAGCAAGGAGAGACAAGCGGCATGCCCACCCGCCAGCGCGCCATCGATCATATCGTCATCACCGTCCCTGACCTGGCCGCCGCGGCAGCAGCCTACGAGGCCTTGGGCTTCGTCCTGACCCCCACCGCGCAGCACCCCTGGGGCACCGCCAACCGCCTGGCACTCTTCGCCGGCCGCTGCTTTCTGGAGATCCTGGAGATCGATCGGCCAGAGGTGCTAGAAGCCCATATCGCCAGACAGCCAGCGGAAGACTTCGACTTCGGCGGCTTCAACAAGCGCTATCTGGAGGAACGCCAGGGCGCCTCCATGCTGGTGCTGACCGGCAACGATAGCCGTGCGGACGCCGCGGCCTATGCGGCCCTCGGCGGCCATGCGCCGTTTGATTTCGAGCGTTTCGCCACCCAGCCGGACGGCAGTCAGCGCCGCGTTGCCTTCTCGCTCGCCTTTGCCAGCGACCCCAGCCTGCCGCTCTGCGGCTTCTTCACCTGCCACAACCTAGAGCCGGACAGCTTCTGGAAGCCGGAGTACCAGATGCACGGGAACGGCGCACAGACCATCCGGCAGGCCGTGCTTGTCTCCGACACACCAGAGGTCCATACACCCTTTCTCAGCGGCTTCACGGGTGCCGACCCTGAGCCCCGGACCGAGGGCTTTGCCTTTCCGCTGGGCGAGCAGGAGCTGCTGGTAGTACGGCCCGAAGCGATCCCAGACCTCTTCCGCGGCGCCACTGTGACGGTGAAAGGCCCACACCTCTTGGGCCTGAAGCTGGCGAGCGACAAGCCAGGCCCGACAATCAGCCTGCCGTCGCAAGCAGCTGGCGTTGCTTTGGCATGGGATCGTCCTTAGCCCTTGACCCGCGGGCCTTGGTGCCCGAAGTCCGGCAAGAGGAACGTGATCCAAGAGGGAGCTGAAGCCCGTGCAGAGCGATAACCGACTACTCGACGATCTGGCGCGGGTGCTCTCCGGCGCCATGGGCGCCACTGCCGGGATCCGGGCCGACATGGAAGCCCGCCTGCGCGATCCCTTGGAGCGCGTTATCGAGCGCCTGGACCTGGTCACCCGAGAGGAGTTCGAGGTGGTGCGGGAGATGGCGGAACTCGCCCGCGAGCAACAGGAAGTGCTGCAGGCCCGCATCGAAGATCTGGAAGCTGAGGTCGCGGCACTGACCGCCGCGCAATCCAAGGGTACGCGCAAGAGCAGCAGCACCAAGGCCGCGCCGGCCAAGAGCAAAGACGAGACTTAGTTTTTTATTGTCACTGTCGTGACAGCGGCACCGGCCCTCACCCCCCAAGGGCGCAATGGGCCGGCCACCCCGAGGATACTAGCGTTAGGTGGCCGGCCCCGTTACACCAAAGAGGGGTGAGGGCCGGTGCCGCTGCGATAAGCCTGCGCATCGCCGCGTAACAAGAGATTCATCGAAACGACTCCACGGGCGCCGCGAAGGCGCCTTGCGACGCTAGCCCTAGGAGTGGCAGGGTCGTGATCGGGCTTGCGGGAATCCGGTCTCTCCACGCTGGTCCGGCAGACACGCAGCTAGGCGCGTCCTGTAGGATCATCGAGCGGCCCCCGGACAAGCCCCAGCGCTTGCTTTTCAAGCGCAGGCCAACAGCAGGGGAGTAGGCAGCTATGGTCAGCCTCGAGTCTCACGCAACGACGCACGGCAATCCCATCGACATGATCGAAGAGTTGGTCTTGGCCAACGACTGGGCCTTCGACCGCGCCAGCGAGTCGGAGATGGTGGTGGAGATCGCCGGCCGCTGGTGCAGCTATCACCTCTGCTTCGTCTGGGATATCGAGCTGCAGGCGATCTTCTTCTCCTGCCATCTGGACGTGAAGACCACGCAAGCCAGCCGCCGCTCCGTCGCCGAATTGCTGGCCAAGGCGAATGAGCGCCTTTGGCTCGGCCACTTCGAGCTGTCGCAAGAGGACGGCCTGGTGAGCTATCGCCACACCCTGCCCTTGCGCGGCACCACCGGCATGGCCGCCGACCAGCTGGAAGACCTGGTCGACTGCGGTGTGGGCGAGAGCGAGCGCTTCTACCCTGCCCTGCAGCTGGTCGTCTGGGGCGGCCGCAGCCCCGACGAGGCGCTGCAGACCGCGCTGATGGACACCGTCGGCGAGGCCTAGCCCTCCCTCCAAGCAAAGAACCATGGTTATGAAGATCGACGGACCGCTGCTGCTGATCGGCTGCGGCAAGATGGGCGGCGCCCTGCTGGACGGCTGGCTGCGCCAGGGTCTGGCCCCGGAACAGGTGGCCATCGTCGAGCCCGCGGCAGAGGCTGTTGCCGGCTTCGTTGCCAAAGGCTGCCGGCATCTGGCAAGGCCAGCCGATCTGGCAGAGAGCCCGCGCGTGGTGCTGCTGGCGGTCAAGCCGCAGAAGATGGGCGAGGCCCTGCCCGGCCTCGCCGCTCTGGCCAGCGACAGCACCCTCTTCCTCTCCATCGCCGCCGGCGTGCAGCTGATCTCCTTGCGAGAGGCTTTGGGCGCGCAGAGCAAGATCGTTCGCGCCATGCCCAACACGCCAGCGGCCGTGGCACGCGGCATGACCGTCCTGGTCGCCGGTCCTGGCACCAGCAGCGACGACACGAGCCTGTCGGAGGCCTTGCTGGCCGCCGTCGGCGAGACCGCTTGGGTCGAGGACGAGGGGCAGATGGACGCTGTCACCGCCCTGTCGGGCGGCGGCCCTGCCTATGTCTTCCTGCTGGCCGAGACCCTGGCCAAGGCCGGTGCCGCAGCCGGCCTCCCAGAAGACCTAGCCGCCCGCCTGGCCCGTGTCACCGTCGCTGGCTCCGGCGAGCTGCTGCACCAGGCGAGTGAGCCACCGGCCACCTTGCGCGAAAACGTCACCAGCCCCGGCGGCACCACCTTGGAGGCCCTGAAGGTCCTGATGGCGGACGACGCCTTGCAGCCGCTGATGACCAAGGCCATCGCCGCTGCGACGGCGCGGAGCAAGGAGCTGGGGGGCTAGCCTCTCGTTGCTTGCGACCTTTTGCAAAGGCGAGGCCCGCTAGGCCAGGAGAGCTGAAGTGACCATTTCTCTCTCCAGCCAGATGGAAGATGAGATGCGGTCTTTAGCGCAAACCGCCCCCTACTCCTACCGCCAAGACGTGGCCGTCCCGAATTTCGACGACAGCGGGCCGGTCACCTTCATGGACGGGGACTGCGCGCTCTGCAGCCGCGGGGCGCGGGTCATTGCCCGGCTGGACCGGCGGCAGGCCTTCAAGATCTGCCCGACGCAGAGCCCTTTGGGCCAGGCGATGCTGCGCCACTATGGTCTGGACCCGGAAGACCCTGAGAGCTGGCTCTTCCTCGACCAGGGACAGGCTTACAGCTCGCTCGATGCGATGGTGCGGGTCGGCGCTAGGCTGGGCGGACTGGGATGGGCTCTACAGCCGCTGCGTCTGCTCCCGCGGGGCCTGCAGGACTGGCTCTATCGGCGTATTGCCCGTAACCGCTATCGGCTCTTCGGCAAGACCGACATCTGCAGCCTGCCCGATCCAGCACTGCGGGCGCGCCTCCTCAAGTGACGGCACCGCCACCGCTCTTCCAATCCGCCTTGCAGGAGCGCTGGGGCGCTCTGCCGTCCAGTGTCAGAGCCTTCCACGCCGCAGCACTGCCGGCCTCTTTCCGTGGCACGGCAGAGATCACGCGGGGAAGGAACCCGCTGACCCAAGTCATCGCATGGGTCTTTCGCTTTCCAAAGGCCGGGCAGGCCGTTCCGGTCTCCGTTTCGGTCACTGCCGGCAAAGTGGGCGAGCGCTGGGAGCGGCGCTTCGCCGGCGCCCGCCTCGTCTCGCACTGCAGC
This sequence comes from Pseudomonadota bacterium, assembly GCA_039819325.1. Classification (GTDB taxonomy): domain Bacteria; phylum Pseudomonadota; class Alphaproteobacteria; order Kiloniellales; family JACOMY01; genus JACOMY01. The sequence goes on along the minus strand of JBCBSF010000044.1, from coordinate 34,334 downwards.
GCATCACCGCGGCCCTATCGCTACCGTGAGCGCTTTTCGATCATGACCTTTGAGCAGGATCTGCGGGTCGAGAATGGTCGGCTGCTGATCCTGGTCCGCCGCGGCTGGTGCCTGGGCGTGCCCCTGCCGGGCTGGCTGCTGCCGGAGAGCGACACTCAAGAGTACGAGGCGGAGGGCCGCTTCCACTTCGACGTGGCCCTCTCAGCCCCACTCGGTCTTGGGCTCATCGTGCACTATCGCGGCGCGCTGGAGCCCGCTTAGGCCGCCGAAAGCACCGCCACACCGGCGACGATGACGGCGATCGCCAGCCACTGGCCGGCGGAGATGCGCTCCTTCAAGACTATCCAAGCCAAGACCACGGGCACGACGCAGAAGGCCGAGGCGACGACCACGCTGGCGGTGGCCGATTCGGCCGTCTCACTCCCCGCCAGGAGCGCCAGGTAGGCGCCACCGTCCAAGAGGCCCTGCAAGACCAGCAGCGGCCACCAGCGCAGCGGCACCGGGCGGCGCAGACGCGGCACCAGGATCAAGGCGCCGATGGCCAGGCTGGCGCCCAAGACCCGAATGGTCAGCAGAACCTGCATCTCGCCGAAGACCGGGGCGGAATACTGGGCGCCGGAGAGGCCAAGCGCAAAGCAAAGCGATCCGGCTAGCGCGATGGCAATAGTAACCGGCAGGCCGCCCGGTGCCTCGCTCGCATGCGCATCCGCCCCGCCGCCAAGCCGCGCCACCGCCACGACACCGCCCATAACCGCCAGCATAGCCGCCCATTGCAGCCAGCTCGGCTGGACCCCCAGGGTGACGGCGAGGATGAGGCTCCAGACCGGATAGGCGGCGACGATGGGCGCGACCAGGGATATCGGCCCGCGCACGATACCGCGATAGAGCAGCAGGGTGCCAAGCACCAGGCAGCAGGCGCTGCCCAGCAGCAGCGCCCAGCCCTCGTCAGGAAAGACCAGAACGGTGCCCGTGTGCCAGGCCGCCAAGGACAAGAGGAAGAGCGAGGAGGCCATCATACCGGCCAGGGTCACCGGCACGCCGAGCTTGCCGCCGGTAAAGCGCGAGACGAAGTCAGCGCCGCCCCAGCCCAGCGCCGTCAAGAGTCCCCACAATGCTGGCGGCATACTCCCCTCCCCGACCGCTCAGGCCCCGCTTGGCCTAGCCCTCAGCCGCGGCGCGTCTGGCCGCTTGCCCGGCAACCAGGCGCACCCTGCGCGGCGCCGCCTGCCAAATGCAGACGATGGAGACGAGGCACAGCCCGGCGCAGACCCAAAAGCCGAGCGCGTAGCTGCCGGTCATATCGTGGATGGCGCCCAGGAACCAGACACCGACTGCCGCGCCCAGGTTCGCGAGCAGGCTCAAGGTCGCGACAATGCGGCCGATCTGCCGTCCGGCGAAGAGCTCGGTCATCACTGCGCCGAAGAGCGAGGCCAGGCCATAGCCCAGCAGCCCCTGGCACGCGACCATCGCATAGAGCAAGGCGAGCGAGGGACTCTCTTCCAGCGCCAACAGCAGCAGACTGGCAAGCGCAAAGCCCAGTTGGGTGAGGCTCCAGGCGACCTCCCGCCCATAGCGGTCGGAGAGCCAGCCGAGCGCGATCTGCCCGGCAACACCGAAGAGGGCCACCAGCCCCAGCGCTTGCGCCGCAACGCTGGCATTGAAGCCGCTTTCCAGCAGGTACTGCGTCTGGTGCGTTTGGATCGCATACCAGGCGAAAAGGCCGCAGAAGAAGGCCAACGCCAGCCACCAGAAACGCGCTGTGCGCGCCGCCCTTGCAAGCGTCCAGTCGATGGCCGCCCAGGCGGCATCGACGACGGGGTCCGGCGCTGGCTGAGCCGGCTTCCCCTTCCGGCCCTTCGGCGGGCCGCCATCCGGCTCCAGCCCCATCTCCTGCGGGCTGCTGCGCTGGAAGAGGGCATTCAGCGGAACCGTTACCACCAAGACCAGGGCGCCCATGGCAAAACAGGCAGTGCGCCAGCCATAGGCGTCGATCACCCACTGCATGGCCGGCAGCAGCGTGATGGCCCCCACCCCGACACCTGAAAAGGCGATGCCGATGGCCAGGCCCCGCCGCCGCACGAACCAGGCCGGCATGAACATGGAATGCACGATGTAGCTCGTCGCCAAGGAGCCGGTGATCATCAGCACGCCCATGGTGAGGTAGAGGCCAAGCGGCGTGGTGATGAAGGTCGCAAGGACGAAGCCGCTGGCGACCATCACCGCGCCCAAGGGAATGACCAACCGCGGCCCGCCGCGCTCCATCAACACCCCGATCACGGGGAGAAAGGCCGTTGAAGCCAAGAAGCCGATCGAGAAGGCGGCGGCAGTGACCGAGCGGGTCCAGCCGAACTCCTCCAAAAAGGCCGGGAAGAGCAGCGAGAAGGAGGTCCGGGCGGAAATCGAGATCGCCAAGGTGACGAAGGCGATGGCGACCACCCACCAGCCATAGAAGATGAGCGGCTGGCGTCTCTCGCCAGTTCTTGCACCGCGCGTCATACCTTGCCCTCCGACCGGCAAGGCTAGAGAGCAGCGCCTAGAGCCACCACTGCCATTTGGGCAAGGGCGCTATCTTGGGGGCACTATCTTGGGGGCGCTATCTGCTCTCCTTTGGCTCTAGCCCCGTCGGCTGGCCATCGATCGACTGCAGGTTCTTGCGCTGCCAATAGCGTGCCAAGCCCTCGGGACCCATCTTCTCGTAGTACGGCGCCAGCTCGTCGTAACCCCGTTCCTCTTGGACCGGCATGATCGGCACACCGGATCCGCAGGAGGTCTGCACGGCCTCGATCTCCAGGTCGAAGATGTTGCGTTGCCCTGCCATGGATGGGAAGAGGGCCGAGAGATCCGCCCAGTCCGCCTGGTGCGGATGGCAGACCTTTGCGCGCCCATAGACCCGCAGGATTAGCGCCGGCCCCTCGAAGGCGCAGAACATCAAGGTCATGCGCCCGTCTTCCAAGACGTGGGCAGCCGTCTCGTTGCCGCTGCCGGTCAGGTTCATCCAGACGATGCGCTGGTTGCTCAAGACCCGGAGCGTGTCCATCCCCTTGGGCGAGACATTGATGCGGCGCCCCGGTGCGGAGGTCGCGACGAAGAAAAGCCTTTGGCCTTCGATGAAGGTGCGCAGCTGCGGGCTCAAGTGGTTGCTGTGTCCCATCCCTAGTCTCTCCTTCGGTTCGGCAATTGGGCCCAAAGTACGGCGGCCATAACCAAGCTGCCGCCAATCCACGTTGCCTGAGGCGGCAGTTCCGCCAGCAGAAGCCAAGCCCAGAGTGGCGCCAGCGGCGTCTCCAGCGCGCTCAAGAGCCCAGCCTCAGCGGCGGCGATCCTGCGCGCGCCCTCAGCCAAGGTCACGGCTGCCAGCGCAAAGACCAGTCCAAAGGCCGCCATCAGGCCGATCTCTCCGCCCGTTGCCGCGACGGGGTCGGTAAGCAGCAACGCCGGCGGCAGCAAGAAGAGCGACATGAAGACCGCCGGCAGGGCGGCCGGCGTCTCTGGATAGCAGCGGTAGATCACCATGATTGCCGCCAGGCTGGCGGTCATGACCAGGGCCAGCAGATCGCCCGTCAGCACCACCTGGCCCAATGATCCCTGGACGATAACCAGCACGCCCAGAAAGGCCAAGAGACAGCAGAGCCCCACCCTACGGCTCGGCCGCTCGCCGATGCTGACCCAGGCGAAGGCAGCCGCCAGCAAAGGCACGGCTGCGTAGATCAAGGTCACGTTGGCGATCGAGGTGATCTTCAGCGCCGGGATGTAAGCCGCCGATCCGATTGCACCGATCACCGCCACGGCCCAACCCGCGCGGCCCATCCGCCGCCACTCGCTCAGCAGCTGACCGCGCAGCGCGATGTAGGCCAGGGTTCCAGCGGCGGCGGCGAGTCCTCGCCAAAAGAGAATGCTCCAGGCGTCAGCCGCCACGCCTTTGGTGAAGAGGCCCGCGCTGCTGAAGAGCGTCGCAGAGATCACCAAGAGCGCGATGCCCAGGCCGCGTTGCCTGTCAGCAGGCCGGCTTGTCTCGAGCCGCTGTAGCGGGGCTGTTCTAGCCGCCATCTCCAATCCCTTCTTGTTTTGTTCTGCCCACTGCGCTTCTTGTAGGGGACGGCTGCTGACAGCGTTGTGGCAGCAGCCTTTGGGAGGGGAGATCGCCATGCGGCGGGCCGACCGGCTCTTTGAGATCATTCAGCTGCTGCGCCGCGCGCGGGCGCCGCTGACGGCCGTCCAACTGGCCGAGCAGCTGGAGATCTCGACCCGCACGCTCTACCGCGACATGGCGGCGCTTCAGGCCCTGCGCGTCCCGGTCGAGGGTGAGGCAGGGGTCGGCTACATGCTCCGCGCCGGCTACGACCTGCCGCCGCTGAACTTCGACAGCGAAGAGGTGGAGGCCATCATCGTCGGCCTCAGCCTGCTGCAGCGTACCGGAGACCGCGGCCTGACGCGTGCCGCCCAGCGGGTGGTGGCGAAGATTGAGGCTGTCAGTCTGGAACCCGATGCCTTACGGGTTTCAGGCTGGGGCGCGGAGGAGCCAATAGAGATCGACCTGGCCAGCCTGCGCCAGGCCATCCGCGAGGAACGCAAGCTCTTCCTGGTCTATTCCGACGGCTCGGACCGGGTGACCGAGCGGCGGGTGCTGCCGCTTGCCATCACTTACTTCGTGCGAGTCGTCGTGCTGACCGCCTGGTGTGAGCTCCGCCAGGACTTCCGCCACTTCCGCGGCGATCGGGTGCAGCGGCTGGAGCTGTTAGAAGACAGCTTCGCCGGCCAGGGTGCAGCACTCCGCGCCCAATGGACCGCGTTGCAAGCTGAAGCGTGAAGCCAGCACTAGGAAGCTGCCAAGGCCGCTTCCATCCGTTCTTCAGTCTCTCGGCCTGCTGCCCGGAGCCACTTGAGGAAGCGGGCGACTTGCGGCCTAGCGCCCGTCTCGCTGCGAGTTTTCACGCGGTAGGGATGCTGCGCGCGCAAGCACTCCCTTGCAGGAAAAGGCAGTGCGATGGTTCCTTGCTCCAAGTCGTCGACGATACAGGAAAGCCCGCATATCAGCAGCCCGGCATTGGACTTCACACCGTCCAGCGCGTTGCGGACTAGGGCATAGCGCACACCACGTTCGGGTCCGGTGCGCTCGTAGGGAAAGGCAGCCAGCCACTCTGGCCAGCCAGGCGTATCGGGTGCGTCGTGGCGCCCCTTTATGTGGAGGAGCGGGAAGCCTTCTATGCTGCCCTGCTTCGAGTGCCGCCATATGCCCTCCGTTCCGCCAAGGGTACCAAGCGGCCTGAACTGCGACTCTCCATCGGACACACCGATTGCCGACGGGTCAGCAATCCGAGCCGCGTTTTCCGGGGACCCAACTGGCACGAAAACCTCGTTGTAGAGGACCTCGCCCTCGGCGGCCCGGCCCTTCGGATCGCGATCGATGATGATATCGGCAGCACCGAGGCGCAGCGGCACCTCCCCTTCTCCATTCACGTTGAAGAGAATGTTTGGGTGTTCCGCATGAAAGTTCGCCAGCCGCGGCAGCAGCCAGAGGTCCGACCAATCGGGATCTGCAACAATGTGAATCTCTGCAGTGCGTTGAAAGTCCAAACCTTCCGTAACGCGTTCCAAGGCATCGAAGGCTGCATGAAGATCGTCCAGGGTCGCCTGTAGAGCCGGCGTCGGCTGCAGGCCGGAGCGGCCGCGGAGCAGCAGATCGGTGTCGAGGTAGCGCTCCAGAGCGCGAATCCGCTGGCCGACGGCTGCGGGTGTGATCCCCAGACGCTCCCCAGCTGCCTGCAGCGAGCCCTCGCGGGTCGCCATGTCCAGTGCTTGCAGGGCATTCAGATGCGTGGTGCGGGTCACTTGCTAAAGATTTCCTTTCAATTTAATAAACATTATCATCATAGCGAAAGAAATTCCATGGAATAGGTCAAATCTCTTAGCTTTCAGGTCCGGCCCGCCAGCTGCATGCTCTCGCCAGGGACAGGAAGAGGAGACATCCCATGGCACGTATGAAGCGCTTTGTTGTCGAACGGGACATCACGGGAATTGGCCAGATGTCCATTACGGAGCTTTGCGGTGCGGCGCGCGCGTCAAACCAGGCGATCGAAACGATTGGACCCAACATTCAGTGGCAGCATAGCTACGTCGCCGCCGACAAGACCTTCTGCATCTATCTGGCCGACAGTGAAGAGGCCGTGCGTAAGCACTCCGAACTCTCGGGCATTCCGATCTCCAAGATCACAGAGGTGCCGCAAGTGATCGACCCTTTGACGGCAAACAACTAGGGTCTGAAGCAGAGTTACTTGAGGAGAGGCAGCACCGCGCGGAACTCTTCCGTCGCCGCACGGGTCAGCCATTCAAAGGCCACCATCTCTGCCGAGACGATCGTGAGGCCTGCCTGGCGGAAGCGCGCAAGCGCCAGCTCCTTGCTGTCCGATCGGCGGGCGCCGATGGCATCGGCGACGATCCAGACCTGGTAGTCCAGCTCTGCCAGCACCAGCGCCGTTTGCAGCACGCAGACGTGGGCCTCCATGCCCATAACCACGATCTGCCGGCGTCCGCCCGCGTCAAGACGTTTGAGAAAGGCCTCCTCCCGCGCCGCGGAGAAGTGGATCTTCTCCAAGACTTCGGCTGGCTGCAGCAGCGCCTTTAACGGCGCCACGGTCGGGCCCAGTCCGGCTGGGTACTGTTCGGTTGCCAGGCAGGGTACGTCCAAAAGGCGGGCGATCTTCACCAACCGTTCGGCCTCGGCGACGGCGGCGGCACCTTCGTGGATCGCAGGCGCCAGCCGCTCCTGGAAATCGACGAGCAGGAGTAGCGAGTCCTCACGGGTGAGCAGCATGACCAACCTCTTGCATGGCTGTGAAGAGCAGGTCGTTGGTCACCACGGCCAGTTCGATGCCCTTAGCCTGCAGGGCCGGGATCAGCCGCTCGATCGCGGCCGACGTGCTGTCTCCCTTAGGCTCGTCCAGTGACCGGAGCATGATCGCCCTTCCAAGAGCTGTTCCACTTGAGTAGCCAAGCTGACAGATGGCTGGCACGGGGTCCAGAGACCGCGCCCCTCAGCAAAGGCTTGCAGCCGGCTGCGAGCGCCGCTAAAAGGCCCGACTTGCGTCTTTCGCCCCAGCCGGCGCCCCAGCCGGCGCCCGCTGCGCCGTGGCGCATCATGGCGAGCGATACCAAGCAACGAGGCCCGGTGGCAGAGTGGTGATGCAGAGGACTGCAAATCCTTGCACGTCGGTTCGATTCCGGCCCGGGCCTCCAACCGCTCGCTCCGAAAAAGCTGTCGTCCGCCGGCCAAGCCTGCCGCAGAGGCTTGCCGCTGGCAGGCAACAGCGCCTAGTGAGTGGTGACAACAGCGCAGGGCCACGCGGTGGCTTCCGTCAGACGAGATTTACCAAGGGGGTCCTAGGGTCATGAGCGACAAAGATATCCCGGAAGCCGAGTTGGACGTCGAGGTCGATGAGAGCGGTCTGGAGGAGATGGCGAGCGGCAAGGATGAGGCCGCAGCCTCCAACGATCCCGACGGCAAGGGCGGTGACGCCACCGGCAACGACGAGGAGCTAAGGAAGAAGAAATCCTCTGCCGTCACTCCGTCTGAGGGCTTTTCCGCCTGGATGCGGGAGATGAACGCCTCCATCGCCTTCAGCACCTATCAGGCCAGCCGCCTGCTGCTGATCGGCGCCACCCAGGGCGAGAAGGTGCGCATCAACGAGGCGACCTTCGAGCGCTGCCTGGGTCTCTGGGGCGATGGCGAGAGCCTCTGGGTGGCCACGCTCTATCAGATCTGGCGTCTCGACAACCTGCTGATGAACGGCAAGAAGCATAAGCACTTCGACCGGGTCTACGTGCCGCGGATGGGCTTTGTCACCAGCAACGTCGACGCCCACGACCTGGCGCTCAACTCCGATGGCGAGTGCATCTTCGCCAACACCGCCTTCTCCTGCCTGGCACGGACCAGCCCCTCGGCCAGCTTCGTGCCGATCTGGCGCCCACCCTTTATCAGCGAGCTGAAGTCGGAAGACCGCTGTCACCTGAACGGACTGGCGATGAAGGATGGCCGCGCCGCCTACATCAGCGCCATTGCCGAAGCCGACGAGCGCCAGGGCTGGCGCGAGCTGCGCGGCGACGGCGGCCTCATCATGTCGATCGCCGACAGCGAGATCGTCTATCGCGGGCTCTGCATGCCGCACAGCCCGCGTTGGCACAACGGCAAGCTCTGGGTGATCAACTCCGGCGAGGGGGAGCTGGGCTACCTCGACCCCAGCGACTGGCAGTTCCGGCCGGTGGCGTTGCTGCCGGGCTATGGCCGGGGTCTCACCTTCATCGGCGACTACGCGGTCGTGGGTGTCTCCATGCCGCGTGATATGAAGACCTTCGGCGGCCTGCCGCTGGACGAGGTGCTGGAAGACGCGGGCCTGATGCCCAAGTGCGGCTTGGTGGTCGTCAACATGAAGACCGGCACCATCGACCATCACCTCTGGATCGAGGGCCACATCGTCGAGCTTTACGACGTCACCATGCTACAGGGCGTGGCCTCCCCCATGGCGCTGGACTTCACCGGCAAGGAGATCAAGCGCTGGATCAAGTTGGGCCGGCCCGGGATCGACTGATTCCAACGACCACCTTCTCGAAGCGAAGGGGCCGGGATCTGCTGATCCCGGCCCCTTCCAGTTTCGGCTGCTCCTCGCCTTCGGTCTAGTAGCGAAACATGAAGTCGCCGTTGGTCAGCCCGTCGCCAGCGATGCCCGGCGCGGAGATGATGAAGTCTGCAATCCCGCCTCCGTTCGCATCGACCTCGAGAGTGTCGCTGAGGCTGCGCAGGAAAGGCACCTCGCCGGTCACGCTGTTGAAGGCAGAGCCGCCGATGAAGGTCCCGGTACCGCCAGGCATGTCGAAGAGAAACTTGTCGCCCGCGTCATTGCTAAAGTCGCCCACGCTGCCGGTCGTGCCACTATCGGTGTTGCCGTCAAAGCCGAAAGTATCGCTACCAGCACTAGCGTAGGGAAAATCGTCTTGGCTAGAACCGCCGTCGATGCTGTCGCCCCCGCCGCCGCCGTAGCCTAGAATGCCGTCGTTGCCAGAGGTGCCACCGAAGACATAGGCCTGATCGATATGCGACCCCGAAAACGAGGCCTTCACAAGAACTAAGCCCTCATTTGGTCGATAACAGAGACGTCATCGCCGGTAACAAGTTGTGAGAATTCTTGTTGACCCCGCGCCCATAACGTTTCTGGAACGCTGTGATCAGGTCGTTTCTGATCTCAACTCTGAGCACAGCGGGAAATCTGCATGCGCCTGTGGCGCAAAGAGCAACAAAAGCATGGCTCAAAAGAGCTAGACCTATACAAAATGACAAAGTCATCTGCACGAAGAAATACAACATTTATTGAAAAGAAAGAGTTTGTTACTATTACCCCCAGAAACAAACGAAAACGCCCGGCGGACAGCAGCCCACCGGGCGTTTCGTCATTCGAGATCGGCGGGGCGGGGAGGAGCGCCCGCCGATCTTAGCCTAAGGCGTTTTGGCCTTAAGCGGCAGCCGACTTGGCCAGCGTCTCGATGGTGCTGTTGACGCGGGTCTGCAGCGGCTGGAAAGCCTCGTTGGTGACCTTCATGGACATCTCGGCGACCTTGGTGCCGTCAGCCATGACCTTATCCATGTGGGTCTTGGTCAGGCTGCTCTGCAGGTCCATGGCCTCCTTGATGGTCTTCACACCCATGAGGGCCTGCGCGGCCTTCATGTTGGCCTCAAGGGAAGCCTGGGCCAGGGTCATGAGCTCCTTGGAGACATTCTCGAAGCCCTTCACCAGGATGGTGCCGGACTGCATGACGGCCTCAGCATTCTCCTTCTGCAGGTCGCTCATCTGGCCGTAGCTCTTGAACATCTGCTGAGAGAACTTCTCAGAGTTGTCCTTGGCGAAGGAGACATACTGCTCGTAGCCCTTCTGCGCAGCCTCGGTGCCGACCTTCATGGCCTGCTCGAAGTTCTGCTTGCCGGCGGAAACGGCGGCCTCAACCGGCTTCAGAGTCTCGGCGATGGTGTCTTCAACCTTCTTGTTCGCAACCATGGTGGTCATCCTTTCTTTAGGTCGTGAGCCGGCGGCCTCTCGTCCGTCGCCTCGGGTGTCATCAATCCCAGCGGTTCGTCACCGAGCCCGTTGGCGATCGCTGCCCCCGGGCCGCGCCTTGTCAGTCGTCGTATCGGTCCGACCACCCACCAGGCGCCAATCTCTTACTCGCTGCCTCATCAGCGTTTTGTGCGCTGCAGCATAAGCGGAAGATAGGAAGTGCCTGACGCCGGGTCAAGAACTTTTGTGCACTGCAACATAGCCTGCCTTGAACCCGCAAGCGGGAGGGCGACCAACCAGCAGAGCGTGCTGCCAAGGTTCTTGCGGTAATGCTTGCAGTGAATCTGAGGAAGCTGCGATAAGCCTTTGACTCGTAGCCGAATCTAGGAGATAGTATGACTTCTCTGCGGCACGCTGCCGGGCCCCGCTTTTCCAGCCGGCTCCAGCGCGATGGCCGCAAAGGGTTGCATTTGATCGCGCGGGCTGCGCTGATCATCATTGTGGGAGCGCCAGGGGTGCGACATAACGCAAGCGCGGGTGCAGGACAGCAGGGGAGCAGAGCGATGCGGGGAGCCGTGGCCTCTGCCAGCGAGATGGGATCCCTAGAGCCACGGCGTCGCGCGCCGGCCTGGTCCTTCCTGTCGCTTTTCCTCTGCGCCTTTCTCTTCTTCTTGGTCTTCAGCCTCTTTATCGTGCAGGCGGTGGCCGCAAAGGAAGACCGCTACGGCGCCATCGTCGTCGATGCCGCGACCGGCGCTGTGCTCTTGGAAGAGCGGGCCGATCGCCGTCACTACCCCGCTTCCCTGACAAAAATGATGACTCTCTACCTCATCTTTGATGCGCTGGAGCGTGGTCAGGTGAGCCTAGAGACACGCCTACCGGTCTCCGCCAAGGCGGCAGCGCAGGTGCCGTCGAAGATCTGGGTGCAGGAAGGCAGCACGATCACCGTGCAGCAGGCGATCCACGCCTTGGCGATCAAGTCAGCCAATGATGTCGCCGTCGTGGTGGCGGAAGGCCTGGCCGGCAGCGAGGCTGCCTTCGGCCGCAAGATGACCGCCATGGCCCGGCGGCTCGGCATGTGGCGCACGACCTTCTTCAATGCCTCTGGCCTGCCGGACAAGCGCCAACTCTCCACCCCGCGCGATATGGCCAAGCTGTCACGCGCGCTGCTCTACGATTTCCCGCAGCACTATCACTACTTCTCCACCACGGCCTTCCGCTTCGGCAGCCAGAGCTACTATTCCCATAATCGCCTGCTCTCCAGCTATGGCGGGGCGGATGGGATCAAGACCGGCTACACACGCGCGGCCGGCTACAACATCTCAGTCTCTGCGGTGCGCCAAGGCCGGCGCTTGATCGTCGTGGTCTTCGGCATGGATTCGGGCCGAACCCGCAACCGCCAGGCCGCCAATCTGCTGGACCGTGCTTTCCCACAAGCACCCGCCGGCCATCCCACGCAGCTCTTCGCGCAGGCGGAGAACGGAGGCAAGTTGCCGGCCCTGCGTGCCAATCTGACGCGGACCTTGCCGGATAGCTCTGCACCGCGCCAGAGCGCACCACCGGTGATTGCCGCAGCACCCCTTGCTCCTGCGCCGACGGCCCCTGCCCCGCAGCCAGCCCCAGTCGCGCTTGTAGCCGTTCAGCCGCAGCCTGCACCACGCACCTCGCCAAAGCCGGTCGGAAGCGGTGTTCCAGCTGTGCTGCCACAACTGGCAGCCACTCCGGTCTCGGCACCGCAGCCGCAACGGGCCGGGCTTTGGGCAATCCAGATCGGCGCCTTCTCGCAAGCCCAATCCGCCCAGACCGCAGGCCAAGACGCCAAGCAAGCGCTCGGCGGGCTCGCCACCGGGCAGGTGCGCGTGGTCGAGGTGGCGCAGAACGGAACCAGCCTCTTCCGCAGCCGGATCGCTGGCCTCGCGGAATCGGACGCCCGCGCGGCCTGCAACTACCGCATCCTGCGCGGTGCACCCTGTCTCGTCGTCGCGCCTGAGAGCTGAGTCCCAGAGCGCTGGTTTCCCTACCACATACCAATAGGCGATCAATTCGACAGCGAAACACTTTGGTCCTCAAGCCTTCATTGAGCTGTCAAGAAAGTATCATGGGCGATTGCTAGGCCTCGCGCTTCAAACAAAGCCTTGGAGGCCAACTCCCTATGATATCTCTTCGCAAAGCCGCCTTGTTGAGCGGTGGTGTTTACTTTGCCATGACCGCGGCCGCCTGGGCCTGCACCCCGGTAACGGTTGCCGATATGCAGGGTATGGAGACGGCCTACCCGCAGCAGTTCGAGCTGGCAGAGTTCCACGCCGCCGGCGACTGCACGATGACCATGCAGACCAACCCGGAGATGGAGGCACTGAACGCCCGCATCGCCGGCAACCCGCCGCTGCCGCCGCTCGCCGAGCGCCTGCCGGCCGAGCCCTTGGTGGTCGCGCCCTATCACTCCATCGGCCAGTACGGCGGAGTCTTGTCTGGTCTCTCCAAGGCCACCGAGTCCGGCACCTCTGACTTGCTGTCCGCGCGGCACGTGAACCTGGTCCGCTATGCCGACGATCTGCAGACCGTGGTCCCGAACATTGCCAAGAGCTGGTCCTGGAACCCGGACTTCACGGAGCTCACCTTCACCCTGCGGGAGGGCCACAAGTGGTCGGACGGCACGCCCTTCACCGCTGAGGACGTGGTCTTCTGGCACAACGACCTGCTGCTGAACCCGAACGTCTATGAGAAGACGCCGGACCGCTGGCTCTTCTCCGGCGAGCCGGCCAAGGTCGAGGCCAAGGATGCGAAGACCGTCGTCTTCACCTTCCCGGTGCCGACGCCCGGCATTCTGAACCGCTTCGCCGTCGACTATGGTCAGGCCTTCCAGCCCAAGCACGTGCTGGGCCAGTACATGACCAAGCACAACCCCGATGCCGAGAGCCTGGCGCAGTCGCAGGGCTTCGAGTCGGGCGCGGACGCCATCGACTTCTTCTATGGTGGATCCGACTGGAAGGACGTCCCCTCCCCGCTCTTGAAGGACCCGCAGAAGGCCGCCGGCCTGCCGCGCGCCGTGCTGCCGACCCTGGAGAGCCACGTGCTGGTGGAGGAGAGCGCCAACGGCCGCCGTCTGGTTGCCAACCCCTACTTCCACATGGTCGACACGGCCGGCAACCAGCTGCCCTATATCAGCGAGATTGCTGAGGACTACATCCAGGAAAAAGAGGTCCAGAACCTCAAGATCATGGATGGTGAGGTGGTCTGGAAGCAGCAGGCGATCTTCCTGGAAGACTTCCCGCTTCTGAAGGAGAACGAGGGCCGCGGCAACTACACCGTCTCCTTCGCGCCGACCTTCGGTGAGAACGTCTTCTACTCGCTGAACCGCACGGTGCAGGATCCGGTCCTGGCTGAGATCTTCAACGACCTGCGCTTCAACCGCGCGCTGTCCTTGGCGATGAACCGCGCCGAGATCAACGAGATCGTCTACTTAGGCCAGGGCACCCCAATGCAGGGCGTCCCGGCCGAGCACAAGACGGTCGCCTTCATCACCGACGAGCACAAGAACCGCGACATCCAGCACGACCCCGAGGCCGCCCGCGCGCTGCTGGCAGAGATGGGGCTGACGGACAGCAACGGTGACGGCGTGCTGGAGCGTCCCGATGGCCGGCCCCTGGTCATCCAGATGGTCTATTCCTCGCAAGGCGCACCTGTGAAGATGCAAGAGCTGGTGCGTGACTACTGGACCAACGTCGGCGTGCGCGTGGACTTGAAGGAGGTGACCTCCGACGAGTACCGGGCCAGCGCCAACAACAACGACCTGGACATGACGGTCTGGAAGTACGACGGCGTCTCCGGCCCGACCATCAGCCAGGACGTAACCGCCTTCGTCCCGCCCTTCGGTGACTTCTTCAACCCCGGCACCGGCTTCGGCTGGGCCGCCTGGCGGACCAGCAACGGCGCCGAAGGCGTGGAGCCGCCGGCGGACATCAAGAAGCTGTGGGAGCTGTCGCAGCAGTTCATCCAGCATGAGCTGGGCAGCGAGCGTTCCAACGCGCTGGGCCAGCAGATCGCCGACATCCACGTCGACAACATGCTGAAGATCGGCACGGTGGGCGACATCGTCGGTCCCTTCGTCTACCGCAACGATCTGCAGAACGTGCAGCCGCTGACGGCCAAGTCCTACGACTTCTACTGGACCTACCCCTACCGTCCGCAGCAGTGGTGGCTGCAGCGCTAAGCACCGCGTAACGGCCCCTGCGACTATCCCGCCGCAGGGGCCTTTCGCGTTCACTACCATCAAATGCTCCGCTTCACGCTCCAGCGCCTCATCGGCCTCGTCATCACCATGGCGCTGGTGTCGCTCATGGTCTTCTTGATCATGGAGCTGCCGCCCGGCGACTACGCCGACCGCTACGCCTTCCGCAAATTCTCCGGCACCGGCGTCAATGTGACCGAGGCGGATATTCAGGCGATCCGCGTCGACCTGGGCTTGGACCAGCCGCTCCTCATCCGTTACTTCGACTGGATCGGCGGCATCGTCTTCTACGGCGACTTCGGTCAGGCCTTCGCCTTCGAGACCTCGGTGGCCAAGGTGATCGGCGACAAGGTCTGGCTGACCCTGGGTCTTTTGGCCATGACCCTCTTCATCACCTACGCCGTCTCCATCCCGATCGGCATCTACGCCGCAGTCAGACGGGGCACGGCGGCGGACTATGGCCTAACCGTCTTTTCTTACTTAGGCCTGGCGCTGCCCAACTTCCTGCTGGCGCTGATCCTGCTCTATTTCGCCAACCGCTGGTTCGGAGCCGATATCGGCGGCCTCTTCTCGCCTGAGTACGAGCGTGCGCCCTGGTCCTTCGCCAAGTTCTGGGACTTGCTGGCGCACCTCTGGCTGCCGGCCTTCGTGCTGGCCTGGTCGGCTATTGCCTATCAGCTGCAGACCGTCCGCGCGACCATGTCGGACGAGCTGAACAAGCTCTCCGTCACCGCGGCCCGCGCACGCGGCGTGCCGGAAGGCAAGCTCTTGGTGAAGTACCCGGCGCGTTTGGCGATCAACCCGGTGGTCTCCACCGTCGGCTTCGACGTGAACCGCATCTTCTCGGAGCTGCCGATCGTCGCCGCCGTCTTGGGCCTGACCGAGCTGGGGGAGCTGCTGCTGCGCGCCTACCTTGACCTCGATATGTACGTGGCCGGCGCCATCCTGCTGCTGCTGACCTTCTCCATCGTCATCATGAACTTCGTCTCCGACCTGCTGCTGGCCTGGTTGGATCCGCGGATCAAGCTGGGGGGCTAGCGGCGTGGCGACGATGGACGACGAGGGCATGACCCCACGCGAACGCCGCAAGGCGGAACGCGAGCGCGAGCGACTGCTGAAGTACTACTCCGCCTCGCAGTGGACCTTGATTTGGTGGCGCTTCAAACGCCATCGCGCGGCTATGGTCGCCGCCGCCGTCTTGGGCTTCATGGCGCTCTTAGGCGCTTTCGCCGAGTTCGTCGCGCCCTACGGCCCCACCACGCGCGATGCCAGCTATCTGGATGGCGCTCCGCAGATCCCCATGTTCTGCGACGACAAGGGCTGCTCCTGGCGCCCCTTCCTGCACGGCGTAAAGACGGAGCGCGACCCCGTCACCCTGCGCGCCATCTCCGTCAGCGATCCCGATACGCGGCTCTACCTCACCTTCCTGCCGGAGGGGGAAGAGGTGAAGGTCCTGGGTCTCTTCACCACCACCACCCATCTCTTCGGGCTTCAAGAAGGCGGGATGATCCACCTCTGGGGCACCGATTCCCTGGGCCGCGACGTCTTCTCCCGCACGCTTTACGCCACCCGTACCTCGCTCACCATCGGTGTGCTGGGGGTGCTGATCTCCTTCGTGTTGGCGCTGATGATCGGCGGGATTGCCGGCTACTCCGGCGGGCTGATCGACGCCGGCATCCAACGCGCGACGGAGGTGGTGCGCGTGATCCCAGTGATCCCGCTCTATATGGGTCTGGCGGCGGCCATGCCGAAGGAGTGGTCGACCACACAGGTCTATTTCGCCATGACGGTGATTCTGGGTCTCTTCGGCTGGCCCACCTTGGCCAGGCGCATCCGCTCCCAGCTGCTTTCGATCCGTAACGAAGACTATGTGGTTGCCGCGCGCCTGGCCGGGGCCAAGCCGAAACGCATCATCGGTCAACACATGCTGCCCAGTTTCACCAGCTTCATCATCGTCGATCTGGTGATCTCCTTCCCCTACATGATCCTCTCCGAGACCGCGCTCTCCTTCGTCGGCCTGGGCCTGCGTCCGCCCGCGGTCAGCTGGGGCGTGCTCTTACAAGAGGCGCAGTCAGTCCGGGTCATCGAGCAAACGCCCTGGCTGCTGATCCCGGCGCTCTTCGTCGTGGTCGCGGTGCTGGCCTTCACCGTCATCGGTGACGGTCTGCGCGATGCCGCCGACCCCTATTCGGAGTCGCGCTGATGGCCGATACCATCCTGACCGTCGAAGGGCTCTCCGTCTCCTTCCGCACCGACGAGGGGCTTATCACCCCGGTCCAGGGCGTGAACTTCCAGGTCGCACGCGGCCGGACCTTGGGCCTGGTTGGCGAGTCAGGCTCGGGCAAGTCGGTCTCGACCAAGGCCATCATGCGGCTTCTGCCGGGCTCCTCCAGCCTCTCGCCTGAGACGCGGATGACCTACCGGGCCAAGAGCGGCCAAGAGGTCAAGATCGATTCGCTTGTCCAGCGGTCCAAGGCGCTGCGCCAGCTACGCGGCGGCGAGATCGGCATGATCTTTCAAGAGCCCATGGCCTCCTTCAGCCCCGTTTACACAATCGGCAACCAGATGATGGAGTCGATCCACCTGCACCGTGGCCTGAAACGCAAAGAGGCGCGCGCGTTGGCAGTGGAGATGCTGGCCAAGGTCGGTATGTCCCGGCCGGAGGCTCGGGTCGATCAGTATGCGCATGAGCTCTCCGGCGGCATGCGACAGCGCGCGATGATCGCGCTGGCGCTCTCCGCCGGGCCGGCGCTGCTAATCGCCGACGAACCGACCACGGCCTTGGATGTCACCATCCAGGCGCAAGTCTTGGAGCTGATGGACGGCCTGCAGCGCGACCTGGGCATGGCGATGATCTTCATCACCCACGACCTGGGCGTGATCGCCCAAATCGCCGACGAGGTGGCGGTCATGTACCTCGGCAGCATTGTCGAGCGGGGACCTGCCAAGCAGGTCATCAAGGCGCCCAAGCACCCCTATACCCAAGGCCTGCTAGAGGCCATCCCCAGCCTCGACCGGCTGGATGCCCGCCTGCGCCCAGTGCCCGGCGACATCCCCAGCCCGACGGAGCGACCAAGCGGCTGCGCCTTCCATACCCGCTGTGCCAAGGCCATCGCCGGTCTCTGCTCCGGCGAGGCGCCGCCTGAGCAGCAGGTCGGACCAGATCATGCCGTGCGCTGTTGGCTCTACGATGCCCGGGGAGCGGCCGCGGCATGACCCACTGCCTGATCGAGGTGCGCGACCTAGAAGTCCGCTTTCCCATCAAGATCGGCGGCCTCTTCCGCTCGCAGACCTTGGAGCTGCGTGCCGTCGACAAGGTCAGCTTCGACATCAACCGTGGGGAGACGGTCGGCCTGGTCGGCGAGTCGGGCTCCGGCAAGACCACGGTCGGCCGTGCCATCCTGCGCGCCATCGATCCGACCGCCGGCAAGGTGCTCTACCATGGGCCGCCGCCGGGCACGCAAGATACCAACAGCGGCGCCTTGGGCGAGGCGCGTCGCAAGGCCGACAAGATCTTCGAATCCGGTCCGGTTGAGCTCTCAGCCCTCTCCGGCGAGGCGCTGCGCCGTTTCCGCCCGCGGATGAGCCTGGTCTTCCAAGACCCCTACTCTTCGCTGAACCCGCGGATGACGGTGCGTGACATCATCGCCGAGCCGCTGGTCGCCGGCGGCCTCTTGACCGACCGGCAGGCGATCGACGAGCGGGTGCGGGAGATTGCGGCGCGCTGCAAGCTGAACCTGGAGCATCTGCGCCGCTTCCCGCACGCCTTCTCCGGCGGTCAGCGCCAGCGCATCTGTATCGCCCGCGCCCTGGTCTCGCGGCCCGACTTCGTGGTCTGCGACGAGTCGGTCTCAGCCCTGGATGTCTCGATCCAGGCGGAGATCGTGAACCTTCTGAAGGACCTGCAGGAAGAGATGGGCGTCGCCTTCCTCTTCATTGCGCACGATCTCTCGGTGGTGGCGCAGATCTCGCACCGGGTGGCGGTGCTCTACGTCGGCTCCTTCGTCGAGTACGCACCGACCCGTGCGCTCTTCTTTCAGCCGCGTCACCCCTACACCCACGCGCTGCTCTCGGCCATTCCGCAAACCGATCCCGACAGCGACTTCCAGCCGATCCGCCTGCAGGGGGAGATCCCCAACCCCCTGGCCGCACCCGAGGGCTGCCGCTTCCACACCCGCTGCCCCTACGCCAAACCCCGCTGCAGCGAGGTGGTGCCGGAGTGGCGGGAGATCGCCCCCGACCACTATGTGGCCTGCCACTACACCGAGGATTTCGACTTCGCGCGCGGCAGTTAACGGACTGGCGGCTCGCTGGTCGCGTGCGCCCAATCCGGCAAGAAGGCGAGGATCGAGACGCCGCCGGGCAGATTGGGGTTGAAGAGCACGTTGTGCCAGTAGGTGGACTGCCAGAAGGGATCGCTCTCGGCCAGCAGGCGCACTGCGCAAGGCAAGCTGTAGCGCTGCCGCCCTTCTTGGAAATCCAAGCGCGCTTCGGCCAGGTGCACCAAGGTGCGGGCCGCCTGCGAGCCTGGACCGAAGAGAGCGGTGATGCAGTCGGAAAAGCCGCGAGACTTCTGGTAGAAGGTCCCCTGCAGGGTCTTCATCCCGTCTTCCAGCCGCATCAGCGGATCTTGCGTGCGGCGAACCATATGCTGGAACTGCGCCGTCGTTTCCTGCGGCGCCTGCTTGTTCAGCAGCACGACGATGCGGCCCAAAGACTCAGCATGTCCGGCAGGCGTCACCCAGGGGCGCATGCCGTCGCTCGGGCGCCCGCCTTGGTCGCGCATGGCGTACTGGCGCACCCGGCACTGCCAGCCGAGGAACTGGTCACGCAGCGCCTCTTGCGCCCGGTCCATCAGGACCACGCGGTTCTCATCACTCATGGAAGCTTCCTTCGCGCCACCGCTACTCAGCGGCGGGCGCGAAGCCCTCGTCGCTCAACACCCAGTCGGGGCGGACATAGTGGCAGGTGTAGCCGTGCGGGATACGCAGCAGATAGTCCTGGTGCACCGGCTCCGCTTCCCAGAAGGGCGTGGCGGCAACCACCTCCGTCACCACCGCCCCGGGCCAGCGACCAGAGGCCTCGACTGCGCGGATCACCTCCAGTGCCGTCGCCTTCTGCGCCTCGTTGCCATAGAAGATGGCGGAGCGGTACTGAGAGCCTCGGTCGTTGCCCTGGCGGTCCACCGTCGTGGGATCATGGATCTGGAAGAAGAACTCCAAGAGCCGCCGATAGGTCAGCGTCTCCGGATCGAAGACGACCTCAATGGCCTCTGCATGGCCGCTGTCGCCGCCCTTCAGATCATAGTAGGTCGGGTTCTGCGTGGTGCCGCCGGTGTAGCCGACGCGGGTCCCGATCACACCGGGCACGCGGCGGATGAGATCCTGCATGCCCCAGAAGCAGCCACCGGCCAGAAATGCAGTTTCCTGTGTCATGCCTTTTCCTCCTCCAGCATGCTCAGATAGGCACCATAGCCCTCCGCCTCCATCTCCGCCTTAGGGATAAAGCGCAAGGAGGCCGAATTGATGCAGTAGCGTAGCCCCTCCGGTCCCGGACCGTCGGGAAAGACGTGGCCCAGATGCGAATCGCCGTCGCGCGAACGCACCTCTGTGCGGACCATGCCATGGCTGCGGTCGACTTTCTCGATCACCCGCTCGCCTTCGACAGGCCGGGTGAAGCTGGGCCAGCCGCAGTGCGAATCGAACTTCGTGGTGGAGAGGAACAGGGGCTCCCCACTCACGATGTCGACGTAGAGGCCGGCCTCCTTATGGTCCCAGAAGGCGTTGCGGAAGGGCGGCTCGGTCGCATCTTCCTGGGTTACCGCGTACTGCACGCGGTCCAGCTTCGCCACCGCGGCCTCTGTCTTGGCGTAGCGATTGTCGCTCATGCGGCAGATCCTTTTCCCATCATCAATCTCGATCCAAGAAATGGGGCAGGTTACGCAGCTTTGCAAAGCCAGCCATGCGTCACGCCAGCTTGACACGCAACGTCGGCTTGCCGGCAAAGTGTGCACTGCGGTATGACAAGGCCCGTCAGTCGAGCACTGCTCGGGGTGGACCCGGACGAACGGTAGAGGCCATCCGGCCGCTGCCATCATCGCTGAAGAGGGAAAAGGACGAGCCATGCTCTACAACGTGCATGCCATGCAGCGCATGATGATGGAGCCGCTGCACCTGGCAGCAGAGGCCGGCCAGATGCTGCTAGAGCCGCTGGCCAAGGCCAACCTGCCGGTCCGCACGCTGCATGCCAGCCTGGAGCTGGTGGGGCGCGTCACCCGCACCTATGAGAAGCCGGAATTCGGCCTGGATGTCGAGCCGGACTTGGTGATGGAGAAGCCCTTTTGCCATCTGCTGCGTTTCCAAGCACGGCCTGGCGGCGACCCGGAGCGCCGCTTTTTCATCGCCGCCCCCCTATCAGGCCACCACGCCACCCTGCTGCGTAACACGGTCGATGCCCTGCTGGATCACGGTAGCGTCTGGATCACCGACTGGCTGGATGCCGGTAACGTCCCCTTCGGTGAAGGCCAGTTCGGCTTGGACACCTTCACCGCCTACTTGATCGACTTCATGGCAGAGGTCTCTGGCGACCGGCCTGACAAAGGCTACCACGCCCTGGCCGTCTGCCAGCCCGGCCCCTCCATCGTCAGCGCCATTGCGTTGCTGACAGAAAGCGGCATCGGCCATCGGCCAAGCGGCCTCACCCTCATCTCCGCACCCATGGACGTAGATGCAGCGCCGACTGAGGTCACGCGTCTGGCCCAGTCGCACCCCATCGCCTGGTTCAAACGCAAGGCCATCCATACTGTTCCGCTGTCGCGCCCCGGCGCTGGGCGTACGGTCTACCCGGGCTTCCTGCAGCTGGCGGGCTTCATGGCGCTGGACCCGGAGCGGCATGCTGAAAAGCACGTCACCCTCTTCTTCGACCGAATCGCCGGCCAGCATGAGGCAGCGCAGAAGACCGTCGAGTTCTATGACGAGTACTGGTCGGCCCTGGACATGGACTCGGCCTTCTATCTGGAGACCATCGAGCGCGTCTTTCAGCAGCGCGAGCTGGTGACCGGCAAGGCGACCTGGCGCAAGCGGGCGATCAAGCCGGAGCTGGTGACCGATATCGGGCTGCAGACGATTGAGGGCGGCAAAGACGACATCTGCGCGCCGGGCCAGACCGAGGCCGCGCACCGCATCCTCTCCGGAATCCCCGCCAAGGCACGTGACCACCATGTCGAGCCGGAGGTTGGCCACTATGGTGGTTTCGCCGGCAGCCGCTTCCGCCGCAACATCCTGCCGCGCATCCTGGCCTTCAGCGCCAAGCAGGCTGGGTAAGGACAAGACAGGCGCGCAGCTGCAAAGGACTTGACCAAGGCGCCAGGCGCTTCCCAGTTTATCGGCAGACGGCGAGCGGCAATTCGATCCCCAAGGCGCGTACGCGGCTGGCCAAATCCCACGCCCAAGGATAAGCCCTAGGCCTCATGCCCCCTCTGGACCCTGCTGATGAGGACGCGCGCGCCGTGACTTCCGACACCCCGCCTGACACGGCGGCGCCCCGCGACGACTTTCTGGCCGCCCTACGACGCGTGCCCGAACCCGTGACCGTCGTGGCCAGTCGCGGTCCGGCCGGCCCCGGGGCCATCACCGTCTCTGCCTTCAGT
The DNA here is from genome assembly GCA_039819325.1 of Pseudomonadota bacterium. Lineage (GTDB taxonomy): Bacteria > Pseudomonadota > Alphaproteobacteria > Kiloniellales > JACOMY01 > JACOMY01. Next base: position 12,418 of record JBCBSF010000044.1, on the reverse strand, counting down.
TCCGTCTCCGCCGACCCACCGACCGTCCTCATCTGCTTGCAAAGCAAGGGAAGTGCTGCCGCCGCTGTGATCGAGAACGGCTGCTTCACCGTCAACTTCTTAAGCGACGAGGATAAGGCTTTGGCGGAACTCTGCGCCGGCCGCACCTCTGGCGACCAGCCCGGCAGCGATCACAGCGCCCGTTTGGCGGCTGAGGGCTGGCATACCGGCGCCGACGGCCTTCCCCGCTGGGGCAAGGCCATCGCCGTCCTGACCTGCGCGCTGCACAAGACGGTCGAGATCGGCAGCCACTGCGTGCTGATCGCCCGGGTGACAAGAGCAGAGACCGGGCCGGGCGAGAGCGCCCTCCTCTACCAAGGCCGCGATTTCCACAAGCTCTCAGGCCCGGTCTAAAGTCACACGCCGCCGCTCTTTGGCCAGTCGCCAGAGCCCGATCAGCCCCTCCAGGGCGCCCGCCAGTGCGATAAGGCCAATGCCGATCCCCTCGCGCCAACCAAAGACCTCGTCCGTGATCAGCGCGGCCAGCAGCAAGCTGACCCCGATCTCGGTCATGTAGAGAATGCCGACGACGCCGGGGTTCAGCACCGATGCGCCGAAGACGGCCGCATAGCAGCCGGGCAGCAAGACCAGCAGCACAAAAGCCAAGAGCCAGGGGAACTCCGCGACCACGGCCTCGAGGTTCAGCTGGCTGCCCTCCAGCAGCGGGGCGAGGAGCAGCATGGCCACACCAGCCCAGACCAGGAAGGAGAGCGTGTAGTCGCTGGCCGGCACCGAGCGCCAGGTCAGCATCATCAGCGAGCCGATGACGTAGAGCAGGCCAGAGGCCAGGGCCAGCCAGTCGCCGGGGTTGCTCGGCAAGGGCGGCCAGCTCGAGCCCCCCAGCACAATGGCCGCACCGCCCAGAGCCAGGACCATCGCCAACCAGCGGACCGGCGTCACCGGATCGCGCAGCACGATACGCCCTAGCAAAAACCCCCAGACCGGCGAGAGGTAGAAGAGCAGGACCGCAGAGGCGACATCCGTATAGAGGAAAGCTGCGCCGTAGAGCGCGATCGCCAGGCCCAAGATGACCCCGGTCAGCTGCAGCCGCCAGCCGCCGGCCAGCACCCGTCGCCAGCGCCAAGCCAGTAGGGGCAAGGAGCAGAGCGCCCCCAACCCATAGAGCAGGGCAACAGCCCAGAGCCCGGTGACCCCGGCCTCATCCAAGAGGCGCACCGGCACCCAGAAAGTACCCCAGACCAGGCCACCGAAGACCCCGGCCCACTTGGCCCGAAAGGCCAGCTGTTGAAACGCCACTTCCGGGCCGGTCAGTGCCACCAGAGCCACCCTCGCCCCACTCTTGAAGGAGACAGCCGGCCTGCGATCTCAGCTCCGGTCAAGCGCTTTCAGCGCGACTGCCAGCGCTAGAAGGGACCGTTGGGCGCATTAGGCGCAGCTTCGGCTCCGGACAGCAGAGAGGGATCATCGCATCGCCGCAGCGCGGCGCGGCTGGTCTTCTCGCTGCCCTGGGTTCAACAGCCCTGCAGCTGCGGCCGCCACGCAGCGCTCAAAAACCCTCAGCTCTCGTTGGGGATCGGCAACAGCGCGTTCGGGGCGAAGAACATCCTGACCGCTTGCCAAGAGCGCTGCGTGCAGCATGAGGTTGTCGGCCATCTCAAAGGCCTCCACCACCATGCCATCGTCCTTTGGCGCACGGTCCTGGTAGTCTGCCGTCACGTTAGAATAAGCGAAGAGTGCCTTTTCCTGGCTGAACATGTAGCCCAGCTCCCAAGCCGTGCCGACATCGGCAGAGGGTCCGCGGAAGGGCGTCAAGTTCGCGATGACGGCCTGACAGGCATCCATCATCTTGACATTGGCGCGAAAGATCGCTTGGCCTTGCTGGCGTGGCGACAGTCGGTCCAGCGATAGCGCATTGTCCAGGGGAAAGCAGCCAATCAGACCATAGCGGCGGCAGACAGCGGCTTTGGCGTCTCCAAAGGCCTGCGCATCTTCGAGAAACACATCTGGCCCAGCCAGGTAGACCCGCATTCTGGAGCTCCTCCAACGGTCACCAGCCAAGAAGCATAGCGGGCGCAACTGGCGCCTGTCACGGCCCTTGATCGCTGGCACACCACTTGCGAAGGTTGCAGTCCTTGATAAGACGGGGTGGACGCATTCCGTGACCGAAGATCAACGACTGGAAGCCCTTTCCTACCTCTCAGGATTCGAGGAGCGATTCGATCGGGCTCAAGGTGGTATCCGTCGCGCTGCCTCCCTCTGGCTCTTGGCCGTCTTCGCCGCACAAGGCTACTTCTTCAGCCTGCCGCCGGAAAGCGGCGCACTCGCCGGTGATCTTGACGGGATCGAGTATCTCTTCCCCGACTATGTGCTTGCCGAGTTCTTCTTCTACCTCGGCTGCCTTGCCATCCTCTTGCTGTGGATGCTTGATCAGCTGGTCTATCAGCGGCTGCTGCACGCAGTTTTCACGCTTGGGCTGCGCCTTGAGGCTAAGGATCCGACCGGCATTGAAGCCCGCCTCGCGATGTACCGCTCATCTGGAAACGTGAACCTGAGCATCAGCCTCTTCTATTTCGGACCAGCGTTGGTTTTGCTAGGCTTCGGGATCATGCTCCACTTTGGCTTCCCGGGACCGAGCTACACCTGGCCGCGATTGATCATGATGGTCATCACAGTGCTCCTGTTCCTCGTCGCCATCTATAAGGCTACGCGGAACGACATTGTCCGACGCCACGCGCAAGACTTGAATCAGGACCTGCCCGCTTTGCGGCCTGGGGAGACGCTGTCGTCCTACCTGAAGGACCTGAAGGGGTAGTGCAAACTCTTTGGAGCCCGCCGGAGGCCAAGAAGGTCTTACATTCCGGCTAGGTCCAGCTAGACCTAGCCCGACACCAACAAGTGCCCAGCAAGAAAGTGACGAGAGATGCCGAACGAGACGCCCAGCGCCCCGGAAAACCAGACGGTCTTGGTCAGCCAGACGGACGGCCTGGTCACCATCACCTTGAACCGCCCGGACAAGCTGAACGCCTTCACGGTGGAGATGAACCGCGCCTTGCAGGTGGCCTTGGGCACCGCCGCGCAGTCAGAGAGCTGCCGGGCCATTCTGCTGACTGGGGCGGGCCGCGGCTTCTGCGCAGGGCAGGACCTGGCCGATCCGGCAGCGACCGCCGAGGGCGGCCTGGGTGACCTACTGGGCGACCTCTTCAATCCGCTGGTTCGCCTGATCCGCTCCACCGAGAAGCCGATAATCTGTGCGGTGAACGGCGTGGCTGCCGGCGCTGGCGCCAACGTCGCCCTGGCCTGCGATATCGTGCTCGCCGCCAAGTCGGCCAAGTTCATCCAGGCCTTCTCCAAGATCGCGCTCATCCCCGACTGCGGCGGCACTTGGTTCCTGCCCAAACTGATCGGCGAAGCCCGGGCCAAGGCGCTGGCCATGACCGCAGCCCCGGTCAGCGCCGAGCAAGCCATGGACTGGGGCATGATCTGGAAGGCCGTCGAGGATGATGCCTTGATGGCCGAGGCCGAAGCCCTGGCGCAGAGCCTGGCAAATGGCCCGACCTATGCCCTGGCTCTGATGAAGGAGGCCATCCAGGCCGCCGGTCACGAGGGCCTGAACGCCCAGCTGGAGATGGAACGGGACCTGCAGGTCAAGGCCGGCAACAGCCCCGACTACGCGGAAGGGGTGGCCGCCTTTAGCGAGAAGCGCGCGCCGCGGTTCACGGGCAAGGCGTCCTAGCGCCCGCTCGCCGGACGACCGCTTGCCTCCTGGGCCGCACGACCACAACTCAGAGCTAACCACGACCTTGGGAGCCCGCCATGCCGACCGCCTACACCCCCGACCGCATCTGGACCGTCTACCTCTCCGGTGAGATCCATACCGATTGGCGCGAGCGGATCGTCGCCGGTGCCGCCGAGTTGCCGGTGGAATTCTCCAGCCCGGTCACGCATCACGAGTCCTCCGACGACTGTGGCGTGGCCATTCTCGGTGGCGAGAGCGACAAGTTCTGGCACGACAACAAAGGCGCGCGGCTGAATGCCATTCGCACACGGACCTTGATCCAAGAGGCCGACCTCGTCGTTGTGCGCTTCGGCGACAAGTACAAGCAGTGGAACGCCGCCTTCGATGCCGGTTTCGCAGCCGCCTTGGAGAAGCCCTACGTCACCCTACACGACCCGGCGCTGAACCACGCGCTGAAGGAAGTCGATGGCGCCGCGCTGGCCACCGCCGCTGACCCGGAGCAGGTGGTCGCCATCCTGCGCTATGTGATCACCGGCCAGCTTCCGGGCGGCTCTTTGGAGCGGGCAGCGGCTGAGTAGACGGCTCGGCAAGGGCTTGTAAGACCGCAGCAGTCTTCGCGTCCGCCGGGAAGAGCAGTTCGATGCGCAACTCCGCCAGGGCGATGTCTTCCGCCGTCCCGAACTGCGCGATGGTGGAAAAGAGCGAGAGCAGCTGATCGCCTAAGCGATAGCGGGCCGGCACGACAGGGGCGGCGGTCTCTTGCCGTTCGCCACTGCTGTCCTCGGAGAGCCTGGCAATGGCAGCGTCGAGGGTGGCATCACCGCCGAAGTGCGCGCTCTCGGTCCTGAGCCTGGCGACTGTGTGCTGTATGACTTCGGACCGGTTCTCCAGAAGACCGCCCAGACCGTCCGCCAAAGCCTCAAGCAGGCTGTCGCCCTCCGCCAGTCCAGCCACGCTGAAGAGCTGCGCTGCCGGCGCATTCAAGCGGACGACCCGCCAGTGCCGGTCTAGCGCGAAGGCCGGATAGGGCGCGTGGCGGTCCAGCATCCAATCCACCGCGGCCTTGACCGGCGCCATGCCCATCTCGTCCATCGCGCGCGCGCGGTAACGTGGCGCAAAGCCGGCCGCTGTCAGGAACCCGTTCCGCGCCGCCGGCGGCAAGTCTAGGGTTTCGCAGAGCAGCGCCACCATGGAGCGGCTCGGCTGCGAGCGGCCGCTCTCCAAGAAGGAGATGTGACGGGCAGAGACATTGGCCTCCAGCCCCAGCGTGAACTGGCTCATCCGCCGCTTGGCACGCCAGTCTTTCAGGGCCTGTCCGAATGTAAGCTCCATGCAACCACATCGCCCTCGCTTGCCTGACCAGGATTAGAGCCTATCGCAAGCCACAGGCAGGCGGCACTTACCTTCCAGGTAATTGAGAGCCTGCAGACCCGGCTGATAGCTCCTCCATCAGGACAACTGAGAAAGGGAGTATCGGCAATGTCTCTCGACGCACGGCAAAGCTGTTTGAAAGCCGCTTGTCTCTTCGTCATCGGGTTCGGCCTCTTCTGCTTGACGGCGACCATGACCGGGACGGCGGGCGTGGCCAGAGTCTTCACTGACTTGGCCTTCTGGCCTCTCGATGGGGCGCCACTGACGCCCTCTACTGACGCCGGCCTCTTGTGGGGCATCCTTGGCGGCTGCCTCGTTGGCTGGGGTCTGCTGCTGTGGCAGGTGGTCACCCGGCTCTATCTGCGCGAACCGGGCCTGGCGCGCCGCATGATCGCGATCAGCATCATGTCCTGGTTCCTGATCGATGGGATCGGCTCCACCTTGGCCGGAGCGCCGATGAACGTCGTCCTCAACCTCTTCTTCCTCGTGATCTTCATTGCGCCCCTGATTGGCCAGCAAAAAGCGGCGGCAGCAGCCTAGCAACCTTGCCGGGCCATCGGGCCCAGGTGTATGGCTGGCGACCTCACGCCCGTGTCGGGAGATCGCCGGCCATGCCCGCTTCGAATGCACAGCAGCTGACTGCTGCCCTAGAAGATCTCATCGTCGGCGTGTTGGAGCGCTATCCCGAGCTCCCGGGCTTGATCGTGGAGATCGAGGGGCCAGTGCTGCGTTACCGCAAGGCGCTCGGCCTTGCCGATGCTTCCGGCACAGCGCTCACGCTGGACCACCCGGTCCGCCTGGCGAGCAATACTAAGACCTACGTCGCTGCGGCTCTTCTGCGTCTGATGGAAGAGGGGCGGGTCGCTCTAGATGACGCCATCGCGCGCCACCTGTCAGCTGAGCCGATCCAAGTCCTGACCAGTGGCGGCTATGACGTCCAAGCGATCACCCTGCGCCACCTGCTGACCCACACCAGTGGCCTCTACGATTACAGCGATTCTGCGGACTTCGACCGCAAGGTGCGCGCCCGCACGCACAGCTGGACCCGGCTGCAGCAGTTAGAAGACGCCATGACGCTGGGCGACGCCTACGGGCCGCCCGGCGAGGTCTTCCGCTATTCCGACACCGGCTACATCCTGCTGGCCGAGATCCTGGAGCAGGTGACCCAGACCCCGCACTACGGCGCCGCATTGCGCCAGCTCTTGCCCTTAGAGCCTTTGGGCCTCGCCCATACTTGGCTCGAGGTCTTTGAGGAGCCGCCGGCCGATCTGCCGCCGCGCGCGCATCAGTACCTGGAGGGCATCTCCAACATCGACCAGGACGCCACGGCAGACCTCTTCGGCGGTGGCGGTTTGGTGGCGACCCTAGCCGACCTCTTGACCTTCCACCGCGCCCTCTTCCACGGACAGGTCTACCGGCAGCCCAAAACCCTGGAGGTGATGCTCAGCACCGTAGCCGCCAAGCGCGGCGGGCCAATTGCCTACGACATTCCGCAAGTACCAGGCCAGTACCGCATGGGTCTCTTCGTCCTGCCGCGTGGCGGGCTAACAGCTTACCTGCACGGCGGCTACTACGGCACTGAGGCCGTCCACTTCCCGGAGATCGACGTCACACTGGCTCTCACCGTCAACACGGCGGAAAGCGATGCCGGTGACGAACTGGTGGAGGCCGTGGCAAGGCTCCTTGTCGAGCATGCCCATAGCGCCTCACCTGAGTAAGGCCGGGCGCCGCAAGACTGCTTTGCTGCTTCAATGGCGGCGGCGCGATAACCGCGCCGCCGCCATCGAAGGTGCTAGCCCTGGTAGGCCCCTTGATAGAGGGCCACGACCTCGTCCTTTGTCGGTTGCTTGGGGTTGGTGACGCCACAGGCATCCTTCATCGCGTTGTCGGCGAGGGTCGGGAAGTCGTCGGGCTTCACGATGTCGAAGGCCGCCAGGTTCGCAGGGATCCCAACTTCCTTCGACAGGGCGCGGATTGCTGCCAAGGCAGCGTCCGCGGCTTGGGCCGGGGTCATATCGCGGGTATCGACGCCCATGGCAGCGGCAATCTCGACGAAGCGCTCAGGCACGGCTTGCGCGTTGTAGGCCTGCACATGCGGCAGCAGGATCGCGTTACAGACACCATGCGGCAGGTCGTAGAAGCCGCCCAGCTGGTGCGCCATGGCATGCACATAGCCAAGGCTGGCGCTGTTGAAGGCCATGCCCGCCAGGAACTCCGCATAGGTCATCATCTCGCGCGCCTCGTGGTCGTGGCCGTCCTTCACGGCCCGGGCCAGATAGCCAGAAACCAGCTTGATGGCATGCAAGGCCGCCGAATCCGTGACCGGCGTGGCGGCCGTGGAGACATAGGCCTCAATGGCGTGGGTCAGCGCATCCATGCCGGTGGCCGCCGTCAGCGAGGGAGGCATGGCCTCCATAAGGTCGGGATCGTCCACTGAGAGGGTCGGGGTCGTGCGCCAATCGACGATGGCCATTTTCACATGCCGGGTCTCGTCGGTGATGATGGCAAAGCGGGTCATCTCGCTGGCCGTGCCGGAGGTCGTGTTGATCGCGACCAGAGGCAGCATTGGCTTGGTCATCTGATTGATGCCCTCGAAGTCGCGAATATCACCACCGTGGGTCGCCAGGATGCCGATCCCCTTGGCCGCATCATGGGGCGAGCCGCCGCCGAAGGAGATGATGAAGTCGCAGCTCTCTGCGTGCAGCAAGGCGGTTCCGGCGCCGACTTGGGCAGTCGTCGGGTTCGGCTCCACGCCGTCATAGACCGCATAGCCAACGCCGATCCCGTCCAAGAGATCGGTCACCACCTTGGTGGCCTTCAGCTCGCGATGCAGCGGCGCATCCGTGACGATCAGGGCCTTCTTGAACCCAAGCGACTGGATTTCCTTGCCGGCATCGGCGAGCCCGCCCGATCCCATGACGTTCACCGTCGGCATAAAGAAGTAGTAGGCCATGTTTTCCCGCTTTCTTTAGTGTGTAACCCAAGGCGCAGCACAGTGCGGTTCACCGCGCGGGAATTATGCCCAGGCAGCCATCAAGGTCAATCGGCGCTGTGTTTCTCTCTGGCCAGAGGCAATTATCTGACTTTTGCACACAAGAAAGCAGTTTTTCATGCCTCCACTGTCACCAGGCGGCTTTCTGTGACACGTCTGTTACGACTACACAGCAGGCGCGTGTCAGCTACGCCTAGTAGCCGGCAATTCCCATGAAGTTCTGATAGAGCTGTCGGGCCGCCTGATTGAGACCCGGCAAGGCCGCCGCGGCATCGCGTTCCAGCTGGCCCAAGGCACCAGGCCCAAGCGCGCTCTCCAGCGAGGCCGCGTAGGCCGGGATGGAGCCCCAATCCGGGACCGTCTGGCCGTTGATTTCGCTGTGGTACTGCAGGCCAAAGGCCCGCTCACCCACAGCGAAGGCGTTCACCGGACAGGCCGGCGAGCTGGCCAGCACGACCGCATCCGGCGGCGCAGTCAGCACTTCCGCCCCATGCCACTGCAAGCAAGGCTGCGGCGAGGCCAGACCAGCAAAGAGCGGATGGGCCTGCCCAGCCTCCGTCAGATCCACGCTCATCATGCCGACCTCCGGCGTCTTGGCCGGTCCCACCTGGCCGCCCAGGGCCTGGGCTAAGAGCTGATGGCCCAAGCAGAAACCAAGGAAGGGCCGGTTCAGATCCTGCACCCACTGCCGGATGGCCGCCATCTCCGGCAAGAGCCAAGGATGCTCCTCGACCTGCCAGACGTCTTGCGGACCGCCCATGACCCAGAGGACATCATAGGGCTCCAGGTCCGGGATCGCATCGCCCTCGTCCAGCTCTACCGTCTGCCAGTCGATGCCGTCTTCTTTCAGAAAGTCGCGGAAGATCGCCGGGTGCTCGCAGGCCAGATGCTGAAAGACCAAGAGCTTCATGTCACGTCGCTGCATCCGACTCCTCCCCTCGCACTACCCTCGCCTTCCTTCGGCCCTTATCACTCGCTACATAGCAGGTGAGACGTCAAGGGCCCTGACAGACCAGGACATAGAAAAGCAAATGCCTCACGTGACCCGCCGCAGCCTGCTGGCTGCCTCTGCCGCCGCCATGACCCTGGCCGCGACGCCCGCCTTGGCACTAACCGACGAAGAAGAGCTGGTAGAGCGCGCCCGCCTGACGGCCCTCAGCATGCTGGGCTCGGCAAACTTCGAGGAACTGCGCAGCTTCATGCAGAACGCTCAGGGCGTGCTGATCTTCCCCTCGGTCATCAAGGGCGGCTTCATCATCGGCGCGGAGGGCGGGCGCGGCCTGCTCTGCGCACGACAGGGCACGACCTGGAGCTATCCGGCCTTCTATCACCTGGCTGGTGCCTCGATCGGCCTGCAGATCGGCGGCCAGATCTCACAAGTCATGATGACCATCATGAACAAGGACGCGCTGGACCGCGTGCTGAAGAACAATCTGGAGCTGGGCGCCGGCGCCTCGGTCGCCATCGGCCCCATCGGTAAGAAGATCGGTGCCGGCAGTACCGGCGATTTCGAGGCCGATATCTTCACCTTCGCCGCGTCCGAAGGACTCTTCGCCGGCTTGAGCTTCAAGGGTGCCTCCATCGGCGAGGACCAGGACCGCAACACCTATTACTACGGCCGCCGCCTTTCGGCCGCCGACATCGTGCTGCGCAACGCCGGTGCCAACAGCCAGGCGGAAAGCCTGCGCCAGGCACTCAACACCTAGGCGTCATGCTACTCGCCAAGCGCCTTGCCGCCGGGGCGGCCCTCCTGGTCCTGGCCTTTGCCTTCGGCCTGGCCGGCGCTTGGTATGCGGGCCAGCTGGGCGGCACGGCGCGAGAGGGCAGCCACGGGCTGGCCGGCGGTCTGGAGCGCCCGCCTGGCGGCGGGTTTGTGCTAAGCGACCATACCGGCAAGCTGGTCGACAGCTCCGCGATGGGAGAGCGGCACCTGCTGCTTTACTTCGGCTACACCCAGTGCAACGAGGCCTGCCCCATTGCGCTTTGGGCCATGTCGGAGGCGGTGAGCCGCTTGAGCCCGGAAGAAGCCGAGCGCGTGGCGCCGCTCTTCATCACCATCGATCCCCTGCTGGACAACGGCCCTGCCCTGGCGGCCTATCTGGAGGGCTTTCACCCTGCACTACGCGGCTTGACCGGCGAGGCCGACGCCATCGCCAGCGCGGCTGCGGCCTACCGGGTCGCCTACGACGAGACCGCGCAGATCGACGAGGAGGGCTTTCGGGTCATCGAGCACGGCACCGCGCTCTACCTCATGGCGCCGGATGGCGACTTCCTGCGCCAGTTCGACTACCGCGTCACGCCGGAGCGCTTGGCCGAGGTGCTGAAGGTCTACTTGGGCTCCGACGCTGCTTCCTGACGGGCCTGACGCGCCCGCCCTGCATTGACCAGGGTGAAACCGAAGAGAATGAGCGCGGTTCCGCCATAGATCCAGGCGCTGTGCTGCTCGCCGAAGATCCACATGCCCCACAGCAGACCAGTCACCGTCACGATGTAGCCGACCTGGCTGAAGTAGACGGCACCGGCCATCTGGACGATGTGGAAGTAGATGACGTAGGCCAGCGACGAGATGACGATCTGACCCAGCAAGGCAGCCTCTGCCCAGCCCCAGGGCGGCAGGGGCGCATAGCTTTGGCCGATCGCCAGCATGGCAACGCCGCTGACACTGCCGGCCACCAGCAGCATGCCGCTGGCCAACGCCAGGGACGATTGGCCCGGCGGCCGGTAGCGCGCGGCGTAGAGGTTGGAGAGCGCGTAGAAGAAGGGCGTCAGGAAACCGAAGAGCAGCCACTCGACCGCCAGATCGGCCGGCAGAGCTTGCTCGGGCAGCACGATGACCAGCGCCCCGCAGAACCCTAGCGCGATACCGCCGCCGCGCAGCCAGCTGAGCCGCTCCATCGCGGCCGCTAGCGCCAGACTATAGGTGATGATCGGCGCCGTGGTGACCACGACGGCCATCAATCCAGCGGGTATGTGACTGATGGTAAAGTAGAAAATCGTGTTCGGAATGCAGATCCCCAGCATGCCGGAGATGGCGCAGAAGCGCCAAGCCGCCCGACCGCGTGGCAAGCCCTTGCGGCCGATCCTCAGAACCAGCCAGAGGACGAAGGCCGAGCAGAGCGTTTGCCAGGTGGCGTAGGCGAGCTCCGGGACCCCGCCTTCGATCCCGATCTTCCCCAGCGAGAAGCTGGCGCCCCAGAGCGTCCCGAGCAGCAGCAGCAGGAGCGGTATGAGGATTAAGCTTCGGCCGGAGAGCGTCTGGGTGGGGAAAGCGGACATGCTGCCACTATGCAGCGGCGGCCAGTCTTGCGCCCTCCGATCTTTGCATAGGTTAAATGCGCTTGCTGCTGTCGCAGTCGAAGAGGTGCAGATGGTCAGCGCTGATCGCCACGGTCAGGCGGTCGCCCACGGCCACCGGCTGGCTTCCGGCCAAGCGCAGGGTCAAGGGAGCGCCGCCCGTCCCGACGTGCCCGTAGGCGATGGTATCGGCGCCTAAGGTCTCCACCATCTCGACCTGCAAGGAGAAGCCCTCGGCATCCGGCGATAGCCTTAGGTGCTCCGGCCGCATGCCTAAGAAGAGCGGGCGGCCCGGCGCCACTCTGGCCGCCAAGTCGGGCGCCGGTACGACGGTGCCGTCTGCGAGGCGGAAGCCCTCTGCCACCGCCTCCGCATTCAGCACATTCATCGCCGGCGAGCCGATGAAGCCGGCGACGAAGAGACTGGCCGGGTGCTCATAGACCTCCAGCGGGCTGGCAATCTGCTCGGCCACCCCTTCGTTCATCACGATCAGCAGGTCGCCCAGGGTCATGGCCTCGACTTGATCGTGGGTGACGTAGAGGGCCGTGGTGCCCAGACGGCGCTGTAGGCGCTTGATCTCCAGGCGCATCTGCACGCGCAGCTTGGCGTCCAGGTTGGAGAGCGGCTCGTCGAAGAGGAAGACCGCCGGATCGCGCACGATGGCACGGCCCATGGCGACCCGCTGACGCTGCCCTCCCGACATCTGCCGTGGCCGGCGGTCCAGCAGGCCTTGCAGCTGAAGCAAGTCTGCCGCCTGGTTCACCCGGGCCTCGATCTCCGCCTTGGGCACGCCGGCCAGCTTCAGGCCGTAGCCCATGTTCTGGCGCACGCTCATGTGCGGATAGAGCGCGTAGTTCTGAAAGACCATGGCGACGTCACGGTCCTTGGGCTCTAGATCGTTCACCACCCGCTCACCGATCGAGATCGAGCCCTCGGTGATGGCCTCCAGACCCGCCACCATGCGCAGCAGGGTGGACTTGCCGCAGCCGGAGGGGCCGACGATGGCGCCTTCGTCGTCATCGTCG
>JBCBSF010000043.1:0-42221 GCA_039819325.1 Pseudomonadota bacterium | reverse complement strand
CCTGGAGCTACTATGGGCTGAAGGCCTGGACCTACCTCTTCGGCGAAGGCAAAGCGCAAGAGCTGTCATTCAAGATCATCTTCTGCCTCTTCGTTGTTATCGGTGCTGCCATGAGTCTGGGGCCGGTGATCGACTTCTCCGACGCCGCTATCTTTGCCATGGCGCTGATCAACATCGTCGGGCTCTACCTCTTGATGCCGGCTGTCAAAGCGCAGATGCAGTCCTATCTCTCGCGTCTGCGTACAGGGGAGATTCAGCGTTTCAAGGCTTGATCGTCGCGCCGGCCAAGCTTCGTGCTAGTCGAGGATAAGGAAGCATTGCAGTTGAAGAAGGAGGCTGCAGGATGAACGGCCAACCCCTACCCAAAGAGGTCGACGCTGCCGTAATCGGGGCCGGCCCTGCCGGCATGGCAGCGGCACTCACCTTGTCCCGTGCGCTGCAGCGTACACTCGTTCTGGACAGGACGACGACCTACCGCAATCGAGATTCCGCCGGCATCGGTGCCGTGCTCGGCCGCGACGGCCTGATGCCGGACGACCTGCGGGGACTCGGTCGCCAGGAGATCGAGGCCTACGGCTATGCCCGCTTCCACGACGAGGGTCTGGCCGCGATTACAGGCAAGCAGGCAGAGGGCTTCCTGCTGGAGACCGAGACAGGCGAAAAGCTGCGCGCGAAGGCAGTGCTGCTCGCCTGCGGGATGGTCGACATCTTCCCCGAGGTACCGGGGCTCTCCTCCTTCTGGGGCAGCAGCATCATCAACTGCCCCTTCTGTCACGGCTTCGAGCTGCGCGGCCTGCCTTGGGGCATCTTCGTCGACCGGCCGGAGATGCTGGCGGCCGCTGAGATCTACGAGACCTGGACCAGCGACCTGATCTTCTTCCTGCAGCCAGGCCAGGAGCTAACGCCCGAGCGCGAGGCAGAGCTACGCCAGCGCGGTTACGGCCTGGAGCGGCGGCCGGTGCACCGCTTTGCCGGCGATGACACTGGCCTCCAGGCCGTCGTCTTGGAGGACGGCAGCGAGATCGCGCGCAACGGCCTGGTGCTCTGGCCGCGTCAGCGACAGACCGACCTGGTCACCAGCCTGGGCCTGCCGCTCGACGAGCAGGGCTGCGTCACAGTCGACGAGGGCTTTCGCACAGCTCTGCCCGGCATCTATGCCGCCGGCGACCTCCTCTACCTCGGCCACCAGAACGTCAACACCGCCATCCACATGGGCAACCTCGCCGCCTCGACACTGGTCTTCGACCTGGCGCAAGGGGCACGTTAGCCTAGACAGATAGAGAGCCCATCAAAGCTGATGAGCCTCGCCGATGATGAGGCGGACCAGGGCGGTGATGGCGAAGCCGGCGAGCAGAAAGAGAAATCCGTTTTTGGTGCAGCAGATGCGGATCATCGCTGCATGCTGGAACTGGTGCAGCGTTGAGAGAAAGAGGAAGACGCCGCCGGCAAGGGCCAGGATGATGCCCTTGGCCAGCACCATGGCCTCGTTGCCGAGGTTCTGGTGCAGGTCGGCGCCAAAGACGATGCCGAGCGGTGTTGCCAGCGCAAAAAGCAGGAAGGTCATCCAGGCCTGCCAGTGCTTCAGCCGGCTGCGCACCATCATGAGGGCGAGGCCGAAGGCGGCTGAGGACTTGTGCATCATGATGGCGATGAAGATGAAGATCGCCGTTTCCGTCGCGCTGACAGCGAAGGCGGCGCCGAGCAAGAAGGAGGGGATGGCGATCAGGGTGGTCATGATCAAAGGGATCACCGCCGGCATCTGATCGCCGTCGACCTGTGCGGCGCCCCGCTCCACCAGATGGCTTGCGTGCTCAATGGCCAAGAGCAGCAGGAAGGCGAAGACGGCGATCAGCGCTGCGACCGGAAAGTTCACCCCGGGCAAGGAGGTGCCCAGCACGTGAAAAGCCGAGGGCAGCATCATGGTCAGCGCCAACGCCAGAAAGACGCCGGAGGTGAAGGCCTCGCCCAAGGGTAAGCTATGGATGTCGCGGGCCTTGGTCGGCCGCAGCAAGGGATAGAGACCACCAGCCAGCGCAGCCGCAAAGATGCCGAGAACGCAGAGCCATTGGAACAGGGTCAGCAGCATCGCTCAGGCCCCTTCGGTGCCAGCCAGTCTTCTTGTCTGGGAGTTGGCTCGCTTACTCCGCAGCCTCTGCACGCCGCCAGGCGGGGAAGGGGTCACTCAAGGCTTGCCAGGCCTCGGTCGGCATCGTCAGCGCATCGGCCTCGCCGACCAGGCAGTCGTCCAAGCGACGGCGAAGCTCCGCCTCGTCATAGCCTGTGCCGATGAAGACGATCTCTTGCCGGCGATCGCCATAGACGGGGTCCCAGGCCTCGGCCACATGGCGGCGCCACTCCGGGTGGTCGGGCCAGCGCTCCTTCGGCACTGCTGCCCACCAGAAGCCCATGGCCTCATGGCGCACCAGAGCACCGGCTTGGCTCACCTCACCGACCCACTCCGGGCGGGTCGCCAGCCAGAAGTGTCCCTTGGCCCGAATGACGCCGGGCCAGGAGGAATTCAGGAAGGCGTGGAACTTCTCTGGGTGAAAGGGGCGGCGGTCCCGGTAGACGAAAGAGCTGACCCCATACTCCTCGGTCTCCGGCGTGTGGTCGGCAAAACCAAAGAGCTCCTTGAACCAGAGCGGGTGTTCCTGGGCCTTGTCGTGGTCAAAGAGGCCCGTGTTCAGGACAGTGTCGAGGGGCACACGCGACATGTTGGTTTCGATCACCGTGGCATCGCTGTTGAGCGACTTGATGATCTTACGCGCAGCATCCAGCTGGTCCGGGTCGGCCGCATCGATCTTGTTCAAGATGATAACATCGGCGAACTCGATCTGCTCGACTAGCAAGTTCACCAGCGTGCGGGTGTCCTCCTCGCCTAAGGACTCGCCACGGTCCTTCAGAAAATCGGTCGAGGCGTAGTCACGCAGCAGATTCGCGGCATCCACAACCGTCACCATGGTGTCGAGACGCGAGATGTCCTCCAAGCAGTCTCCCTCTTCAGTCCGGAAGCTGAAGGTCGCCGCCACCGGCAAGGGCTCGGAAATGCCAGTGGACTCGATGAGCAGGTAGTCGAAGCGGCCGTCCTCTGCCAAGCGCCGCACCTCTTGCAGCAGGTCGTCACGCAGGGTGCAGCAGATGCAGCCGTTGGTCATCTCCACCAAGGTCTCTTCGGTGCGGCTCAGGTCCGCCCCACCGTCGCGGATAAGGTCGGCATCGATGTTCACCTCGCTCATGTCATTGACGATGACCGCGACGCGCTTGCCTTCGCGATTGTTCAGGATGTGGTTCATCAGCGTGGTCTTGCCCGCGCCGAGGAAGCCGGAGAGCACGGTGACAGGAAGACGGCGGTCGATGGCGGACATGAGGGCTCAATCCATCTGCGTTGGGATCGGGTGCGTGGCAGCAGCCTGCCGGCACCGCAGCGGATTCCAGACGTATGTTATGATGTAACGTAAAGCAAGATGGAACCAGAACAGGCGGCTGCAAACCGTTGAGCCCTAGCGCTGCAATACTTGCTCTCCTTCTATCTTGCGTTGATCTGTGAGATCGCGTCAAAGCCCGAACGGCAGGAAGAGCGCCAACTGCGGGAAGAAGGTCAGCAGCACCACCATGCCCAGCATGATGGCGATGAAAGGCCAGACGCCCTTCACCACCTCTCCCAGCTTGGCCTTAGCGACGGCCTGCAGCACGAAGAGGTTCAGGCCCACCGGCGGCGTGATCAAGGCACACTCGATCAGGATCATGAAGTAGATCCCGAACCAGATGGGATCGATCCCCATCGCGCGCAGCGAGGGAAAGAGCACTGGCACCACGATCAAAAGCATCGACAGGGCCTCAAGGAAGAAGCCAAGGATCAAGAGCACCACCGAGACCACCAGGATGAAGGTGCCGGCGTCGGTCACATGCGTGGTGATCGCCATGGCAACGTCTTGCGGGATCAGATAGAGCGTCACCGCCTTGCCGAAGATCTTGGCGCAGACCACGATCAGCAGGATGGTGACCGTGGTGCGGGTCGCCTCCTCCGCTGCCTCCCAATAGAGCTTGAGAGAGATGGGTGGCTGGCCGTCGATCCAGCGCAGGCCCATGACCACCACGACCGCCAGCGCCAGTCCGACGCCAGCAGACTCGGTCGGCGTAAAGGCGCCGGAGTAGATCCCGGCGAAGATGGTGGCGGCGATGAAAAGGGTCGGCAGCGCGCGCAGACTGGCCCGCCGCCGCTCCGCCCAGCTGGCCTTGGCCACCGGGGTGAAGCGGTCGGAAAAGCGCGCGTAGAGCAGCGCGAAGAGGATGAAGCCACCGGCCAGCAAGAGCCCGGGGATGACGCCTGCGAGGAAGAGGGAGGGAATGCTCTCCT
Organism: Pseudomonadota bacterium; assembly: GCA_039819325.1. GTDB lineage: Bacteria > Pseudomonadota > Alphaproteobacteria > Kiloniellales > JACOMY01 > JACOMY01. The sequence continues at coordinate 37,864 of JBCBSF010000043.1, read as the reverse complement.
CCGTCACCACGCCATAGACGATGAGCGGGATGGAGGGCGGGATCAGAATGCCCAAGGTGCCGCCAGCAGCGATCAGGCCATAGACGAAGGGCGGCGGGTAGCCGCGGCGCAGCATCTCTGGCACGGCCACCACGGCGATGGTCGCCGCTGTCGCCACCGAGGAGCCGGAGATGGCGGAGAAGAGCGCGCAGGAGATGACAGTGGCAATGGCCAGCCCGCCTGGCCAGTGCCCCACCCAAGACTGCACGGCGGCGAAGAGGTCCTGCCCCACGCCACCCTTCAGCAGCACCGTGGACATGAGCAGGAAGAGCGGCACCGCCAGCAGCACGAAGTTGTCGACACCGCTCAAGAGGCCCTGCGGCACCATCACCAGCGAGATGTCGGCGAAGGCCAGCATGGCCAGGCCCAGACCGCCGAGCGCGAAGGCAATCGGCACGCCCAGCAGCAAGAGCGCCATCAGGACAGCCAGAACGATGACAGCCGTCACAGGGCAGACTCACTGCGTGCCGGCGCTTCCCAGCCCAGCGAGAGGCGGATCACCCGGGCCAAGGCCTGCAGGCCCAGAAGCGTGAAGCCGATGGGCACCGGCAATTCAAAGACCCACTGCGGCAAGCGCAGCATGGTGGCAGAGGCACGGCCGACGGCCAGGGATTCCTGCACAATGCCGATCCCCCAGATCACGGCAACGGTGGAGAAGCCCAGGATCACCAGCAGCACGAAGATCTCTTGCACACGCTGCAGGCCCGGCGGCAGCCAGCGCACCACAGCGTCGATGGCGATCAGCCGGCGTTCCTGCAGCACCAAGGCAGCGGCGGCATAGACCCCCCAGACCATCACCAGACGGGCGGTTTCCTCCGTCCAGATGGTCGGTGCGTTGAAAAGGTAGCGGGCCGCGACCTCCCAGACGACGATGACGCCGATCACCCAGAAGAGCAGCACCGCCAGCCGGCCGGACCAACGCGCGGTGGCGTCGATCGCGGCCAGACCGGCACGCAACATGGGAATAGAGACCGCCTAGAGCTTGTTGATCTCTTCCAAGAGCTTGGCGCCCAAGGGGCCGGCGCTCTCCAGATAGGTCTCACGCACCGGCGCGGCGGACTCGATCCAGGCCGCCCGTTCCTCCGGCGTCAGCTCGATCACCTGCATCTCGGTCTCGTTGCGCACGAACTCGATGGCGTCCAGATCCTTCTGGATGATGGTGTCGCGCAGATCGGCCTCCACGGCGGCACCGGCTTGCATGATGCAGGCCTGCTGAGCCTCGGTCAGCGACTGCCAGACGCCCTCATTGATGATCACCACGAACTCCACGTCCGCGTGGTTGGTCACCATCAGATAGTCCAGCACCTCGTAGAGCTTGCGCGAGAGGATGCCGGCGGGTGAGGACATGCCGCCATCCACCGTGCCGCGCTGGTAGGCGAGGAACTGCTCCGAACCGGAGATCAGCGCCGGCGAGGCACCGATGGCGGTCACGAAGTCGCCCAGGGTCTTGCCGAAGACGCGGATCTTCTTGCCCTCTGCATCCGACGGCAGGCGCCAGGCCTCATTGCCCATCAGGATGGCGTTGCCGACCGCCTGCCACCAAAGCACTCGCGCGCCGGTCTTCAAGACCGCGTCATCGATCAGCGCGCGCGGCGCGCTGCCGGGCTCGGTCACCGCCTTCACATGCTCCGGATCGCGGAAGGTGAAGGGGACGTAGAAGACATCGACCGCGGGGATCGTGCCGGCAAAGCGGGTGAGCGAGGCGGTACCCATGTCGATGGCACCGGAGGCCACGGCCTGTGGCACCTCGCTATCCTTATAGAGCTGGGCGGAGTGGAAGATCTGGAACTCCAACTCCTCCGCCGGGCAGGTCTGCGCCACGCTATCTGAGAAGGCCATGAGGTTAGAGGTGACCGGGTGCGTCGGCGGCAGCTGGCTGGTGACCCGCAGGGTCTTGGCCTCCGCCTGTGCCGCGCCGGCCGTGGCAACCCCGGCCAAGCCCAAGAAAACCGCCCCTAGCAATGCCTCTTTCAGCCCCAAGCTCTTCATCCGTCCCTCCTCGCCCGCGCTTCCGCCGCGGTTTGTTCATGGTGATCACGCAGCAACGATTATTGATCTTTTGGAGGGGATTAAGCAACGTGGCTCTTGGGCAAAAGGGCGATGACGAGAAGGAGCCTCTGGGGTGAGCGAGAGAAAACGACCGACGTGGCGTCAGCTTTTGGCACAGGAGAAGCCGCTGGTCCTGCCCGGCGCCCATGACGCCTTGAGCGCCCGGCTGATCGAGCAAGCGGGCTTCAAGGCCTATGTCGTCGGCGGCTTTCCCTTGGTCGGGGCCCGCTACGGCATCCCCGACATCGGCCTCACTGGCCTCGGCGAGATGGCAGCCGGCATGCGCGATATCCTGAGTGCCTCCTCTCTTCCCGCGCTCATCGACGGCGACCATGGCTATGGCGATGCCAAGAACGTGGCCCGCACCATCCGCACCTACGAGGAGATGGGCGCCGGCGCCATTTTCCTGGAAGACCAGATGGCGCCCAAGCGCTGCGGCCACATGGCCGGCAAGGACGTGGTGCCGACTGAGGTCATGGAGGCCAAGATCCGCGCTGCCGTCGCCGCCCGCCGCGATCCGGAGTTCTTCCTGATCGCCCGCACCGATGCCCGTGCCATCCACGGCCTGGACGAGGCGCTACGCCGCGGTGAGCGCTATGTCGCCGCCGGTGCCGACGGCCTCTTCATCGAGGCACCGGAAAATGTGGAAGAGCTGGCCAAGGTCGCCCAGGCCTTCGAGGTCCCGCAGTTCTGCAACATGCTGGTGAGTGGCCGTACGCCGATCTTGAGCAACAAGGAACTGCACGAGATGGGCTTTGCCATGGTGGTGCATGGCATCTCGCTCATCATGCGGGTCGCACGTGCCATGCAGCAGAGCCTGGAAGAGATCCGCGAGGATCGCATCGCCTACAGGCCGGAGGACTTCTTCAGCCTGGAAGAGTTCAAGAAGGCCACCGGCTTCGACGACTGGGTCAGCTTCGAGCAGTACCAGGAGAAACGAGAGCCTTGATCCCGGCCCCAGCGGTCAGGATCAGCGCTGCCACCGGCGCCGCCAAACCCGGCGGCCACGGCAAGCCCCAGGAGGTGAGAGCCGAGGCCAAACACCAGATGAGCGGCAGCGGCAGCAGGATCCAGCGAGCGCGCCCTTGCATCAGGAAAACCAAGCCCAGGGTCGCGATCGCCGTGGGGTCGGGCATGAGGGCGAAGAACTCCATGGCCGCCAGAGGCAGGCCGTAGACCAGGGTCATCGGCGGCGTGATCACCAAGCCGGCGATCAGCAGGAAGAGGCCGAAGGGCCGGCGTGTCAGGCTCAAACCGCTCGGCAGCGCGGCGAGCCCGGCCAGCAGCAAGGCCTGGAGCGCAAAGCCCACGGCCATATAGCCGGCGGCCCAGTTGATCTGCTGGTAGTGCTCTATAAAGAAGACCCAGGCCACCAGTAGCCAGGCGAGCGCGAAGAGGGCCAGCACGGAGCGCAGCTGGCCGCGCCAGACCAGCGCCAAGAGGGCGACGATGACAACCAGCAGCCCCAGCTGCGCCGGCCAGAGCGTTTCATTCAGCCGCTCAAAGAGCCGCAGGTAGGCCTCTGGCGAGAACAGCAGGAAATCGGATATCCGATAGGTCGCTAAACTATCCACGACAGCCCCTCCTCACGAGAACATCCGTCAGCGCCTCAGCCCAAGGACCCTCGATATGGTCGCTCTCCTCGATACGCACCAGCACCTGCTCTACGCAAATGACCTGCCCTACAGCTGGACGGCAGACTTCCCGGCGCTGGCCGGGCGCGCCTTCACCTTGGAGGACTACAAACGCGGGTCGGCAGGCCGCGATATCAAGGCCACGCTCTTCATGGAAGCCGATGTGGATGAGGCGCGCCGGCTGGAGGAGGCACCCTTCATCGCCGCCATCGCGAAGCAGCCCGGCAGCGGCCTCGCCGGTCTAATCTCCAACCTGCGCCCGGAAAACGACAGCGGCTTCGAGGCGGAGCTGGAGCGGGCCGATGAGCTGGGCATTGTCGGCTTTCGCCGGATCTTGCACGTGATGGGTGACCCGCTCTCACAATCCAGCCCCTTTCGCGGCCACGTCCGAAAGCTGGGAGCGGCGGGCAAGACCTTCGATATGTGCTTTCTGGCACGACAGCTGCCGGTTGCGCGCGACCTGGCCAAGGCCTGTGAGAACACCAGGCTGATCCTCGACCATTGCGGCGTGCCTGACATCGCCGGTGGCGGCCTGGATCCCTGGCGCGCCGACATCAGCGCGCTGGCCGCCTTGCCGAACGTCACCTGCAAGCTCTCCGGGCTTCTCGCCTACTGCAGACCAGACGCCGCCACCCTCGACAGCATCCGGCCCTATGTCGATCACGTGCTGGAGGCCTTTGGCCCGCAGCGCATGATCTGGGGCAGCGACTGGCCGGTGGTGACTGTGACCAGCGATCTACCGACCTGGATCGACATTACCCAAGAGATCTTGGGCGCGCTGTCACCTGACGAAGCCGAGGCGATCGGGTCAGCCAATGCTGTGCAGGTCTACGGGCTGGACGGCTGATCCTCCCAGGACAGCAGTGCCGGGTAGCGTGAGCCTCTGTGAGAGCAAGGCGGCCTAGGCCTCCAAGCTTGGCAGGAACTGAGGCGGGCGGCGCACCCGCGTGGCCTGCTCGAAGGCGTAGGCGTATCCGAGCAGCAGGCCGTCCTGCCAAGCGCCCGCGAAGAAGGAGAGCGCGACGGGCAGACCATGGGTGTAGCCAGCCGGAACTGTGATGTGAGGATAGCCCGCCATGGCAGGCGGCGAGGAGCAACCGCCTTGGATGCGGTCGCCGCAGACAGGATCGATGGTCCAGGCCGGCATGCCGTCGGTAGGCGCAATGATGGCGTCCAGCCGATGCTCGGCCAGCACCTTGTCGATGCCGTCTGTGCGCGAGAGCCTCAGGCATTCGAGACGGGCTGCCTCATAGGCGGGCTCGTTCATGTCGCCCATCCTTGCGACCTGCTCCAAGAAATCCTGGCCGAAGAAGGGCATCACGGTCTCGGCGTGGGCGGCGTTAAAGGCAATCAGCTCGTCCAGGCTATGGACCTGGCCGCCAGGATGGCTGCCCAGATAGGCGTCGAAGGCGGCCTTGAGGTGATAGAGAAAGAGAGTGGCCTCCGCCTCGCCGAAGAGCGGCAAGGCGCTGCCGTTGGTCGGATCGACAACCTCAGCGCCGAGATGGCGCAGTACAGATACCGCCTCCTCAATGACGGCGTCTACGCCCTGGTGCGTACCCATGAGATCGCGCGCCAGCCCCAAACGCGCACCCTTCAGCGCGTCGGGCTTCAGGAAACTGCGGTAGTCGGCAGCTGTATGCTGAGCGGCGTCCTGGCTCTTCGGGTCGCGCGGGTCGAGCCCGACGAGCGCGTTTAGCACAATTGCAAGGTCGCTTACCGAGCGGGCCATCGGGCCGGCCGTATCTTGGGGCTCGGCCACTGACATGACACCGCTGCGCGATACCAGTCCAACGGTGGGTTTCAAGCCGACGATGCCGTTGATCGAGGCGGGGCGCACGACAGAGCCGTCGACCTCGGCACCGATTGACGCTGTGCAGAGATTGGCGGCGACCGCCACCGCTGAGCCAGAGCTGGAGCCCGAAGGATTGCGGTCGAGGACATAGGGATTACGGGTCTGCCCGCCCCGGCTGCTCCAGCCGCTGCAGGCACGGCTCGCCCGGACATAGCCCCACTCACTCATGTTGGTCTTGCCAAGCAGGACCGCTCCGGCGCGGCGGAGCTGAATGGCAACAAAGGCATCCTCGGCCGCGATGTTTCCAATCAAGGCCAGCGAGCCGCCCGTCGTCATCATACGGTCGCCTGTGTCGATCGCATCCTTTAGCAGGATCGGCACGCCGTGGAGCGGCCCTCTGGGTCCCTTCTCGGCACGTTCCCGATCGAGGCTTTCGGCGATCTCCAGCGCGTCGGGATTGACCTCTACGACCGAGCGTAGCGTCGGACCCGCGCGGTCGACGCTCTCGATCCGCTCGAGAAAGCTCTCTGTGAGCGACAGGGCCGTCAAGGCCCCGCTGTCGAACTGCGCCTGTAGGGTTTCGATATCGAGTTCCGCGAGGCTCATGTGAAGTGTTCCTAGGTCCGTCGACAGTCAGCCTTACCTGCCTGCATCTAGGAAGCAAGCCCAAGGTGCTGCCTTGGGGTGCGCCTAGAGCTCCGCGACAGCCGCTTCGATCCGCCGGCGCTCGGCGGCATCGGGCAGGCGGCCACGACCGGCGCCCATGTTCTCGCGCATGTGGGTGACCTGGCTGGTGGCCGGGATGGCGCAGGTAACCACTGGATGGGACACCGCGTACTTCAGCAGGATCTGCGGCCAGTTCTCACAATCGATGTCTGCCGCCCAGGCCGGCAGCGGCGTCCGCTGTGCCCGGTCCACCAAGCGGCCGCCCTGGAAAGGACGGTTCACGATGACGGCCACGCCGCGCTCCTGCGCCAGCGGCAGCAGCCGCGCCTCTGCGGCCCGGTCGACCGGATTGTAGGTCAGCTGCAGGAAGTCCAAAGGCTGGCCCTCCAGCAAGGCCGCGACATCACCGTGCCGGCGCCGGTGCGAGGTGGTGATGCCGACGTAGCCGACCTCTCCAGCCGCGCGCATGGCAAAGAGGCGCTCCAGATGCGCCTCCCAACCCACCAGATTGTGAACCTGAAGCAAGTCGAAACGCGGCAGGCGCCAGAGGCGGTGTGAGGCTTCGATCTGCTCCTGACCGCCGCTGGGTGAGGAGGTCCAGACCTTGGTGGCGGAGAAGAGGCTCGGCTGCGGCCCCAGCTGCTCAAGGCAATGGCCCATCACCTCTTCGGCAGAGGCGTACATGGGCGAGGAATCGACCATGCCGCCGCCAGCCTCGAAGAAGGCACGCAAGACCTCGACCCGGCGCTGGCGCAGGACCGGATCGTCGCCGACGTTGAAGGTGATCCAGGTGCCCATGCCGATGACCGGCAGCGGCTGACCGCTGGCGGGGATCGGCTTGGTCAGCTGTGCGGCCGCAAAGGCCGGGGCGGCTGCCAGCAGCGGCGCAGCGGTGACGGCGCCCAGCACTGCACGGCGGGAGATATCCTGCATCCTGCCTTCCTCTCTGCAAACTCACCCCGTTAAATGGAGCGCTTTGGCCGCCCTTACCAGGCCTTGACCTCCGGCATGCGAAGCTCGACCTTCAGGGCACCGAACGCACTTAGCGAAGAAGCGAGACCTTGATGGACGAGACCTGGACCGCGCCTGTCAGCGAAGACCTTTCCTGCGCGATGGAGATCAACATGTACGCCGAGGCCGAGGGCCTGGCCGATCAGCCGGACCTGCAGGCCAAGGACGCAGACTAGCCCGCATGCCGGCACTGCGGGCCTTGGTTCTGGGCGCCGCTGCCGGCGGGGGCCTGCCGCAATGGAACTGCGGCTGTCCCAACTGTGACGCGGCCCGATCTGGCGAGATAGCGGCTTCGACCCAGTCGTCGGTTGCCTTCTCGGCGGACGGGGAAACTTGGGCGCTGTTCAATGCCTCCCCCGACTTGCGCCAGCAGCTAGCGACCGCTCCGGCACTGCATCCCCGCAGCATCCGGCATTCACCAATCGCCTCAGTGTTACTCACCAACGGCGATCTGGATCACATCGCTGGCCTCCTGACCCTACGCGAGCGTCAGCCTTTTCGCCTCTTGGCAACCGCCGAGATCCTGAAGGCGCTGGCCGACAATCCTGTCTTTCAAGCACTCGACCCCTCTCTCGTCATCCGCGAGGCGATTGCCTTAGAGCAGCCGGTCAGCCTGGCCAAGGGCTTGACGGCAAGGCTCTTCGCCGTCCCCGGCAAGGTGCCTCTCTATCTGGAAGGCGAAACGGTCGACACCGCATTGGAAGGTGAACAGACCGTGGGTGTCGAGGTGGAGGCCGCCGGGAGCCGCGCCTACTACATCCCCGGCTGCGCGCTCCTGACACCGGCCCTGGCAGAGCGGCTGCGCGGTGCCGATCTCCTCTTCTTCGACGGGACGCTCTGGACAGACGACGAGATGCAAAGACTGGGCCTCGGTGCCAAGACCGGGCGGCGCATGGGGCACATGCCGATCTCCGGTGACGGCGGATCGCTTGAGGCCTTCGCCGGTCTTCCGATCACGCAGAAGGTCTACGTCCATCTGAACAACTCCAACCCGCTCTGGCGGCCGGAGGCACCGCAGCGCCAGGCCGTGCAGGCGGCCGGCTGGCAGGTCGCTCATGACGGTATGGAGGTGGTTCTGTGAGCAGCGACTTGGAAAGCCGCCTGCGCCTGATCGGTGCCGAGCGCTATCACGACAAGCACCCCTTTCATCAGCGCCTTCACGGCGGCCACTGCACACCCGACCAGGTGCGCGCCTGGGTGATCAACCGCTACTACTACCAGTCCCGCATCCCGATGAAGGACGCCGCCCTGCTGTCGCGCTGCGAGGATCCGGCGCTGCGCCGCGCCTGGCGCCACCGGATCGAAGAGCAAGACGGCACGGTCAGCGAGGGCGGTGGTCTGCGCCGCTGGTTGCATCTGGCTGAAGCGGTGGGCTTGGACCCTGACTACGTTGCCTCCACCCGCGGCGTGCTGCCGGCGACCCGCTTTGCCGTCGAGGCCTACGTCGCCTTCGTGCGTGAGCGCAGCCTGCTGGAGGCCGTGGCCTCCTCCCTCACCGAACTTTTCGCGCCGAAGATCCATGCGCAGCGGATCGAGGGGCTGATGGCGCACTACGCCTTCGCCAATGAGAAGAGCCTCTCCTACTTCCGCAAACGTCTGACCGAGGCGCCCGAGGATGTGGCCTTCGGCCTGGACTGGGTCCTGCGCCACGCCACCTCGCCCAAGGAGGAAGAAGCCGTCTGCCAGGCCCTCATCTTCAAGACGGAGGTGCTCTGGGCGCAGCTCGATGCCCTAGAGGCTGCCTATGTCACGCCTGGCCGCGGCGTGCCGGGCGCCTGGCAGCCGGGCGACGGGCTCTTATGAGGCTCGACGCCAGCGAGCGTTTGATTTTCGGACCGGGCGTGCGCCTGAAGGAAGACCCGGTGCGGGAGACCTGGGTGTTGCTCTCCCCCGAACGCGCTCAGCTACTCGACAAGAGCGGCTTAGCCATCCTGAACGCTCTCGACGGCAGCCGGAGCCTGCAGGAGGTCGCCGCAACCCTGGCCGCGCGCTTCAAGGCACCGGTGGAGCAGGTTCAGGCCGATGTCCTGGCGTTCGTCACACCGCTAGTCGAGCGCCGCATTCTGGACCGCGCGGCATGAGGCCCAAACCACCGGTGGCGCTGCTGGCGGAGCTGACGCACCGCTGCCCGCTGGCCTGCCCCTACTGCTCCAATCCTCTGGAACTGGCCGCTTCCGAGGCCGAACTGCCGACAGCCCTCTGGGCGCGGGTCTTCGAAGAGGCTGCAGCCTTGGGCGTGCTACAGGTCCACCTGTCAGGTGGAGAACCGGCCTCACGGCGTGACCTGACCGAGCTGGTGGCGGCGGCCCGGGACGCTGGGCTCTACAGCAATCTCATCACCTCCGGCATCGGCTTGACCCAGGCACGCCTCGCTGCGTTGGCTGAGGCAGGTTTGGACCACGTTCAACTCTCGATCCAAGGCGTGACCAGCGAGATGGCCGATCATGTCTCCGGCTATCGGGGCGGCCTGGCCCGCAAAGAGCAGGTCGCCGGCTGGACGGTCGCGCTGGGTCTTCCGCTCACCCTGAACGCGGTGATGCACCGCCAGAACCTGGACGACCTGGGTGCCACTATCGACCTGGCGCTCGCCTGGGGCGCCCGCCGGCTGGAGGTCGCGCATGTGCAGCTCCATGGCTGGGCGGCAATCAACCAAGCAGCCCTGTTGCCCAGGCGCGCGCAGGTCGAAGAAGCCGACGCCTTGGTGGCAGAGGCCAGAGAGCGGCTCTGGGGTCAACTTGCTATCGACTATGTCCCCTCCGACCGCTTCGCGCGCTTCCCCAAGGCCTGCATGGGCGGTTGGGGCAGCAGCGGCCTGGTGGTCACGCCGGACGGGCGGGTCTTACCCTGTCACGCCGCCGACAGCCTGCCACACCTTTCCTTCGCTCGGGTCACCGAGCAGCCACTCTCTGCCATCTGGTACGAGGACCCAGCCTTCCAAGCCTACCGCGGCGAGGCCTGGATGAAGGAGCCCTGCCGCAGCTGCGATCGCCGCGCCCTGGATTTCGGCGGCTGCCGCTGCCAGGCCTTTGCACTCACCGGCGATGCCGCCGCGACCGACCCGGTCTGCAGCAAGTCACCGCTGCGGGGGCGCGTCTTGGAGGAAGCAGCGGGGCAGCGGGGAGCCTTCACCTATCGCGGGCGCAGCGCCGGGGGATTGCGCTAAAGCAGATGAGTGCACATGGAACCATCAGCTCCACACGCACTCCCTCGTCTTGAGCAGCGAGCGTCAGCGAGCGCCCGTCGAAAGGCGGGCCGTTAGCACCGAGCGTGGGGCCCATCCTTCGACGGACGCGGGCTGAAGCCCGCTGCTCAGGATGAGGGATTACGTGGGAGGTCAAGGACCAAGGGACGCTGGATTCTTAACGCTTTGCGGAAGAGTCCCTAGCCCTCCGATCCTGCCCAGAGTTCCGTACCCGGATAGAACTGCGACCAGGCGAACCAGAAGGCCTCGTGGCTGCCGAGGTCGGAGCCGTCGAGATCAACCGCGCGGATGCCGCCGGCATCAAGCTCCAGGCGCACGTTCTCGACCACGATCTCCTGGCCGGCGCGCAGCGCGAGCAGCGCCTTGCTGCGCTGGAAGGCGACCGGCGTGCCGCTGGCCGTGATGACGCCGATAACATCCTCTTGCACCGGCAGGCGCGGATCGACGTCGCCGACCGGGAAGATCGGGCCGTCGGCATCTCGGCCACTGCGGAAGTCGAAGTCTCGGCCAAGCGCCAAGGCCTCAACCAGGACCGTTGTCTCGGGATGCGCGCGCTTCCAGCTGCCCCAGTCGCTGGTCACCATAGAGGCTTGCTCCAGCTTCAAGCCTTTGTCAGCCAAGGGCCCAGTGAGCGCATCGCCTAAGAAGGTGTCGAAGACGGAGTAGGTCCTGACGTCATACATGACCTTGTTGGAGCGGCTGAGGAGCCCCGAGGTGCGCAGGATCGGCCGCTCGACCCCGTCGGGCAGCTGGTCGGTGTAGAAGGCCTGCGCCGCCCCGCAGAGCGTGCAGTAGGGAATGGCAAGATCGCGGCCGCCCAGGGTGTCGTTCACCATCTCCCGCACCTCCATGATGCGGCGTGGATAGGCCCGATACTCGCCGTTCACCTCAAGGCCGAAAACCACGTCCTCGTCCTTCAGCCAGGTGGCCTCTTCGGCGCTGGTAACCTCCGGATTGTCGGCGGCGGGGATACAGTTGCAGACCGTGTCGGTCTGGTCATAGCCGCGGTCGTCGATCAGCACCCCGCCCCAGGTCACATGCCGCCAGTCGACAGCACCCTCGACGAAGATCCGCTCCCATCCCGGGACCAGGCCAGTGTAGATGGCGCGCTTCACCGGCAGATAGTCCGGCGGTTCGGGGATATCCCAGGCGATCAGATGGTTGGTAACGGCGCCCCAGTGATTGAAGTGCGGCAGCTCCTTTTCCAGAAGCACTGAGGCGGCAGCATGCAGCTCAATCGTCGCCGTCGTCCCGGTGACAAAGCGCATGAGGTCACTGATCAGCCAGACCAAGCGCGGGTCCTTGGAGGCAGCGATCTCAGCCAAGGCCTCGCGCTGCGGCTCGTCCCAGACGTTCTCCTCCGCCACCTCGACGAAGGCCACCTGGATGGCCTCTTTCAGCTGGTCGGAGAGCGGACCATCCGGCACCTCCGGCGGCACACCGAATTGGTCGATGACGTAGGCCGAGAGCTGCGATGGGTCGTAGGCACGCGGTGCCGTGGCCCCGACCACGAGCATCGCCACCAGCGAGACGAGGCCGAGGGGGAGTTTCCAGAGTGACGCCATAGTCGAGCCTTTCCGCGCATTACCGTAGAACTACCTTACGGTCGGCGCGGAAGGGCTCGCTCGCCAATCACGTTGCCATCACCCTTTGGCGACCAGGGAAACAGAGTTGCAGTGAGTCGCGCTGGCTCAAGCTTAGGGCTTCTGCCACAGTGAGACATGACTGCGGCTCTGTGCCGTGAAGTCTTCCTTCTGCCACGAGCCCCAACGTGACTTAAGCTCTAGCCCCGCGGCCTCAGCCATCAGGTCCAACTCGCTGGGCCAGACGTAGCGGAAGGGGATACTGGTCTTCTCCAGGCGGCCATCCCTCATTCGGAAGTGGTGCGAGACCATCGCCTGAGTAGCGACATCGATCTCATCAATCCCCCAGTGATTCTGGGAGCTGCTGAAGGCCACGCAGGTCTCACCAGGGGGAAGGCGCTGCAGCGGTGGGACGAAGGTCTCTACCAAGAAGGAACCGCCCGGGACCAAATGCCGGGCGGCGTTGCGGAAACAGGCCGCCTGAGCCCTTTGAGTGGTCAGGTTGGTGATGGTATTGAACAGCAGAAAGACCAGGGAGAAGCGATCGTCGATAGAGGTCTCCGCCATATCGCCCAGCGTGACCGGGATCGCTGCCCCGCCCTCTTTGGCCCGCAGGCCTGCTACCATCTGCGGTGAGAGTTCAATGCCGTGAACTTCGATACCCGCCGCGGCCAAGGGCAAGGCAACACGCCCGGTCCCGATTGCGAGTTCTAGCGCACGTCCATCGAAAGCGAGGCCGGCCAGCAGCGCGACTGCCGCGTCTGGATCCTGAGAGCCCAGGTCCTCATCGTAGCGCGCTGCCAAGGCAGAATCGAAGTAGTTCTTCAATGCACCCTCCGCTCGGCTTCGCGCCAGGATGTCCTCCGCTTCTTGCGCCGGCCTTCTTGGGAAAAGCCGCAAGCACCCTCTATATTCAAGCGTGTCGGCGGGGGAGCCCTACACCCCCGCCAAGTAACCCTGCGATGAGAGGTAGGCGATGATGTTGTCGGCGGCTTGCTCGGCCGACATGGCGGTGGTGTCGATGCGGATCTCCGCCGCCTCCGGCGCTTCGTAGGGGCTGTCGAGGCCGGTGAAGTTCTTGATCTCGCCACGCCGGGCCTTCTTGTAGAGGCCCTTGGGATCGCGCTCCTCCGCCGTTTCCAGCGGCGTGTCGACGAAGATCTCGACGAACTCGCCGCTCTTCACCCGCTCGCGCGCCATCCGCCGCTCCGAACGGAAGGGGGAGATGAAGGAGACCATGGTGATCAGACCGGCATCGACCATCAGGCCGGAAACCTCCGACACGCGGCGGATGTTCTCCACCCGGTCGGCATCGGTGAAGCCCAGATCCTTGTTCAGGCCGTGGCGCACGTTGTCGCCGTCCAGCACATAGGTGTGGCGGCCCATGGAGTGCAGGCGCTTTTCCACCAGGTTGGCGATGGTGGACTTGCCGGAGCCGGAGAGGCCGGTGAACCAGAGCACGCAGCTCTTCTGCTGCTTCAGCTCCGCCCGGGCGGCTTGATCCACGTCGATCGCCTGCCAGTGGATGTTGGAGGCACGGCGCAGCGCGAAGTCGATCAAGCCCATGCCGACCGTGTTGTTCGACATGCGGTCGATCAGCACGAAGCCGCCCATGCCCGGATTGTCCTGATAGGGCTCAAAGGCGATCTCGCGGTCCAGTGCGATGTTGCAGACACCGATCTCGTTCAAGTCCAGGGTCTTGGCCGCCAGATGCTCCATCGTGTTGACGTTGACCTTGTACTTGGGCTGGGCGATCTGCACCGAGGCCGTGCGCGCGCCGACCTTCATCAGGTAGGGCCGGCCCGGCAGCATGGCCTCGTCCGACATCCAGAGGATCTTGGCCTCGAACTGGTCGGCAACCTCCGAAGGGGTGTCGGCTGCACAGATGACGTCGCCGCGGGAGATATCGATCTCGTCTTCGAGCGTGATGGTGACGGAGAGACCGGCGACAGCCTCCTCCAGGTCCCCGTCATAGGTGACGATACGCGCGACCTTGCTCTCCTTGGCCGAGGGCAGCGCCTTGACGCGGTCTCCCGGCTTGAGCGTGCCGGAGGAGACGAAGCCGGAGAAGCCGCGGAAGTCCAGGTTGGGGCGGTTCACCCACTGCACCGGCATGCGGAAGGGGATCTTCAGCAGGTCGTCGTCGACCTTCACCGTCTCCAGATGGCTCATCAAGGTGGCGCCGTGGTACCAGGGCATGCGCTCGCTGGGCTCGGTGACATTGTCGCCGGCAAGCGCAGAGACGGGAATGGCGACGATGTCGGTGATCCCCAAGGGCTCGGCGAAGGCGCGGTAGTCGGCCTCGATGGTCTCGAAGACCTCCTTGTCGTAGTCGACCAGGTCCATCTTGTTGATGCAGAGCACCACGTGACGGATGCCGAGCAGCGAGACGATGAAGCTGTGACGGCGGGTCTGGGTCAGGATGCCCTTACGCGCGTCTATCATCACGATCGCCAGCTGCGCGGTGGAGGCACCGGTCGCCATGTTGCGGGTGTACTGCTCGTGGCCGGGCGTATCGGCGACGATGAACTTGCGCACATCGGTGGAGAAGAAGCGGTAGGCGACATCGATCGTGATGCCCTGCTCCCGCTCTGCCGCCAAGCCATCGACCAGAAGCGCGAAGTCGATGTTCTGGCCCTGGGTACCGACCTTCTTGGAGTCGGCCTCCAGCGCCGCCAGCTGATCTTCGAAGATCATCTTGGACTCATAAAGCAGCCGGCCGATCAGGGTCGATTTGCCGTCGTCCACCGAGCCGCAGGTGATGAAGCGCAGCAGGGACTTGTTTTCCTGCGCGTGCAGGTAGGCGGCGATGTCTTCAGCGATAAGATCGGATTTGTGCGCCATTAGAAATAGCCTTCCTGCTTCTTCTTCTCCATGGAGGCCGCGGAGTCGTGGTCGATCACGCGCCCCTGCCGCTCGGAGGTGGTGGTCAGCAGCATCTCTTGAATGATGTCCAGCAAGGTCGCCGCCTCGGACTCGACGGCTCCAGTCAGCGGGTAACAGCCGAGCGTGCGGAAGCGGACCGACTTCATCATCGGCTTCTCGCCCTCATGCAGCGGGATGCGGTCGTCATCGACCATGATGAGGGTGCCGTCACGCTCCACCACCGGCCGTTTGGCGGCGTAGTAGAGCGGCACGATGGGGATCTTCTGCAGATAGATGTACTGCCAGATATCCAGCTCGGTCCAGTTGGAGAGCGGGAAGACGCGGATGCTCTCGTTCTTCTTCTTCCGCGCATTGTAGAGGTTCCAAAGCTCCGGACGCTGGCTCTTCGGGTCCCAGCGGTGCTGGGCAGAGCGGAAGGAGAAGACCCGCTCCTTCGCCCGGCTCTTCTCCTCGTCACGCCGGGCACCGCCGAAGGCCGCATCGAAGCCATACTTGTCCAAGGCCTGCTTCAAGGCCTGGGTCTTCATGATGTCGGTGTGCAGTGCCGAGCCGTGGGTGAAGGGGCCGACACCTTGGGCCACACCTTCCTGATTGGTGTGGACGATGAGGTCGAGGCCCAGGTCCTTCGCGAGGTTATCGCGGAAGGTGATCATCTCCTTAAACTTCCAGGTTGTATCCACGTGGAGCAGCGGGAAAGGCGGCTTGGAGGGATAGAAGGCCTTCATCGCCACGTGCAGCATGACGGCGCTGTCCTTGCCGATGGAGTAGAGCATCACCGGGTTCTCACACTCCGCGGCAACCTCGCGGATGATCTGGATGCTCTCCGCTTCCAAGCGCTGGAGATGGGTCAAGTCTTGCATGTTGGGTCCCGTCGTCTGCGGAAGGGTGATGCTTACCGGCCTCTAGCCTTGAACCAGGCTGACCTTGGGGCTGTAAGCGATGAAATGCGGGTTCTCGAAGCCGGGCTTGCCGTAGGCGAGGGTACCGCCCTGCCAGGCATCGACCTGACCGCCAGCGGCGCGCAGGACCGCATGGGCGGCTGCGGTATCCCACTCCATGGTGCGGCCCAGGCGCGGGTAGAGATCGGCCTCGCCACTGGCGATGAGGCAGAACTTCAGCGACGAGCCGGCGCTCTTGAAGTCGGCCACCTGGTAGCGGGCGATGTAGTCATCGGTGGCAGCATCGCGGTGCGACTTGGAGGCGACGACGGCCAGCGCCGCGTTGTCAGCCTCGCGCACCTTCAAGGGCGTGGTCGCGCCGGGCGTGGCGGCGTCGATGGCACCGCTTTCCTGCAGGGCTTCGCTCGGCGAGGCGGTCCAGAAGAGCCGCTGCTTGGCCGGGGCGAAGACCGCGCCCATGGTGGGCACGCTGTCTTCGATCAGCGCGATGTTCACAGTGAAGTCGCCGCGGCCACTGACGAACTCCTTAGTGCCGTCTAGGGGGTCGACCAGGAAGAAGGGGCCGTCCGGCGCGCTGCCGTGCGTCTCGGCGCGCTCTTCGGTCACCACGGCGATCTCCGGCAGGGCTTGCTCCAGCCCGGCGACGATGACGGCGTCGGCGGCGTGGTCGGCCGCAGTCACCGGCGAATCGTCAGCCTTGGCATCGACCTGCAGCCCCTCAGAGCGGAAATGCGTCATGGTGGCGGCACCTGCTTCGACCACCAGGCGGCGCAGGGTGAGACCGATCTTTTCGTAGTCCATAATTACCCCCTTCGGAGCCGTTCATTTCGCACCTGCGAAAAGAGTGCTGTCTATTAGGTCATTTCATGCCCGGCTGCAATGTCACCCCAGGGCGCAGATCCCGCTTTTCCCCACCGCTGGGCGAATAGCTGCTGCCCGGAAGACGGCGGCCTCTGTTAGGATTGCAGGTAAAGAGCGTTTGGCTGCCGCACGAGAACCCTATGCCCGATCCCATTTCCTGGAGCTTCGCCTGGCCTTACTTCCTGGGCGCCTTCGTCATCGCCTACCTCTTCGGCGCGCTGCCCTTCGGCCTGATCCTCACGCGACTGGCGGGGCTGGGCGACATCCGCAAGATCGGCTCGGGCAACATCGGTGCCACCAACGTGCTGCGGACCGGCCGCAAGGATCTGGCCTTGCTGACTCTCATCCTCGATGGCGGCAAGGGCGCCATAACCGTGCTGCTGGCCGACTGGTTTGCCGGCAGCCAGGTCGCTCTGATCGCGGCCTTCGCCGCCGTACTGGGGCACCTCTTCCCTATCTGGCTGGGCTTCAAAGGCGGCAAAGGGGTCGCCACCACGCTTGGGACGGTGCTGGCCCTGGCCTTTTGGGTCGGTATCCTCTGCTGCCTCACCTGGCTGCTGATCGCGGCCCTCTTCCGCTATTCCTCGCTTTCCGCGCTGGTCGCGACAGCCATGGCGCCGGTCTACGCCTGGATTCTGCCCTGGGGCTTCGATATCTCCGAACTCTTCCAGGAAGAGACGGGCGAGATCTTCTTCCGTGGCGAGCCGCAGCTGATGCAGATCACCGCGGCCTTGGCGGTCCTGGTCTGGATTCGCCACGCCGCCAACATCAAACGCCTGCTATCCGGCCAAGAGCCTCGAATCGGCGCCAAGAAGTGAGGGCTGGCCCGGCGGGTGGAAAGCCGCTAGGGTCATGCCTCTTTCTGCTGTATGTAGTTTTCCTTCATGTCGCAAAAATTGCTGGACGAAGGCTTGAGTGCCGCTGACCGCCTGGCCTGGCTACGCCTGATCCGCAGCGAGAACGTCGGCCCCATTACCTTCCGTCAGCTGCTCACCCGCTATGGCTCCGCCGCCGCGGCCCTAGAAGCCTTGCCAGAGCTGGCGGCCCGCGGTGGGCGACGCAACCGCCTGCGTTTGGCCCCTCTGAAAGCCGCGGAGTCGGAGCTGAGCGGCCTGGAGCGCCTCGGCGGCCGCTTCATCGCCCTGCAAGATCCTGACTATCCGCCCGCCCTGGCGGCGCTGGAGGATGCGCCGCCCCTGCTGGCTGTGCTGGGCAACTCCGGGCTCTTGGCGGGGCCGCTGGTCGCCATTGTCGGCGCACGCAATGCCTCGGCCAATGGGCGTCGGCTGGCGCACCGTCTGGCCTTCGACCTGGCCTCTGCTGGGCTCAGCGTCGCCTCCGGCTTGGCGCGCGGCATCGACGCAGCCGCGCATCGAGGTGCCCTGGATGCGGAGACACAGCCATCGACCGTCGCCGTCATCGCCGGCGGACTCTCCACCGTCTACCCGCCGGAGCATGAGGCCCTGCAGGCCGAAGTCGCGGCCAAGGGCCTGCTGGTCAGCGAGGCGCCCTTGACGGTGCAGCCGCAGGCCCGCCACTTCCCCAGACGCAACCGCCTGGTCTCCGGCCTCAGCCTCGGCGTGCTGGTGGTGGAAGGGGCGCGCCGCTCCGGCTCTCTCATCACCGCCCGGCTGGCCGGGGAGCAGGGGCGCGAGGTCATGGCGATCCCCGGCTCGCCGCTCGATCCCCGCGCGCAAGGCCCCAACAGCCTGATCCAGCAGGGCGCCAGTCTGATCCAATCGGCAGACGACGTTTTGGACTGTCTGCGCCCCTTGATGACCGGCCGGCTGGCCGCCCCGGCGCCGCCGGATTTCCAACCAGGTCCGGCTGGAGTAGCTGACGAGACAGAGTTGTCGGCGGCCCGGGCAGAAGTCCTGGACCTGCTCAGTCCGACCCCGGTGGCAGTTGACGAAGTGCTACGCCGGTGCCACTTCTCCCCTCCCGTGGTTCAGACAATTCTGCTGGAGCTGGAGTTGGCTGGACGCCTGGAGCGGCAGGCTGGCAACCGTGTCGCCCTGATCGCTTAGCCCCGTCGGTGCGTAAGGTCTTTTCGAAGATGCGGGCCGGCCCGAGGGGCGGCTGGGTGGAACGAGCAAGGGGGTCCAAGGGCGGCAAGCAATGAACATCGTCGTTGTGGAATCGCCTGCGAAGGCCAAGACGATCAACAAGTACCTGGGCCGCGACTACCAGGTGCTTGCCAGCTTCGGCCATGTCCGGGACCTGCCCTCGAAAGACGGCTCGGTGCAGCCCGACGACGCCTTCTCCATGGTCTGGGAGGTCGATGGCCGCGCCGAGAAGCGGCTGAAAGAGATCGCCGCTGCGGTCAAGAAGGCCGACAAGCTGATCCTCGCCACCGACCCCGACCGCGAGGGCGAGGCCATCTCCTGGCACATCCGCGAAGAGCTGTCGCGCCGCCGCGCCCTCTCCGGCAAGGCGGTGGAACGCGTGGTCTTCAACGAGATCACCCAGAACGCCGTCAAGGAAGCCTTCAGCCGGCCGCGCGACCTGGACGATCATCTAATCCAGGCCTACCTGGCGCGCCGCGCGCTGGACTATCTCGTGGGCTTCACCCTCTCGCCCCTCTTGTGGCGCAAGCTGCCGGGCAGCCGCTCGGCGGGCCGCGTGCAGTCGGTGGCGCTGCGCCTTATCTGCGAGCGCGAGGCCGAGATCGAGGTCTTCAAGCCGCAGGAGTACTGGAGCGTCGAGGCGGAGGTGGAGACGGCCGCCAAGGAGCGTTTCTCCGCGCGCCTCACCCACCTGGGCGGCAAGAAGCTGGACCGCTTCGACATCAACGACGAGGCCAAGGCCAAGGCCGCCGCCCGGCGGATCGAGGCCGGCCAGGGCTACCGCGTCGACACGGTCGAGGCCAAGCAGGTCAAGCGCAACCCGGCGCCGCCCTTCACCACCTCCACCCTGCAGCAGGAGGCCTCACGCCGGCTGGGCTTCGGTGCCTCGCGCACCATGCGCATCGCCCAGAAACTCTATGAGGGCATCGACCTGGGCGGCGAGACCGTGGGTCTCATCACCTACATGCGGACCGATGGCGTGCAGCTGGCCGGAGAGGCCATTGCTTCGGCCCGCCGGGTGATCGAGGCGGAGCATGGCAAGGACTACCTGCCGCCCTCTCCGCGGCAGTACAAGAGCAAGGCCAAGAACGCGCAGGAGGCGCACGAGGCCATCCGCCCGACCGATCTGGGGCGCCTGCCCGGCAAGCTGCAGCGGGTCTTGGACGAGGACGAGCTGAAGCTCTACCGCCTGATCTGGCAGCGCACCCTGGCCTCGCAGATGGCCAGCGCCGTGCTGGACCAAGTCGCGGTCGAGATCTGCGACGCCAAGCGCGACGTCACCCTGCGCGCCACCGGCTCCACTGTGCGCTTCGACGGCTTCCTGAGGCTCTACCGCGACATCCGGGAGGAAGACGAGAAGCCCGACGCCAAGGGCGAGGGCGAGCGCCGCCTGCCGCCCTTGACCAAGGATCAGGCGCTGGCGCTGATCGGGGTGGAGAGCGAGCAGCACTTCACCCAGCCGCCGCCGCGCTACAGCGAAGCCAGCCTGATCAAGAAGCTGGAGGAGCTGGGGATCGGCCGGCCCTCGACCTACACCTCCATCCTGCAGGTGCTGCAGGACCGAGAGTATGTGCGCTTGGACAAGCGCCGCTTCTTCCCCGAGGACCGGGGCCGGGTGGTCACCGCCTTCCTCACCGCCTTCTTCAACCGCTATGTCGAGTACGACTTCACCGCGGTGATGGAAGAGCAACTGGACGATATCTCCGGCGGTCGGATCGACTATCTGAAGGTCCTGCAGGACTTCTGGGACGCCTTCCAGGCCGCCGTCGAGGGCGCCAAGGAACTGCGGATCTCCGACGTCATCGACACGCTGGACGAGGCGCTGGGCCCGCACTTCTTCCCGGCCGATGCCGACGCGCCAGGCAAGGACCCACGGCTCTGCCCTAGTTGCGGCACCGGCCGCTTGGGGCTGAGGCTCGGCAAGCGCGGCGGCTTTATCGGCTGTTCCAACTACCCGGACTGCAAGTTCACCCGGCCCCTGTCGCTGCCGACCGGTGACGAGGAGACCCAGGCCGCCAACACGCCGCGCGAGCTGGGGATCGATCCCGAGACCGGGCTGGATGTCAGCCTACGGGTTGGCCCCTACGGCCCCTATGTCCAGTTGGGCGAAGGTGCGGAGGGGGAGAAGCCGAAGCGCTCCTCGCTCGGCAAAGGCCAGGACCCCGCGAAGATCGACCTGCAGGCCGCCTTGGCCCTCTTGGCCCTGCCGCGTGAGGTGGGCGCTGATCCGGAGACGGGCGAGACCATCTCTGCCGGCGTCGGGCGCTTCGGTCCCTACCTCAAGTGCGGCAGCCTCTTCGCCAATCTGAAGGGGGATGACGATGTGCTGACGGTCGGCCTGAACCGCGCCGCCGTGCTGATCGCCGAGGCCCGCGCCAAGAAGAAGGAAAACACCCGTGAGCTGGGCAATCACCCCAAGACGAAGAAGCCGGTCGAGGCACGGCGTAGTCGCTTCGGGGTGGAGGTTGTCTACGGCAAGACCAAGGTGCGTCTGCCGAAGGGCACCGACCTGGATTCGGTGACCTTGGCCCAGGCCTTGGAGCTGCTGGAGGCCGCGAAGGAGAAGGCGGCGGCGGCGAAGGGAACCAAGAAGGCCCCCGCCAAGAAAGCGGCAGCGAGCAAAGCCAGCGCAGCGAAGACCACCGCCAAGAAGCCGGCCGCCAAGCGCAAGCCCGCGGCTAGAAGCGCCAGCAGCCAGGACGGGGCCTGAGGATGGGGCCTGAGGAGGGGGCGTGAGCCGACCGCTTCCCAGCCGCGCCGAGCTGGCGGCCTTTCTGAAGCAGTTCGACCGTCCGCCCTCCAAACGCCAGATCCTGCGCGCCTTCGGCCTAGGCGCGACAGAGCGCGCCTGGTTGCGCGAGGAGATGATCGCCTTGGGCGAAGAGAGCGAGCTGCCGAAGAAGGCCAAGCGCGGCGATGGCTTGCCGCCGGTGACCGTCCTGGAAGTCTGCGACCGCGACGAAGACGGCGAGGTTCTGGCCAAGCCAGCCTCCGGCCCTGCCGCGGCTGAGCCTGACCTCTGGACCATCTACCTGGCGCCCGACCGCGGCGGGCAGCCGCCGGCGGTGGGCGAACGGGTGCTGGCGCGCCTCAGCCTGATCGAGGGCACGATCTACCGCGCCAGCATCATCCGCCGCCTGGGTGGCGCCACCCGGCGCCTGGTCGGGCGTTATGAGCTGGCGCCCGACGGCACGGCCACGGTGCTGCCGGCAGACCGGCGGGTGAAGGAGCTCTACCGCATCCGTGCCGCTAACCGGCTGGACGCGCAAAGCGGCGAGCTGGTGCTGATTGAACCGCTGCGCCCGGACCAGCGGCGCGGCCGTCAGCGCCTGGAAGAAGCTAGGGTCATCGAGCGGCTGGGCGATAGCGATTCGCCAAACGCCTTCAGCCTGATCGCGATCACCGAACACGGCCTGCCGATGGACTTTCCGGCAGCGGCCCTAGCCGAGGCAGAGGCTGCCGGGGCAGCGCCGCTGGAGGGGCGCGTGGATCTGCGCGAGACGCCCTTGGTCACCATCGACGGCGCTGATGCCCGCGACTTTGACGACGCGGTCTTCGCTGAGCCGGATCCCGACCCTGCCAACGCCGGCGGCTTCCGCCTGCTGGTCGCCATCGCCGACGTCGCTCACTATGTCACCGCCGGCAGTGCCTTGGACTTGGAGGCGCTGCGCCGGGGTAACTCCGCCTACTTCCCCGACCGCGTGGTGCCCATGCTGCCAGACGCGCTCTCCAACGGCTGGTGCTCGCTGAAACCGGCGGAGGAACGCCCTTGCCTGGTGGCGGAAATGGTGATCTCAGCCAAGGGGCAGCTGCGCCGGCATCGCTTCCAGCGGGCGCTGATGCGCTCAAGCGCCCGGCTGACCTATGAGCAGGTGCAAGACGCCATCGACGGCCGGCCGGACGAGACCAGCCAGCCGCTGTTGGAACCGGTTCTCCGCCCGCTCTATGCCGCCTTCGCCGCTTTGGACAAGGCGCGGGCCAAGCGCGGCACCTTGGAGATGGAGATCCCGGAGCGGCGGGTGGCTCTGGACGAGACCGGGACGCCCAAGGCCGTGGTCCCGCGCCAACGGCTGGCCAGCCACCGCCTGATCGAGCTCTTCATGGTCACCGCCAACGTCGCCGCCGCCGAGGCCTTGGAGGCCAAGCGCAAGGTCTGCATGTACCGGGTGCACCCGCCGCCCGACCAGGCCAAGGTCGAGGCCTTGGGCGAGGTCTTGCGCGCGCTAGGGCTCTCCTTTGCGCGCGGCCAGCCGATGAAGCCGGCGCTCTTCGCCGGCGCCTTGGACCAGGTGGCCGGCAGCACGGCAGCGCCCTTGGTCGGCGAACTGGTCCTGCGTTGCCAGAGCCAGGCCTACTACGCGCCGGAGAACCTGGGGCATTTCGGCCTGGCGCTGCAGCGCTATGGCCACTTTACCTCGCCGATCCGGCGCTACGCCGACCTGCTGGTGCACAGGGCACTCATCGCCGCCTATGAGCTCGGCACAGGCGGGCTGCCGGAGGGCGACGAAACCCACTTCGAGGAGTGGGGTGAGGCCATCTCCCGCTCAGAGCGCCGGGCCGCGATGGCGGAGCGCGATACCCTGGACCGCTTCACCGCCCATCTGCTGATGGGACAAGTCGGCGCGATCCTGCCCGGGCGCATCGCCAGCGTCACCCGCTTCGGCCTCTTCGTGCGGCTGGACGAGAGCGGCGCCGACGGCCTGGTGCCGGTCACCAGCTTGCCCGACGACTACTATGACCACGACGCTGACCTGCACGCCCTGGTCGGCCGCCGCTGGGGCCGCAGCTACCGGCTGGGTGAGCCGGTTATGGTGCGTCTGGAAGAGGCAGACGCGCTGACCGGTTCGCTGATCATGGCGCTGACCGAGGGCGAGGCCGGCCCCTCCCCCTGGCCGGATCCACCCCCGGACAAGCGCAAGGGATCTTCGAGTAAGAAGCCAGCATCCAAGCGGCGCACTGCACCAAAAGGACGACGCGACCGCGTTCACAAAGTGCGGCGTTGAGATGGTTTATCGTGACACGGCGCCGGCCCGCACCCCCCGCCCGGTCACCCAACGAGAGTATCCTGGACTGGGTGGCCGGGCGGGGGGTGCGGGCCGGTGCCGTGTCATCACAAACTGCGGCGTTGAGGCAAAACTGTCACAAGGTCGCGCTTTGGCGTCTAGTTTCCGCCATAAGCTCGCTCTAGGCTCAGTGTTCGGCTACAAAATCAGGCCAGGACTTCAGGGACAGGGCGATGACGGTGAGACAGCTGTTTGCAAGCGGGAAACTCAGGAGTGTTCTCCTGGTGGCAGGCGCACTCAGCCTCGGTGCTTGCTCGGCGGGCGGCGCCCCGGTGCCGGGCGGCAGTGAGACCTCGGCCCGCGTCTTCGCCATCGGCCTGGCCGACGTCCAGCGTGTCTACATCGATCCCATCGAGGTCGATGATCTCGCGATCGCCGGCGTCGAGGGGCTGAGCGAGATCGATCCCAACATCACCATCGAGCGCCGCGGCAAGGCTGTACAGCTGGCTGTGCGTGGCAAGCCGACGGGCAGCTATGATGCCCCCGACGACCACGACACGGTGGGTTGGGGCCGGCTGACCGACTCCATGGTGCGCGACCTCACGGAGGTGTCACCCGCACTTGCCTCGGCCGACAGTGAGCGGATCTACGAGTCCGTCTTCGACGCTGTTGCCGACAGCCTGGACCGCTACTCCCGCTATTCCTCGCGCAGTGAGGCCCTGGAAAGCCGGGCCAACCGCGATGGCTTCGGCGGCGTCGGCATTCGGATCGACATCGTGCCGGAAGGCGTTGCGGTTCAGAAGGTGATGCAAGGCACGCCGGCCGAACGCGCCGGCCTTGCCGACGGTGATGTGATCGTCGCCATTGACGGTGTCAGCGCCGCCGGCATTGACCAGAAGGCGGCTGTGAAGCGCCTGCGCGGCCCGATTGACAGCAAGGTGAACCTGACCCTGCAGCGCGGCGACAGCGACACCCTGGAAGCCAC
This sequence comes from Pseudomonadota bacterium, assembly GCA_039819325.1. Classification (GTDB taxonomy): domain Bacteria; phylum Pseudomonadota; class Alphaproteobacteria; order Kiloniellales; family JACOMY01; genus JACOMY01. Next base: position 13,185 of record JBCBSF010000043.1, on the reverse strand, counting down.
GGTCACGCGGGCCTTCGTGGTGCCGCAGACGGTCAGCTGGACCCAAGAGGACGGCATCCTTAATCTGCGGGTTGAAGGCTTCAATCACGACACGACGCGCGCGATCCGCGCCGCCGTCCGCAAGGCGGAGAACGAGGGTGGCGGTCCGCCGCGCGGCGCGATTCTGGATCTGCGCAGCAATCCGGGAGGCTTGCTGGACCAGGCGGTAATGGTCTCCGACCTCTTCCTCGACGAGGGCACCATCGTCACCACGCATGGCCGCCATCCGGAAAGCCGCCAGGCCTTCGACGCGCAAGACTTCCACCTGCTGGACGCCGTGCCCTTGGTGGTTCTGATCAACGGCTACTCCGCCTCAGCCTCCGAGATCGTGGCCGCGGCTCTGCAGGACAACGGCCGGGCCCTGGTCGTGGGCTCTGTCAGCTATGGCAAGGGTTCGGTGCAGAACCTGCTGCGCCTGCCGAACGAGGGCGAGCTGACCTTGACCTGGGCGCGTTTCCACGCCCCGTCAGGCTATCCTTTGAGCGGCCGGGGCGTCATGCCGAACCTCTGCACCAGCGGCTATGCCTCGACTAGAGAGGTCATCACCTCCGCCGACCGCCGCAGCAACCGCGCCTTTCAGCTGCAGCGCGTGATCAGCCCGCACGACCAGCCGGCGCTGGACAGCTTCCGCACCAACTGCCCCTCCGTGGATACGGAGAACGCGCTGGAGACTGAGGTCGCTCGGACCCTGCTGCGCGACCCGGCCCTCTACCGCCGCATCTTGAACCGCGACCAGCCGTCCCAGACGGTGCAGGCGCGCGGCGGCAGCTGGCTGCAGTAGGGCCGCCCTGCCCCGCTCGTCCTCACATCCGGCAGTCTCTCCCGTTCGGCCCCGCAATGCGGCCGGGCTGGTGCTGATCCGCCATTGGGCCGGCCAGCGCGAGGTCCTCATGGGCCGGCGCAGCCGCACTGCCCGCTTCCTACCCAACATCCTGGTCTTCCCCGGCGGCGGGTTGGAGCGTGCCGACCACCGGCCCTCCGGCTTTAGCGAGTCGATCCCGATCGCACCGGGCGGGATCGACGCGGCGACGCGCCGGGCTTTTCCAGCACTTCTGCGCTGTGCCCTACGCGAGACCTGGGAGGAAACCGGCGTCTTGGTCGGCCGCCGCAGAAAGGCGCGCGAGGCGCCTGCAGGGGAGGCGATCTGGCAGGCTTATGCGGACGCGGGCATCGCACCGGCCTTCGAGAGCCTGCGTCTGCTGGCCCGTGCCATCACCCCGCCTCAGTCTCCCATCCGCTTTCACACGCGCTTCTTCTGTGCGGAGGTGACGGAGGCAGTCTTCGGCGAGCCCCGCGATGACGAGCTGGAGCAGGTCCGCTGGCTGCCGGTGGAAGAGGCCCTAGCGGAAGACCTGATCGACGTCACAGCCTTCATGCTGCAGCGCGCGCTGGTTCCAGGCCCCAGCGATCCAGCCCCGCTCTTCCGCTATCGGCAGGACAAAGCAGTGGTGGTCTAGGGACCGGTTTGGGCTCCTTCGCAGGCCCGAAGAGGCCTCACCCCTAGGAACCAGGCCAGCCCTGCACCATCTCGGACTTGACAGCCAGCGCCGGGGCGATAGTGTCTCGCGCCTTACAGTTACGAGACCCAGCGGCTTGGAGGTGCGAAGCGCTTCGCCAGCCGCGGGCACAAGGGACATAAGACCATGGCCAAGCCCACCACGACCCTGATCAAGTTGGTCAGCACTGCCGATACCGGGTACTTCTACGTCACCAAGAAGAACCCCCGCACCCTGACCGAGAAGCTGAGCTTCAAGAAGTACGACCCGGTCGTGCGCAAGCACGTCCTCTTCAAGGAAGCCAAGATCAAGTAGCTGCCCGACGCGACTGCTTCCCTAGAGCGATGCGCATCGGCCTCGACCTTGGCGGCACCAAGATCGAGGCCGTCGCACTTGATGGTTCCGGCTCTTGCCGCTTCCAGAAGCGGGTCGCCAGCCCACGCCACGACTACCGCGCCACAGTCGAGGCCCTCGCTGGCCTGGTTGAGGAAGCCGAGGCAAGCCTGGGCGTTAGCGCACGCGTTGGCGTGGGTATTCCCGGCGCCATCTCGCCGGCGAGCGGCCTCATCAAGAACGCCAACTCCACCTGGTTGATCGGGCAGGCCCTCGACCGTGACTTGAGCGCCCGACTGAACCGCCCGGTGCGGCTGGAAAATGACGCCAACTGCTTCGCCGTGTCAGAGGCCAGTGATGGCGCCGCAGCCGGCTTCGGCCTGGTCTTCGGTGTCATTCTCGGTACCGGGGTCGGCGGTGGCCTGGCTATTGATGGTAAGGCCTGGCGCGGGCGGCACGCGATTGCTGGCGAGTGGGGCCACAACCCCCTGCCCTGGCCACGGCCAGAGGAACTGCCCGGCCCCGCCTGCTATTGCGGCAAGCAAGGCTGTATTGAGACCTGGCTGAGCGGCCCCGGCTTCGCCGCCGACCATGCACGCCAGGGCGGCGACCCAGCGCTCACCGGTCCAGACATCGTGGCCGCTGCAATGAGCGGGGAGCCCTCCGCCCAAGCCAGCCTCGATCGCTACATCGACCGGCTGGCACGCGCGCTTGCCAGCGTGATCAACATCCTAGACCCCGATGCCATCGTCTTGGGCGGCGGCCTCTCCGGCATTGCCCAGATCTACGAGCGGCTGCCTGAGCAGCTGCAAGCCTGGGTCTTCTCGGACCGCTGTGACACGCCGGTGCTGCCGGCCAAGCACGGGGACGCCAGCGGCGTGCGTGGTGCGGCCTGGCTTTGGCCGCCCGACTGATGGGCGAGACGGTCAAACGCCTCTGCCGGGATTGCTTCAGCCAAGACCCGGGCGAGACGGCACGCTGCCAGCACTGTGGTAGCCGGCGGATCGTAGCGCATCCGGAACTCTTCGACCTCACCATCGCCCACATCGACTGCGATGCCTTCTACGCCAGCGTGGAGAAGCGCGACCGGCCGGAACTGCGCGACAAGCCGGTGATCGTCGGCGGCGGCCGACGCGGCGTGGTCTCGGCCGCCTGCTACACCGCGCGCCTCTATGGCGTGCGCTCGGCCATGCCCATGTTCAAGGCGCTGAAACTCTGCCCCAGCGCCGTGGTCATCCGCCCGGAGATGAGCAAGTACGCCACCATCGGCCGGCAGATCCGCCAGATGATGCTGGAGACCACGCCGCTGGTCGAACCGCTCTCCATTGATGAGGCCTTTCTGGACCTGACCGGCACCGAGGCTCTGCACGGCGGCCCGCCGGCCCGCACCTTGGCCGGCCTGGTGAAGCGGATCGAGGCAGAGGTGGGGATCACCGCCTCTATCGGGCTCAGCTACAACAAGTCCTTGGCCAAGATCGCCTCCGACCTGGACAAGCCGCGCGGATTCAGTCTGCTGGGCCGCGCCGACGCGGCGGACTTCCTGGCCGGACAGCCGGTCTCCCTCATCTGGGGCGTGGGTAAGTCCTTGCGCGGCAGTTTGGAGCGCCAGGGCATCCACTTGATCGGCGATCTCTTACGGTTCGAGGAGGCGGAACTACTGGCCCGCTTCGGCGCCATGGGCAGCCGCCTCTACCACTTCGCCCGGGGCGAGGATAGCCGCCGCGTCTCTCCGGAAAGAGAAACAAAATCAATTTCTTCTGAGACGACCTTCTCTTATGACCTGAGCGACCTAGCCGCCCTGGAGGGAGCGCTCTGGCCGCTCTGTGAAGCCGTGGCGCGTCGGCTGAAGCGGGCCGAGTTGGCTGGCCGCGCAGTCGCGCTGAAACTGAAGACGGCGGAGTTCCGCATCATCACCCGCCACCGCCGGCTGGACGACCCAACGCAGCTGGCCGGGCGTCTTTTCGAGACCGGTCAGGGCCTCTTGAAGGCCGAGGCCGATGGCCGTGCCTTCCGCCTGATCGGAATCGGCTGCGACGACCTCTGCCCCGCCCGCCTGGCCGACCCGCCCTCGCTTTTGGAACCGCAGCGGCAGCGTCAGGCGGCGATGGAATCGGCCATCGACCGGCTGCGCGACAAGCTGGGGCCGAACGCGGTGCAGCGCGGCCGCGGCTTCAAGCCGGAGGGAGCGAAGGGCGCCAAGGAGCAATAAACCTTGTTGCCTACAGCCGCGCCAAGCGCGCTGACCTCATCCTGAGCCTGTCGAAGGATCTGCCCCAAGTGCGTTCTTCCCTTTGGCACATGCTTCGACAGGCTCAGCATGAGGCCAGTGCTTGTTTGCCCGGAACGCGCGTCTGATCGCTCTTCAAGAAATGCGGGGACGATCTCAGGCTGTTTCGGCCTAGCAGTCCGGATCGCCGTGATAGCTGATCTCGGTGATGTCGGCAGAGAGCACGAAATCGCCGTAGTCGAAGAGCTGCCGGTCGATCACCCCGTTTTCATAGAGACGCACGCTGACCTCGTGCGTCGGCAGGCCTTCCTCGTCGCCGGCCTCGAAGAAAGCCAAGGTGACGTTGTAGAAGTCCAGCTCCGCCAGCCGCGGCAAGGTCACCGTGTCGTCGCGCAGGGGGCCAAAGATGGTGGCCGAGGCGAAGGTCACCGCCTTCTCGCTCTCCTGCGAGCCGTCAAAGATCGGTGTGGCGAAGAAGACCTCCCCGGCCTCAGCGGCCTGCAGCACCGCCAGGGTATGCGCGATGGGGAAGAGCGTGCCTTCGGGCAGTGCCAAGGTCTCCTCCTCAGGCTCGCGATAGCGGGCGGTGCCGCTGCCGTCGCCGCGGATGGAGGCCGTGCCCTCGTAGTCGGTCGGGGCTAAGAAGGTCGCCCGCTCCCGCGCCAGGAAGCGGTAGCGATTGCCATCCTTGGCCTCCCAGGAGGAGAGCGTGACGCCGAAGCGCATCTCTTCCTCCTCTGAATCGAAAAGCTGGACGCGGAGATCCAGGTCGCTGTCCCAGCCGTCGCAGACGTCGCGCCAGTCCATCACCAGACTGCCACTGGCTGCCGCCACGGCATTGGAGCCGGTCACCCGCTCCAGGCCGATGTCATAGACCGCCCGGTGCGGCACAAGATCACCGGCGCTGGCGGGTGCGGCGGCCACGATCGTGCCGGCACAGGCAGCCAAGGCTGCGGTCCGAAGCAAAGACATTCCTGAACTCCTCTCCCCAAGGGGTGCGGGCGGACCCTAGCCGCTCTTGCCCAGCCAAGCCACAAACCTTGCCAGCGCACCCAGAAGGTGGCGAGAGTGCTGCAAAGAGACAGTAGAGGGGAGGAGCCGGCAGCCATGGCTCAAGGACTTGTGATCGCCCGGCCCATGCCGGACGCGGTGCTGGCGCGCGCCCGGCGGGACTATCAGGTCACCGACAACCAGGCCAATCAGACCTGGAGCGCTGCAGAGCTGGCGCAGAAAGCCGCCGGCGCCACCTGCCTAATCACCGCCCCCGGCGCTGCCTTGAGCGCCGAGGTGATCGCCGCCTTGCCGGAGGGCGTGAAGATCGCCGCCACCTTCTCCGTCGGCTATGACCACATCGATCTGGAAGCCGCGCGGCAGCGGGGGCTGATCGTCACCAACACGCCCGACGTGCTGACCGACGCCACAGCCGACATCGCGCTGCTTTGCTTGCTGGGTGCGGCCAGGCGGGCCTGGGAGGGCCAGGACCTCCTGCGGCGCAGCGCCTGGACCGGCTGGACCCCGGTGCAGCTGATGGGCACCCACCTGGGCGGTCGGCGCCTCGGTATCTTGGGCATGGGCCGCATCGGCCGGGCGGTGGCCACGCGGGCGCGGGCCTTCGGCATGACCATTCACTATTCCAACCGCTCCCGCCTCTCGCCGGAGCTGGAGGAAGGCGCCATCTTCCATGCAGAGCCGAACGATCTGCTGAAGGTCTCTGACGTCCTGTCGCTGAACGCCCCGGCGACACCGGAAACCGAGAACTTCCTGAATGCCGAGCGCATTGCGCTGTTGCCCGACGGCGCCATCGTGGTGAACACGGCGCGTGGCAATCTGGTCGATGACGAGGCGCTGATCGCCGCCCTTAGCTCCGGCCGGATCGCCGCTGCCGGGCTGGACGTCTTCCGCAACGAGCCCAAGCTGCACCCCGGCTATCTGGACCTGGTGAACGCCTATCTACTGCCGCACCTGGGCAGCGCCACGGTGGACACGCGCAACGCCATGGGCTTCTGCTGCCTGGACAACCTGGACGCCTTTACCGCCGGCCAGGAACCACCGAACCGGATTGCCTAGCGGGCCTACTGCCGGATCGCCTCGACCTCTAGAATCACCCGCACCTCGTCGCCGACCAGGCCGTTGTCGACGGCGTAGGTCATGCCCCACTCGCTGCGCTTTATCTCCGTCTCGGCGGAGACGCCCAGCACATAGGGCACCGAGGCGCCGATCGGGAAGGGATAGTCGCCGGCCTTGTTCAAGGTGACGTCCAAGGTCACCGGCTTGGTGACACCGCGCAAGGTGAGATCGCCCATGACCTTGCCTGTGGTGGCGGAGGTCGCCTCGGCCCCGGTCATGCGGAAGGTCATGGTCGGGTGCGCTTCGGCATGTAGGAAGTCGGCGCCACGCACGTGGTTGTCGCGCGCCTCGTCGTTGGAGAAAACGCTGGCGGCGGGGATGGTGACCTCCAGGTCGCTCAAGGTCTGCGTCTCGGCGTTGTAGGTGAAGCTGCCCTCGACATCGAGGAACTGGCCCAGGGTCATGGCATAGCCGATGTGCTTCACCATGAAGGCGATGGCGGCATGGCGGTCGTCGATGACATAGCGCTCCGGCGCCGCGGCGGCGGGCTGGGCGGCAAGGGCCAGCGGGGCGGCGACGAGGAGGGCGGCGGTCAGGCTCCGTAGGGACATGGGTCTGTGACCTCTCATGTTAAGCGAAGGGTCCCCTCAACCTAGGGAGACCGCCTGGCTAGCGGGAGTCACAAGGCGCGGCGCGCTAAAAGGGAATGCGCTGCCCATCCCAGGCGAAGAGCCGCCCGCTGTCGCCCTCCTCCAGCCCCTCCAACACACCCAGAAGCGCCCGGGCCGAGCGTTCCGGGGTAAAGAGCTGCCTCTCCGGCACGCCGCGCTGAAAGGGTTTGGAGAGGCCCGTGTCGACGGTGCCGGGGTGCAAGCCGACGCAAAAGGCCGTCTTGTTCCGCCGCGCCAGCTCGATCGCCAGGGAGCGCAGCAGCATATTGAGCGCCGCCTTGGAAGCCCGATAGGCGTACCAGCCCCCCAGCTGATTGTCCTCGATCGAGCCGACCCTGGCCGAGAGCGCGGCAAAGGCCGTTTTCCGCTTCTTCGCCAAGAGCGGCAGCATGTGCTTGGCGACCAGCGCCGGCCCTGTGGCGTTCACCAGAAAGGCCTGCGCCAGGTTGGCAGGCTCCAGGCTCGCCCAGGTCTTCTCCGGCTGCAGACCCGCGCCTTCATGCAAGAGGCCGGTCGCGAGGATGACGAGGTGCAGTTCGTCCGCCTGGTCTTTCAGAGTGGCGGCTACCTGGGCGATGCTAGCCTCATCGGCATAGTCGAGCGGGAGCCAGTCGCCGCCGTCTGTTGGCTGACTCCGGGAGAGGCGAAAGACCTGGGCGACCTCCGGGCAGGCCTCCAGATGCCGGCAGAAGGCAGCCCCGATGCCGCCAGAGGCGCCGACGACGGCGACATGCAAGCCCGTGCCGAAAGAGGAGAGAGTGACAAGTTCGGTAGGATACTGGGTCATGACTCCCTCGCGCGTCCAGATGAGAGCCCAAATGGGAAGGCAGGAGCGAGGAGAGATGAGCTGGATTGCGGTGACGTCTAGGTGTCCTGTCCCGGGAAGGGGTGAGTTGGGTTGATCTGGAACCGCCCGCTCCGCCCGCAATAGCAATTTGCTACGACACCACAGAACTGAACACCGAGCGCTTGACGCTCTTCTCTAGAGGACGGCGACAACCTCGACAGAGGTGAGGACCAGGCTGTCCGCAGGATTGATGCCCTGAACGAGAAAAAGGGTATCGGTCCTCTCCCAGACGAATGGCTCATAGCGCCGGGGTCCCCTATCGCGGCGAGCATCCGCGCTGCCGCCGAAGACCTTGCGGTAGTCGCCGCGGCCGCCCTGCACCAGATCCTAGCCAGCCTCGCCACTAAGTGCGCATTGAACCAAGCAGCGACGACTGCAGTCTCAAAGTCGTGATCGCGCGCTACCTGGCTGATTGCAATGAAACTGCAACAAACTGCGGCTTTTCAAACAGTGCAGAACCTGACCTTTTGGTCAGTTTCTTGTTCATGCCGCTGCGGTAATATGGGGGGAGCGTGGGTGTTCGTGAAACCGCTTGGGGCGATGTGGACGACGGTGCTTAAGGAACTGGATCACTCGGATCGGAGATGGCGTGATTGTTCGAAGCCGTCGTCTCGATCGCTGCAGCCTTCGTTCTCGTCACCTCCGTCCACATGGCCTGGTCACTGAAGACTAGGTTTTCTCATCAGAAGGAAAGGGATTGCCCGTGTCCTTGGATCCTCGACAGCAAGCGGACTCTGCCTTTGAAGAAAGATTCGTCCAGAACGCCATGATGCGACGCGTCAGGGAAACGCGGCGCTCCGGGCTCTATCCCTACTACAAGGAGCAGACGCCAGTCGGCCTTAACGAGGTGGAGATCGACGGGCGCAGACTGCTGCAGCTCGGGTCCTCCAACTATCTGGGACTGGCGCAAGACCCGCGAATCAGACAGGCGGTGACCCAAGCGCTGGAGCGCTACGGCACCTCCTCCACCTCCAGCCGCCTGCTGACCGGCACCCGTCCGCTGCACCTCCAGCTGGAGCGCGAACTGGCGGAGTTCCTGGGGAAGGAAGACGTGCTCGTCTTCGCCACGGGCTATCTGGCAAACGTCGGCACCATTCCGGCAATGGTCGGCAACAAGGATGCCGTCTTCTACGACCTGGAGGTTCACGCCTGCCTGCTCGACGGCGTCCGCCTCTCCGGCGCCGAGGCGCATCGCTTCCGCCACAACGACGTGGCCCAACTCGCCGAGAAGCTCCGCGGCTGCGAAGCGGAGCGCAAGCTGGTGGTGGTCGACAGCCTCTATTCCCTGAACGGCGATCTGGTACCGCTGCGCGAGATGCTGGACGTCACTGACAAGGCCGGCGCCTGGATCTTCCTAGACGACGCCCACGGCTGCGGGGTGCTCGGCCCTGGCGGCCGCGGTCTGGCCGCAGCAGAAGAGGTAACCGACCGGGTCCCCGTCATCATGGGCGTCTTCAGTAAGGCCTTTGCGTCGACCGGCGGCTTCGTCGCAGGCAGTGCGGATCTGATCGACCACCTGCGCTTCAACGCGCGCTCTTATCTCTTCAGCAACGCCATCGCCCCGGCACAGGCGGCGGCAGCGCTGGCGGCCCTGCGCATCCTGCGCTCCGAACCGGAGCTGCCGGAACGTGCGATGCAGCTTGCCCATCGCGCCAGGCAGAGCCTGCGGGAGATCGGCTGGCGCTGCGGCGGCGACGGCAGCCACATGGTGCCGGTGCTGCTGGGCGACGACGTCCTGACCTTCCGGGTGGCAAAGGCCTTGAGCGAGGCCGGTGTCAACGTCAGTCCGGCAGTTCATCCCGGCGTCCCAAAAGGCAAGGATCTCTTGCGCATCGGGTTCCCTCCGACGCTCTCTGCAGCCGCGTTCGATTTCGCCATAGAGGCCTTCGCCAGGGTGGCACGTGAGATCCCGGAGGCGCTGGACGCTCAGCAAGCCCTTGCCGAAACGGCTTGAACACGCCTGCCTGGTCGGCGGTGCCGGACTGCTCGGAAGCGCTCTGGCCGAAGGCCTGGCCGCACGCGGCTGCTGTCTCTCGCTCTGCGGCCTAGAGGAGGAAGAGCTGGCCGCGCTGGCTGGGTCTCTTGAGGATCGCTACGCCATCCAGGTCTCCTACCGGCAGCTCGATGTGCGCGACGCAGAGGCCTTGGCCAATTGGATCGAGGCTCGCCATCAGATCGCGCCGCTCGACTGGCTTATCATCAACGCCGGCATGGTCGGGATCGCCGAAGAGGGGCTCTTGCTGGAGTCGCCTGCGCGCAGCGCCGGTCTTATCGCCACTAACCTCGGCGGCGTCCTCAATGCCCTGCAGCCGGCCTTGCCTCTGTTCCGCGGGCGACCGGATGCACGGATCGTCATCGTTGCGTCAGCCTCGGCCCTGATCGGCTTTTCCAAGGCGCCGGTCTATGCGGCGACCAAGGCAGCCTTGCGCGCGCTCTTCTTCTCGCTCAGGCCGCAGACCCGGCGTGCCGGGATATCTCTTTCCATCGCGTGCCCCGGTTTCCTGATCAAACCAGCGGGGCCTGGTGTCGCCACCTGGCGCCCTTTTCAGATCAGTCCGGCAGAGGCCGCCAGGCGCATTCTGACGGCGGCCGCCGCCGGAAAAGCGCAGATCCTCTTCCCGCGCCGGCTATTCCTCTTGATCCGGCTGCTCTCGCTGCTGCCGCTCTCCTGGCGCGACCGCTTTATCTGACTTTACCCCTGTCGGCCAGCGAACGCCCCTCCACCGCGGGAGCCTTCCTTGTCGTCAAATCCGTCGATACCCCTTGGCGGAGCAACGCCCAGAGAACAAGCGCGAAAGGTAGAGCGGCGTCCATTCGAGAAAGATGATGGGCGCAGCTGGGATTTAAGCAGCGACCCCTAGCATGTGGTCTTGTACCAACGGTCACTGATCGTGACCTATTGCTCGGCGCCGGCCCTCTCCCCCGCCCGGCCACCCACGCCAGTATGCTTATTGCGTGGCCGGGCGGGGGAGAGGGCCAGCGCCGACCGCGATGAGTCCTACTCACCACCGCATAGTATTCGCAATACCTGAGACTCTCTATCATTCTTCTTGGTCTTTCTGCCATGCCTCTAAGACAGGCATGGCTGTGTCATAACCCTTGGTCATCAGCGAAGCAAGACTCTCCATTTGCATCAGACCATGATCTTGGCAGTCTAGTGTGATGCAGAGGTCAGCCAATTGACGTGATGTCTCAGAGTTTATTTTGCTGGCCAGGGTCAGCGTATGGGTAAAGAGCTTAAAGATATGAGGATGGGGTTTTGCTTTGCTAAAGGGATTAACCTGGTGCCACAAGGCCCGTAAGCCATTGGGGGGAATGGTGTGCTGCCAGTTGGGGGATAACCCACTATCGGACGCCACATCCACCGCAATAATGGTTCCCTCGTGCATCTCATTCATCACACCGACGGGCAGATTATCAATGAGTCCGCCATCCACTAGCAAAGACCCGTCATCACTGATAATGGATGAGCAGATCCCGGGAATAGCCCCTGACGCCAGTAATGACCACCAAATCTTTCCTGTTTCGTGACAACGGGACTGGAGCTGGGTGAGGTCACTGGATATGCAGAAAAAGTTCATCCAGAGATCTTCTATATCTCGCTCGCCAAACACATTTTGAATCAATCTCTTTGATCTGCCCGCAGTCAGCAGGGAAGAAATGGGTAACGTGAATGCCTTATGAGGCTTGTTTCTCTCCCACGTATCGATGTTGATTTCCAGAATCTCATCGGGGGTGTAGCCATCGGCATACTGCGCGCCAATAATGGCCCCCATGCTGGTTCCCCCAATGCGATCAATCCCTATACCGAGGGTCTCCATAGCTTTGAGCACACCAATTTGAGCAAAAGACCGGGCACCACCACCGCCCAGAACCACAGCCTTCGTGCATAAGTTTAACTCACGGCACATTCTGTGCAGATCTTGGTTATTCCCCATGCGCATGTGGTGATGTCGGGATAATGAGATCTGGCTTAGCCAACTGCGGGTGTTTTGAGGTCGTGCAGCCCCTCTGGGATGCAGTAAAACAAGCTCGTGGACCTGTTCTGGCACTCTATCCGGCGGAGACTTGAGTTTGAGACGTTCACAGGGCGTTAAGGGATCTGCCAGATACAATACTCTATCAGCCTGACGTAAACAAAAATCGCGCCATCTCGACCGTCGAGCCGTGCAGTGCAAAATTATCGTCCGATAATGCTCTTCCTGCTCACTGAGCCATCTGGCGAATCTTTCTTCGCGGAAGGATCCTGCACTTACTTCATCATCGTCATTACAAAACTGATTATCCAGAGTCTGCTCACAAATGTAATGCGCACTGCCCACTTTCTGTAACTCTGACGTCAGGGAAGGCAACCATTGGACAGAGAGTCGTTGTTCGTCCAGCTCCACCACAGTAACAACGCTACTGCTGTGTTTACGGGCAAACCTTGGTCCGGACCCCAACCATCCGCCCATCACTTTAATGATTTCAACAGCGACTTCGGCGTGATTCTTCAAGATCTGCTCAAAGTGGTTCTTATCCAGCCGGCCCAGTTCCGAATCCCGCAATGCTTTGATAGTCGCAGCGCGGGGACTGTCGTTGATAAGCGCTAGCTCTCCAAAAGACTCGCCGGTGGACAGCTCAGCCACAGGCTTATCATCAATGACCTGCAAACGACCACTTAACAAAATGTAAAAAGCATCGCCGGAATCGCCCTTTTTAAACAGGGTGTCACCGCGCAGTAAACGCTGATACTGAAATAGATCCACTACTTCATCCAGGGTCTCTGATTCAATGTGGTTGAACAAAGCAGAGTCTTTAATGAAGGCTTTAAACTGTCGATCCACGTGTAGCCTTTCAGAGTTTAGCAGGGTGTTATGCTTTGCCCGAGATAAAGCGAATATGGTCCCAATAGGTTTGCCAGAATGGTCGCTGCTGATACCGATAACCCATGGCCTCCAGCTCTTCTTTGACTATGTAGAAATACCGCGGATCCACGGTTGGAAACAAATGATGCAGTGTCTGGCTCCCTAAAAACGCACTGGAAGTCATTGATTTCCAGTAGTTGATGCTGCCAAAATCATAGCAAGCATCCATTTGATGTTTCACAAAATCTTGATTTTGATGAGGAAAGTGGCAAGAGTTGTGATTGTGATTAGACAGGGTGAGGCTGAGAAAGAGAAAGGATGCGAGGCATTCCAGCGCCAGCCCGACCCAGAAATTGCCAGTAGCATACCATAGGGCCAGCCAACCAAAGCTGCCCACTAGTGGATCGAATCTAACGTTTGGTGCCCACGTTTTACAGCGGCGATGATTTTGTCGGGGTCAGCAGTCCAGATGAAGGGCTTTGGCATCTGGTTGTGCTCCTTGAGGAAGCGGTTAATGGTGCAATGGAGATCGTGGACGGATCTGAAGACGCCGCGTTTCAAGCGCCGCTTTGTGAGGATGGCGAAGAAGCCTTCGACGGCGTTTAGCCAGGAGCAGGAAGTTGGGGTGAAGTGGAAGACCCAGCGCGGCCGCGCTGGG
>JBCBSF010000042.1:0-42457 GCA_039819325.1 Pseudomonadota bacterium | reverse complement strand
GGCCGCACCCGGACGCTCGGCATCGTCAGGTAGGGGCTCACCCTGACGGCAGCGCACACAGACCAGCAGCTCGACCTCTGCCGCGCTTTGCGACATTCCGCACTCCATCCCTCTCCAAGGGGGCAGGTGCAATGGTGGCGGAAGAGCGGATGTGACCGCAGGTCCGACACCGGGGCACCCCGCCCGGCTTTCTTCGTCGCGCTGGCAGGTCTCCCGGCTTGCGGATATCAGGATGGTCCTGTCGGTCGCCCGGCCTTCCCGACCCACAGTTGCGGTCAGTGGCCCTTGGACGCCCTCTCCGGTCACGGTCGCGGGGGCGGCTGCACTTCAGCCCGAAGATCAGGCCTCGCGCATTCCCTTTTCACCTGTTAGCACAGGCACCAGCATTAGCAGTTGTTCAGGCCACCCGCCTCCCTGTCAAGAGACAAGCAGTCAAGAGCCAAGGAGCGTCCCCCAATGGACGAGGTCACCCGCCGCCACAATGAGAAAATGAAGCGGATCAAGGCCGTCCGCGACGAGATGATGAAGACCAAGACGGAGGAGAAGGGCCTCATCATCGTTCACACCGGGTCCGGTAAGGGGAAGTCCTCCTCTGGGTTTGGCATGATCATGCGCTGTATCGCCCACGGCATCCCCTGCGCCGTCGTCCAGTTCATCAAGGGCAACTGGCAGACCGGCGAGAAGACCTTCCTGCGCAAAGGCTTTGCGGAAGAGTGCCGTTTCTTCGTCTCGGGCGAGGGCTTTACCTGGGAGACGCAAGACCGTGAGCGCGATGTGGCCGCAGCCGAGAACGGCTGGCGCATCGCCAAGGAGCAGATCCTGGATCCGGAGATCGGCTTCGTGCTGCTGGACGAGATCAACATCGCGCTGCGCTACGACTACCTCGACATCGACGAGGTGGTGGACTTCCTGCTGACGCAAAAGCCGCCCATGACTCACGTCTGCCTGACCGGCCGCAACGCCAAGCCGGAGCTGATCGAGGCCGCAGATCTGGTGACCGAGATGACCTTGCTGAAGCACCCCTTCCGCGACGGGGTGAAGGCGCAGAAGGGCGTCGAGTTCTGATGGCGACGCCGGTCTCGCAAGGCTGACGCCACGCATGTCCCGCGCGTTGATGATCCAAGGCACCGGCAGCAATGTCGGGAAGTCGCTTCTGGTCGCCGGCCTCTGCCGGGTAGCACGCAAGCAGGGCCTCTCCGTGGCGCCCTTCAAGCCGCAGAACATGTCGAACAACGCCGCCGTCACCGCCGATGGCGGCGAGATCGGACGCGCCCAGGCCTTGCAGGCGCTGGCCGCCGGTCTACCGCTGCACACCGACATGAACCCGGTGCTACTGAAGCCCGAGACTGACGTGGGTGCGCAGGTGATCGTGCAAGGACAGCGTCTGACCACGGCGAAAGCAAAGGACTATCAGACTCTGAAGCCGCAGCTCTTGGCAAAGGTCTTAGAGAGCTTTCAGCGCTTGCGCGCCCTCCACGACCTGGTGCTGGTCGAAGGCGCCGGCAGCCCGGCAGAAGTAAACCTACGCGCCGGCGACATCGCCAACATGGGCTTCGCCCGCGCCGCCGAGGTGCCGGTGATCCTGGCCGGCGATATCGACCGTGGCGGCGTTATTGCGCAGATCATCGGCACGCAAGCGGTGATCGACCCTGAGGACGCGGCGATGGTAGCCGGCTTCCTCATCAACCGCTTTCGCGGAGATCCTCGCCTCTTCGATGATGGCTACGCCTTGATCGCCGCGCGCACGGGCTGGCCGGGCTATGGCGTCTGCCCCTGGTTCCCTGAGGCCTGGCGGCTGCCGGCCGAAGACGCGTTGGATCTCTCAGCGCCGCATAGAGACGAGGGACTGCACATCGTCTGTCTGGCGCTCAGCCGGATCGCCAACTTCGATGATCTGGACCCGCTGGCGCAAGAGCCAGGCGTGCGCCTGACGATGCTGGGTCCCGGTCGGGCCATCCCAGGCGACGCCGATCTGGTGATCCTGCCCGGCACCAAGTCCACGCGCGGCGATCTGGCCTTCCTGCGTGCGCAAGGCTGGGACGTCGATCTGGCCGCCCACGTTCGGCGTGGTGGTCAGGTACTGGGGATCTGCGGCGGCTATCAGATGTTGGGCGCCTCCGTCGCCGATCCCGAAGGCATCGAAGGACCGGCCGGGACCGATCCGGGGCTGGGCCTCTTGGACCTGGCCACGGTCATGACGCCGAAGAAACGGCTGACGGAGGTCACAGCCACGCATGCCGCCAGCGGCACGTCTTTCCAGGGCTATGAGATCCATATCGGCGAGACCGAGGGCGCAGACCGCGCCCGGCCCTTCGCCCAGGTCTCAGGCCTGGCCGAGGGCGCCGTCAGCCGCGACGGCCGCATCGCCGGCAGCTACCTGCACGGCATGTTCCGCGACGACGCCTTCCGCGCCGCCTTCCTCAAGGGGTTCGGGGTGACGGCCTCTGAGACCGCCTATGGGGCTGAGGTGGAGGCGACACTCGATGCTCTGGAGGCGCATCTTGAGGCGCACCTCGACATCTCAGGCCTTCTCGCAGCAGCCCGCTGAGGTCGAGGGGGCCAATAGCAGATCAGTTATAGTGACAGATTTGTATTTTCCATTCTTATAAAAAGTGCATTGCAACCTGACCGCTATGACGTTATGGTTGTAGCATACGGGTTTGGGGGGTAGGCCGTGAGAGCTTCAACAATTTGCTGCGCCATGTCCTTGGCGCTCGGCGTCTGGATCCTATCGCCGGGCGCGGCCTGGAGCCAGTCGAACCTTGATGTCAACCAATTTGGTACGGAAGGCAGCGATGGTGTGCACAACACCTTCGAAAGCGACGTGGACTCCACCGCAGGCGGGGACGCAGCGGATATCGATGAGACCGTCAGCAGCCCCATCACGATAACCGAGGATCCGCAGGGGCCCTTGGTGTCCCTGACATCGACCGGTGGCAATGGCGGTGATGGGGACGAGGACGTCAACCCCTCCGACGGCGGCGACGGTGGTCAGATCACGCTTTCGGTCGACAGCGATCTCACCCTCTCTGGCGGTGCCAATTCCGCGATCTTCACCCAGTCGAGCGGCGGCGACAGCGGCGGCGGTGGAACCTCGACCTTGGGCGAATCCTACATTCAAGCGGCCACGGCCGGGAACGCCGGGGACGTGAGCGTAGAGATCTCTGAGAACAGCAGCGTCACGGTCACCAACACCCCTGGTAACGGCGCCATCTCCGCTGGCGCGCAGGTTCTCTCAGAAGGCGGCGATGGTAGCGATGGCGGCTCGGTCGGCGGGTTCATTCTCGACGGCTTCGCCAGCGATGGCGGTGCGGCCGGTGACGCGGCCACGGCGGAACTCACACTCGACGGGACGATCACCGCATCGGGCTCCGGCACCTTGGGCGTCATCGTCAGCACCACTGGCGGCAACGGCGGTGCCGGCGGTACCGACAACGAGGACGTAGACGACGATCCGGGTAACGGTGGAAGTGGTGGCACGACCGGCGTTGGGCTCCTCACCATCGAGGCGACTGGTTCCGTAACGACCAGCGACGACGACCAGATGGGGGTCCTGGTGTCGGCGATCGGCGGCAACGGCGGCAACGGCGGCGGTGGTGGCGACACGGACGGGTCATTAGGCGGCGACGGTGGCAGCGTCACGGACAGCGCAAGCAACCCCTCCGTCAGCTTCACCAACCAGGGCGAGGTGATGACCTCTGGCCAGAACTCGGCCGGGGTCACGCTGCAGAGCGTTGGCGGCAACGGCGGCGATGCCGACGGCAGCGCCTCTGGCGGTAGCGGCGGCAGTGGCGGCAGCATCGTCGCCGACAACAGCGGGACCATCGACACGCTCGGCGACTTCTCCTTTGGCCTCTTCGCACAGAGCGTCGGAGGCACCGGCGGCGACGGCGGCGACGCGACCTTCGGCGGCGGCACTGGCGGGAACGCCGGCAGCAGCGGCTCCTTGGACATCACCCATTCCGGGTCCATTACCACTCAGGGCGATGGCGCCATCGCCCTGGTCGCGCAGAGTGTCGGCGGCGGCAACGCGACCGCGGCGATCAACCAAGCTGGCCTCTCCCTGGTTGCCGACGGCTCTGGTTCGGGCGGCGCCGGTGGCAATGCCACCGGCTGGCTGACCTTTGCCAACAGAGGCGGCGACGGCGGCACCGGCGGTGATGGCGGCGACGTTACCGTGACCAACGGTGGTGCCCTCTCCACCTCTGGTGCCAATGCGCCCGGCCTTCTGCTTCAGAGCATCGGCGGCGGTGGCGAGACCGGCGGCAGCACCAGCGAAGACAGTCTGCTGATCTCCATCTCCAGCGGCGGCGACGGCGGGGCTGGCGGCAGCGGTGGCGCGGTCTCGGTTGAACGCGGCCAGCAAGCAGGCTCCATCACGACTGCCGGCGTCTCCTCTCCCGGTATCGCCGCGGCCAGCATCGGCGGCGGTGGCGGTAGCGGCGGCGGTGTCGATGCCGATACCTTTTCTCTTGGCCTCGGCATCGACATCGCGATCGGTGGTGACGGTGGCGACGGCAATGCCGGCGGAAGCGTCACCATAGACAATGCCGCAGCGATCACCACCGTGGAGCTGGACTCCTTTGGCATCCAAGCCACCAGCATCGGCGGCGGCGGCGGCAAGGGCGGCCAATCGACGGCTGATAACTTCACAGCCGGCTTCGGCGACGTGCCTGCCGTGGCGCTCACCACCGACATCGGCGGTAGTGGTGGCACAGGTGGTGTCGGCGGCGCGGTCACGATTACCAACGCGGGCGCCATCACCACCTCTGGCAGTCAAGCCACTGGGATCTATGCAGCCAGCATCGGCGGCAGTGGCGGCATCGGCAACAACGCTTTGGCACAGAGCTACACCTACGGCACCGCACCCGACGTCAGCCTCGGGGTGAGCCTCGGCGGGTCGGGCGGTACGGGCGGCAACGGCGGCCTGGTCGAGGTCACCAACAGCGGCGCGCTTTCCACCAGCGGCTTTGCTGCCGACGCGATCTATGCAGCGAGCATCGGTGGCGGTGGCGGGATGGCCGGGTCCGGCACGACCGGTTTCTCACCCAGCCTGCCGACGGACAGCGAGACGCAAGACAGCGTTCTGAGTGAGATCCCCCTGGCACTTGGCACCTCCTACGGTGCCCAGCTGGCGGTTGGCGGTTCGGGCGGCAGCGGCAGCAGCGGTGACGCCGTCACCATCACCAATCAGGCAGCGGTCACGACCGCAGGGATCGACTCGCGCGGCCTCTTCGCCCAGAGCGTCGGCGGCGGTGGTGGCTCGGCGGCGAAGGGGACGGCCAGCGGCGCTGAGGATATGCAGCTCAACGTCTCGATCGGCGGCTCCGGCGGGACCGGTGGTAACGGCGGTGCGGTGACGGTCACCAACGAGACCGAGGGGAGCGTCAGGACCTCGGGCGATGGCAGCCATGGCCTACAGGCCCAGTCGGTGGGTGCCGGCGGCGGCAGCGGCGGGACCAGCAGTGCGGGGGAGCCGGACGGCCTTGTCAGCAACGTGGCCGATCAGGCGAAGAAAGCCGCCATCAACGCAGCGATCGAGGACTTTCTGCCCGAGTTTGCCGAGCGGTGGAAAATCGAGCCGGAGCAGGATCCCTCCATCTCGCTCAATCTTGGGATTGGCGGCAGCGGCGGGGCCGCAGGCGACGGCGGCGCGGTGAGCGTGGACAACTTCGGGGCGCTCTCGACTACGGGCGACGTCGCTTTCGGGCTCTTTGCCCAGTCGATCGGAGCCGGCGGCGGCAACGGCGGTGAGGCGACCGTGGCTGGCGGCCGGCTGGTGAACGGCTCTATCGGGGTCGGTGGCAACGGCGGCGCTTCGGGCGAAGGCGGCGCGGTCACGGTGACCAACAGCGGGAACATTTCCACCTCCGGCAATGCGTCTTTCGGCATCCTGGCTCAATCCGCCGGCGGCGGCGGCGGTTTGGCCGGACTAGCGACCCACGAGACCACCCTCACCTTGGACTTCGGCCTTACCCTGGGGGGTACGGCAGGTACGAACAACCAAGGCACGAGTGGCAATGGCGACAGTGTGATGGTCACCAATTCCGGGCTCGTTTCCACCGAGGGCTCCGAATCCCACGGGATCGTCGCCCAGGCCCTCGGCGGCGGCGGCGGCGTCTTTCTGATAAACCCGGCCGAGCCCAGGACCAGCACAACCAGTGATCCGGAGCTGGCCGACCTGCAAGGTCAGGCAGCTTCAGCCTTGCAGGCCCAGGGTGTGGATCCCGACGATGTCGCGAACACCTTTCTCACCAATCTGGAGTCAGCCACAGGCACCATCACCCTCGACCTAGGCGGCTCGGCTGAGGCCAGCGGCGACGGAGGTGCCGTGAGCGTCACCCACAGCGGCAGCATCGTGACCAGCGGGGACAACGCCTTCGGTATGGTCCTGCAGTCAATTGGTGGCGGCGGTGGCCTAGCCGCCGATGGGGTCGGCAGCAACGTTGAACAAACCATCGTCGGCAAGCTGCAGGGTGGCACCGGCGACGGCGGCGATGTCAGCATCTCGCTCGCCGACGACAGCTCAATCAGGACCGAGGGTGTCGGCGCCGTTGGCCTCTTTGCCCAATCCATCGGCGGTGGCGGCGGCTATAGCGGAGCGCTGGAGGGCGATGGCATGACCTACGACGCCTTCTTTGCCGACAGCAGTCTCGGCAACGGCATCGGCGGCAACATCACCCTCACCATGACGCCTGAGAGCAGCGGCGAGGCAAGGATCACGACCAATGGCGCGAGAGCGCACGGCATCTTCCTGCAGAGCCTGAGTGGCGGCGGTGCGGCCGTGGGCTCCAGCGAGGGTATCGTCATCCCCAACGCCAACAGCAGCGCGGGGCGCAGCGGCGCGATCGCCAGCACCACGGAGCCAGGCGATATCACCGTGAACCTGAGCGGCACCGTCTCCACCAGCGGTGCGGATGCGGTTGCCATCTATGCACAGAACGGCGTGCAAGCGGTGGACGGTTCCATCGACCCGACGGCCAGCCGGGGCTCCATCGACCTCACCTTCGACGGCGACCTTACCGGCGGCAGCGGAGATGGAGCCGCCGTCTGGTTCGACGGTGGCAGCGAGAACGCCATCACCTATAGCGGCGGTACCATGAGCGCTGCCTCCGGCACGGCGATCCGCATCACCAACGGCGGTGCCGAGGTGACCAACAGCGGCACCATCCAGGGCAACATCTCCATGGCGGCGCCGGGCAACCTAACCAACGAAGTTGGCGGTATCCTGAACCCCGGTACGACCCTGGATGTCGCCTCTGGCACCGTTAGCAACGCTGGACAACTGGACATCGCCGGCAGTGGGCAGGTTGGCACGACCAGCGTGAACGGCGCCTTCATTCAAGCGCCGGGCGCCACG
Organism: Pseudomonadota bacterium; assembly: GCA_039819325.1. GTDB lineage: Bacteria > Pseudomonadota > Alphaproteobacteria > Kiloniellales > JACOMY01 > JACOMY01. Next base: position 35,097 of record JBCBSF010000042.1, on the reverse strand, counting down.
TGGTCGGTCGACATCGATCTAACGGCCAACACGAGCGACCGGCTGGATGCTTCGGGCGATGCGACCCTCGCCGGCAGTGTTGCGCCTCGCATCCTGAACCTGCCGGCGCAGATAGACAGCAGCGCGCTGCCAAGCCTGACCTTGCTGACCTCTCCCCTTAGTCTCGACGCCGCGCGGGCCAGCGTGGAGAACACGCTGGTGGTGACCTACGCGCTGGACCAGTCGACGCCCGGTCAGGCGGACCTTGAGATCGACCAGGTCGCCTTCAACAGCGGCCGGGCTCTTGCCGGTGCCGGCGTGACGGATAACGAAACGGCAGCCGCCGATCACCTGCAATCCATTTGGGAGAACGGCTCCCTTGGCGCGCTCACCGACCATGTCGAGACCCTGCTGAACACGACCTCCAGCAGCGACTATCAGGCAGCCTTGCAGGACCTGGCGCCGGAGGCCCATGCCGTGCATCCAGCCGTGGCGCCGCAGCAGGCCAGTACCTTCCACAGCAATCTGCACTCCTGTCCGGTCTTCGTCGGCGATACGGCGGCGCTCAGCGAAGAGAGTTGCGTCTATGCGCGGGGTATCTTCACGCGCCTGCATCATGACGGCGACGACCAGATCACTGGCTATCATCTTCGCGACAACATCGCGATGCTGGGTGGTCAGAAGCAGATCTCGGACGACTGGTTTCTCGGCGGCGCCTTCGCCTACGGCACCCGCAGCCTAGACTCCGACGACGACCGCTCGTCTGCCGACGGCAACGTGATCTCAGCCGGCCTGGTGGTGAAGAAGCAGATCGGAGAGAGCTGGCTCTTCTCCGGGTCTTTCGCCTATGGCTACAGCAACATGGACAATACGCGCCAGGTCACCAGCGGCGGAACGACCAGGACGGCGACCTCGACGCAGGAGGTCAATAGCTACTCCGGCCGCCTGCGCGGCGCCTACAACCTCGACATGGGGCAGTGGTACCTGCGCCCAGCCTTCAGCGTCGATCTTGTCCATATCCGGGTACCCGCATACAGCGAGACCGGTGCCGGCGTTCTGGACCAGCGCTTTGACAGCGCCAGCGATACGCAAGGCGGCTTCACCCCGGAGCTGGAGATCGGCGGGCGGATCGACCTGCAAGATGCGGTGCTGCGGCCCTTTGCCGGCGCCGGCATGACCTATTGGACAGATGCCGAGTGGACGCAGACCTCGCGACTGGCGGCGGCACCAGCCGGTAGCACGCCGGTCGAGACCTCCTTCGAGGGCGATCAGTTCATCGGCCGTGCCGACGTCGGCCTCGATCTCCTCCACAGCAGTGGTGTCGCGGTTCGCGCCCAGTATGGTGCCCAAATCGGCGGCGATCTGGTGGCCCACACCGGCACCATTCGTCTTGGTTTTCGCTTCTAGAGCCGGCCTTCGTTCGCCACGGCTCACTGCACCGGCTCTAGCCTTTTTGATGGTTAAGCAAATCGTCGTCGCGCGGTGAGTCACCGCGCTCGGGATTTGCTCTAGGCACCCGCTACCAGAGCAAGGCCGCCGGGATCGTGAGGCCAAGAGCAAAGAGCAGAACCCCCCGCCTGTAGAGCGCTAACGCGCGGGCCATGTCTTGGGCACTAGGATCGGCTGCGCCGGCGTTCACCCAGGGTTCCTTTGACTCCTGCGTGCCGTAGAGACGCGGGCCAGAGAGGCGGATCCCCAGCCCGCCTGCCATCGCAGCCTCCGGCCAGCCGGCGTTGGGCGAGCGGTGCTGGCCGGCATCGCGCAGCATCACCGACCAGGCGGCACGCGGCCGGCCAGAGACCAGCACGAAGAGCAGTCCGGTCAGCCGCGCCGGGATCAGGTTCACCAGATCGTCGAGCCGTGCTGCCGCCTTGCCGAAGTCCTCATAGCGCGCGTTGCGGTGCCCGATCATGGAATCCAGCGTGTTAATGGCCTTGTAGGCCACCAGCCCCGGCAGACCGAAGAGCGCCCCCCAGAAGAGCGGCGCGATGACCCCGTCAGAACTGTTCTCCGCAAGGCTCTCGATGCCGGCGCGCGCCACACCCGAGGAGTCGAGCTGGGCCGGGTCGCGGCCAACAATCATCGCCACGGCCGCTCGTGCAGCTGCCAGATCCCCCTCGGCAAGGGGTTTGGCCACGGCGGCGACATGCTCGTGCAGCGACCGCGCGGCGATCCATGGCCAGGCGAGAAGCGCTAACAGAACCAGGCCGACCAGGTCTGACGGCAAGGCGGCCTGAACCAAGACGGCCGGCAAAACAGCAGCAGCCAGCACGGCCACAAGGCAGACAGCACCCAAAACGCGCCGCCGCCCGGCCTGACCTTGGTTCAAGCGCGCCTCTAGCCCCGTGATCAGCGCGCCGATCCAAGTGACAGGATGCCCGATGTGGTCGTAGAGGCGCTTGGGCCAACCCAGCAATGCATCGATCGCCAGGGCGACCAGCATGACGGCGGCCAGGCTCACGACCGCTCCTGTTGGTCCAGCAGCAGCCGACCACTGCAGTCCTCAGTTTGAAACCGCCCCGCGACCGTGGTGGCGGGTCTTCGCACGCCGAGGCGCTGCATGCCGTCCAAGAGGGTCAGATCCCAGGCATCATGGTGCCGGCCAAGAGACCAGCAATGGCGCGGCGTTGGACTGTGGGGAGGGCTTCGATCGCCGCCCAGGCGTCGCGCGCCATATCAGGATCGTGCTCGGCCGCCTGAACGGTAAGGGCGATCGGGTGTCCGGCCCCAAGCACCTGCTCTATGGCGTTAACGATGGCGGGAATGTTGGTGGGATCGAAGGGTCGCATGCGCTCGGCTAGGATGACTGGGTGGCAGGTTCGCCCTCCTCCGCGCCGCCCATTTCCCGCTGGGCTTGCTCAAACCATCCGATGACGCAGAGGCGATGGGCTTCACCCCAAGTCGCGACAAACTTCTGCGTCTTCAAGTCCGACGGATCGCGCAAGGCGGTCAGTCGCTCCTCCACAAAGGCAGGGGTCAGCGGTATGCCGCAGAGGACGGTGATGCAGTGCTTCCAATCCGCGTAGGTCTTCAAGCTCGCCATTCTGCCTATCCCGCTATTGCTTCAGAGCTTTGCTGTGCCGCCTCATCCTGCCGTTCGAAACGAACGGGGGACGAGGTGCTGCGCAGCGCTTCGGTTTCCAAGCGCACCAGAGCCTCGCGCAAGGTCAGGGTCTCGCTGTTCTGGCGGCCCAGGCGGCGCAGTGAGACGGTGCCTTCTTGAGCCTCGCGCTTGCCCACAACCAGAAGCGCCGGCACCTTGGCTGCGCTGTGCTCGCGGATCTTGTAGCCAATCTTTTCGTTGCGTAGATCGGTCTCGACCCGCAGACCATGCGCCACCATGAGGCCGGCAACTTCGTTGGCGTAAGAGTCGCCATCGGAGGTAATGGTTGCGACCACCGCCTGAACCGGCGCCAACCAGAGCGGCAGCTTGCCGGCGTAGTGCTCTATCAGAATGCCGGTAAAGCGCTCCAAGGAGCCAAAAAGCGCGCGGTGCAGCATGACCGGCGGGCGGCGCTCGCCATCCGCACCGATGTAAGTCGCACCAAGCCGTTCAGGCAGATTGAGGTCGACCTGCAGCGTACCGCACTGCCAGTCGCGGCCAATGGCATCGCGCAAGACGAACTCGAGCTTTGGTCCATAGAAGGCGCCCTCACCAGGATTGGTCGTGTACGCAAGGCCAGTGGCCTCGACCGCCGCCTTCAGGGCTGCCTCGGACTTGTCCCAAATGTCGTCCGAGCCGATACGCTGTGCGGGCCGGTCCGAGAACTTAATGCGCACATCCTCAAAGCCGAAGTCGCGGTAGATGTTCAAGATCAGCTGGCAGACGATCCGGCACTCCTGGGTAATCTGCTCTTCCGTACAAAAGATGTGCGCGTCGTCTTGCGTGAAGGCGCGCAGACGCATGAGGCCATGCAACGCGCCTGAGGGCTCAAAGCGGTGGACCTTGCCGAACTCGGCGATGCGCAAGGGCAGATCGCGATAGCTCTTGATGCCCTGCTTGTAGACCTGGACACCGCCGGGGCAGTTCATCGGCTTTAGAGCAAAGATGCGGTCCTCTCTGGCCTCGGTGGTGAACATGTTCTCGCCGAACTTCTCCCAGTGGCCGGAGCGTTCCCAAAGGCTGCGCTCCATGATGTCCGGCGTGTTGATCTCAACATAGCCGGCCTTAGTCTGGCGCTGGCGCATGTAGTCGATGAGGGTTTGAAACAGTATCCAGCCCTTGGGGTGCCAAAAGACAGAGCCAGCAGCGTCCTCCTGGAAGTGAAAGAGGTCCATCTCACGGCCGAGTTTGCGATGATCGCGCTTCTCAGCCTCTGCCAGCTGGTGCAGGTAGGCGTCCAGTTCGGCCTGATTACGCCAGGCGGTCCCATAGATCCGCTGCAGCATGGGATTGCGATGGTCACCGCGCCAGTAAGCACCGGCGACCTTCAGCAGCTTGAAGGCTGTCCCAAGCTTGCCCGTCGATGGCAGGTGCGGGCCGCGGCAGAGGTCAAGGAATGCGCCTTGGCGATAAAGGCTGACCGCTTCCCCTGACGGGATGTCAGCAATAATCTCCGCCTTGTAGCGCTCGCCCTGACCTTCAAAGAAGCGGATCGCCTCGTCACGGGCCCAGACCTCACGCTCGATGGTCTCATCGCGCGCCACGATCTCCCGCATGCGCGCCTCGATGGCGGTCAAGTCCTCGGGCGTGAAGGCTTGGTCACGGGCGAAGTCATAGTAGAAGCCATTTTCGATGGTCGGGCCGATGGTGACCTCAGTCGCGGGATAGAGTTCCTTGACGGCCTCGGCCAGCACGTGCGCTGCGTCGTGCCGCAGCAGGTCGAGTGCCTCGGGCTGATCGCGGGTCACGATTTCCACATGCGCGTCAGCCTCGATCAGCTGCGTGAGATCACGCAAGACGCCGTCGACTTTCATCGCCAGCGCCTTCTTGGCAGTGGTCTTGCCGAGCTGCGCAGCAACCTCGCTACCAGAGACAGGTGCGCTATAGGTGTGGACGCCATCAGGCAGGGTGATTGTGATCATCGAGAGAGCCTAGGGTGAGGAGGGTTGCGGTAGAGAAAGTGTGACGGGCGTGCTGCTGAAAGAAGGCCTCAGTCACCTGCCGTCGATCTGCACGGTGCCGGCGCTCGCCAGTGGCTGCCCAGTCTGCTCAAAGCGCAGCTCCGCGAAGGCCTGTTGCAGGGCCAAGAAAGGCAGCACGGCTGAGTTATGGCGAACAGGGACGTCTGCGACCGGCAAGAAGGGCTCCAGCTCTGCCCAGGGTCCTGCAGGCGGGGCCGCCTTCGTCTTGAGGATGGCTTGCAAGATCTCTGCGCCTTCTTCCACCTCTTGCATCGTCAAGCCGACGACGACCTTGCCCACGACCGAGGCAACGGCTTTGCCAATGGCGCAGGCCTTTGGCTCTTGCGCATAGTCGGTGATGACAGGTCCATCGAGCCTCACATCGACCGTGATCCGGCTGCCGCAAATCCGGCTATGCGCGGTTGCCGAGGCGTGGGGAGCCTCTAGCCGGCCAACCCGTGGTACTGACGCGGCAAGCGCGAGGATCTGCTTGTTGTAGAGCGCCAGATCCATCTAGCCGCTCCTGCGCCAGGCAGAGCCCTCGGCGCGATCTTCGACGGTGATGCCAAGCGATGCCAGTTCGGCGCGGATCCGATCCGCAGTGTCGTAGTCTCGCGCTGAGCGAGCAGCTAGCCGTGCATCAACCAGGCGCTGGATCTCGGCGGCCTCGGCCTCGTCCTCTGCAGCGAGCCCAAACCAGTCCGCAGGATCCTGCTGCAACACCCCCAACAACGACCCTGCTTCACGCAGCGCAGCCTTGTAGGCGCCGCGCTCCGTCGGTGTCTCAGCCTTGCGCGCAGCCTTTGCCAGGTGAAAGAGCTCAGCGATCGCAGCTGGGAAGTTCAGATCGTCGTCCAGAGCCGCCTCAAAGGCAGCAAGCAGGCTGTCTGGAGCGGCAGCATCAGCTGCATCGTCAAGATCGCGCAGCGTCCCATAGAGACGATCAAGTCCGCGTCTTGCCCGCGCAAGACCCTCTGCACTCCAGTCCAGCGGCTGGCGGTAGTGGGCGCCCAGAAGCGCGAAACGAATGGCCTCGCCCGGCGCCTGCTCCAGCAGATCCCGTACGAGCAGCACGTTGCCAAGCGACTTCGACATCTTCCGCCCTTCGACGGTGACGAAGCCGTTGTGGACCCAGTGCCGGCAGTAGAGCTGCCCATCATGGGCACAGGTGCCCTGTGCGATCTCATTCTCATGGTGCGGAAAGATCAGATCTTGGCCGCCGCCATGGATATCGATCGTTGCACCCAGGCGCTGCTCGATCATGGCCGAGCACTCAATGTGCCAGCCTGGCCGGCCGCGCCCCCAAGGGCTGTCCCAGCCCGGCAGGTCCGGCGTCGAGGGTTTCCAAAGCACAAAGTCAGCCGGATCGCGTTTGTAGGGGGCGACCTCCACTCTGGCGCCGGCGATCATCTCGTCTCGATCACGGCCAGAGAGCGCGCCATAGGCCGGAAAGGAGGGCACATGGAACAAGACATGCCCCTCGACCGCATAGGCATGCCCGCGGGCAATCAGTGCTTCCACCATGGCGATGATGTCCGGGATGTGGTCCGTGACGCGCGGCTCAAAATCCGGCGCCAAGACCCCCAGCGCAGCCATATCGGCATGGTAGGCCGCGATATAGCGTTCGGTGATGCTGGCGATCGGCTGGCCCGCTTGCTTGGCAGCAGCGTTGATCTTGTCATCGACATCCGTGAAGTTGCGCGCGTAGACGACACCGCCGAAGCGTCGCTTCAAGACGCGATAGAGCACATCGAAGACGACAGCCGGACGTGCATTCCCGATGTGGGCGAAGTTGTAGACCGTCGGTCCGCAGACATACATGGTGACATGATAGGGATCAGCCGGAACGACCGGCTCTTTCTCGCGCGTCATGCTGTTGGTTAACGCTAGGCTCATGCTGCTCCCTCAGTCGGCTGGGGGCGACCAGGCAGTTCGACATAGAAGCCGCCGCCGTCGGCCTCGGGCAGAGGGTGGAAGCGCTCGATGAGACCACGCTGGCGCGCGTCCAAGAGCTGCCGGCCAACGGGCAGAAACAGAGTCTCTCCACTGGTGGCCGTGGCCGGATCGATGCGAATCACCACGCTGGTTGCATCGCTCGAACGCCACTCCTCCAGCATCTGCGCGATGGCGGCACGCGCCTGGTCCAAGGGAACGCCGCGCAGGTCCAGCAGGTACTCCCCTTGCGCGCGCTCGCCGACCAGGGCTCGCAGGCTGTCCGGTTCAAAGAGAGGCATGGCAAGGGCTTCCTGGCCGGATGCGGCTGAGAGAGGCCATCATGGACGCACCTCGGTCTCCAAGGCGCCCCGCTCCTCAAGATGCGGCTCCAGTCGCTTGGCGTCGATCTCGGAGAACATCGTCAGCAGGTTGTGGAGGACGGCTTCGTCCAAGTCGCGGGCGATGAAGACGATCCGGGTGCGCCTCTCGTTACGCGGCCACTTCTTCAGCATGACCGGCGGATGGAAGATGTGCTGCACGCCGTGGATCACGAAGGGACCCTTCAGACCTTTCACATTCACCATGCCCTTGACCCGCAGAATGTCCGGGCCTTTCAGCAGCAAGAGCGCCTCGAGCCAGCGATCAAGCACATCGCCGGGGATCGGATCGTCCAGGGTGAGGCAGAGGGCCTTGATGTGCGCGTCATGACGGTTGACGTCATGTTGGTGATCGTGATGACCGTGACCGGCGTGATGCACGTCGTCGTGATGATGGTGGTGCGCGTCATCAAAGGCTTCGGCATTCAGCCAGCGCCGTACGTCCAGGCTCTTACTCTTCGGATTGTAGAGCCCGGCATCGAGGAGGCGCTCTGGCGCGACCTCGCCGTTGAGCGTCTCGATGATCGGCGCGCTGGGATTGAGGGCCTTCAAGCGCTGGACCAGGGCCGCAGCAGCGTCGGGCGTGACCAGATCTGTCTTGGTCAGCAGAAGGCGATCGGCGACGGCCGCCTGCTTGACCGACTCCTCCTGCCGGTCGAGCGTCGCCATGCCGGTGGCAGCGTCCACCGTGGTAATGACGCCGTCCAGACGGTAGTAACGGGCGATCTCAGGATCGGTCATCAAGGTGTGGAGAACCGGCGCCGGGTCGGCGAGGCCCGTGGTCTCAATCACCACCCGGTCGAAGCTGGGCCTACCATCGCGCGAGAACTTCCAGATCGCGTCCCTCAGGGTCGCAACGAGATCGCCGCGGATGGTGCAACAGAGGCATCCGCTCGACATCTCGACCACGATCTCTTCTTCGCTTTCGGTGATCAGGTCGTGGTCGAGGCCAATCTCGCCAAACTCGTTGATGATGACCAGCGCCCGCTTGAGGGCAGGATCGCGGACAAGATGGTTGAGAACCGTCGTCTTGCCGCTGCCGAGAAAGCCGGTCAGCAAAGAGACCGGAATACTCTGATCGGGTGTCATGAGACCGCCTTCCGCAGCACTAGGTCGCATCACTGGCGGCGCAGCGCGCACAGGTGCCTTCGACCTCGACCACGCGGCGTGTCGGGCGGAACCCCATCCGCGCGGCGTCTTCGGAAATCAGATGCACCAGCCTTTGATCCTCTAACTCGACCGAGGTTCCGCAGCTGCTGCAGATGAAGAACAGGCTCTCTTGGCCGCGTTCTGGATGGGTGCAAGCAACATAAGCGTTCCGGCTTTCGATCTTCGAGGCGAGGCCTTGGGCGATCAGGAACTCGAGCGCCCGATAGACGGTCGGCGGCCCGATCGGCCGGGCGTCGCGCCGCTTGAGCGCTGCGATCAAATCGTAAGCACCCGTTGGGCGGCCACTCTCCCACAGCAGTTCAAGGATCTGGCGGCGCAGCTTCGTGAGCTGTACCCCACGCTCACCACAGAGTGCTATCGCCAAGGCAACCCGCTCCGCCGGCGCATGCCGCCCGCGGCAGTCAGGATCGGCACAAGGTCGCGGAGCGACGGGCATCAGCGTCATGTCCTTGTCCCAAACCTGCTGCTTTCATATGTTATACTATAACGCTGAGCGACGAGGCTTCAAGCGCCACAACGAGCAAGAGGGTGCTTATCTGGCCGGACCAGCGGCAGGAGACATAGCTATGAGTTCTGAACAAAGCGGCGCGATGACGCCGACAAGCTTCGCCGCCCGCACCACGGTCGAGCAGGTTGAGGAAGGCCTGGCGCTGGCCCCAAAGTTTGACCGCGACGGTCTCATCGCCTGCGTCACCACCGCCGCCGCCAGCGGTGAGGTTTTGATGCTGGGCTACATGAATGCTGAGGCCTTGCAGAAGACGATTACGACGGGAGAGGCGCACTATTGGAGCCGGAGCCGTCAGTGCCTCTGGCACAAAGGCGCCACCAGCGGCCTGGTTCAGAAAGTCGTCGAGATGCGTATCGACGATGACCAGGATGCTGTTTGGCTCCGCGTGGAGGTAGCGGCCTCCGGCGCGAGTTGCCACGTTGGTTACCGCTCTTGCTTTTACCGATCAGTAGAGCTTGCAGGCCCCTCCGGCGGTCCTGCACGGCTGGCGTTCACCGAGGAGCGAAAGACCTTCGATCCCGAGGCAGTCTACGGCGACGGACCAAACCCAACGCAGCTATAGGGTTTCGTAAGTTCTTTTTGAGTCTGCTAGATCGACATGCCGCCATCGACGGGAAGCAAGACGCCGGTGATGAAGGAAGCCTCGTCAGAGGCCAGAAACAAGGCGGCCTGGGCGACCTCCCAGGGTGTCCCTTGGCGGCCCATCGGGACGGCCGCGGCACGGCGGGCCGCAACCTCCTCCGGGTCTTCGCCTTCATCTGCCAGCGCTCTGGCAAGCGGCGTGTCGATAATGCCCGGAACCACGACATTGACCCGCAGATTCCGATCGGCGAATTCCCGCGCCATGGACTGGGCCATGCGCTGCAGCGCAGCCTTCGACGCCTCATAAGCCACGTAGGAATAGGGGCCGGCTCGAATCCCAGCGAGCGAAGAGATCATCACAATGGCCCCGCCCCCGGCTTCCGTCATGGGCTGCACCGCCGCGCGTGCCAGGTGGAAGGCAGAGTGGAGATTGACAGCAAAGGCTCTCTGCCAGTCATCCGGGGAAATCGCGCCGACCCCGCCCATGACCGTGATCCCAATGTTGAAATGCAAGACATCGATACCGCCCTCAGCCACCAGTTCCGACACGGCGCTCTCGGCGCGGTCGGCCTGGGTCATATCGCCAACGAAGGCAGAGGCCGACCCTCCCTCCGCGCGAATCAGGGCGACTGTCTCTTCGGCCGCCTCGGCGTTGAGGTCGGCGACCAGCACCTGTCCGCCTTCACGCGCGTAGAGGAGTGCTGCGGCCTTGCCGTTACCCATGCCGGGTCCGCTGGAGCCTCCACCAGCCACCAGGATTCGTTTGCCCTTAAAGCGGGTCATCTCAGCACCGCCTCAGGTAAGGAGAGAACGATCCAGGGCTGCCAGATCAGCAAGCCCAGAATGGCGACCTGCAGCAAGACGAAGGGGATGACCCCACGGTAGACCTGCGCCATGGTGACCGCACCTTCCGCAGCACCCTTCAGGAAGAAGAGCGCGAAGCCAAAGGGCGGCGTCAGGAAGGAGGTCTGCAGGTTCACCGCGACCAAGACCGCGAACCAATAGATCAGATCGCTGCGGGTCACATGATCGCCGAGATCCATGATCTGCACGATGGGCGCAAAGATCGGCAGGACGATTAGCGTGATCTCAATCCAATCGAAGAAGAACCCCATGATGAAGACCATGATCATCATCATAGCCAGCAGGCCCCAGTCGCTAATCGCGAAACTGCGCGCGGTCTCTACGATGAAATGCTCGCCGCCGATGTGGCGGAAGACATAGGCGAAGGCTGTGGCACCAACGAAGATGAAGAAGAGCATGGAGATGGTCCTGACCGAACCATCCATCGCGCCCGACAAGGTCCGCCAGCTGAGCCGGCCGCGCAGCAGACCCAGAAGCAGGGCTGCAAAGGCGCCGACGCCCGAGGCCTCCGTCGGTGTTGCAAAGCCGCCGACGATCGACCCGAGAACCGCAACGATGATCAAGAGCGGCAAGGCCAGCGCAACAGCTGACTCGCGCAGGATGCCGGCACGCTCATCCGGCGACATGGGCGGTGCTTTGGGCGCGGAGTCTGGACGGAGTATCGACTGCACAACAATGTAGACCAGGTAGATCCCGGCCAAGCAGAGCCCCGGCACGAAGGCTGCCACGAAGAGCTTCGCCAGGTTCAGGGTCAAGAGGTCGCCCATGAAGACCAGCATTACAGAGGGCGGGATCAGGATGCCGAGCGTCCCCGCACTGGCCACGGTCCCAGCCGCGAGGGAGGGCGCATAGCCACGCGCCAGCATCGTCGGCAGCGCCAGGACTGTCAGCATGACCACCGAGGCACCGATGATGCCGGTGGCAGCCGCCAGGATCGTGCCCATGAGCGTCACCGCCAGCGCCAGCCCGCCGGGCACCACGCGCAGAACCTTTTGCAAGGAGATCAGCAGGTCCTCGGCGATCCTGGTCCGCTCCATGACAAGGCCCATGAAGATGAACATGGGGGCTGCGACCAGGACGGGGTTCTCGATGATCCCACCGAAGATCCGGTTGGGCATTAGGGTCACCTGGGCAAAACGCATCTCCCCCAGGCCCAAGGCCAGTGCGCCGAAGATCAGCGTCGTCCCCATCAGCACGAAGCCCACGGGCAGTGAGGAGAAGAGCCCCGCAATCAAGGTCAGGAACATGAGCCCCGGCAGGATCTCGATGAAGACCTCCATCAGACCGAGCTCTCGCTCGATTGGCGCTTGTCGGAATGCGCGGTATCGGTCTCGAAGGGCGATAACAGGAGATCGGGCCGCGACAGCGCCACCCAAATCCGCAGCAAGACAGAGACCACGCCGAAGGCCATCAAGACGGCTGATAGCGGCACGACGGACTTGATGATCCAGCGGTTGGGCAGCCCCATGCCCCCGACCGGGCCTTCGTTGCGGACATAGGCGCGTTCAGCGAAATCCCAGCCGAACCAGAACAAGAGCGCCAGAAAGGGCAAGACGAAGAGAAGGATCGCCCAGAATTCCAAGTGCAGGCGAAAGCGATGGCTCATCCGCTGGACGAAGATGTCGATACGCACATGCGCATCACGCAGGTAGGCATAGCCGAAACAGAGCATGGCGATGGCGCCATGCAGGTGCCACTCCAGGTCCGATACGACAAAGGACCCGGTGTTGAAGAAGCGCCGCCCGATGACGTCGTACATGATGACGCCGGTCAAGACGAGCAGCAGCAGCCCACAGGCTCGGGCCACGAGGTGGCAGGGCCAGGCGCAGGCCTGCGCAATCCTAAGCGTAAGGGGCATGGCGGGCATTCCCTAGGACCCTAAGGCCGGCGCAGGGCCTGCGCCGGCCTTAGGGCAAGACCTCAGGATCGGATCAGTCGAGATAACCCAGCGCCGACCAGGTGGCGTAGTTCTCCCGGAAGTCCTGGATGTGCGCCCAGACGCGCGCGAACTCTGGGTCGTTCGCAACCCTTTCAGCGACCACGGCGGCCCAGGCCTCTTCAAAAGCAGCCATCATCTCGGGCGACCAGCGATGCACGCTCACACCGTGCTCTTCGACCATGGTGGCCAGCGGGGCGAGCTGGATCGCCTCTCCCTGCGCCGAGGAGAGCGCGACGTTCGCGGCACAGACCTGCTGGACAGCCGCGCGTTCCTGATCGCTGAGCGCCGCCCAGGTATCACTGTTCATCATGAAGACGATCAGCGAGGTCTGTTGATGCCATCCCGGGAAGTAGTAGTGGCCAGCATGCTCGTACATGCCAAGCGCCAGATCGATGGCCGGAAAGCTGAGCTCGGCGGCATCGATGGTTCCGAGATTGAGGGCCGTCATGGTGTCAGCGACAGGCAAGGACTGCGCCTGCACGCCCAACTTCTGCATGACCCCGGCACCGAGGCCGAAGATCCGCATGCGAAGCCCTTCCAGATCCTCCACGCTCTCGATGGGTTCGCGGAACCACCCTGAGGCTTCGGGAACCAGGATACCGCAAAGCTCGGAATGGATGTTGAAGGGTGCTGAGATCTCGTTCCAGAGATCACCGCCGCCGCCATAGTACCACCAGGCGGTATACTCCCTGATGTCCGGACCGAAGGGGAAGGACGAGAAGAGCGCTGCCGAGGGCACGATGCTCTCGGCAAAACCGGGCGAATACCAGGCAGCCTCGATCGCGCCCGTGGAGAGTGCATCCCAGATCTCGTTCCCGGCGACGATCTCACCGGGGTTGCGGAAGATCAGGTTCAGTGATCCGCCGGTCAAGAGAGACACACGCTCGGCGACGGCCTGACCGCCATCCCCAAGGAGCGGCAGGGATCCAGGGTAGATCGACTGCATCTCGACATCCCTGGCCTGCGCGGCTCCGCTGAACATAAGCAAGGCCGCGGCGGCGGCACAAAGAGCACGTTTCATGTCTTTTCTCCTCCCAGTTCTAAGGTTCAACAGCACGCGGGGTTGGCCCTTGCTTCCCTGTTTAGGACGCAAAGGCCCTCTTCTCCTTCTTATCGTCCTGGTTCTTGTCGTCCTCGGGCCCGCTCTCCGTCATGCGACGCGGTCCCCCTTCTTCACCTGGACAGTCCGGCTATCGACGGCCGGGAGCATGCGGCCTGGGTCGCGGGTCACCATGACGTCGATGACGGAGGGGCGGCTCGTCTCCGCGAAGGCAGCGATGAAGGCTGCCTCCAGCTCCTCTGGCCGCTCCACCCGCTGGCCATGGCAGCCCATGGCCTCGGCAACCTGGGCGTAGTCGGTCTCCGCCAGGTCGGAGGACTGATAGTTGCCCTCGCCATACATCAAATGCTGCAAGGCCTTGACGTAGCCGGAGGCCGCGTTGTTGACGACGATGATGGTGACGCCCAGGCCCATGCGCCGGGCGGTCTCCAGCTCGCCGAGGACCATGTTGAAGCCGCCATCACCGGTCAAACCGACGACCGTCGATGCCGGCCGGGCCAGCTGCGCGCCCATGGCGCCGGGTAAGCCATAGCCGATCGACGCGAAGCCCCGGTCCGGTACGAAGCGGCGCCCGGCCGTCTTGCTGTCGAAGAGCAGCCCACCCCAATGCGCGGCAAAGCCGCCATCGGCGATCAGGTAGCCGTCGTGCGGCAAGAGGCGGTTCAGCTCGGAGATCAAGCGCCCCATGTGCACCGGCGTCTCGTCGGAGAGGCGCTTCTCCACGGTCTCTTCCCGCCAGGCCGCCATCCGCTCCGGGATCTGCGCCAGGTAGATCGCGCGGCTGGATTTCTGCGCGGCGGCGCTGTCCGCCAGAGCCTCATGCAGGTCGGCAAGTCCGGCTCTCGCGTCCCCCCAGAGCTTCACGGTGGGTTGGTAGGTGCGCCCCATTTCCTCGGCGACGATGTCGAGGTGGATGAGGGTCTTGCCCGGCGCCGGCACGGTGAAGCGCTTGGTGGCGATTTCGCCCAACTTGCAGCCGACGACCAGCAGGCAGTCGCTCTCCTCAATCAGCCGGTTGGCGATCCGATCGTAGCGGCCGAAGAGACCGGCGCTGAGGTCCGAGGTGCAGGCAATCGCCCCCTTCCCGGTCATGGTGTGGGCAACCGGGATGCCGCAAGCCTCGGCAAGCGCCGTCACCTCTTGCGCAGCATCGGAGATGTGGACGCCGCCACCGCAGAGCAGCAAAGGCCGTTCCGCCGCAGCCAGCAAAGCGGCCGCTTGGGCCAGCGCGCCGGCATCCGGACGGCAGCGCAGGGCCGGTGCCGCCTGATGTGCCGGATCGACCGCAAAGTCCTCTTCGTCGAAGCCGTGGAGGCCGTGCGCGATATCCTCCGGCACGTCGACCACCACCGGTCCAGGCCGGCCAGAGGTGGCAACAGCAAAGGCCCGCCGCAGCACTTCCGGCACGCGGTGGACGGCCTCAATCCGCAGCAGTTCCTTACAAGCGGGGCGGAGGATGGAGACCTGATCGGTCTCCTGCGTCATGTTCTTGCCGGCGTGGTCACGTTGCGCGTCGCCGACGATGGCGATGACTGGCGAGCCGGCATTGAGCGCCTCCACCAGGCCGGTCACCAGGTTGGTGGCGCCAGGGCCTAAGGTGGCATCCACCAGACCAACCCGCCCGGACACCTTCGCGTAAGCATCCGCTGCGAAGACGGCGCAGCGCTCATCGTTGATCAGATGGTGATCGAGGCCCAGGCGGCGCGCCGCGTCGTAGAAGGGCAGCAGCTGAAACCCACCCATCCCGAACATCGGCCCCGCACCATGCGCAAGCAGCATGCGGACAAGGGCCTCTCCGCCAGTCATTTCATTGGCCGTCACTGGCAAAGCTCCCGTGCGGTGGTAACGATCATGTCGGTGGTCACGCGCAGCTGGTCTTCCAGATTGGGCGCGTAGGGAATGAGGGATCTGGGAGCCCCCAATCGTCTGGGCGCAGCCTTGAAGGCGCCGCCCAGCCGTTCGCAGACCGTTGCCACGACCTCAGCACCGAAGCCGCCGACGGCCACGCTCTCGTGAGCCACGAGCAAACGGCCGCTGCGGGCGACGCTGTCCAGCACGGCTTGCTTGTCCCAGGGCCAGAGACTGCGCAGATCGATGACCTCGGCGCCGATGCCCTCGGCGGCGAGCGTCTTGGCCGCCAGCTCCGCCCGGTTCGCACAATCCGACCAAGAGACGATGGTGAGGTCGCTGCCGGCGTGCCGCTGCCGGGCCGTCCCCCAGCTGTAGGTCTCGTCGGGATCGACCGGGCCTTCGTTGGCCCAGATGTTCTTGTGCTCCAGGTAGACGACGGGATCGTCGGCCGCGATCGCGGCTTTCATCATGGCGTAGTTGTCTTGCGGGGTAGAGGGCACAGCCACCACCAGTCCCGGTATGTGGGCGTACCAGCTCTCAAGCGACTGAGAGTGCTGCGCGGCTGAAGAGCGCCACATGCCCATGGGCTTGCGAATCACCATGGGTGCGCGGGACTGGCCACCGAACATGAAGCGTGCCTTGGCGATCTGATTGATCAGTTCATCCGTTGCGCAGAGCGCGAAGTCGGCAAAGCGCATCTCGACCACCGGTCGGGTACCGACCATGGCGGCCCCGAAGGCCGCAGCCATGATGGCCGCTTCCGAGATGGGCGCGTCTGAGACGCGCAGCTCACCGAACTCTTCGCGCAGGCCCTTGTACTGCCCAAAGACGCCGCCGCGGCCGAGGTCCTCTCCGACGCACCAGACCTTGGGGTCGGCCTGCATGGCCTCGCGCAGGGCTTCCAGGGCGGCGCCCGCATAGGTCATGCTGCGCGTCATCAAAAGGCCTCCCGCTCAGGCGAGCCGATGTCTTGAACGTCGGCGAAGACAGACTCATCCGGTGGAAAGGCGGCCGCCTTCGCAGCCTCCAGGGCCGCCACCATCTCCGCTTCGGCAGCCTGGCGGATCGCATCAAGCTGGTCTTTGGCAAGACCCGCACCTTGTAGCGTCTCGCGCTGCCGTTCGATCGGGTCATCGGCGTCAATACGCGCTTGGGTCTCCGCTTGCGATCGGTAGCTGGCTGGGTCGAAGTAGGTGTGGCCGCTCTGGCGAAAGGTGCGCGCATGCAAGAAGGCCGGCTGGCGGCTGTTCCGGATGGCATCCACCAGATCCCTGGCCAGGTCGGCGACCGCTTCGACGTCGTTGCCGTCGACGCTCTCGCTCCTGAGGCCTAGGGACTGAGCGCGGGCTGCCGCACCGGCGCCGGCGGTCATCGTGGCGGTGCGGGTCGTGGCGGACCATTCATTGTCTTCGCACACAAAGAGGACCGGCAGTTCAAAGACAGCGGCCCAGTTCAGCCCCTCCAGAAAGGGGCCACGGTTGATCGCACCGTCACCGAAGAAGTTCACGACGATCCGATCATCGCCCAAGAGCTTTATGCCGTGCGCCGCCCCGGCGCCGATGGGAATGTTGGCCGAGACGACGCCATTGGCGCCCAGCATCCCGACGTCGAAGTCGGCGATGTGCATCGATCCGCCCTTGCCGCCACAGCATCCCGTCTCCCGCCCCAGAAGCTCTGCCATCATGGCGGTCGGATCGGCCCCTTTGGCCAGCGTGTGTCCATGGCCGCGGTGGGTCGACAGAAGCAGGTCGTCCCGGCGCAGAGCCGCTATGACGCCGGCTGCAGAGGCCTCTTGACCCAGCGAGAGATGGATTGCGCCCAAGACCAGCTGATCGCGGATGGCGGCCAGCTCCGCCTGACGCTCGAAGGCGCGGATCCGCTCCATCATCTCCAAGAGCGCAGTGCCCCGCGCGGTATCGTAGTTGGCAGCAGTCACGCGCCGCTCTCCTCGCTCCAGTCGTTCATGCGTTCGCCAAGCCGTGCGGCTTCTTCTTTCAGCTGCGGGTAGATCAACTCAGCGATCCGCTCCGGCGTCATGCGTTCGTTGATGGCACCGATCGCTAGGGCGGCCAGCGGCTGCCCACGTCGGTCGAGTACCGGAACGCCGACCGCGCTCATGGCGGACACCACGCCGCCGGCGTTCAGGGCATAGCCGCGCCCACCAAAAAGAGGGACCTCCGCTTCCAGGCGGGCAGCGTCAAAGCCGTACTCCGTCAACCAGAGGCGGTTCACCCGATTGACCGCTGCCCGGCGCTTGGACGACATGGCGCAGTAGAGTGCCAGCGCGCCGGCTCCGACCCCCAAGGGCCGCCTGTCGCCTTCGCCCAAGGTCAGTGTGCGAATGGGATAGTCCCCGACTTCGCGGGCAACACAGACCGAGACCGCCCCCTCTGGGATCGACAGGAAAACGGTGTCGCCAGTGGCCTTCGCCAGGCGGCGCAGCCCGCGCCGCGACATGGATCCCAGATCGGCCGTGGCCGCAGCCCGCGAGAGCGCAGCCAGTCTGACACCCAGCCGGTAGGTCTTGGTCTCGGGGTCTTGGGAGACGTAGCTGACGTCTTGCAGGCTGCCCAAGACGCGATGTGCCGTCGTTTTGGTAAAGCCTGTTTGCGCCACGACATCGGCCAGGGCTACGCCGCCCGGGTGGCTGGCCAGCGCCGCTAAGACCCTGGCCGCCCGCGCAACCGATCCAACTGGCGCGACATCGTCAGGCATAGCCCCTCCCGACAAAGGACCCTTCTGCGGGCCTAAGTCTTCTCTAATTCCGTTTATCGGAACGCTTCTTACCGAATAGTGAAGCGGGATTGACGATCCGGGTCAAGGTATTTATCCCGAGGGTCATGAATAGCTCGGACCTTGCGCTGCTCGACACCATTACGGATGCGACCGCTGACCATAGCGGACGGGTTGTGGTTGCTGGCTCTCACGGCGGTCTCTATGCCGCGACCTTGGCGAGCCGTGCAGGGATCCGGGCGGTCATCCTGAACGACGCCGGCGTGGGTTTTGACGAGGCGGGCGTGGCTGGTGTGCTGGCCGCCGCCCAGGTGGGAATGGCAGCGGCAGCCGCGGATTGCATGAGCTGCGAGATCGGACGGGCGGCGGACTGCCTGGACCAGGGGACCATCAGCCGGGCGAACAGCGTGGCGGAAGGCCTCGGCCTGCATCCTGGCATGCTGGTGTCTGAGGCGGTCGCGCTGCTGGAGAAGGCACCGCCCCCCTCGGGCCAGATGGCTAAGCTGGAAGAGACGCGGCGCGAGATCACGATCCAGCCCGACGGGCCAAGCCTGGTCTTGGTGGATTCTGCCTCTCTTGTGCGGGCGGAAGACGCCGGGCGGATCGTTGTCACGGGCTCTCACGGCGGCTTGGTCGGCAATGATCCCCGGCGTGGCTTCAAGGCAGCGGCCCGTGTGGCCGTCTTCAACGACGCCGGTATCGGCAAGAACCGCGCAGCGGTCAGCCGTCTGCCCGCACTCGACCCGATGGGGGTGGCAGGCGTTGCCGTGTCGCACACGACAGCGCGGATCGGAGATGCCACCTCAGTCTACGAGACGGGCGTGATTTCGACCGTGAATGACACTGCAGCACGCCTGGGTGCGAGCCCTGGCACACCTCTGCGCGACTGGCTTGCGACGCTTTAGGGCCAAGCGGCGCTGGCCGCCACGCAGACTTGATTGGCTTCGCCAACCACTTTGTCCGGGAGGCTGAGGCTCTCGCTTGCCTCCTTTTTTCGTCGGTCTTGCGCCTGCGCGCTGTGCCGCTCTATCCGTTACCTCTGCACTCAATGGATCGTCAGGTTGGGAAAGACACTCAGCAGGATCACCACCAGGGCTGCGACCAAGACAAAGGGCAGCAGCGCCATGAAGACTGAGCCCGCCCGGACGTTAGAGACGCTGGCAGCCACATAGAGGGCGACGCCCACCGGTGGCGTCACAAGCCCCAAGGTCAGGTTGAGGCAGAGCACCACGCCCAGGTGATAGGGGTCGATGCCATAGACCTCTCCGGCGACCGGCAGCAGGATCGGCACCACCATGATCAGCGCCGGGATCCCGTCGATGATCATCCCGATCGCCAGCAAGATCACATTGACCAGTAGCAGAAAGATGATGGGGTTGTCGGTCGCCAGCTGGATTGCCTGCGCCACGCGCTGCGGCACCTGGCCATAGACCAGAACCCAGCTGAAGACCGCTGCGGTCGCGATCATGAAGAGGACCAAGGCGGCATTGCGGCCGGCCGTCAGCAGCATGTTGGGGATGTCGCGGTCCCTAAACTCGCCGGTGACGAAGCGGCCGATCAGATAGGCCATGACCGCCGCCACGGCAGCCGACTCGGTCGGCGTTGCCAAACCCATCAGGATGCTGCCGATGATCGAGGCCGGGATCACCAGGGTGATGACGCCGTCGCGCAGCATCGCCAGTCGCTTCTTGGGATCGAGCCTCGGGGCTACGGGGTAGGGGGTGACGAGGCCTAGCAGGAAGATCACGGCAAAGAAGCCGCCGGCCATCATCAGCCCCGGCAGAATGCCGGCGATGAAGAGGTCGCCGATGGAGATCTGCGCCAGCACGCCATAGACCACGAACATCATCGAAGGCGGGATGATCGGGGCCATCAGGCCGCCGGCCGTGGTGGTGGCAACGCTAAAGGCGCGGCCATAGCCCTCTCGCTCCATCTCCGGCACCATCACCTTCGACATGATCGCGATCTGTGCCGTGGCCGAGCCCAGGATCGAGGCGATCATCATGTTGGAGAGGATGTTGACGTAGATGAGGC
The DNA here is from genome assembly GCA_039819325.1 of Pseudomonadota bacterium. GTDB lineage: Bacteria > Pseudomonadota > Alphaproteobacteria > Kiloniellales > JACOMY01 > JACOMY01. Next base: position 15,001 of record JBCBSF010000042.1, on the reverse strand, counting down.
CGCCCTTGGCGGTGCCCAGGATCGCGCGGGCCATGTCGACCAGACGCCGGGTGATCCCGCCGCCGTTCATCATCTCGCCCACCAGCATGAAGAGCGGAATGGCCAAGAGGCCGTAGTTGCCGATGCCCGAGAAGAGCTGCAGGGCATAAGACGCCAGCAGCGCCGTGTTGCCGCTGTCCAGCAGGAAGACCAGGGCCGAGAGTGCTAGCAAGATGCCGATGGGCGCGCCCATCAGCAGCAGCAGGACGAAGCTGGCGGCGGTCAGCACGGCTCTGGCTCCTTGGCGGCGAGCGCCCCGATGTCTTCGGCGACTGAGGCCAGGCTGTGCAAGGTCAAGCTGACGGCAAAGAGCGGCATGACGAAGAAGAACCAAAAACGCTCAATGCCGATGGTGTTGGTGATCTCGCGATAGATGCTGTTGAAGGTCTGGCTGAAGAAGGCATCCAGATCGAAGCCATGGGCGGCCAGGGTCAAGGGGTCGAACCAAAGCCAAGAGGCATAGGCGAGGAAGACTGCGAAGCAGAGCGTGGTGCACTGAACGGCAAGCGACAGCCAGGTCCGGCCGCGCCTCGGCAAGGCATCGCGCAGCAGCGTGACGCAAAAGTGCTGCCTTTGCGCAAACATCAAGCTGGAGCCAACGAAGGCAGCGATCACCATCAGATTGATCGCCAACTCATCGACCCAGTAGAGCGATTGCCTGAGGGCCCGGCTCACCACGTTGAGGATCATCAGCCCCAGGATCGTGGCGATCAAAGCCTGCAGAAGGCGCGTTTCCAGGCGCGCCAGCCTCTCCGATAGTGCCATGAGCGCTCGCCGCATCCTGGCCCTCCCCTAAGCTGCGAACCGGCCCGCCCCCGAAAGGGCAGGCCGGTCGCAGAAGCGCTTTAGAACGCGGCTGCCTCGGCGCGGAGCGCGGCGATCGAAGGGGCCTTGGGCTCCCAGATCTCGGTCCACTCAGTCAGCACATCGCCGAAGAAGGCGGGATCGGCGGTCACCACCTCCATACCGGTTCCGCGCAGCTCCTCCAGCCACTTCGGGTCGTGCGCGCTGTACTGCGCGAAGAGCCAGTCGAGCTCTTCGGTGACCGTCTCTTGGATCATCGCCTGCTCTTGCGCGCTAAGCGAAGCCCAGAAGCGGCCCGACATGACGGCGACGACCGGGAACATCATCTGGCTGGTGATGGTCAGGTGCGGCGCCTGATCGTAGAGTTTCAGCTTCCAAGCCAGCTCCAGATCGATATCGGCGCCGTCGACCTGACCATTCGCCAGGGCGTCGAAGAGGCCGGGCAGCGGCACCGGCGTGGGCGCCACATCCATCAGCTCGTAGAAGTCGCGCAGCGGCGCGAAGGGCGTGATGCGGTACTTGCGCCCGGCGAGATCCGATGCAGAAGTGGCCGGTTTGGTGGAGATCAGATGGCGCATGCCGCCCAGGCCGAAGCCCAGCCCCTTCATGCCGAGATTGGAGAACTGATCCAGCATGCCGGTTGCCGTTTCTCCCTTCAGCAGCAGGGCGGCCTTATCGACATCCGGCACCAGATAGGGCGTGAAGAGGGCGGCCATGTCGTCGATCCTGTTGGAGAACTCGGCGACGGTCAGAAAGCCCATCTCCAGACCGCCGGCCTGGATCTGCTGCACCATGGTCGCCTCGTTGCCCAGCTGGCCGGAGGGGAAGACCTGATAGGTGAAGGTGCCGTTGCTCTTCTCCTCCAAAGACTTGCCGAAGCGCTCCATGGTTTGGGTCCAGAAGTGGCTGGCCGGCGTGATCGTGCCGATACGCACCGTCTTGGGCGCGGCACGGACGATCGAGGGGCTGGCCAGCGCCAGGGCGCCAAGTGCCGCCCCAGAAAGAAAAGTCCTGCGTTTCATGCTCTTAATCCTCCCTTGAAGGTTCGTTTTTTGGGTCTGGCTCACAGGAAGTAGGCGCCGCCATCGACGACGAGTGTCTGACCTGTGATGAAGGCGGCATCGGCCGATGCCAGGAAAGCGACCGCGCCGACGATGTCCTCGACTTCCTGATCGCGCTGAATGACTCGCGCTTTCTGCGAGATCTCGCGCAGCTTGGTCAGCTGCTCGGGGTTGTTCTTGACGCCGTCGGAGAGCGTGAAGCCGGGGGCGACGCCGTTGACGCGGATCCCCTGGGCGCCCAGCTCCTTCGCCAGCGCGCGCGTCATGGCGTTGATCGCACCCTTGCTGGCGACGTAGTGCAGCAAGAAGGGGACGCCCTTGTAAGGGGTACCAGAGGAGATGTTGACGATGGCGCCGCCGCCGTCGCAGAGCTGCGGCAGGAGCGCTGCCGTTACCAGCGCCTGGCCCATGACATTGACCTCCAGCACCCGGCGCCAGTCTTCGACCGTGATCTCCTCGAAGGCGGTCAGCTGCAGGCTGGAATAGATGCCGGCATTGTTCACCAAGGTGGTGATCCGCCCGAAGCGCGCTTGAGCGGCCGCCGCCATGGCCTCGCAGGCGGCTTTGTCGGTGACATCGCAGGCGACGCCCAGGGCCTGTCCGCCGGCGGCTTTGATCTCGTTTGCAGCGGCCTCGGCGCCTTGGCGATCGGCGATGACGACCGCTGATCCCTCACGGACCAGGCGCTCGGCGATGGCGCGGCCGATGCCCATGGCTCCGCCGGTAACGACAGCGACCTTTTGCGGATGTTCCATGATCGTCTCCTCCTGTCCGGTCAGCTTGCGGTCTTGGCGCCGCGACGTTGGGCTGCTGAACGGATCTCTGACAGCGTCTGGGACGGTGTGATGTATTCCGGGTTCACTTTCAGCTCGATCAGGCTCGGCCCCTCGTGGCGCAGCGCGCGCTGCCACGCGGCGGGGAACTGCTCGGTACGCTTCACCGTCTCGCCGTGGCAGCCGTAGGAATGCGCCAGCAGGCTGAAATCGGGGTTCTTCAGATCTGTCCCGCTGACCCGGCCTGGGAAGTTCCGCTCCTGATGCATGCGGATAGTCCCGTAGCTGGCGTTGTTGACCAGGATCACGATCAGCGAGAGGCCATACTTGGCCGCCGTCGCCAATTCTTGGCCGTGCATCAGAAAGCAGCCGTCGCCGGCGAAGCAGACCACCAGGCGTTCCGGCTGGGTGCGTGCGGCGGCAACCGCGGCCGGCAAGCCGTAGCCCATGGAGCCGGAGATCGGCGCCAGCTGGGTGCCATAGCGGCGATAGCGGTGAAAACGATGCACCCAGACGGTGTAGTTGCCCGCACCGTTGGTGACGATGGCGTCCTCCGGCAAGACCTCTGCCAGATGGCGCATGACGCCGGCCATGGCGAGGCTGCCGCGCTCGGGCGGTAGGCTGGACCAGGTTTCATAGTCTTGCCTGCAGGCCTCGACATGGGCCTGCCGGGAGTCTGCACGTTGCGGCTCAGCTGGATGGCGAGAGAGATCGGCGATCACCTGCGCGGCTGGCGCGGCGACGCCGATGGCGGGGCGGTAGACCCGGCCGATCTCGTCCGGATCGGGGAAGACATGAACCAGACCGGCTCCTGGTCCGGGAATGTCGCGCAGCCGATAGCCGCTCGATTCCATCTCGCTGAAGCGCGTCCCGAGAAGAAGCAGGACGTCGGCCTCGCGGATACGGGCCGCCAGCGCCGGGTTGATGCCGATGCCCGCATCGCCGGCATAGTTCGGATGGCTGTTGTCGAAGAAATCCTGGCGCCTGAAAGAGGCTGAGACGGGCAGCGACCAGCGCTCGGCAAAGGCCTCTAGCTGCAAGCGGGCTTCGGCGGACCAGGGGCTGCCGCCGACAACCGCCAGCGGCCGCTCGGCGGCGTCCAGTCTCTCGAGGATCGCCTCTGCGTCCTCCGCCGTCACGGTCGCGCGCGCGGGCTCCGCTGCCGCAGGGATCGGCAAGGGTTGGGGCAGCAGATCGCCTTGCATGTCTTCGGGGATCGCCAAAACCACCGGCCCGGGACGTCCGCTCATCGCGGTGTGGAAGGCGCGCGAGATCATCTCAGGGATGCGCTCGGCGCTGTCGATCTCGGCCACCCACTTGGCGACCTTGCCGAAGAGCTGCCCGTAGTCGACCTCTTGGAAGGCCTCGCGCTCTTTCATCCAGCGTGCGACCTGGCCGACGAAGAGCACCAGGGGGGTGCCGTCCTGTCGGGCGATGTGCAATCCGGCCGAGGCATTGGTGGCGCCGGGTCCGCGGGTGACCATGCAGACACCTGGCCGGCCGGTCAGCTTGCCGTCGGCCTCCGCCATCATGGCAGCGCCGCCCTCTTGCCGGCAGACCGTCATCTCGATCTCCGGCGCATCCAAGAGGGCATCGAGAACGCCCAGATAGCTCTCGCCTGGCACCAGGAAGACGTTCTTGACGCCCTGCGCTGCAAGGCAGGAGACCAGCAGCTGAGCTGCCCTCTGCGGTGGGGTGGAGGAGTCTGGGCTCATAGCACAATCCCCAATTCGCCGAAGCGCCGATAGCTCTGCTGCTTGGGCTTATCGCGATCGCTTTCGTTCTCGTAGGAGATAGAGGATCTGTTGCGGAAGGCGTCCGGCAGGACCATGGCCCGAATGAAGCGGCTGGGCTGCAGGGCGTCTGCCTGGGCGAAGACCGGGTCGGGTCCGGCCTCGAACCAGCAGCCGCCTGGGCCGAAGGCAGTGGAGCTGCCTTGCGTGTCGATCCGAATGCTGCCTTCGATCAGGCGGCGAATGCCGGGGCCAGGATGGGTGTGCAGGAGCGCTGCACCGCCCGGCGGAAAGGACACGCTGTCCAGCCGCAGAAAGGCGCCGCCCTGCGATAGGCTCTCTGGCACCTCTCCGGAGAGCTGTTCTGTCGTGCGCTGCGCGCTGCCCGCGACGGCGGTTCGGGTCAGCTCCCATCGCCAGAGCGAAGAGCCCTCGGGCCCGGCGGCCAAGCGGCAGTCGTCGGCAGAGACAAAGCCCTGGTCGGCGGCGACCTCCTCATCGCCGCGCCGCAGCGACCCAGCGACGACATAGACCGCGCGGCCCGGACAGGCCGGCAGGGCGAGGGCGTCGCCGGCGGAGAGGGTATCCTCGTAGAGAAAGAGGTCCATTCAACCCTCCTGCGCAGGCGCGTCGCCCAAGGGGGACGGAGCTTGTGGTGAGAAGGCAGCCGGTATCAGGAGCTTGTTCTCCTGATGGCGCACCAGGGGGCGGATCTTGGCGACATAGGCGCGCCAGCCGGGGTCTTGCATCAGCGCTTTGCGGCGCGTCGCGCGGTCGGCCAGGTCGTCATAGGCCCAGAGGTGCACCAGCTGGTTTTGCGGGCCGAACTCAACCTGATAGTAGCCGAGCATGCGCCCCAGAATGCGCGTCTGGATCGCCAAGCCCTCGGCCTCATAGAGCGCCAGGTATTCGGGCACCTTGCCGATGTGCAGGGTGTAGATGCGCTCTTCGACGATCATGCTGCTGCCTCGATCCCGGCCAGGCAGATGTATTTGAGCTCGGTCCAGTCGGCGATGCCGTGGCGCGACCCCTCCCGACCGATCCCGGATTCCTTCACCCCGCCGAAGGGCGCGACCTCGGTGGAGATCAGTCCGGTGTTGACCCCGACGATCCCGACCTGCAGCGCCTCAGCCACGCGGAAGATGCGGCCGACATCGCGGCTGTAGAAATAGCCCGCCAGCCCGAAGGGCGTGTCGTTGGCCTTGGCGATGGCCTCGGCCTCGTCGCGGAAGCTGTCGATCGCGGCGACGGGACCGAACATCTCTTGGTGCAGCAGGTCCATACCGCGCGAGAGGCGCGTGACCACGGTCGGCTCGAAGAAGGTAGAGCCCTTTGGATGGCGCTTGCCGCCAAGCCTTACCTCAGCGCCCTTGGTGACGGCGTCCGCTAGCAGCCGTTCGACCTTCTCCAGGCCGCGCTGGTCGATAAGCGGGCCCTGGTTGGTCTCCTCGTCCAAGCCTGAGCCGACCTTGAGCGCTGCTGCTTTCTGGCAGAGCGCATCCAAAAAACGCTCGGCGATGCTCTCCTGAACCAGGATCCGATTGGCGGCGATGCAGATCTGCCCGCTGTTGCGGAACTTGCAGATCGCAGCCCCCTCGACGGCAGCGTCGATGTCGGCGTCGTCGAAAACGATGAAAGGCGCGTTGCCGCCCAGCTCAAGGCTGATCTTGGTGAGATCGCCCGCACAGTCGCGCATCAAGGCCTTGCCGACGGCCGTGGAGCCGGTGAAGCCGATCTTGCGCACCAGCGGGCTGTCGGTGAGCGCCTTGCCGATGACCGGGGCATCCTCCCTGGCGCCGGTGACGACGTTGAAGACGCCCGGCGGCAGGCCGACGCGCTCTGCCAAGGCAGCAATCGCCAGTGCTGACAGCGGCGTTGCTTCGGCCGGTTTCAGCACCATGCAGTTGCCGGCAGCCAGTGCCGGGGCAGCCTTGCGCGTGACCATCGCAGCCGGGAAGTTCCAGGGTGTGATCCCGCCCACCACGCCCAAGGGCTCGCGGGTCACCAAGAGGCGCGCGTCGGGACGGTGCGAGGGCACGATCTCGCCATAGAGGCGGCGGCCCTCTTCGGCAAACCAGTCGAGGAAGCTTGCAGCGTACTCGATCTCGACGCGGGATTCGGCGATCGGCTTTCCCTGTTCTTGGGTCATCAGCCGGGCCAGGCTTTCCGATTCCTCACGCATCGCCGCGGCCCAGCGGTGCAAGAAGGCGGCGCGCGTGCTGGCGGGGCTGGTGCTCCAGCCGGCGAAGGCCTTCTGGGCGGCCTCAATCGCGCGTTCCGTCTCGGCGCGGCCCATCCGCGGGACCTCAGCCAGCAGCTCACCCGTTGCCGGGTCGGTGACGGCAAAGCGCAGACCGGAGTCCGCCGGACACCACTGCGCATCGATGAAGCCGTCGGTCTTGTCGGTCAAAGGCAAGTCAAGCAAGGCGCTGTTCCTCAGATCTGGGTTCGCTGCCCCTGGTGAGCGGCGAACCGGAAATGTGGGAAAATCTTGCGAAGGCCTTGGCGATTTGTCATTGCACCACGGCTCTGCTATTTACCCTTTTGTCCTATTTTGTCGGGAGACCTGCGATGGCGGGCGTCCTTGGGGTCGCATCGGGTGTCTTTGGGCGCGTCGCTCTCTTCCAAGCGACCGAGCCCGTGGCCGAGCATGCGCACCCCCAGGTGCACGTGCTGATCAAGGTGTCGGGTCCCGACAATGTCTATCGCGTTGACGGAGAGGTGGTAGCCCTGACCGGTGATCGGATGGTCCTGATCAACCCCTGGGTCGCCCATTCCAACCTGCGCGCCGTCGGACACGATCCAACCGTCCTGCTGGCGCTTTATGTCGACACCCTTTGGCTGGAAATGAGCGGAAGCCCGGGCGTGCCGGTTCCAGAGAGCCTGCCTTTCTCCCAGCGCTCTGCCGCGATCGACAGCAGACTGCGCCTCTTGATTGACGAGTTCGCCGCGGATATTGCGACGGCAAGCGGCGATTTCGCCCAGCTGGAAGATAAGCTGGCGGAGTTGATCGGCCAGATCTTCGACCAGGCAGAGGTCCAGAACTTCAAGAAGTCTGAATACTCCAGCTGGAGCAGCGACTATCGGGTGCGCAAGGCGATCCGCCGGATACGCGAGAACCCGGTCAAATCGCTCAGTCTGGCCGATTTGGCCGAAGATGTCGGGCTTTCGCGCTCGCAGTTCTACACCCGCTTTAAGGCCTGTACGGGGATGAGCCCCGGCTTCTATCTGGACATTATGTGCTGGGAGAGGGCGGCGGAGAGCCTCTGCCGGGCCGAGCAAAGCATCGCGGAGATCTCGGACGAGCTAGGATTTGCGTCCCAGGGCCACTTCACGCGCTTCTTCAAGGCGAAAACAGGCGTGACGCCGCGTAGCTTCCGGATGGGAACGCTACCCGACGACTAGGCGCGCTTGCGGCCTCTGGGCTCAAGGCACGAGCGGATCGGATTCCTAGAGGAAGAAACGACTGGCGGACCCGACAGGATTCGAACCTGTGACCTCTGCCTTCGGAGCGCTCCGACTTACCCCTAAGCCTTTGTTTTCATTCATACAACTGCCAGCGCCCGAGCGGCTAAAGCCGGCGATAGAGGGGCATTCTGCGGACAATCTGCGCACGGCCTAAAGCGCCTCCGCCGCGCCGCGAAGGTAGTCGGGGTGGTGGTGGCCATAAACACGCACCAGCATCTCCTCGCTCATGCCCAGATAGCCGGCCGCCTCCCAGGTCTTGACGCCGCGCTTCATCAGCTGGATGGCAGCCGTGTGGCGAAGGGTGTGCGGCGTCACGTCTGCCAGATCCGCCCGCTTGCAGGCGCTGGCGAACGACTTCTTGAGGTCCGCCAGTGGCTGGCCGTCCAGGTGCAGCACCGGCGCGATGTCCGGGGCGCGCTTGCGGAGACGGGACAGGTGTCCGTAGAGCTTGGCCGGCATGGGGATGCGCGGCCGGCGCTTGTTTGTCTGCCGACGGCCTGGCGAGTTGAAGTCAATCCGGCGGGCGGAGAGATCCACCTGCGACCAGCGAAGCGACAGGATCGCGCCCTTCCGCTGGCCGGTGTAGTACCCCAGCAAGATGAAGAGCGGCAGATAACTGCGCGCCTTCGGCTCGCGCCGGGCCGCCCGGATCAAGGCGGCAACTTCGTTTCGCTGCAAGAAGCGGTCCTTCGGCGGCGGGGGTGGTGGCATAGGTACCGCGATCGCCCGGATCATGACGCCTGTCTGCACAGCGTGATTGAGGGCCGCGCGGAGCACCCCAAGCTCTCGGCGTAGTGTGCCATCGCTCACGTTCCGCGTTTGGCGGTAGGCCATTAGGTGACCAGGCACCTGATCGGCCGTCTTGCCCGACCAGAAGGCACCCAGAGCCTGGCCGGCATAGGCCAAGCGTTCCGGTGCGGCCAGCTCCGGGCCTCGCACATCAACGTAGTCAGCGAGCAAGTCCATAACGTAAAGCTGCGCCGGTGTTCGGGGGCCTACGGCGCCGGCGCGCCGGTGGAGGAACGCTTGGAGAGCGACTTCAGCTTCTCGAAGGTCTGCTGTGCCCGTCGAGCGCTGGCGCGTGCGTCCCCGCTCGGTCCACTCAATGTAGTAGCAGCGCCGGCGATCGAGGAATCGCAGGCGGGGTCCTTTTCCGCGTCTGGGCATCGTGGTGCCTCCGTCTGTGTCGCCAAGAACTCTTCCCACGCGCCTGGCGGGATGTAGATCCGCGATCCGATTTTGAAGCAGCGCAGCCGCTGATCTCGGACCAGCTGGCGAAGCTGGCCCTCGGACACACCGACACGCTTAGACAGTTCCTTCATGGTCAGGACACTCTCTTCGGCCATCGCTTAGCTCTCCTCGGTGGTGGCGGCGCCTTCAGCCGGCGTGCCCAGGGGGGCCATGTTCATGGGCCGCAGGTACTCGTCGCCGCCGTCTATGGGCGGCATGTTCTCCAGCTGGCGGACGTCGTTGGGCGACAGCCAACCCCACTGCCGGCCGGTGGCATAGGCCTGGTAGCGCGTGGCCACGTCGCCGCGCAGCAGGCCGCTCAAGTCATGCTCGATGTAGAGGTTGCGCCGGCCGCGCTCGGTCAACAGGGTGCGCATCATGCCGGCCTCGATGCGCGCGGCCAGCGGTGCCAAGGCGTTCTGCACCAGGGCGCGGGCCTCTTGCTCCACGTTGGAGTAGGTCGCCTTGTCGGTGATGCCGACAGACGTGGGCGGAAGGCCAAAGGCCCGGGCGACATCCTCGTTGGACAGCTTGCGGCTGCCAAGCAGCTCAGCGCTTTCCGGGGTGTGTGAGATGGCCTTAAAGTCAATACCCAAGTCGGTGATAATAACCCGGCCGGCATTGTTTATACCTGCAAAAGCTCTCTCAACATCGCGCATGAGCTGTTTCTTCATCTCTGGCGAACTGATACGGTCGTTCGCAACCATAAGCCCAGACGGTCTGAGAGAGTTGTTGGCGTAAGCCTCGGCCATCACTGCATAGGAGAGCGCTAGGCCAAGGGCGCCATTGGATAGCTGCAGGGGTGATTGCCCCAAGACTCCATCGCGACTTGGGCCACGCAGGTGCAGCACCTCTTCCTGAGTGAGGACCTGTGTGGAGCCGTTCGGCTCGGAAACACGATAGCGAAGACGGCGGTTCTGCAGGCGCTCAACAGAGACCAGCTGCGGCGGCACTGGCCAGATGGCGGTGATCGCGCCTTGACCGTTGCGCTCCAAGGTGCAGTAGGCGTTGCCGGCAGTATCGAGCGACCGGCAGATCATTTCGCGCACCTCGAAGGCCGTCTGGCTGCTGTTACCGCTGTCGTGCAGCACCCGATAGAGGGGGTGATCGGTCGCCCGCTCCCGGCCGCCGTCTGGCAGCCGCCGATACAGGTGGAGGGGGATGCTGGCCAAGGCCTCAGAGCGGAGTGAGACGCAGCGCGCAGCCACAGACAGGGCGCTCACCAGCTGATCGGGACGGGCGCCGCCTACAGGCGCGCCATGCTGCAGGCCTTCCCACGATAGGTCTGTCCAGCGCGATTCGCCGGCCGATCCTCGGCGGCGCAAGAGACGTTGAAGAAGGCCCATTTCTACAACTCCAGACTGTCAAGGGTGATCTGGGCAAGGCGGCGGCGGTAGTGATTGCGCCGCCTTGCGCGCGGTTTGACCACCGTCGAGTCGTAGGCGGGCCAGGCGGAGACGACGCTGATCTCCACCAGGTCGACCTGCAACAGGGTGCGGTGGTTGCCATCCCAGCGTTCGCCGCCTTCCGGAATGGTGAAGCCGAAGGACATGCCGCCCAGGTCGCCGCGCGCGGCCAAGGCCAGGATATCGCGGCCGGCCTGTGTGTCGGGAAGGTCAAGATCGAAGGCGAGCCCTTGCGTATCCTCCCGCAGGCGCAGCGTGCCGCTGCGCTGGCGCGCGAGGAGACGGGTGGGGTCGTGGTCAACTAAGGCCACGATGTCCCGCCCGCCGGCAAGGGCTCGTCCGAAGGCGCCGGGCGCTACGGTCTCGGTCACCACCCCAAGCCGCGCCTCGGCGCCAAAGAGCGCCGCGTAGCCGCTCAGGCCACGGGGATCCAAAGACCGTGCGAGAGTTGGGCCGCTGCGGCGCTCCATCGACATGGCCTAGGCCGCCGTGTCGATGTCGGTGGCGACTGCAAAGGATTCTGCGTGCCGCACCTCGACATCCATGGTCATCAGGCCCCTGACCTTCACGTTACCCTTGGCGTAGGCGTTGGCCTCGTAAGGGTTGACCAAGATCTCGAAGGCCGACCAGTAGCCAATCAGCAGGTCGGCCCAGTTGCCAAAGATCAGGGCGGAGCGATCGAAGGCTTCCGGGGAGCCGCCGTCCGTCAGGTTCGCCGGCACCAGATTGGACGAAGACAGCGGGTAGCCCGCCAGCATACCGGGCTCAGCCATCAGATAGCCGGCGCCGGCATCGCCGCCGACCTTGAGGGTCGAGCGCAAGAGCCGCACAACCTTGGGGTTGGTCGCCCAGCCTAGGCTGCCCTGGTCGGCGTCTTCCACCGCCAAGGTCTCGATGAACTCCAACAGCTTCGCCCAGGTCGCGGTTGCCATCTCCACGCTGCCGATTCCGCTGGTCGCCAAGATACCCTCGGGCTCATTGGTGCCACCACCGTGCAGCGCCGCCCGGTCTACCGCGCGGGCCAAGACGGCCGCGAAGTCGGCGCGCACCAGCTGCTCCACGTCAGGGGAGGACTGCAGCAGCATGTTGCGGCTGAACTCGGTCAGGGCACCGACATGCTTCGGCGCCATCGTGACCTGGCCAAGCTCCAAGTCGCTCGCGGTCAAGGGACTGTTCTCTGCCACCCAGTAGCCGGTGGAGCTGCCGGTCTGCTTTGGGATGGTGACGTTGCCGGTGAGGCCAGAGAGAACCCGGGCGCCGCGCTGAGCTATCACCAAGCGCGACCGCAAGATGTCGATCATCTGACCTGGCAGCAGGTCTTCGGCGATGATGTTCCCGCCGGGGCCGCCGACCGGGGCTTCGGTGGTGATCACCCTCTTGTGGAACACGCTCATCGGCACCATCAGGCCGGCCGTCTTCTTACCGGCGCGGCGCGCCAGCTCCTGGCTGATCTCCCGCTCGCGGCCAGCATCGGTCTGAGTGGCCATATCCGGACAGAGGCTGCGGATCGCAGCCAACAAACTGTAGTCCTGCGCTGCGGCCTGCAGGCTGTCGCGCTCCGGGGTGACCGGCTCCGCCGGGGCCTGTCGCTCCAGCTCCGCCACGCGCTTGGCGCGCGCAATGCGCAGGTCGAGGGCTTTGACCTCAGCTGCCAGCGTGTTGAACCGGCTGTGCTCTTGGTCGGCCAGGTCACGCTCCGCCTTCTCCGCTGTGTCGTGGATCTGGCGCATCTCGACGGCTTTGGCGTCGCGCTCTTCAAGTAGTTCTGCGATGTTTTCCATAAGACTATTTCCTTTAAAAAGATCAATCGTAGCCGATTGTGCTCTTCATTTCTTCGATCGCCTCAATAATCTCATCACGAATAGCGCGAACATCGAATGAGAAACGGAAACCCACCTGGCCAATTGGGCCAAAACTGTGCGGGGAATCTGAGGCAGCCCAGTCTTTGTACCGACTGTGAGGAACAACAAGCGCTGGCCCAGACAACTGCCGGTCTCGCAAATACCAGAAGATCTTTTCCTCTGGGTTGTGTTTGATTTTGTCGTCGAAACGGCAAGCATAGTGAGCCGCCGCAGGGGGCGTTAGCCCAAGGTCACAGAGGCGGCCGAAGATGTAGAGCGTGACGATATCGTTCACCTCAAACAGTCGCACCTGCCCTCTCGCTGTGCGCGGAGCACAGGGGAACTTCCCAGCGGCGACCATGTCATTGAACCGCTGCCTATCGACGCGAGCGAACTCCATTGCGGTCTTCGAACGCACCTTCACGGGGGTTTCAGTCATAGCAAACGTCCTTTCTTGTGGCTATAACCAATAGATACCACCATGAGGTTTACGCCGCCAGTGGTGTTTAGGGTTGACAATCAGCTCTCAGCAGTTTGCCGCGCCACAAGTCGCATCAAATCTGCATGGATGCCCCGCAGGAGGCGCGCATTTGTACTCGGTTCAAGGTGCGGCTCTCGGATCTCCGGCAGGTCGCTCATCTTGGCCAGCACGTCGACCAGGTCCCGAGAGGGAAACGCGATAAAGGCCTCTTCAGCGTCATCGGTTTGTTGATCCAAGACGTCCTGGACAACTGTGGGGGCTCCCGCGGCCTCGGCACGGCGTGCCAGATCAAAGCGCCGGAAGAACTCGTCAAGGGCGGCTTGCGCGGTCTGAGGGACAAACATCTCCTCGGGGCGGTCTCGTTGTGGCATTGGTGTCTCCTACTTGCTCAATGCTGAAATCAGCGTAGGATGACGATATCAGTGCAAATACGCACGTCAAGCTGAAAGCAGCATGGTATGCCGATTATCTCAGTTCAGAGCCGGATGGCTCGCGCTGCTCTCGGATGGGGTGTCCTAGACCTGGCGCGCGCAGCTAAGGTAGCGACCAGCACGGTTACTCGCTTTGAGAAGGGCGAAGAGCTTCGCGAGCGCACCGTCGATGCCCTTCAGCAGGCACTTGAGGCTGGTGGCGTGGTGTTCATAGAAGAAAACGGCGGCGGTCCTGGTGTGCGACTGTCAAAAACGACCAATAGGAGATAAGTCCATGACTGAAGTTCTAAACTATATTGTTAGAATGAAAGAAATAATTACCAAGTCTAACTACAAAACACTATCCACATCTGAACAGTGCTCATACTTTAGCGCTTTACATGTCTTGTATGAATACGCTGAAAAATGGGTGTCAGAGAATGGGGATGATGCGTACCAGAAAGAGAAAATCAGAAACTCTAGGTATCATGCGTACTGTGCTCTAGATTTTCTTGACGGCGATGATCACGCGCCTGAAGAGCATATCACTTGGGCTTTGGCCGATGCCCAATCGCTCAGCGATACAATCCGTCGCAAGCTTGACGTCAACAGATAGCTGCTCTCTACACAACCATTACAAAAGGCTCCCAGCCGTCTTCTGAACTGTGTTTCTCGGCCACCGACAGGGCCATGGCGAGGGCAACGGCGCCGTCGATGCGGCCACGCGAGCGTGCCTTGTCCAGCTTGCGGTTGCCGGCAGGGTCAGGCGTCACCACCGTGTTGGCAATGTTCCAGGTGAGAATCGGGTGGCTGCCATGGCGCAGCCGGCCTTCGGCGACCAGGCGCTCCAACAGGTCAACCGCCGGCGCCATGTCCTTGTAGCCCTGGCCGAACTCTTCCAGCGGCACCTCGCTGCCGATCTGGTCTAGCTCCCGCTTGAAGGCCTCAATACGCCAGCGGTCATAGCCAAGGGCGCGGATATCATAGAGCCCTTCCAGCTCCGCCAGCTTGGCCGCGACGAAGCCGGGATCGATGGTGTTGCCCGGCGTCGTCAGCAGCTGGCCTTGCCGCTTCCAGGTGCCGTAGGGCATGCGGTCTTCGTGCTCGCGATCGATCAGGCCATCACCCGGCAGCCAGAAGAAGGGCACCACGTCGAAGTGCCCGTCTTCGTCTGGAAAGGCCAGCACCAAGGCGGTCAGGTCGCGGCTGGCGGAGAGATCTAGGCCGGCATAGCAGGTCTTGCCGGCGAGGCTCTCCAGGTCCGGCGCGGCGGCGTTGCGCATCCACTCCGTCACGGTGAGGAACTGGGCGTCGGCAGACACGCGCTGGTTCAAGATCAGGTTGCGGAAGGCCGCTTCCTTGCTGGGGATGCGCTGTGCCTGGCCGGCCTGGCGCTTCACCTCCGCCAGGCTCAGGAAGTCGTCGAGCGCGGGGTTGGCCAGCCGCCAGGCCTCTTCGCTCCACGGGTCGGCGTCCATGGGTGCGCTGTAGAAGAAGAGCTTGAAGCTCTGGTCTTCAACCGCGCCGGCTTGCACCTGCAGACCGTAGTCCACCAGCTCGCTCATCGGTGCGGCGTCGGTCGCGGCCTGGGTGGAGATCACCAGGAAGAGCGGATCCTCACGGGCGCCCATGGCCGTGTCCAGCGCGTCGAAGAGGGCGCGGCCGGTGGCGCTGCCCAGCTCGTCATAGACCACGAAGCTGGGCGAGAGGCCCTGCTTGGTGCTGGCGTCGGCCGACAGGGCGGCGAAGACGCTG
>JBCBSF010000041.1:0-42479 GCA_039819325.1 Pseudomonadota bacterium | reverse complement strand
TGAAGCCGTCGGCCGCCCTTCGGCCACCCACTTCGGCAGGCCGCCATCCAGCACGCAGACGTCCTGATGTCCGAAGAGACGGAACATCCACCAAACGCGCGGGGCGGAGAAGACGCCACGCCCGTCGTAGACGACGATACGCACGCCGTCGCCCAGACCCATCTTGCGAACGCGGGAGGAGAACTTCTCCGGCTGGGGAAGCATGTGCGGCAGCGCGTTGCTGTCGTCCGCAATCTCGTCGATGTCGAAGTAGACGGCGCCGGGAATGTGGCTTGCCAGGTACTCCTCGCGGCCCACCTTGGCCTCCACCGGCAGGTAGTAGGTGGCATCGACCACGCGCACGTCGGGGGCCTCCAGGTGGTCGGCCAGCCAGGCGGTGGAGACCAGGGGTCCCGTATCGCTGTTCCACGTCTCGTCGCTCATGCCGCCGTCGCTCCCGTCTGGCCTGATCGTCTCTTCCTACTCCTTGCCTAGCGGGCGCGAGCCCCAGAGAGCAAGCCGCTTGTCATATCCAAGGCGGATGGAGCGAAGGACGTCCGAGCCGAAAAGCGTCACAGCAGCGAAGGAGGGCGCGCTTAGCCGGATCACATTCCACTTCCGATGGTCTATCCTGGCGTCAGCCTTAGGTTAACACTGTGCGCCGCGATCTCGGTCGCGCCGAGAGACAAGAAGAGGCGAGCCCAGATGGCAGAGCGGGTGCGCGAGCGCTTTGAGGGCCGTATCGGCCGGACGGTGGAGGACTCCGAACCCTGGTGGCCCAAGCCTGAGCGGCCGGCGGAGGGCACGCCCAACGTGATCGTCATCTTGTTGGACGATACGGGCATCGCCCATCTCGGGTGCTACGGCTCGCCCATTGCCACCCCCAACTTCGACCGGCTGGCCGCCAGCGGCCTCCGCTTCGCCAACTTCCATACGACCGCACTCTGCTCGCCCTCGCGGGCTTGCCTGCTCACCGGGCGCAACCACCATGCCGTGGGGATGCGGGCGATCGCCAACTTCGATACCGGCTTCCCTAACATGCGCGGCCGCATCGACCCCTCGGCTGCGACCTTGGCGGAAATGCTGGGACCGAAAGGCTGGTCGACCTTCTGCGTCGGCAAGTGGCATCTGGCGCCGCCGCATGAGATCTCGGCAGCCGGGCCCTTCACCAACTGGCCGCTGCAGAAGGGCTTCGATCGCTTCTATGGCTTCATGATGGGGCTCACCGACCACTTTCACCCGGATCTCTTCGCCGACAACCATCCCGTAGCACCCCCGGCGGGACCGGAGGAGGGCTATCACCTCAGCGAAGATCTGGTCGATGCCGCCACGCAGATGCTGCGCACGCAGACCTCGCTGGTCCCGGAGAAACCCTTTTTTCTCTATCTACCCTTCGGTGCGACCCACTCACCGCATCAGGCACCAGAGGCCTACCTTGAGAAGTACCGTGGGTTCTTCGACGAGGGCTGGGACGTCTGGCGTGCCCGGGTGCATGAGCGGCAGAAGCAGCTTGGCATCATCCCGGAAGACACCGCCTTGGCGCCGCGGAACCCTGGCGTGCGGCCCTGGGTAGAGCTTTCCGCCGACGAGCAGCGCCTTGCCTGCCGGCTGCAGGAGGCTTTCGCCGCCTTTCTGCAACACACCGACGCGCAAGTCGGGCGCTTGCTCGACACGCTGAAGGCGCTGGGTATCGCCGACAACACGCTGATCTTCGCATTGAGCGACAATGGTGCCTCGCAAGAAGGCAACGACACCGGCTTGATCGATGAGTTCCGTTACTTCAACGGGCTCCCCGAAGACATGAACGCCGCCTTCGAGCGCATCGACGACATCGGCACCCGGCGCAGCAACACAAACTATCCTTGGGGCTGGGCGCAGGTCGGCAACACGCCGGCCAAGCGCTACAAGCAGAACACCCATGGTGGCGGCGTGCGCGACCCGCTCATCGTGTCCTGGCCAGCCGGCCTAGATCCGGCAGTGGCTGGCCAGGTGCGCCACCAGTTTCACCACATCACCGACATCGCGCCGACGATCCTAGAGATCTGCGGCTATGAGGCGCCAACCTCTGTGAAGGGCGTCACGCAGCAGCCGATCGATGGAACCTCTATGGCCTATGCCTTTGCCCCTGAGGCTGAAGACCTTGCGCAGGTGCCCAGCCGCAAGCAGCAGCAGTACTTCGAAATGCTGGGCCACCGGGGCATCTGGTCGGACGGATGGAAAGCCGTCACCTATCACCAGGCAGGGACCGCGCTGGATGATGATCAGTGGGAACTCTATCACCTCGCCGCCGACTATTCGGAGTGCCATGATCTCGCCGCCACGCACCCGGAGAAGCTCTCCGAACTGGTGGCGCTTTTCTGGTCTGAGGCGGAGAAGCACGGCGTGCTGCCCATTGATGGCGGGGATTGGCGCGGCCTCTTCGCCGTAGCGCCGGCAGAAGGCTCGCCCCGGGCGCGCGACAGGTTTGTCTACTACCCGCCGATCGGCCGGGTCGAAGTGGAGGCGGCGCCGCTGTGGGGGGCGCGGTCGTGGCGCTTACGCCTTCATATCGATCGCGGCAGTGACGGCGCAGAGGGGGTGCTCTTGGCCGTCGGCACGGTAAACAGCGGTTTAGCCGTCTACATCCAAGACGGCTATCTCACCTACGAGCACAACAGCTTCACCAACCGCACGTTTCTAAGCTCGCCCGAGCCCTTGCCGCTCGGCAAGCTGGTCGTGGGGGTTGATCAGACACTGGTGCAGGAAGGCCCGGCGGCGACGGCGCTCTGGGTGAATGGCCGGCTGGTGGCCAAGGGCGGCATTGCCGAGGTGCCGGCGATGATCAGCCCCAGCGGCATGACCATCGGCTCAAACCCGACGGGCGTCAGCGATGCCTACCAGGCACCCTTCGCCTTCGAGGGCAGTATCGGACGGGTCGAGGTCGATTGCGAGGCGGCCTTGTCGCCCGAAGACGAGGCCGCGCTGGAGATCCGCACCGCCTTTGGCACGCAGTAGACAATCCGTTTTGTCGCGTTCGGTGCCAGTCTAAGGGACGGACACCCTAGCCGTAGATCGGCAAGGCTGTGATGGCAGCGGTTGTAATGACCAGGTAGGCGACTATTCGAAAGCTGCGCTCAGAGGCCACCCTGTGCAAGCGGACGCCAGCATATAGCATAATGGCAAAGACCGGCATAAGGATCGCCGCCTTTAAGAGGACGAGCCAAGTCAGCACGCCGAGCAAGGCATAGCTGGCGCTGGCGACGATGGCGATCGCCACGAAGAAGATGTTTATGTTGGCGCGTACCACTGGGCCGCTGGATTGCCCAGCCAGCCAGAAGACTGCAAGCGGTGGCGCGAAGAATGAGGTGGTGCCGCCGATAAAGCCAGTCACGGCGCCTACGCCTGCGGACAACCACGAACTGGGCTTGCCCTGGTAGTGCCAACCTGACGCGAGCGCCACCACAGCCACGAGAGCGAGGCAAGAGAGAACCCAGCGCAACAGCGTCGGGTCGAGCGTCACCAGAAGCGCCGATCCAGCCGGCACCATCACTGCAGCAGCCAGCGTGAAGGGCAGGGCCTCGCGTTTGTTGCAAGTGCGCCAGGCCGCTGGCAGCAAAGGCAGCGGTAGCACGGCCTCCATCAAGACCAGCAGGACCACCGCCCGCCAAGGCTCGATGATGGTGCTCGCGAGCGGCGTGAAGACTAAGGCAGCACCGAAACCGGCAAAGCCTCTCATCAAACCAGCGGCGCCGGCAGCGAAGAGCAGAGCGAGCAGTTCCGGCCAAGTGTAGGGAAACACCACTTCCCTAACGCTCTCGTTTACCGAGGGGTTGGACGGGAACCAACTGCCTTAGCCGCCCAGCCAAACGACAAGAGACTCTCATCGCTGGCCGGGCAGGGGCTTGGCCCGCTGAAAGGTCCGCCGCCTGCGTAGCACCGGCAAGACCGCGGTGTGGCCGAACTAGTTCTTCTCCTTGTCCACCAGCTTGTTGGCGGCGATCCACGGCATCATGCCGCGCAGGCGCACGCCGACCTCTTCGATCTCGTGCTCGGCAGAGCGGCGGCGCATGGCCTTGAAGGAAGACTGGCCGGCCTTGTTCTCCAAGACCCAATCACGGGCGAAGCGGCCGGACTGGATGTCGTCCAGCACGCGCTTCATCTCCGCCTTGGTCTCCTCGGTGACGATCCGGGGCCCACGGGTGTAGTCGCCATACTCAGCAGTGTTGGAGATGGAGTAGCGCATGTTGGCCAGACCGCCCTCGTAGATCAGGTCGACGATTAGCTTCACCTCGTGCAGGCACTCGAAATAGGCCATCTCCGGCGCATAGCCGGCCTCGACCAAAGTCTCGTAGCCGGCCTGGATCAGCGCGGTGAGACCACCGCAGAGCACCACCTGCTCGCCGAAGAGGTCGGTCTCGCACTCCTCGCGGAAGCTGGTCTCGATGATGCCGGCCCGCCCGCCGCCGATGGCGGACGCGTAGGAGAGGCCCAGGTCCTGGGCGTTACCGCTGGCGTCTTGGTCCACGGCGATGAGGCAAGGCACACCGCCGCCGCGCAGGTACTCGCTGCGCACGGTGTGGCCGGGGCCCTTAGGCGCTACCATGAAGACGTCCAGATCCGGGCGCGCCTCGATCAGCTTGAAGTGCACGTTGAGGCCGTGGGCGAAGGCAATGGCCGCGCCTTCGCGCATGTTGTCGTGCAGATCGTTCTTGTAGATATCGGCCTGCAGCTCGTCAGGCGTCAGCATCATGACCACGTCGGCCCAGGCAGCGGCCTCCGCCGGGGTCATGACGGTGAAGTCGGCGCCTTCCGCCTTCTTGCGGGTGGCAGAGCCCTCACGCAGCGCGATGCGCACATCGGCAACGCCGGAATCGCGCAGGTTCATCGCGTGGGCATGGCCTTGGCTGCCATAGCCGACGATGACGACCTTCTTGCCCTTGATTAGATTAACGTCGGCGTCGCGATCGTAATAGACGCGCATGGCACTTCCCTTCTTTCTTCCCTGGGTCTCGTTCGTCGCCATTGCGCGGTCACTGGCGTGACCGTGCGGCACCAGCCGTCGCTGGCGAAAAAGCGGTGAAGCGGGGTTCTTAGAGGCCCAAGCCCTCTGCATGCAAGCCTCTCACCCCGCACAGCAGCTCTGCGGGTGCCCTTTTTGCTGCCTAGGGCTTTGGCTCCTGCGGTTTCGATGGTTTGGTTTCCACGGTCTCGTCCTTGTCGTCGTCGTCCCGTTTCACCTCCGGATACTCCGATTGCGGTTTCACGCCAGGCTCCTCGGGCGGGTCGGCGACGAGCGGCTGTTCTTTCTGACGGTCGATCTTGGCATTCTCCTCCGCCTCCATGATGAGGCGCGCGGCCGGAGCCTTGCCTTCGTGATCCACGCCGAAATAGAGCGTGGTGTGCGGGAAGGGGATCTCGATGCCTTCGGCGTCGAAGCGCTGCTTGATGCGGCGGTGATACTCGCGCTTTACCGACCATTGATCCATCGGCCGGGTCTTCAGGCGCGCGCGGACGATGACGGCGCTATCTGCCAGCTCGTTCACACCGAAGATCTCGATCGGCTCCATGATCTTGTCAGCCCAGTCGGGATCTTCTCTCAGTTGGTCACCAACCTCTACCATCATGCCTGCGACCCGGTCCGTGCTTTCACGGTAGGCCACGCCGATGTCCAAAAGTGCGTAGGCATAGTCTCGGGTCATGTTGACCACGCTGGTGACGTCGCCGAAGGGCACAACGTGTATCGCGCCCGAGAGGTCGCGCAGGCGGATGGTGCGCAACGACAGGTCCTCGACAACGCCGGTGTGGTTGCTGACCGTGACCACATCGCCGACAGAGACCGTGTCCTCGATCAGGATGAAGAGCCCAGTGATGATATCGCGGACCAGCGCCTGCGAGCCGAAGCCGATGGCAATGCCGATGACGCCGGCGCTGGCCAGCAGCGGGGCAATGTCGACGCCAATCTCCGAGAGGATGATCATGCCGCCGAAGATGACCAGCACGATGAGGATGGTCCGGCGCAAGAGCGGCAGGAGCGTCTTGGTGCGTCCGCTGGCAGCGCGTGGCGAGCCGTCGGGATTGGTGCCGCTCAAGGCACGGGCGATGGCGCTGGCCGAGAACTCCCAAATCAGCGAGCCGACGATGATGACCAGGGCAATCATCGCCAAGCGGTGCAGCAGGGCCGAGCGGGTCTCGGTATCGAGCGCCGTGTAGATGTCGATATCCCAGCCTTCCAGGATGACGACTGCGGCGACGATCCAGAGCAGGATGGTCATCCCGCGCGAGAGCAGCGGACGATAGAGGTTGGAGCGCTGCTTCAAGCCGGGAAAGCGCCGGTCGAGGTCGTCGTCGACCCGGAAGAGCGCTCGCAAGGCACGCTCCAGCAGGAAGGAGAGCAGGACGGCCAGGGTGATGGCCGCGATGGTGATGATCGTGCTTTCCAATAGGAAGCCGAAGCCGTCGCGCGCGCCGGAGACGAAGATACCGAAAACCAGCAGCACGTAGATGATGGCCAGGATGTGCCAGATCTCGGAGAAACGCTTGCGCAGGATGGAGGGCTGCTGGCCCTCGCGCGCCCGTCCACGGATGGTCGCTGCCACCATGTTGCGGGCCTGCACGATGAAGACGATCACCAAGCCGGCGAAGAGTGTGGCAAAGGCGATCTCAATGGCCTCGGCCCCGGTCCAGCTGGCGCCCAGCGGAATGGCGATGCGTGAGAAGACGAAGCCGGCGATGGCGACCAGCGACAGACGCAGGATCCAGATGTAGAGGTAGGCCGCCGTTTGGTCGCTGAGCGGCAGCGGGCGCAGCGCTTTCGACAAGGGGGCCAGCAGCAGGCGCGCGGCAACGCCGACGGCGGTCTGCAGGGCGATAGCCTGGATCACCAGCATGGCGATCCGTGTGGCCTCATCGCTGCGTGGCACCAGCAAGAGCACCGCCCAGCCGGCGCCGAGCACGACCGCCACTTGTAGGGCCTCCAAGAAGGTTCGCAACACTGCCGTCGAAACACGGCCTTGTGGCGTCGTCGGTTGTGAATCGCGCAGGCGCCTCAGACTGCTCTTGAGCACCAGCCCGACCAGCCAGCGCGCCAGCAGGGCTACCAGCAGTGGTAGTCCCAGACCGACGGTGAAGATCTCGATCCAAAAGGCCTGCCGCTCTGGCCGATTTACCTGGTCATCGAGCCAACCGGGCACGCGTTGTACCTGCGACAGGGCTTGCATGACACGATCGAAGATGGTGCCGACTCGCTGCACCTGCTGCTCGGCGCTTTGCGCCAGCGTGCGGGCAGCCGTGTTAACTGCGTCCGGGTCCTCGTCTCTGGGGCTGTCGGCTGCGGTCGGGGTGGCGGCGCCGCCGGTTTGACTGTCAACCGCCTGCAGCGATTGCAGTGCGCGCAAATCCTCCAGCAGGCGTTCGCGGGTATGCGGATCCTCCAGGGTCAAGATCAGGCGCTGCAAGGCCTCGGCTTCGCCGGAAGGTCTGGCCTCCGCTGCCTCCGCCGTGCTGCTTGTATCCTCCGCGGGCGTCAAGAGCCCTTGCGCCGACGTTCCGCCAGCTAGGGCGAGCAGCAGGAAGAGCGAGAAGAGAAAGACCAGGGGGCGGAGGGCAATCATGGGCGCTGTCATCTCGTCGGCGTGGTCGGCGCTGCGGTCAGGCTGCTAGGGTCGTGGCAGACCCCTGACCAGGGGGCAAGGGTCAAGGAGGGTCTGCCGATATGGACGGTACTGACATCACCTTCGCCGGCTACCGCCCCGGCGCTCTCGCCGGCGTTGTTGGGCTGCACATGGCTTACTACGCGCCGGCCTGGGGCTTTGGATTGGCTTTCGAGACCAAAGTGGCGTCAGAGTTGGCGGCCTTTCTGCAAGGTCACGACGCGGCGCGCGACCTCTTCCTCGGCGCCTATGATGGGCAAGGCCAGTTGTGCGGGTCCCTGGTCATCGACGGCAAGGACGCGGCCGGTGCCGGGGCACACCTGCGCTGGTTCATTGTCGACGCAGCTGGGCAGGGGCTGGGCGGGCGCTTGCTGGACCAAGGCATGGCCTTCTGCCGCGATAGGGGCTACCGACGCGTCTATCTGTCGACCTTCGCTGGCCTGGACGCGGCGCGACGCCTCTATGAGCGCCACGGGTTTCGACTGGTGGCGGAAAGCGAGGTCGACCAATGGCAAGGCGGAGTGCGTGAGCAGCGCTTTGAGGCGGAGCTCTAAGTGTCTCTTCAAGAAATCGGCACCGGCCCTCTCCCCCAGCCAGCGCTTTTGCACTGAGGTCGTGACCGGACCAGTCACCACCGAGCTGTCAGCTTCTCAATTCTTCTTCTAGCCATGCGACCAGCTGATCTGTGTTCGGATGTGGCTGTCTGGACGTGCCACGGTACACTGAAATCTCGCTTGGGCGCTCGACCGTCTCGTGGCACGGCTTGATAAGTTTGCCTTCAGCAAGCATCCCCTCGGTGGTCCTGTGCCATCCAAGTGCGATCCCTTGCCCGGCCACGGCGGCCTGCAGGGCCAGCGGATAGCTATCGAAGGACAGATAGCGGGGCCGAAGGTCCGGCTTAACACCCACGGCATGGAACCAGTCGTCCCAGACCATCCAGTCTTGCGGCGCGACCGCGTGGGACAGAAGGGGGAACGAGATGAGTCCCTGCGGATCAAGCGGAAGCACTTCCTGTGACATGAGCGATGGGGCACAGACTGGAAAGATGTCGTCGGCTGCGGTGAAGGCCAGACGGGCTGATCCAAACGCGCGGCCCGAGGTCTGCATCGCAACATCGAAGGCTTCCGGTGTCTCGGTCAAGGGATTGAGACTGCTCACGACTCGCAGTTCGACGCCAGGATGGCGTTCGTGGAATCCCGCAAGCCTTGGCATCAACCAGTAGAAGGCCTCGCAAAGCTGGCAGTGAAGGATCAGCTCGTCTGATCGCCGCCGACCTTGTAATGCGGCCAGCTCGGCCGTGATGTCGGAGAGCGCAGCGCTCACGACCCGCGCCAGCCGACGCCCGGCATCGGTCAGGAACACCGCTCGGTTTCGCCGCTCAAACAAGCTGAACCCCAACTCGCGCTCGAACGCCGCGATCTGTTTGCTCACCGCTGTTTGGGTCATTCCAAGCTCAACAGCAGCCATGGAAAAGCTCTCTAGGCGCGCGGCTGCCTCGAAAGGTCTCAGGCGCGTAAGGGGTGGTAGGGTCATCCGACGACTATCCATTCCTTTGGCTCATGCAAATGGGCGAAGAACTCCTTTTTCGTAGCCGACGATACATGCTCTTCAAGCATCGTTTTATGCCATCCTGAGAGGTCAGAATTGTGTCGTCAGGCTCAGCACAGCAATCCCGGATCGCCGTCGTCGCGATCATCTTGTCGGTCGCCGCATTGTCGCTCGGTGATGCCGTGATCAAGGCGACTGGGCTGTCACTGCCACTCTGGCAGATGTTCATTCTCCGCTCGTCGATGACCGTGCCGCTTCTCTGGTGGCTCGCGCGCCGGAAGGGCGTGATTACCGTCGCAAATGTCGGTTGGGCCGCGCTTCGCAGTGTGCTGCTGGTTCTGATGTGGCTCAGCTACTACGCGGCACTGCCAATCATGCCGCTGTCTCTCGCGGCGGCAGCCTATTACACCGGCCCGCTGTTCATCGTCGCCCTGGCCGCTGCGGTCAGTCGGACATGGCCAAGCGGCCGTGCGATCCTGTCCATCGTGGCGGGCTTCGTCGGCGTGCTGCTTGTGATCCGGCCCGATACCTCGGGTATGGCACTCGGCACGCTGCTGCCAGTTGCGGCTGGATTTCTCTATGCCTGTGCGATGGTGCTCACCTCCGCCAAATGCCGGGAGGACGATCCCTTCGTCCTTGCGCTTGCACTCAACATCGCCTTCATGATCAGCGGAGCCCTGCTTGGCCTGTTTTCGGGGCAAGAGGGTTCATTCATCCTCGGCCCGTGGCAAACGGTCGATGGTCCGCTCCTCTTGACCGTTGCGGCGCTCGCCGTTCTGATCCTGATCGGCAGCGTCGGTGCGGCCATCGCCTACCAGAAAGGGCAACCCAACACAGTCGCCGCGTTCGATTACAGCTACCTCGTCTTCAGCTTGATCTGGGGCGGCTTGTTTTTCATGGAGCTGCCAAGCGTGATCGGCCTCCTTGGCATCTCGATCATCGCCGCTGCCGGGCTTCTGGCTCTCCCGAAGTCACAACGAAGGAAGCTAGATAAGAACTGATGACGCCACTGAGCTTCCGGCAAAGCCTTTTCCTCATAGTGAGCTGCATTGGCTCTATGGTTGCTGCCGAACCGGATGCACCTCTGTTGCACAACTGAACCAAGAGGATGCTGGCGTCGATGGCCGGGCGGGGGAGAGGGCCGTCACCCTGTGTTCTTCAACGCAGACTAGCGCGCGTTCCCCATGGCCTCCATCTCCGACAGAAGCGTCTCCAGGGAGCGGTTGATCGCCTGGTTGCGCACTACGGCGGCCAACATGAGATAGCTGCGCAGGTTGGCCGCCGCGCCCTCCCGCCCGCCCTTGCCCCAGCGCACCGGCACCTCGCCCAGCAGGCGGGACTGTTCCAGATGCTCCAGCTGCAGCTCCAGCGACTTGGCGGCGGCGTAGCAGCCCTCGGCGCCGGTTTCCTTCTTGATCCGCTCGCGCAGCTGGCGCATGGGCCGCAGGATGCCGCCCTGCCAGGTCAGCGACACGGTCTGCAAGAGGCGCAGTTCCTTGTTGGTGAAGACATGGCCGCCTTGCCCGGCCCAACAGCAATAGAGCAGCAGGTTGACGTCCAGCCCGGCGCCGTCCTGCAAGTCCAGGCAAGCCTTCTGCACCCCTGGCCGGCGATAGAGCGCCAGCGAGAAGTCCCAGAAGAGAACCTCCATGCCGCCGCGGGCTCTAGACATGGGCCATCCCCTCTTTTCGATCGCTCGCGCGCGCTGGCTCTTGCTCTTAGCGCTCGCTCGTGCCCTCTATTATGTGCAAAGGCGCCTCGCGCCGACCAAGGGGAAACGCGTGTCTCAGGACGCCTGTCCAGGCGCCGGCGCGATCGGAGCGACGAGGCCATGGCCGACAAAGCGAACAAGCCCGACCGCGCGGCTATGGAAGCGGAGCTTGAAAGCCTGCGCAGTGAGCACCGCGACCTGGACGACATCATCGCCCGCATCGTGTCGGAGGCGCCTTTCGACCAGCTGCAGATGCAACGGATGAAGAAGCGCAAGCTGCAGATCAAGGATCAGATCCAGAAGCTGGAGGATATCCTGATCCCCGATATCATCGCGTAGCGCGTGCTACCACTGAACGGCGCCGGCCCTCTCCCCCCTATGGCGCAACGGGCCGGCCACCCATTTAAGGATACTCCCGTGGGTGGCCGGGAGGAGGAAAGGGCCGGCGCCGATAGCGAGCTCGAAGAGCTCACGAAAGAGAAGAGATAGAGAATGCAACAGGCCCAGGTTGGCGTGATCATGGGGAGTCAGTCGGACTGGCCGACGATGCGGCACGCTGCTGAGATCTTAACCCGCCTAGAGGTGCCGCATGAGTGCCGCATCGTCTCTGCGCACCGCACGCCCAAGCGCATGGCCGCTTATGCCGACGCTGCGCGGGTGCGAGGCTTGCAGGTCATCATCGCCGGTGCGGGCGGCGCTGCACACCTGCCGGGCATGGTGGCAGCACAGTGCGATCTGCCGGTCTTCGGCGTGCCGATTGAGAGCCAAGCGTTGAAAGGGCAGGATTCGCTGCTCTCCATCGTGCAGATGCCGGCAGGCATCCCGGTGGGAACCTTGGCGATCGGCAAGGCCGGGGCGATCAATGCAGCCCTGCTGGCGGCCTCTGTCCTCTCCCTGCAAGACGCGGGTATCGCGGAACGCTTGGCGGCCTTTCGGGCGGCGCAGACGGCTGCCGTCGCCGAAGAGCCGAAGGACGAGGCATGAGCGCGACCCCGCTGCCGCCGGGCAGCACCATCGGCATCTTGGGAGGTGGACAGTTGGGCCGCATGCTGGCGCTGGACGCCGCACGCATGGGCTATCGCTGCCACATCTACTGCCCGGAAGCCTCTGCGCCGGCTGCCGAGGTCGCCGCTGCTGCGACCGTGGCGGCCTATGACGATGCCGAGGCGTTGGCAGCCTTTGCCGTTGCGGTCGATCTGGTGACCTATGAGTTTGAGAATGTACCGGCCGCGACGGCGGCGACACTCGCCGCCAAGCGCCCGGTAGAGCCTTCTCCTAAAGTCTTGGAAATCTGCCAAAATCGCCTGAAAGAAAAGCGCTTCTTGACTGAGCTTGGTTTGAGAACGGCGCCCTTCGCGGCCGTTGACAGCCTGCAAGACCTGCAGGCTGGGCTGGCTAAGGTCGGCACGCCTGCGGTCTTGAAGACGACCCAGTTCGGCTACGACGGCAAGGGTCAGCGCTTGATCGAGGATCCGGCGGATGCTGCTGCTGCCTTCGCCGATCTAGGCAGGGCTGCGCTGATCCTAGAGGGCTTCGTAACCTTCGCTTACGAGGCCTCAGTCCTAGTGGCTCGCAATGCCTTGGGCGAGGTTGCTTGCTATCCCCTGGTCGAGAACCGCCACCGCGATCACATCTTGCAGTCCACCCACGTGCCAGCACCTGCCAGCGCGGAGACGGCTGAGGCCGCCGAGGACTTGGCGCGGCGCATTGCCGAAGGATTGGAACTACGCGGCCTGATCGGCGTCGAGCTCTTCGTGCTGGCCGATGGCGGCTTGCTGGTGAACGAGATGGCGCCGCGGCCGCACAATTCCGGCCACTGGACCATCGACGCGGCCGTGACCTCTCAGTTCGAACAGTGCCTGCGTGCGCTCTGCGGTCTACCGCTGGGCAGTGCAGCACCTCTGGGGCCTGCGGTGATGGAGAATCTGCTGGGCAACCAGGTCGAGCGCTGGATGGAGATCCTGGCCGATCCGCGTGCCAAGCTGCATCTCTACGGCAAGGGCGAGGCCCGCCCAGGCCGCAAGATGGGGCACGTCACCAGGCTGCTGCCGCCAGCGCCCGAGAGCAAATCCCGAGCGAGGTGACACACCGCGCGACGACGATTTGCTCCAATAACAAGAGGCTAGAGCCGGTGACGTGAGCCGTCGCGAACGAAGGCCGGCTCTAGCGCGCCGAGCGGCGCCAGGAGCGGCGGTTCTGCATGCTGGCCACCAGCCGATCGGGAAGTGCCATGGCACGGCCCATGACCTTGCCCAGCTTGCCGCCGATCTTCACCACATTGGCCAGGCGGCGGTCGAGGAAGCTCCAGGTGCGCGCCTTGCCCTCAGAGCTGTCATCCAGCCAGTAGAGCGTGGTGGTCGAGATGACCCCGCCCAGCAGCATGCGCTTGCTGTACCAGTTATGGTCGGTCGAGCGATCACCGACGGCAGTCCAGATCGAATCCGAGGTACGGTGCAGGAAGGTAAGGCCGGTCGCAGCATTGCTCGGCAACGCGAGGATGGAGAGGCTGCGACGCAGCGCCTCCTGATGCGGCGCTAGAGCCTCAAAGCGCAGGCGCACGGCGAGCGCGACCTTGGCGGTCATGCCCATTTCCGCCGTATCGGCCTCCTCATAGGCGGCCAGCATCTGGCGGTCGGCCCAATCGGAGAAAGCGGCGATCTGGCCGCGCGCGCCGCCTGGGAAGTAATCGGCGACGCTCTCCGGCGGCATGTCCAGGCTTTCCGCACCCCGGCGGAAGGACTCCTCCCCCCAGCCGTCAAAGGCCACGTTGGGCAGGCTGGCGAGCAGTAGGGCGTCCTTCGTCTCTTCGAACGTCATGCGGTCTCTTCCTTCTGGTCATGCTGCTGGTGGCGCATTTCACTGGCAAAGATCAGCTGGCTCATGTCCTCCATCCGTTGCGGATAGAGGCGCCCATCCAAGTGGTCGACCTCGTGCTGAACGACGCGGGCGTGATAGTCTTCCGCCTCGCGTTCGATCCAGCGCCCCTCCAAGTCCTGTCCGCGGTAGCGGATCTTGGTGTAGCGCGGCACCAGGCCGGCCAAGTCCGGAACCGAGAGGCAGGCCTCCCACCCCAGCGCGCGGGCGTCGCTCAAGGGCTCGATCTCGGGGTTGATCAGCACCGTCATCGGTACGGGCACCGCGCCCGATACGAAGAAGACGACCACGCGCAGGCCAACGTGCACCTGCGGTGCGGCCAAGCCGGTGCCGCCGGCATCCTCCATCGTCTCAAGCATATCGCGCACCAGCCGCTTGATCTCCAAGGCGGTGGGATCGGCGACCGCTTCAGCGGGTTGCTTTAGGATCGGATGACCCATGCGGGCGATTTTCAAGATGGCCATGCCCCCCAATATGGGATGCTGGACGCGCGCGGAAAGCACCACCGCGCGGGTGTCAAACCTCTTCACAAGCGCGGCCGCTTGCGCTAGGAAGAGGCATCAGGCTGAGGGAGCAGTCCCGTCGGCCCGTCATCTTTTGCCTGTTGGCGGTTGGTTTAAGGAGCCAGAGAAGACGTGCAAGTTTCCGTCCGCGATAACAACGTCGATCAAGCCCTGCGCGCGCTGAAGAAGAAGCTGCAGCGCGAGGGTGTCTTCCGGGAGATGAAGCTGCGCCGGCACTTCGAGAAGCCGAGCGAGAAGCGCAAGCGTGAGCGCGCCGAGGCCGTGCGTCGTCATCGCAAGGTGCTGCGTAAGCGCATGGAGCGCGAAGGCTTCTAGGCTTTCCCCACGTGAGCGTTGGCGCCGTCAAAGAGTGGCGGCGCTGAAAACGAGAAGAGACAACGGTGCAAGAGCCTCTCTTGCGCCGCTTTTCGTCTTGACCGCCCTCTTATCCGCGTAGGCTTCCCACCTGCTCGATCGAGGCGGGGAGGGGGACCTTGTAGGCCTCGCAGAGCGGTGCGATCACGCGTTCCACCTCGGCGCGGCCGAGCGCGTCCATCATCTGGCAGGGCGGGCTAAAGCGCAGCGCCGTGGCAGCACCCATGTCGATGTCGGCGGGGCTGGCGACCTCTTCGCTCAACTCCTCCAGGATCGGCAGGAAGGTGGCGCCGCGCAGGCGGTCGGCGATCAGCGCATCCTTGCCCTCGAACCCGCTCTCGTCTTCGTCGATGTCGAAGCTGCCGTCGGCGTCGCCGATGGTGATGAGATAGGGGGCCGGCTGATAGAAGGCGCCCAGCGGCCCCAGATTGCGGATGGCGTTCAAGTTGATGCGCGGCTTGATGATATTCTGCACCAGGAAGGGGCCGGCCGCGACACCCAGTGCCTCACGCGCCACGCGGTCGACCTGGGCTGTGGTGGCGCTGCCTTCGCCCACCAGGCGCGAGGCCTCGTTGGTGTAGGGGCAGAAGAAGCGGTTGACGGCAAACCCAAAGGAATCGCGGCAGGCCAGCGGCTTCTTGCCCGTCGCCTCGACGAAGGTGAGGGCCGCGTCGTAGGTGGCCTGACTGGTGGCCTCCCCACGCACCACCTCCACCAGCGGATTGATCTGTGCTGGGCTGAAGTAGTGCAGGCCCAGAAAGCGCTCCGGATTGCGGACGTGCGCTGCCAGATCGGAGACACGCAGGCAGGAGGTATTGGTGGCGACCAGGCTGTCATCCGGCAGCAGCTCCGACAGCTGCGCGAAGATCTTGGCCTTGAGATCGAAGTCCTCGAAGACGGCCTCCACGCAGAGATCGCTCTCGGCCAAGGCTGCCATGTCTTGCGACCCGGTGATGCGACCCAGCGCCGCTTCCGCCGCCTCCGCCTCCATACGGCCCTTCTGTACCGCCCGGTCGTAAAAGGTCTTAGCGGTGTCGAGAGCGCGATCCAGCTGCGCCTCGCTGTTGTCGGCCAAGATCACTTCGAGACCAGCTTGCGCAGAGGCTATGGCAATTCCGCTGCCCATGGTGCCGGCACCCAAGAGGCCAAGCTTCTCGATCGCCATGGAAAGGCTCCTTCCCGTTCGCAATAGGCGCAGCGGGAAGCGGACATACGATCTGCATCGCAGACTGCCCGCCTGCCGTCAGGTACGCCTAGAGATTTAGAGATCGCGACGGAGCGAAGACAAACGCTTTGCTCTGTCGCTCAATTGACCTGTTGTCCTTGGCTAGGCTGCCTAGGGCCGGGCGAGCCTGGCCCCCTGTCCTGCCTTACTTGCCGCCCTTCCGCATCTTGCGGGAGAGAGCCATGATGGCTTTGGAGAAGCCGATCATTTTTGACTTGGGCAGTGCTTCCGTTGCTGGAACTGCAATCTCCTGCGCCTTGCCCTCATACTCGCTGAGCTTGGTCACACCACGCTCTGTGATGGTGGCCTCACGCTTGAAGCGTCCGACGTCGGGCGAATCAGTGTAGACGATCAAGCCGTCCGTATCCATCCGGCCTGCGAGGCGCATCATCGCTGGGCGCGCTAGCGCCAGCTCCCACGCCAGCTTGTTGAGGGCGGAGGCACCTTCGACCTGGAGCAGGCGCAGCACCAACCACTCGTTTACGTCCTCGGTCTCCATGCCATGCTTGGCGAGTTCTGTGTTGACGGTCGCGGTGGCCCGCCGCGCGGAATACACAAAGGTTGCCAGCGCGTCGATGTCGCGTGCTTCGTCCGGCTGCTCAGTCGGGATCATACCAGGCATAGTTCTTCGCCCCTTGGTTTGTTGCACTGCACCCAAAAGCCCGGGGACCATAGCGAAGGGCCGGGCGAAGGGAAATAGCCTTTGCTGTGAGTGTGGAACTTTCTCTTCAACAGCTCGGCCCTAAGCCTCCAGGGCCTTGACCACGTCCTCGCACATCTTCTTCGCGTCAGCGAGCAGCATCATGGTCTGGTCCATGTAGAAGAGCGGATTGTCGACGCCGGCATAACCGGCGCTCATCGAACGCTTCACGAAGAGGACGTTCTGCGCCTTCTCCACGTCCAGGACCGGCATGCCGTAGATGGGGGAGGCCTTGTCGGTCTTGGCCGCCGGGTTGGTGACGTCGTTAGCGCCGATGACGAAGGCGACCTCGCTGTCGGAGAATTCGCGATTGATCTCCTCCATCTCGAAGACCTCGTCGTAGGGCACCCCGGCCTCGGCCAGCAGCACGTTCATATGGCCTGGCATGCGGCCGGCGACCGGGTGGATGGCATACTTCACCTCCACACCCTCTTCCTTCAGCAGGTCTGCCATCTCGCGGAGCACATGCTGGGCCTGCGCCACGGCCATGCCATAGCCTGGCACGATGATGACGCTGGTGGCGTTGCGCATCAGGAAGGCCGCGTCGTCGGCTGAGCCCTGGCGGTAGGTCTTGTCGCCCTCGTCCGCAGCCGCGGCTGCTGCATCGGAGTCGCCGCCGAAGCCGCCCAGGATGACCGAGAAGAAGGAGCGGTTCATCCCTTTGCACATGATGTAGCTGAGGATGGCGCCCGAAGAGCCGACCAGCGCCCCGGTGATGATCAGCAGCGGATTCTCTAGTGTGAAACCGATGCCGCAGGCCGCCCAGCCGGAGTAGGAGTTCAGCATGGAGATGACGACCGGCATGTCGGCACCGCCGATCGGGATGATCAGCAGAATGCCCAGCGCGAAGGCGATGATCGCGATCAGCCACATGGCGGTGCTGGAGGTCTCTACCACCATCCAGGCCGACAGCACGATCAGCGCAATGCCCAGGCCAAGGTTCAGCCAGTGCTGCATCGGGAAGACCACCGGCTTGCCGGAGACCAGACCCTGCAGCTTGGCAAAGGCGATGATGGAGCCGGTGAAGGTGATGGCACCGATCGCCAGGCCCACCGCCATCTCGATCAGGCTGGCGACCTTGATGTTTCCAGGCACGCCGATGCCATAGGCGCTGGGGTTGTAGAAGGCCGCCACCGCCACGAAGACGGCAGCCAGACCCACCAGGGAGTGGAAGGCTGCCACCAACTGGGGCAGCGCGGTCATCTTGATCCTGAGCGCCACCAGCGTGCCGATGGTGCCGCCGATCACGATGCCCAGCAGGATCAGCCATTCATTGCCGACCCCGGGCATGGCCAGGGTGGTCAGGATGGCGATGGTCATGCCAGCCATGCCGAGGTAGTTGCCCCGGCGGCTGCTTTCCGGATGCGACAGCCCCTTCAGCGCGAGGATGAAGCAGATGGAGGCGACGAGGTAGAGGAGCGATGCCAGCTCGTAGGTCATGACGGTGTCTCCCCCTTATGCCTTGGCCGCCGGTTTCGGCTTTTTCTTGAACATCGCCAGCATGCGGTAGGTGACGATGAAGCCGCCGAAGATGTTGACCGCAGCCAAGGTCACGGCGATGAAGCCCATGATTTCCGAGAAGGTGGCGCCCTCGGTCCCGGCCGCGATCAGGCCACCGACGATGATCACCGAGGAAATTGCGTTGGTCACACCCATGAGCGGAGAATGCAGCGCCGGCGTCACCCGCCAGACCACATGGTAGCCGACGAAGACGGCCAGCACGAGGACGGTCAGACCGAAGATGGTGGCCGATCCGCCGCTTTCCGCCGCCGCAGCACTGACGGCTTCGACGCCGCCGCTGGAGGCTGCGAGGCCCTGTGCCTGGTCCGAGAGCTCGCCCAGCCGTTGGGAGAGGCTGTCGACCTCGCTCTTCAAGGCGTCGATTTGGCCCTTGAGATCGCTCATGCCTGGGTCTCCTTCCCGGTCTCGCCGGCGCTCGGCGCGCTATCGCTATCGACAGCCAACTGCTCATGGGCGCTTGGTGCGCGCAGCGTGTCGTCTTCGACGGCAGCGATGGTGACGCTCGCGTCTTCATCGCCCTCAACCGTCTCGTCACCATCGACCACCCGGTCGCTGGCGGAGGAGACAGCCATGTTGGCTTCTGCTGCTGCCTCGGTCTTGGAGCCGCTGCCGGTCACCGCCGCCGCTGTGGCGATGGCTGCGGAGGCGAGGCTACCGTCCTGCGCTGCAGTGCCACCGCCGGCCGGCTTAACGGCTGAAGCCGTGGCCACCGCTGCTGCGGAGAGGCTGCCGGCAGCTGGCGCTTCGGCAGGCGCAGCTGCTGTTTCGGTTTCGCCGTTCCCGCCGCTTTCCGACGGGCCGATCGCTGCAGCGACGCCCTCGTGCACCAAGGTGCCGTCCTTGGTCACCAAGGTGCCGGTGACGACCTGGTCTTCCCAGTTGATCTCCAGACCCTTCTCCTTGTCGATGAAGAGGCTCATGAAGTTGAAGAGGTTGCGGGCGTAGAGTTGGCTCGCGACCGCGGCCAGGCGGCCCGGCACATTGCGGTGGCCGATGATCTTGGCACCGCCGCTCTCAACGACTTCACCGGCGATGGCGCCTTCGACGTTGCCCCCGTTCTCCACCGCCAGATCGACCAGCACGGAGCCCGGCTTCATCGAGGCCACCATCTCCGCACTCACCAGACGCGGGGCGGGGCGGCCGGGGATCAGCGCCGTGGTGATCACGATGTCCATCTTAGCGATGGTCTCGGCAATCAGCTCCGCCTGCTTCTTCTGGTACTCTTTACTCATCTCCTTGGCGTAGCCGCCGGCGCTCTCCGCCTGCTTGAACTCCTCGTCCTCCACCGCGACGAACTTGGCGCCCAGGCTCATCACCTGCTCCTTGGCGGCGGGGCGTACATCGGTGGCCTGCACGATGGCACCCAGGCGGCGCGCGGTGGCGATGGCCTGCAGGCCGGCGACGCCAGCCCCCATGACCAGCACCTTGGCCGGGTGAATGGTGCCGGCTGCCGTGGTCATCATCGGGAAGCAGCCGCCGAACTCATCGGCAGCGTCGAGGACCGATTTGTAGCCCGCCAGATTGGCCTGGCTGGAGAGCACGTCCATCGACTGCGCACGGGTGATGCGCGGCATGAGGTCCATGGCAAAGGCGGTGATGCCGTGGTGCGCCAGAGCATGCATGTCTTCGCCGGCCCGGTAGGGGTCGAGAATGGCAGCCAGGTGCATGCCGGCCTTGTAGAGCGGCAGCTCTTCGGGAAGCGGGCGGCGTACCTTCAAGACGATGGTCGCGCCCTCCAGCGTGCTGCCGGCGTCCGGGCAGATCGTGGCGCCCACCTCTTCGAAGGCGGCATCCTGCACGGCACTGCTGAGCCCGGCCCCTTGCTCGATCGCCACCTCTGCGCCAAGGCCGACAAAGCGCTTCACTGTCTCGATGGAGGCGGCGACGCGTGTCTCATCCGGATGGCGCTCGCATGGGATGGCTATGCGCATGCCCTCTTTCCTTCCCTACAGCTTATCCTTGTTTCGGGCGCAATCCTCGGCTGAGGCGACCCTTTACTCTGTGTCGAGCATGCAGGGTTTACGTAGCAAACTCCAGAATGGATTGGTGAGATTGCCTGCCCCAGACGCGAGAGCGAAGGGTCTTGGCCGCGACCGCTCGGTCAAGGGATCGACGCGCTCACGACCGCAATAGTCTCCCTGGCCAGTCCGCTGCTTACGGGACTGGTAAATCGCCAGATCGTTCGAGCTGAGGCAGCATCCAATCGACACAAGCAAGGCTCGTTACGCGCGGATTGGGATAGGGTTCTTGCAGCAGCCCGAGGACGGCCATCTCAAAGCGATCGCCTTTTAGGAACGCGATGTAGCGCCCCGCAAGATCCGGTGGCTGTGGGCGCGGCAGAAAGCGCGCTCCTTGCTGCAAGAGCGCCTCCAGCTGCTGAGCCGTGCCTCGGTAGGCAGCTTCGAAGTACTCAGCCGTCGGCCCAGGGTGATGGCGCGCTTGCTCGTTCATCATGCGCGCAAAGTGGATCGTGTCCGGCTGATTGAGAAACTCCAGCAGCCTTGCGCCGAATGCGACAAGTGCGGAGCGGAAAGCGGAATAGCTGCCGATCTTCAGCGACCGCGCACCGTTGAAAAGGGCGACTTCCGCTTCGATCACGGCTCGCAGCAGGCCCTCCATGCTCCCAAAGCCGGCATAGAGTGTCGATTTGGAGGTGCCTGCCATCTTTGCGATCTCCGCAGTGGAGGTCTTGGCAAAGCCTTGCTCGAAGAAGAGTTTGCGGGCTGCTTTGAGGGTCCGTGCGCGATTGTCGTCGTGTATGGCGGTCATAGAAAGAGGGTTACCATGCTCGGCCGGGGAGAAAAAATCGGCTTCGAACGCTTGCAGACCGGAGCGGCTGCGCCATTTCCCAAACCTGTACTGCGCAGTACAGGCTCCGCAAACGGGGAAGAAAAATGGAACGAGACGAACGGCAGTGGCGGGTGGACGGCCTGCAGAAGGTCTCTGGTCAAGCCTTGTACGTGGATGATCTGCGCGAAAGCGATCTGGGCTTCGACTATGATCACGGGGTGATCGTGACCAGCGCGATCGGCCGCGGCCGCATCGCGCGCATCGACACGGCAGAGGCGGAAGCCATGCCGGGCGTGCGCGCCGTGATGACCTACAAGAACGCGCCACGGCTGCGTAAGGTCACCTCCATCACTATGAGCGAGATCAGTGAGGTCCGCCCGCTGCAGAGCGCGCGCATCTTGAACTATGGCCAAGCGATCGCCGTCGTGGTGGCGAAGACGCGCGCCCAAGCCCAGGTCGCCGCAACCAAGATCAAGGTCTCCTACGCCGAAGAACCTGGCGTCTACGCCCTAGAGGACGCCAAGGACCGACTGGTTCCGGTAAAGCGGGCGGGGATGGCCCCGGGCAAGATCAAAAAGGGCGACGCTCATGGCCTCTATGCAGAAAGCGCCCGCAAGATTGACGCCTGTTTTCACTCCGCCCCCTACCATCACAATGCGATCGAGCCTGGAGCTGCCATCGCCAAGTGGGATGAGGACGGGGGACTCACGGTTCACGCCGCAACGCAGTGGCACCACAGCGACAGCCTGGCACTTGGGCAGGCCTTCGGCCTTGGCATGGCGGACGGACTGCCGGGCTTCTTCGCGCGCAAGCTCTTGGGGCGGGTCTTCGAACGGAAGGTCAGGCTGCACAACCATCTCGCAGGGGGCGCTTTCGGCCGCAATCTGGCGATGACCCACATGTTCCTCGCGGCGATGGCGGCCAAGCTCTCAGGGCATGGCGTGAAGATCGCACTTACCCGCAAGCAAACCTTCAGCTTGCTCACCTATCGCGGGGAGGTGGAGCAGCGCGTGCGTCTTGGAGCAGCGGAAGACGGTAAGCTGGAGGCCCTGATCGTCGACCCTGAGTGTGCGAAGGGGGCAGCCGGCCGCTATGTGGAGCCCGTCGGCTCTTGGTCCTGTCAGGTCTATGGACAGAAGTCCCACTTCCTTCAACACCGCGTCGCCAAACTGGATATGAACGCAAACGGCTGGATGCGCGGCCCCGGCGGTGCCTCTGCCATGTTCGCACTGGAAGGCGCGATGGACGAACTGGCCCATGATGCGGGGATCGATCCCTTCGAGCTGCGGCTGCGCAACTATGCCCAGGAGGACTCCGAGAGCGGTAAGCCCTGGTCCGACAAGTCCCTGCGCGCCTGCTATGACGCCGGCGCGGAGGCCATTGGCTGGCAGCAGAGACCCACTGGCGGGAGTGCCCGATCGGATGGACGCCTGATTGGCTTTGGCATGGCGACCTCCTACCAGAGCTGTTGGCGCTTTCCTGCCAGCGCAGGTTTGAGCCTTGGCCGCGACGGCCGCGTCACCCTCTCGGCAACCGTCGCTGAGATGGGGCAGGGCACCCAGACCGGCCTTCACACCCTCGCCGCAGAGGCTATGGGTGTGCCCCGGGCCGCGATCGATCTCGACACCGATCGCACCGGTTTGCCGGCTGGTGCCGGCAGCCTTGCATCCACCGGATTCTACAGCAACGCAGCCTCGCTGTGGAAGGCGGCCAAGCGCGTCAAGGCTGACCTCTTTCAGCATGCGACCAGCCAATCAGGCGGTCCCTTCGAAGGCCTGGATCCGAAGAAGCTGACCATCGAAGACGGCTATATCCTTGCCGGGGGTAACCGGCGTCAAAGCCTGGCCGATGCGATGCAGAGCTATCCAAAGGCAGAGATTGACGCTGTCGTCACGACCGGGCGGGATCTCGGCCGTTCGAAATCGAAGAAGGCTGTTTTCGGCGCGATCTTCACGGAGATCTCCGTCGATCCCATCACCATGGAACTTCGTGTCGAACGCATGGTGGGGGCCTTTGCAGGCGGCCGCATCGTCAACCCCAACATCGTCAAAGGCCAACTCGTGGGCAGCATGATCTGGGGCATCGGGCAGGCCTTGATGGAGAAGAGCAAGGTCGATCGGCTGACCGGACGCTGGCTCAACGCCGAGCTTGGAGAAGCCTTGATCGCGACCCAGGCTGACGTTGCAGAGATACGCGCCATCACGGTGGAGGACAGCCAACCCACAAAGCGCCCAATCGGCATCAAGGGCCTCTCCGAAGTGGCCGTGTTGGGGCCGGCTCCTGCCATTGCCTCTGCCTTCTTCGATGCCACCGGCAAGCGCCTGCGCTCTTTGCCGATGCGGATCGAAGATCGTCTTGCTGCTCCGGTTGAAAGGAGGCCTCAATGAACCTGCAGATAAACGGCAAGAGTGAAGCCCTGGATGTGCGCCCGGAGGAGACCTTGCTGGACCTCTTGCGCGAGCGTCTCGACCTGACCGGCGCCAAGAAGGGCTGCGACCACGGCCAGTGTGGTGCCTGCACGGTGCTGGTCGATGGCAAGCCGGTCCTCTCTTGCCTAACCCTGGCATCACGGGTGCGTGGTGAGGTGACGACCATAGAGGGGCTCGACCAGCATCCGGTGCAAGCAGCCTTCTTGCGCCACGACGCCTATCAGTGTGGGTTCTGCACCTCTGGCCAGATCCTCTCTGCAGTCGGCCTGATAGACGCAGGGGGTGCGACCGATGCAGACGCCGTTCGGCAGGCCATGGCCGGCAATCTCTGCCGCTGCTCGGTCTACCCGATGATCATCGCCGCCGTGTTGGACGCAGCCCTAGCAAGGGAGGCCGCGGAATGAAGCCCTTTCGCTACGCCAAGAGCGGAACCTTCATTGCCGGGGGTACGACGCTCGTCGATCTCATGAAGCTCGGCGTGGTCGCCCCGGAGACTCTGGTCGATCTGGCAGATCAGCCCGCTGGGATAACGCTCGACGCGGCAGGTCTTAGGATTGAAGCGGGGGCGACGATGGCGGCGGTCGCGGCGCATCCCGGCGTGGCGGAGCGCTTTCCCGCCGTGGCTCAGGCGCTCCAGCAAGCGGCTAGCCCTCAGATCCGCAACATGGCAACAATCGGCGGCAACCTCTTGCAGCGGACACGCTGCACCTATTTCCGCGACAAGGCTTCGGCCTGCAACAAACGCGATCCAGGCAGTGGATGCAGTGCCATCGGCGGCGACGAACGGGGCCTGGCAGTTCTCGGCCGCAGCCCCTCTTGCATCGCCAACTATGCCGGCGACCTGGCCGTCGCTCTGGTGGCCCACAAGGCTGAGATCACTGTGCTGGGCAGGGACGGCAAAAGCAGACAGCTTCCCATTGGTGATCTGCACCGCCTTCCTGCTGATAGGCCGCACATTGAGCACGGTCTGGCGCAAGGCGAACGCATCGCGGCGGTCTGGGTGCCGGACCAGGCTTGGAGCTTCAGCACCTACGTGAAGCTTCGCGACCGCGCGTCCTATGCCTTCGCGCTCGCCTCGGCTGCCGCCTGTCTGCGTATGGCAGCGGACGGTCTGGTCGTGGATGCCTCTCTCGCGCTCGGCGGCATGGCTGCAAAACCCTGGCCCTGCCCGCAGGCTGCGGCCCTTCTGGTCGGTCATCGGCTATCGCAAGACGTGGCAGAGGCGGTGGCGGATCGGGCCTACGAGGCAGCTGAAGGCGATCCAAAGCTAATCGCGGTCGGTAAAGCCGCGATCGTGAGCGCCTTGGATCGTGCTGCCCGAAGCGTCAAAGCCGCATCGGAGACATGACCCTTGCCGCCGAAACACCGGGGCTTGCGCGCCGTGGAGTCGCAGAAGCGAGATACAAGCGCGGCAAGGCAGCTAGGCCTTCACCGCGCGTAAGGAAAAGCTGACCGGCAGGCGCGGGGCGCCCGGCGGCATGTACCAATAGCCCTCGCCATCATCCAGCATGCAGTCCAGCTGCTGCCAAGCCAGCTTGTCATGCTCGTGCAAGAAATCGACGCGCAGGCCTGCCTTAGCGACTGCGGTGACCAGCCGACCCAGGCCATGCGCCCAGTCATAGGCGGTGCGCTCGGCGAAGCTCTCCGTCGAACCGGCGTAACCTTCGAAGGTGTATGCCATGGTCTCGTCGCCCCGCTGCTCATAGTTATAGGCAAAGGCGATGCAGGGCTTGTCCGGCTGCCACTCTTCATTCAAGGCATTCACCAGCGGATGGCAGTCAATGATGTAGTAGACTCCGCCGGGCGCCAGCCAAGAGGCGATGTTGGCCACCAGCCTATCGAGATCCGAGATCCAGCCAAGGACGCCCCAGGACATGTAGACGATATCGAAGGGGCCGCTTAGCTTCTCACCCGCCTCGGCGATGTCGCCTTGGATGAAGGTCCCTTCCAGCCCGCAGTCTTTGGCGAGGTCACGCGCGGCCTCTAGTGCTTTGTCCGAGATGTCGTAACCAGTGACCTCCGCCCCCAGCCGGGCAAAGGAGAGGGTATCCAGACCGAAGTGGCAGAGCAGATGGCAGAGCCTTTTGCCCTTCACCAGGCCCAGCTCCGCTAGCTCCAATTCGCCCAGCGCGTTCGCCCCAGCTTTGAAGCCGGCGACGTCATAGAGCTCCGATTCCAGGTGCATCGGCACCAGCTGGTCCCAGAGCTGCTTGTTGCGGGCAACCGCCAGGCTGCGTGCGACGGGATCGGTCATCAGTGTCTCCTTGAACGCCAGCCGCCGCGCCGGCGGCCGCTGGCTGGTGGCGGCGCTTCGGCGGCCTGGCGCAAGAGCACCACCAGCTCCCCACAAGCGCCTGCCGGTGGTTCGCCCGCCTGCAGGTCATAGCGCTCGAGCAAGCGCCGGGCGGCTTCGGCAGCAGGCAGGCTGTCGTCCAAACGCAAGCTCCAGGACAGCAGGATGTCCGCTGCCGGGCCAGGGAAGGCATCGCCCAGGTTCAAGACCTCGCGGATCAGGCCGCCAGGGTCCTCTTCCGAATGGTGTGGCGAGGTGTAGGTGACAGACATGGGCTTGCTAGTCCTCGCGGGCGAAGAGGGCCAGGCGGGCGGGTTGACGAAAGAGGTAGTGGTCCTTTTCGTCCCGCTCGGCGACTTCGGCGAAGCGCTTCTCGAGCGCGGCGCGATGCTCGGCTAAGCGTGCGGAGCGGCTCGGGTCGACCGAGCGCACCGCTTCCTCACAGGCGTCGTAGTTCGCGTAGGCATAGGGGGCGTCGTAGGCGATCTCTTCTAAGAGCCGCACCCCAGGCTCGCGGGCAAAGTCGGCCAGTGCGGTGATGGCCTGCGCGCGCACCTCGGTCTCGTCATCGATCGGCTGCATCAGCTCGAAGTAAGCGCCGGCGGCCACCGGCTCCAGCACGGCGATCATGCCCTCGGGCTTGGTCACCCGCTTTGCCTCGCTCAAGGCCTGGGCCATCAAGGGCTGGGGCACGTGATGCAGAGAGTTGAAGAAGCAGACGACGTCGAAGTCGGCATCAGGGAAGGGCAGGGCCTCACCGCCGCCGCTTAGGAAGCTGGCGCCGGGTGTCGGTTCTGCTGCCTTGGCGCGCGCGATGGCTTGGCCCAGCGGGTCGATGCCCACGGCCTCGGCGCCGTTGCGGGCGAAGTGGCGGACCAGCGCGCCTTCACCACAGCCAACATCCAGGATACGGCGCCCGGCCTGCGGCAGGTAATCGGCCAAGACATCGGAATGCTTGCGCAGAGGCGTGGTGGTCATGCTGTCTTTCCTCCTGCCAGTGGCTCACCGGGGGGCAGCCTGGGCTGGTCGTAACTTTGCCTTTGCCGGCCTTGCGCACAAGAACTGCTTCTCGAAAGAAGCGCGTGCGCGTCCCGGGTCGGGCGGATAGGCTGGCGCGCATGTATGGAGACGAGACCTACCCTGAAATCCGCGCCGCCGTCCGCCAGCTCTGCGCCGGCTTCCCCGGACGCTACTGGCAGGCGCTGGACCGCGAGCGCGCCTATCCGACCGAGTTCGTTCAAGCCTTGACCGAGGCTGGCTATCTGGGCTGCCTCATCCCGGAAGACTATGGCGGCAGCGGCCTGCCACTCTCCGCCGCCGCGGCTATTCTTGAGGAGGTGCACAAGGCCGGTTGCAACGGTGCTGCCTGCCACGCCCAGATGTACACCATGGGCACGGTGCTGCGGCACGGCAGCGAGGCGCAAAAGGCGCGCTACCTGCCCGAGATCGCAGCCGGACGTTTGCGCCTCCAAGCCTTTGGCGTGACCGAGCCCTCTAGCGGCACCGATACCTTGAGCCTGCGCACCACGGCTGAGCGGCAGGGCGACCGCTATATCGTGAACGGCCAGAAGGTCTGGACCAGCCGGGCCGAGCATTCCGACCTG
Organism: Pseudomonadota bacterium; assembly: GCA_039819325.1. Taxonomy (GTDB): domain Bacteria; phylum Pseudomonadota; class Alphaproteobacteria; order Kiloniellales; family JACOMY01; genus JACOMY01. Next base: position 15,299 of record JBCBSF010000041.1, on the reverse strand, counting down.
CTGTTGCTCTTGGCCCGCACCACACCGCGTGACCAGGTCGCCAAGAAGAGCGAGGGACTCTCCGTCTTCCTGGTCGATATGCGCGCAGTCGAGGGTCTCTCGATCCGGCCGATCCGCACCATGATGAACCATGCCACCACGGAGCTCTTCTTCGACGGCATGGAGATTCCCGCCGACAGTCTGATCGGGGAGGAAGGTAAGGGCTTCCGCTACATCCTGGACGGCATGAATGCCGAGCGAATCTTGATCGCGTCAGAGTGCATTGGCGATGCCCGCTGGTTCATCGCCAAGGCACGCGACTATGCCGAAAGCCGTATGGTCTTCGGAGGACCGATCGGCCGGAACCAAGGCGTGCAGTTCCCCATCGCCCGCGCCTTCGCCGACAGCGAGGCAGCCGCCTTGATGGTGGCCCGCGCCGCCGCTCTCTTCGACGCCGGCACCCCCTGCGGCCCAGAAGCCAACATGGCGAAGCTGCTTGCCGCCGAGGCCGCCTGGAAGGCTGCTGATACCTGCGTGCAGACCCACGGCGGCTTCGGCTTTGCCGAGGAGTACGACGTTGAGCGGAAGTTCCGGGAGACGCGGCTCTATCAGGTGGCCCCCATCTCCACCAACCTCATTCTGTCCTACCTCGGTGAGCACGTGTTGGGTCTGCCGCGCAGCTACTGATCGCCCTTCTTGGAGCTGGCAAACAAGGAGGGTGGACCGCGCGAGCGACCCACCCTCCCGTCACCCCAGGCCCCCCGGCCGGTTCCCTCAAACTGCTCGGTTAGGCGTAGAAGTCCTCAAGCGCGGCCTCGACCACATCGCCTTGAAAGACGACGACGTCCTGGGCGCCGCTCTGGGTGGTGAAGCCCAGTGAGATGAAGTTGTCGCCCTTCTCGCCGCCGCCGAGTATGTTCAGATCGTCATCACCCTGGTTGTTCAGCGCCAGGTTGATCACTTCCTTAATCTCATCGCCGGAGATCTTGTTGCCAAACTCGGTGAGGTTGGTCCCGCTTTCGTCGAGCGAGACGGCACGTTGCGCATTGCCAGCGCCGAGCACGGTCACCTGGCCGTCGCCGTCGTTGTCGAGCACGAAGACGAACTCGCTGTCCCCGTCCTTCGGGTCGATGAAGCCGCCGGTGATGACCTTGTCGTAGAAGCCCTGCATCGCTTCCTCGACGGCCTCGCCCTGCAGGATCATCGTGTCGGTGGCCGGACCCTTCCAGTGTTGGTTGGTGACCTCCACCACCAGCGACTTGCCGTCATCACCAACGTAGGCCAGGTCCTTGGTGTCGCCGAGGCCATACTTCTCTTCCAAGGCGGCATGGACCAGTTCGTCCAACTCCTGGCCCTCGTTCAGGAAAGACCCATCCAGGATGTCGCCGACGGCGCCCTCGTTCTGGTCCAGGTTGTCGCTGCGGCCGGTGTAGATGTACTCGTTCGGCTTGTCCGGGTTGTCGAAGGTGAAGACCTTGACCTCGTCGTTCGGGTTGAAGAGGTCGAAGCCGCCCAGCTTGGCGTCGCCCAGTGCTTGAGTGACGAAATTGCCCTCGAACTTCAGGATGTCGGTGCTCCAACGGCCCTCGACGTGGATCTCGATCTCGCTGGCCGAGTTGATGTGCAACGAGAGGCCGTTACCGCCTTCGTTCGCCGCTTCAACCAAGGCGATGAAGTCGTCGGAGACCTGTTTCTCTTCGTCGAAGAGCTCGATCTTGGTGCGGTGCTCGCCGTCGCCGTTGTTGGCCTGGCCCCAGTTGACGCGGCCGTCGTTGGTCATGGCGACCTCTTTCAAGATATCGCGGGCCTCGCCCTTGCCGATGACCTTGATGGAGCCGGCGCCGTCCTCGGTGAAGATGTAGGTCTTGGCGCGGTCGCCGATGTCGACCACACCGGACTCGCTCTGGCTCTTGTCGCTGTAGTCCTTGACAGAGCTGTGGGGATCGTGACGGGACATGTATGGAAACCTCTCGAAAAGACGGAGTTGAATCGTGTCTGCCCCGGCTGGGCGTTGACGCTGTCGTGCGCTCTCCAACCGTTATGCAGCTAACATGAGAAAACAGATGACAAAATCAATAGTTTGTTTTTGCAATTCCTGCGTGTGGCTATGCGCCTTATGCAGGACACGATTGGGCCTTAGCGTGATGAGCTCGGGGGTTCTTACTTCTGCTACCAGCGGCCTGTGGTCAGCTGGCGCTCACCGCCTTAGCCCAAACCATGACAGAGGGTCCGAAGCGCTGCGGCGCTTCACGTTCGATTGCATCCCAAAGGCTGAGGTCTTGGGCAGATGCCTCCGCCCCGTTGACCTGACGGAAGAGTTGATAAAGGCCGCGGTCGGTGACCTCCACGCCCAGACTTTCCAGCCCCAGAGTCTCAAGCAGCGCGGCGATTTCCGGCAGCGAGAAGGCCTGGCTGCCGGCCTGGCCCAACAAGTTGGCAAAGCCGTCCAGGTGATAGAAATCAGGCCCTTGCGTGAGGGAACGCAAGGGATCGTCCTTGTCCAGCGCTGCCAAGGTCTGACGGGACGCCCGCAAGGCCGCTGGTTCGCTGGGTGTGCCCTCTGGAGCCAGACGCTGGGTCAGGCTCTGCAGCAGGGCTTGGGCGGAGCGTCGGAAGAAGCCCAGCCGCAAGAACCCATCCGGTGCCAGCTGCTTGGCCAAGGCCGCAATCCCAGCCTGGGTATCGGCGCAGCCGTGCAGCCAGGTCGGGCAGTCGATCAGATCGAAGGGACCACCCGGCGGCGGCAAGGTCTCGGGAAGGTCGAAGAGGTCGGCTTGTGCGAAGGTGAGATTGCTTGCTCCCAAGTGATCGGCTTGCCGCTTAGCAAAGGCCAAGGCTGGCAGGTTGGCATCCAGCGCCAGCAGCTGGGCGCCGGCATAGCGCCCGGCGGCCCGCACTGCGGCGGCTCCGGTCCCGCAGCCGGCGATCAGGATGCGTGGTACCGGTTTCTCCGGCCAGCTGCTGGCTGGCAGCAGCGGCAGGCTTTCGGCGACGGCTTGCTGGAAGGGGCGGGGCGGCTGCCGGCTGATGGTGATCCAGCGCGGGAAGACGCTGCCGTCTTCCGGCAGGCCCTTGGATAGGCGCGGCAAGGTCGCCATCAGCTGGGCCTCGCGTTGCGGCTCCAAGTAAAGGCGCTGGTGAAGCAGTGCCAGCGGGCCGCCGTCCGGACCCCCGGCCAAGGGGGCGTCAGGGCTGGCTTCGCCCTCCGGCGGGCGGCCATAGAGGGCATGCAGGAGCCGCGCGTCGCTCCAGTCGCTGCCGGTGACGGTCAGTCCGGAAAGGGCCTCCTCCTCGGCATCACTGACCGCCCAGGAATAGCCGGTGATTTCCGCCTGCAGGGCAACCAGCGCTAGCGCGCCGCGCGAGAGGGGCAGAGGCGCGCCGGAGCGTAAGCGTTCCACGCTGTAGCGACGCAAGGTGGTGAAGAAGGCTTCTAGCGCGCTGTCGGCCAGCAGGGCGCGGCCCAGAAGCGCCCGGGCTAAGGGCTGTGCCAGCGCGTCTTCCAGGGCCTTGCGCGCCTTGGCATCTTCCAAGTGCAAGGCCAGCGCCTCGCTGTCCGCCGCCGCCTGCATCGCGGCGGCAAGACCGGACTCCTGGCGCAGCAGCGAGAGGCCTGGCACCGCCAGTTCCTGGCCGGCGACATCGGGATCGACCAGCAGCGCCAGCAAGGCTTGGACCACGACCGGCGAGGCCTGGGTGAAATGCGCCCCGCGGAAGGCGCCGGCCAAGGCCAGCTTGGCGTTGATGTCCTGCGGCGCCATGCGCCAGGCGGTGAGCTGTAGACTCAAGGCCGGCATGGCCTGGCCGGCACGGCGCAGCATGCCGGCCATGACAAAGGGGATGGTGGGATCGCTCGGGTCCGCGTCCAAGGCTTGCTTGTAGGCCGCCTGCGCCGCCTGCATTTGGCCTTGCGCCAGAGCCTTCTGTGCCTGAGCCATGGCCTCGCGCACCGGCTGGCTCATGGCGGCCAGTTCGACGCGGCGCTGCGGGTCGAGAGCAGGGGAGGGGGCGAGTGGGTCGGTCATAGCGGTCGGACCTCGCGCAGGGCGGTGGCACGGAAACGGATGGCCATGGCGACAGCGGCCAGACCGTAGCCGAGGAAGAGGGCGGCCAAGAGCCCCTCGACTCCCCAACCCCAGCGATAGGCCAGCAGATAGCCCAAGGGCACCATGAATAGCCAGTAGGATAGGCTGTAGATCATCAGCGGCACCCACACCTGGCCCATGGCCCGCAAGGCGCCTTGCAGCACCGCCTGGCTGCCGTCGGCCACGACGGTGAAGCCGACCCACAGCAGCGCCGGCACCGTCAGCGCCAGCACAGCTGCATCGGTGGTGTAGGCACTGGCCAACATACCGGGAAAAACCTCGATCACCAGTGCGAAGCAGAGCTGAAAGCAGACGATGAGCCCCAAACCAGTCAGCCCTGCCACCACGCGGGCCCGCTGGTCGCCGCGCCCGACGGCGTTGGCGACCCGCACCGTTGTGGCGTTAGCCATGCCGATCGAGAGCATGAAGAGGAAGGCCACCACGTTGTTGGCGATCTGAAAGGCCGCCAGATCGCGTGCGCCCAGCCACCCGGCGATGGTCGCCAGCGCCGCCAAGGCCGCGGTCTGCAGGCCGACGGAGAGTGCCAGCGGTATGCCCAGCTTCAGCTGCTTCACCGCAATGGTGAGGGGGAAGGTTCGGCCCAGCAGGTGGAAGGCATCGCGGTCGCGCATCAGCCAGAGAATGTAAGAGAGCAAGGCTGCAAACATGACCCAGCGGGTGATAGAGGTGCCCATGGCAGCCCCGGCAGCGCCCATGGCCGGAAAACCCCAATGCCCCTCGATCAGCAGCCAGTTGGCGCCGGCATTCACCAGATTGCCGCTGAGGGTCACCACCATGCCGATCTGTGGCCGGCCGATGCCCTCGAGGAAGAAGGCGCAGGCCAGAAAGAGAAAGAGGCCGGGCATACCCCAGGCGAAGGCGCTGACCGCGGCCCCGCCGCCAACGGCCAAGTCGTTGCTCTGGCCAAGCAGCAGCAGAATCTCTTCACCATGCGACAGCAGCCAGCCGGCCAAGAGACCAAGCAGCAGTCCGATCACCAGCGCGTTGCGCCAGATCGCGCCGATGGCATCTAGGCGCCCGGCCCCGCGCGCCTGGGCGGTCAGGATGGTGGTCGAGGCCATGATGCCGATCCCGACCACCAGGATGGTCACATGCGGCGCCATGGAGATGCCGTAGTGCGCCAAGAGCTCGGCGCTCACCTGGCCGGTCATGATGGTGTCGACCGTCACCATGATGATAAAGCCGGCGCGCGCCAGCATGACCGGGATGGCCAGTGCGATGGTCTCGCGCAGGTGTCCGCCCAGGTCTGATGGCAGCTTCACGCTTGGGACTGTAGCCTGTGTTGCATGTCCCGTAAGGGATGGCGGGCGAGCCAAGAGTAGGCAAGGAGCCTATCCCAGCGGCGATGGGCCTTGCGCCGTAGCCATTGGCCAGGCGTTCGTTTGGCTGCACGCTGGGCTTGCGCATAGGTCTGCCCATGATCGTCGTGGCTCACTTGGTAGGGCTCGATCGCCAAGGCAGCTTGGCCGTGTCGCCAATAGGCATCCAGATGGTCGTCCACGGGTTCGAACCAGCGCTCGCAGTCTCGCAATAGGCGTTTGGCGCCCTCAGGGGCAAGCGCATAGGCTTGGGTCCCGCCAGGTCCCTTGTTGTGGCGGACCAAACGAAAGCCCTCGCCCAAGTCGGCGACCAGAGCGGGACGGCGGCCTTGCTGCAATGCGGCCAAGCGCAGGAACCCGAAGATCGGCAGCAGTTGATGCGCCAGATCGACCGCCTTTTTGAAGCGCGGCTGCAGGCCGGCATCGTCCTCAAGTATCACCGCTGGCCGGTTCGTCCTGACTATGTCCTCCCACAGCAGAAAATGACTGGCGAAGGTCCCCAGTTCACCAGGCATCAGGGGAACACCCCGCCGGCGAAGGGATGCTGCTTCATCATAACGTGCGAAGGTCGGGTGGGCTCCTTGGGCAGCATCGACACCTGGGAAGCGTGTTGCGGTTAGTCCAAGCCGATCGATCTCCGCCGACAGGCGAGCCCAGCGGTCCGGTGCCCGGTCCAGATTAATGGCAAAGATATGCAAGCTCTGCATGAAATGCACGTCAATCCAGCAGATCGCTGCCAGGTGGGTTCCGACGAAGCCAGAGTTGCGCCTTGACCTTGTCTAGCGAGCGGTTCCACTTGAACCTCAGCCGGTCGAGCGCCGTGCGCTTATAGCTGTCACTGCCGTCTTGGATAAAGGACTGGCCCTCGTCGGCATGCTCGACATGGAAGGGCAGAAGAGCCAAGGGTGGTAGGCCGTGCAGCCAAAAGCGGTCAAGGTAGTCGTCGACCGGCATGAACCAGCGCTGCGACTGATCGAGAGCTGCCTTCGCACCATCTGCACTCATCACGTAGGCCTGCGTGCCCAAGGGGCGGCGGTGGTAGCAGATAAGCTCGTGGCCGTCTTCAAGCGAACCGATCCTTTGGAAGGACCGCTTGGGGTTCAAGGCAGAAAGCCGCAAGTAGCGGCACCGCCCTATCAGCCGCGCACTAATCGACAGGGCTTTCGCCAGTCCAGGCTGAAGAACGAGATCATCTTCCAGTACGACGCCCGGCTGGCCGCTCCGGGCAATCGTCTCCCAGAGGGCATAGTGGCTCGCATAGCAACCTAGGGTGGTGTCGTACTGCGGCGCACCATTGTAGCGTCGGGACGCGGCTTCGTCATAGCGCGCCCGAACCCTCTCCAGTTCCGTTTTGGCATCAATGGCTGGGAAGCGCGTTGCTTGCAGGCCAGCCTTCTCAAACTGTTGCTGCATATTGGTCCAACGGTCAGTCGCGCGATCAAGGTTGATCACGTATATCGGCAGCGCGGAAGGCTCGTTGATCGTTTCCATAGACGTCTTGTGCCTCTTCTTCGCCGCGAAGGCAAAGGATCATGCTTCATCCGCTCTGTCCGCGAGTGTTGAAAGCACTCTTGACCTTCGGTGAAGCCTGACTAATATCCGGCGCTCTGTTTACCGAAGCCACCTGCGCGGCCCTCTGGCGAGGCTGCCGCGGCGGTGGTCTTTGCCTTTTGGTCGAGGACTGGAGCCATGAAGATCAAGAACTCCCTGCGCACGGCGAAGACGCGCGACAAGAACTGCCGCGTGGTGCGCCGCCGCGGCCGGGTCTTCGTCATCAACAAGAAGGACCCGCGCTTCAAGGCCCGCCAGGGCTAACCCCGCGCCTCCTTTAATCGAGCGCTTCTTGACGAGCCTGCCGGACCCTGGTCTGGCGGGCTTTCTCTGTTCGGTCTTGTCGCGACGCGACGACTCTGCTTAGGCTATCTCCATCGTTGCAACAGCAAGAAAGGAGGTGATCCCATGTCGAGTGATTTGCGTCTGGTCTCGGGTGTCCTGGGGTCAGGAATTCGGCAGCGGAGCAGCCTTCTCTGCCGGGTCTGACGTCACGACGGCCCCGTTGCAAGCAAGACGGGGCAGGGTAAGGGCTGACCCGAGCGGCTCAATCACGTGTTCGGAAGGGCGGTGCTTCTTTGGGGAAGCGCCGCCCTTTCCCTTTCAGCCGGCTGGGCAGATGCGATCCAAGTTCAGTTCAGCAGTCTCAACGGCTAAGGACTGACCGCCGCCACTGGCGACGGCGATCGCGGCCACGTTGAGCGCTCCATCGGAGTCGTCGAGCAGCGGGCCGCCCGAGTTTCCTGGCGCCAGTGGGCAGTCGACCCGTAACAGCCGCTCGCCCCCGGTCGCCGTGACCTGACAGTGGTGAACCTGCAAGCGATGGACGGCGGGGCGGCCATAGCCGGCGGCGGTCAGGGGCTGCCCAGGGGCTAGGGAGTAATCGCTGATGGGAAGCGGTTTCGTCGTTGCTGGTCGCGCCAGGCAGAGGGCGGCCAGATCCTCGCCCAAGGCAACGAGCTTGCGCAGTCGCAGGTGTTCGCGCCAGTTGCCGTAATTGTAGCCCAGCAGCAGGTGGCTCTCGCGCGGGTCCAGGTTGGTCAGGCAGTGCTCTGCCGTCAGAGCCACCTGCGGTGCGACCAGGACCGCCGTGCAGTGGCGCTGTTGGCGGTAGCCGGCGTGGTTCAGGCGGCCGACCGCTGCCAGTTCCGCCGCTGCGATCTCCCGCGCCTCGACCTTTTCTAGCGGCACCAGCGAAAGACAGAGCAAAAGAAAAAGCGCCGGTGCCGCTAATGCGGTCCACCGGCGCCGATCGCTCGATCTGGTCGGGGAGAGAGGATTCGAACCTCCGGCCCCTGCGTCCCGAACACAGTGCTCTACCAGGCTGAGCTACTCCCCGCTGGGTCAGCCGCGAACTTTCTGGATCAGAGTCCCCGGCGAGGCGCGGTACATAGCGCCTGGGGCCTTGGCTTGCAAGAGGAAGCAAGCCCTAGCCGAAGCGATGAGCCTGCTGATCTTAAGAGGCAAGTCTACTCCCTCTCTTGCATCCGCTGGACCTCATCGCCCGAGACGCTGTCATCACCATCGGAGTCCAGCGAATCGAAGAGGTTGTTGAAGTGACCGCTCCACTCGTCACGATCGAGCATGCCATCGTTGTTCCGGTCGGCGGCATCGAAGCACATGTCGGCCATCTTGTGCGATCCGACACGGGTCGTGGACAGCCCGTCAGCCTTGAAGAAGTGTAGAACGGCGGGATCGCAGTCGTCCGCGAAAGCCGTTTGCGGTGAGGCGAACCCAACCAGAAAGAGCCCGGCAGAAAGACCGAGAATGGCACAGGATTTTACGAACATGCTGGTCTCCTTTGACGATCTTGACAGCCCAGTGCTGCCGCTCTGGCGCCGACACTGGCCACAAGACTGTCGGGCTTTCCGGCAAGGGTAAAGCCTTTTGCTATGGTCGCGTGACGGCTTGCTGCATGGCTTTGTCGTGCTGGCGTTTCGGCTGAAGACGCGCGATGCCGCAGTCTCAAGGCCTTGTGGCCCCACTGAGGCAAGTCTACAGTCTCACGCGCTTAAGGCTGTGAAAAAGGGCGAAAGCTGCCCTGCTCTGCCTCCCTCCTGATCCGTGAGGGGCTGACGGTAGGCGGCGGGGACCCGATGGCAGACAGCCAAGCCGACGACAGGAAGGGGAGGGCCAGCTTCGCGTCCATCCCCAAGGCTTCTTTATTGGGAGGAAACAGGTTTCATGATGAAGGCACGCACACTCACCGCGGCGGTGGGCGCCTTGGCCGTTGGCGCGCTGGTGTCGGTCACCTTGGCTGATACCGCCGACGCGAGGCCCGTGCGCTGGGATATGCAGAGCACCTATCCGGGCTCGCTCACCCAGCTGGGCACCTTGGGCAAGCGCATCGACGAGCAGATTGGCCTGGTCTCCGACGGCGAGATTCGCATCACCTTCCAAGAGCCCGGCGCCATCGTCCCGGCGCTGGAGGTCTTTGACGCGGTTGCCAGTGGCGCGGTCGATGCCGGCTGGTCCACGCCTGGCTACTGGGCCGGCAAGGTGCCGTCCCTGCAGCTCTTCGCCGCCGTCCCCTTCGGCCCGGCCTCGCCTGAGTACCTGGCCTGGTTCTACTTCGGTGGCGGCAAGCAGCTCTTCGAAGAGATCTACCACCAGCACAACATCCACTCCGACATCTGCGGCATCATCGCGCCGGAGGCCTCGGGCTGGTTCAAGAAGGAGATTGCCTCGGCCGAGGATCTGAAGGGCCTGAAGATGCGCTTCTTCGGTCTGGGCGCGAAGGTGATGGAGAAGATGGGTGTTTCCACCCAGCTCTTGGCAGGTGGTGACATCTACCCGGCCCTGGAGCTCGGCACCATCGACGCCACCGAGTTCTCCATGCCCGCCATCGACCTGAAGCTCGGCTTCTATCAGGTCGCCGACAACTACTACTTCCCGGGCTGGCATCAGCAGTCGACCATGTTCGACCTGATGATGAACAAAGAGCAGTACGACGATCTCTCCGACGTGCAGAAGGCGCAGATCGCGGCTGTTTGCGGCGACTCGGTCCGCTTCGGCCTGGCCGAGGGTGAGGCCATCCAGTTCGCCGCCCTGCAGGAGCTGCAGTCCAAGGGTGTCACCATCCATCGCTGGAGCCCCGAGATGCTGGCCCAGTTCGAGGCTGCTTGGCAGGAAGTGGTTCAGGAGCAGTCCCAGGATCCGGAGTTCAAGAAGGTCTGGGACAGCCTGCAGGCCTTCCGCAAGAACTACGCAGTCTGGCGTGAGCTGGGCTACCTAAACTAAGCCGTCTTGGCTTGATCGCGATGGGTCCTGTCCTTTTGAGCGAGGACAGGACCTGTTGCTTCGAAAAAAGAGCAGCCGACAACGGCCCTGCTGCCCAGGAAGAGGCCTCCGGCGGAACGTACCGCTTGGAGAGCAACTTCGATTGGCTCTCTTTTAGCGTTTCTATTCAGTGTCTTAATCTGAAATCTTCGCGTCTTACCTGAGAGGACAGCCTGATGCGCGCCCTCCTTTCGATCAGCGATGCCCTATCGGCGTTGGTAGACTTCGTCGGGCGGGTGGCGGCCTGGCTCTTCGTCCCCATGGCGCTGGTCATTCTCTACGACGTCCTGCAGCGAAAGCTCCTGAACGTCTATCCGGAATTCCAACAGACCCTCCTCTACGACTTCTTGCCGTCGACCAAGGCGCAAGAGCTGGAATGGCATCTGCATGGCTTTCTCTTCATGCTTTGCCTCGGCTTCACCTACGTGCGAAACGGTCATGTGCGGGTCGAGGTGCTGCGCGAGAAGTTCAGACCGCGCACCCGGGCCTACATTGAATGCCTGGGCTGCCTCATCTTCGTGCTGCCCTATACCTTGCTGGTGGTCGAGCTCTCGGCCAGCCTGCTCTTCTGGAAGTCCTTTCTGATCAACGAGGGTTCCTCGGCGACCACGGGCCTGCCGATGCGCTGGATCATCAAGTCCAGCCTGATGATCGGCTTCGGCTTTTTGGCTCTGGCTGCGGTTTCGATCCTCTTGCGCAACATCGTCTTCCTCTTCGGTCCGCCAGACCTGGCCGCCCGCGCCGACCGCTATGTCCGTGACGAGCAGGACATGGACCTGGAAGCAGTGAAGGAGGAGGCTGAGGAAGAGCTGGCGCGCGATGCCAAGGAGCATCCTGAGCACGGCTTCCTCAAGGGCCAGCGACCCAACGGCGGGCGGGGGTAAGCGACATGCCTTGGTATGAGATTCTCCCCGCCGCCATGCTCATCTGCATGGCGCTCTTCATTTTCACCGGCTTCCCCGTGGCCCTGGTGTTGGGTGGCCTGGGCCTGGCCTTCGGCGTCATCGGCATCCTCGTCGGCGAGTTCCGCCTGGTGCACTTCAACGCGCTGCCCTTGCGGATCTATGCAGGCTCGGTCGAGAACATCATTCTGGTCGCCATACCCATGTTCATATTCATGGGAACAATGCTGGAGAAATCCGGCATAGCGGAGGATCTGCTCTACACCCTGCAGATCCTGACCCGGCGCTTGCCGGGCGGCCTGGCGATCTCCGTCACGCTTCTGGGCACGATCCTGGCGGCCACCACCGGCATCATCGGTGCTTCTGTCGTGCTTCTGACCCTGATGGCCTTGCCGGAGATGCTGAAGCGGGGCTACTCGGCGCCTCTCGCGACCGGGACCATTGCCTCATCCGGCACCTTGGGCATCCTCATTCCGCCCTCCATCATGCTGGTCCTCATGGCCGATCAACTGAGCGTGCCGGTCGGCGTGCTCTTCACCGGAGCGCTCTTTCCAGGCCTGCTGCTGGCCTTCCTCTACGTCACCTACATTATGGTCAAGGCAACGCTGCAGCCGCAGATGGCGCCGCCCATGGTGCGCAGTGACGAGGACATCGCCATGGCAAACATCCTGCCGATGGTGATCAAGACCTTCATCCCGCCAGTCTTCCTGATCGTGCTGGTGCTGGGATCGATCTTCGCTGGTTGGGCGACACCGACCGAGGCCTCGGGCATTGGCGCCATCGGCGCCACCTTGCTCGCGATCTTCAAGGGGCGCCTCTCCTTCGCCGTCTTGAAAGACGTCTGTCAGCGTGCGGCCGTCACCAATGCGATGATCTTCGGTATCTTCGTCGGTGCCACCTGCTTCTCGCTGGTCTTCAAGCGTTTGGGCGGAGACTTCTTGATCGAAGAGCTGATCAACAGCCTGGGCATCGGCCCCTGGGGTGTCCTGGGCATGATCATGATCGTGGTCTTCCTCTTGGGCTTCTTCCTGGACTGGATCGAGATCACCCTGATCGTGCTGCCGATCTTTGCGCCGATCATCGCCAGCCTCGACTTCGGCGGCCATGTGGCCGATCCGGCGATGATGCTGCCGTGGTTCGCCATCCTGCTAGCTGTGAACTTGCAGACCTCGTTCCTAACGCCACCCTTTGGCTTTGCCCTCTTCTACATGAAGGGGGCGGCCAAGAACGTCCGCATCCAAGAGATCTATCGTGGGATCATCCCCTTCGTGGCCTTGCAGGTCTTCGGGCTTGGGCTCTGCATCCTCTTCCCCGAGATCGTGACCTGGCTTCCGGAGGCGGTATTGGATTAAGGTGCGGGCTGATGAAGACCACCGCGCTACTCGCCCTTCTCTTGCTCGTTGCCGCCTGTGTGGTGCGCGAGGGCTCAGATCCGCAGCCGCTGATCGATCCAGAGGGTGACGCTCAGGAAGAGGGCCGGCTGACGCCTGCGGGTCAGTGGTTTGCCGATGCGTGAGCTGAGGCCTGGGCTTTCCGCCTCAGCAGGCCTGATCGCGGCCACGCTGCTGCTGGCGGCCTGCCAGAACTTCGGTGCCGGCGGCCGGCAAGAGGTCGAGACGGGACCGCAAGGCCCGATCGCCGGCGTTCCTTTGGACCAGATGGCCCCGCTCGCCTCGCTCTCTTACGAGGAGGGACCGAGTCTCGGCGGCTATTGGTGGCGCTTTTCCGCTTCTGGCCAGCATCTCGATATCGGGCGCCGGCCAGGCCAAACCCCAGCCATCATGGTGGAGCTCTCCGGCCCCACGGTCAGCTTCGACCAAGATCTCGAGACGGAAGGCTTCCGCCTAGAGACGGAAGGCGATTTCGGCGAAGGCTTCACGCGCTTTTACGGGCTGACACCCGGCAACCAGCCGCAGGAGCCCTATGGCCTGATCGCGTTGACCAACGAAGGCGGAACCGACGCGCTCTATGGCCTGATGGGCGAGGGGGAACTCGCGCCGACCGCGGGTGCCGAGCACTTCATCGGCGGTTCTCTGCTCTCCCGCCGGCAGGGCAGCAACGCCCTGCCCACCTTCGCTGCCAAGGCGCAGGCCCGGCTGGAGGGCGACCGACGCCCGCAAAGGATCGCCTTGCTGCTGACCGTGCCGCGCGAGTTGCCGCGCCTCTTCGGGCGGCGGGTCGGTGCGATCCAACTCCATGCCGACTTCGATCCCGTCGATCTCACCTTCCGAGCGCAGGATGCGCAGGTAGTCGGTGTCGGCGCTGGCGCGACCAATCGGCTGCGGCTGACCCGCTTTTCCCTGGTCGGCAAGGTCCTGAACGACGGCGATTCGCTGGCCGGCCTCTATCGGCTCTCGAACGACGCGGGCGAGGCCATCGTGGTTGGTGCCTTCACGCTTCAGTCCACCGACCGCAGCGGCCCTTTGACCAGCCAACGCTAGCGACAGCTCCCGCGGCCCTATGCTAGCCTGCGACCCTCGACAAGGAAGGGAAGAGGGCCATGGCGCGGATTGCAACGGCGGTGGGTGTGGCGCTAGCGGCGCTTGTCTGGTCCGGTGGCGCCCAGGCTGAAGAGCCCTTGGACTGTGTTGGCCAGCCCAATCAATCCGCCATTGGATTTGCGACCATCTGCGCTGGCGAAGAGAGTTTCGAGGCCAGCCAGCTGAGCGGCTGGACCTGCGACCAGCTCTGGAACCTGCGCAACAACATTCTCTACACCGAGGGCTACTGCTTCGAGACCCCGCGCGGCAAGGCGGCCTTCGACGATGTGGGCTGCAGCGCCAGAACCCTGGCTCAGGTCCCCTTGAACGCTCATCAGCGCCACAACGTCGATCTCATCGCCAGCCTGGAACAGCAGCAGTCCTGTCCGGCGGACTAGGCCCGAGTTTCCATCTGCTGCGTCTACTCTTTCGAACCTCATCTGCGAGCTTGTCGAAGGATGTGCCCCAAGCACGATCGTCTCCGTGGCACATGCTTCGACAAGCTCAGCATGAGGGGCGTGTTTGGTGGCAGCGACCTGGCTCTCCTTCGGTAGGAGCCAAGCCACGGCCACCAAGCTGGACCCCTGCCTAAGCGCTCAAGCGCAGCGGGCTGGACTCCATACTGCCCGCGGCGATCCGGGCCTCAGCCAGTGCGTTGGCCGCCCGTGCCGTGTTGCCGTCCCCGGCCGCGGCTTGCTCCATCACCCTTTCGATTGTCGTGGCCAGGCCCGCGAGCTTCTCTTCCAGCCATTCCGGCTCGCGGCGTTCCAGGATCTCTGAGGCCACGTTGATGATACCACCGGCGTTGACGACGAAGTCCGGCAAGTAGAGATGTCCCGCCTTCGCCAGAGCTTCCGCTGCGCTCAAGTCAGCCAACTGGTTGTTGGCCGCCCCACAGATCAGCCGCGCCTTCAGGTTTGGAATGCTGGCCTGGTTCAAGACTCCACCCAAGGCGCAGGGCACAAAGATGTCCATGGGCTGAGCGACGATAGCCTCTGGCGCCACGACCTCGGCGCTTAGGCGCTCTACCGCTGCCTGACAGCGCGCCGCATCCAAGTCGCTGACCAGCAAGCGGGCGCCGGCCCGGTGTGCAAGCTCCGCCAAGGCCCAGCCGACATGACCCAGGCCCTGAACCCCAGCCGTCAGGCCGCTCAGATCCTCTTGACCCCAGAGCCGCCGCACGCCGGCCAGCATGCAGGTGAAGACTCCGCGGGCAGTGACCGGAGAGGGATCGCCGGAGGCATGTTCGCCCTGATCCAAGCCGGCAACGAAGCTGGTCGCGCTGGCGATGGCGGCCATGTCGGCAGGGCTGACGCCGACATCCTCCGCCGTCCAATAGAGCCCGCTCAGATCCTGAATGGCACGGCCCAGTGCGTTGAAGAGGGCGGGGCGGTCGGCGATCTCTTCCGGCGCCAGCACCACGCACTTGCCGCCACCCAGAGGCAGGCTGGCGATAGCGTTCTTATAGGTCATCCCGTGCGACAGCCGCAGCACGTCGGTGAGGGCATCGACCTCGCACTCATAACGCCAAAGGCGGCAGCCGCCGGCGGCCGGGCCAAGTGCTGTGGAGTGAACGGCAATAATGGCCTGCAGACCGCTCGTCTTGTCGATGGCGTGGACCACACGCTCATGGCCGGCGAAACTCACATGTTCGAACAGCATGACAGCTCCCCTTGTTTTTCG
>JBCBSF010000040.1:0-42495 GCA_039819325.1 Pseudomonadota bacterium | reverse complement strand
GCGTGCACTGGCCGCAGCTCTCGTGCATGTAGAAGTGCGACAGGCGGGCAATGGCCTCGACGATATCGGTCGACTTGTCCATGACGATGACGGCTGCCGTCCCCAGCCCCGACTTGGCCTCTCGCAGCGCATCGAAGTCCATCAGGATATCACTGCAGATGTCCTGCGGCAGGCACGGCACCGAGGAGCCGCCGGGGATGATGGCCAGCAGGTTGTCCCAGCCGCCGATGACACCGCCGGCGTGCTTTTCGATCAGCTCCTTCAGCGGGATCGACATGGCCTCTTCGACGTTGCAGGGCTTTTCGACATGGCCGGAGATGGAGAAGATCTTGGTGCCGTGATTGCGCGGCCGGCCGAACTGCTTCCACCAGCTGACCCCGCGGCGCAGGATCTCCGGCACCACGGCGATGGTCTCGACGTTGTTGATGGTGGTGGGACAGCCGTAGAGGCCCATGGCCGCCGGGAAGGGCGGCTTAAGGCGCGGCTGGCCTTTCTTCCCCTCCAGGCTCTCCAGCAGCGCAGTCTCTTCGCCGCAGATGTAGGCGCCAGCGCCACGATGCAGATAAACGTCGCAATCCCAACCAGTTCCAGCGGCATTCTTACCCAGCAAGCCAGCTTCATAGGCCTGGTCGATGGCCTTCTGCATGTTGGAGGCTTCGCTGTAGTACTCGCCGCGGACATAGATGTAGCAGGCGCCCGCACCCATGGCGAAGCAGGCGACCAGGATGCCTTCCAGCAGGCGGTGCGGGTCGTTGCGCAGGATCTCCCGGTCTTTGCAGGAGCCAGGTTCGGACTCATCCGCGTTCACCACCAAATAGCGCGGACGCTCGTCGCGCTTCGGCCACATGAAGCTCCACTTCATGCCGGTGGGGAAGCCGGCGCCGCCGCGGCCGCGCAGGTCGGATTCCTTCATGAGCGCGATGATCTTCTCGACGCCGAGATCGATGATCGCTGGGATCTCGCTCCAGACGCCCCGTTTGCGCGCGCCCTCCAGACCCCAGTCCTGCTGGCCGTAGAGGTTGGTGAAGATGCGGTCCTTGTCCTGCAACATGGGGCTACTCAGCATCCTTTCCTGCGGCCAAGACCTTGGCCTGCTCGCGCCACTCTTCGCGCTCGATGCGTCCGGGGAAGGCTAGGAAGGTGCCAACCCAGGCAGCCTCGGCGTCGGTCCAGGCGGCGACCTGGTCGAAATGGAACACACCCAGCTCGTTCAGCGCGGTTTCGTTCACCGGCCCGACGCCTTTGATCAGCTTCAGATCGTCGGCCTTGCCGTCGCGCGCTGCAGCCAGACCGGCCGGACGGGTTCCGGCCGCATTGGCCTTCTCTTCGGCGCTTGGCTCCTCCGCTGGCGGCGGTGCAGGTTCTGGTTCCGGCTCGGGCTCCGGTTCCGGATCGGCACGCAGGATGCCACTGGGCGGCGGCTCTTGCGGCAGCTCGGTCAAGGTGTGCGGACCGTCGGCACGGGCCGAGGCCACGCGTCCGACCTGCGATCCCATCTTGGGGTCCCGGCCTGCCTTCAGATCCTCCAGCAGCCCCTTCATGCTCTCCGCTGTCAGATCCTCGTAGTAGAGGTCGTTGATCTGCAGCATGGGCGCGTTGCAGCAGGCGCCCAGACACTCGACCTCCATAAGCGTGAAGAGGCCATCTTCTGAGGTGCCGCCGATCTCGATGCCGCAAACTTGCTTGATGGTGTTGGTCAGGCTGTCGGAGCCGCGCAGCCAACAGGGCGTGGTGCGGCAGACCTGCAGCAGATAGCGGCCCACCGGCTTCTTGTTGAACATGGTGTAGAAGCTGGCGACCTCGTGCACGCGGATCGGCGCCATCTCCAGCCGCTTGGCCACGAACTCGATGGCCTCTGGGCTGAGCCAGCCCGCGTTCTGGCGCTGTGCGATCTCCAGCAGGGGGATCACCGCGCTGCGGTGCCGGCCCTCGGGGTAGCGCGCGATGATGCGCTGCGCGGTGGCTTCGTTCTCGTCGGTGAAGGTGAAGCCGCCGGTCTCCGGTGCGCGGTAGCTGGTCTGGCTCATCGGTCCACCTCGCCGAAGACGATGTCCATGGAGCCCAGGATGGCCACGCTGTCGGCCAGCATGTGCCCCTTACAGAGGAAATCCATGGCCGCCATGTGCGCAAAGCCCGGCGCGCGGATGTGGCACTTGTAGGGCTTGTTGGTCCCATCCGAGACCAGATAGACGCCAAACTCGCCCTTCGGCGCCTCGACGGCGGTGTAGGTCGCCCCCGGCGGCACGTGATAGCCCTCGGTATAGAGCTTGAAGTGATGGATCAGGGCTTCCATCGACTGCTTCATCTGCCCGCGGGTCGGAGGCGTCACCTTGTTGTTCTGGGTGTGCACCGGACCGTCCGGCATGCGGTCCAGGCACTGGGCGATGATCACCAGGGACTGCCGCATCTCCTCAATCCGCACCAGGTAGCGGTCGAAGCAGTCGCCGTTCTTGCCCACCGGTATGCCGAACTCCAGCTCGTCATAGCAGTCATAGGGCTGGGAGCGGCGCAGGTCCCACGCCAGGCCGGAAGCGCGGATCATCGGACCGGAGAAGCCCCAATCCAGGGCGTCCTCGGCCGAGACGATGCCGATGTCCACCGTGCGCTGACGGAAGATGCGGTTGTCGGTCAGCAGGCCTTCCATGTCGTCGATGACCTTGGGGAAGTTCTCTGCGAAGACCCGGATATCGTGCAGCAAACCGGCCGGCAGATCCTGGTGCACACCGCCGGGGCGGAAGTAGGCCGCGTGCAGACGGGCACCGCAGACCCGCTCATAGAACTCCATGATTTTCTCGCGCTCTTCGAAACCCCAAAGGATCGGGGTCATGGCGCCGACGTCCAGCGCGAAGGTCGCAATGTTCAGGATGTGGTTGGCAATGCGGGTGAGCTCGGAATAGAGCACGCGAATGTACTGCGCGCGCTTCGGCACCTCGATCCCCAGCAGCTTCTCCACCGCCAGCGCGTAGGCATGCTCCTGGTTCATCGGCGAGACGTAGTCCAGCCGGTCGAAGTAAGGCACCGCCTGCAGATAGGTCTTGT
Organism: Pseudomonadota bacterium; assembly: GCA_039819325.1. GTDB lineage: Bacteria > Pseudomonadota > Alphaproteobacteria > Kiloniellales > JACOMY01 > JACOMY01. The sequence goes on along the minus strand of JBCBSF010000040.1, from coordinate 39,456 downwards.
ACTCGATCAGCTTCTCGGTGCCGCGGTGCAGCAGGCCGATATGCGGATCGGCACGCTCGATCACCTCGCCATCCATCTCCAGCACCAGACGCAGCACGCCGTGGGCTGCCGGGTGCTGCGGGCCGAAATTGAGGGTGAGCGGCTTGATCTTGGCTTCAGGCATCTCTTTTCGTCCTTTAGGCCTTACCCTCTTGCCCGGCCTTCTCGTCGCCGGGCAGCAGGGCATTGTCCTTGGCGTTCAGCATGCCTTCCCAAGGCGACTCGAAATCGAAGCTGCGGAACTCTTGGACCAGCGAGACAGGCTCGTAGATCACCCGCTTCTGCTCTTCGTCGTAGCGCACCTCGACATAGCCGGTGAGCGGGAAGTCCTTACGCAGCGGATGCCCTTCGAAGCCGTAGTCGGTGAGGATGCGGCGCAGATCTGGATGGTCGGAGAAGAAGACGCCATAGAGGTCCCAAACCTCGCGCTCCAGCCAGCCAGCGGAGTTGAAGACGCCGACCGCTGAGGGCACGGGGGTCTCTTCGTCGCTGCGCAGGCTCACCCGGATGCGCAGGTTATGCTTCACCGACAAGAGGTTATAGACGATCTCGAAGCGGGCCTCGTCCTCCGGCCAGTCCACCGCGGTGATGTCGGGCAGGCACTTGAAGAGGCAGGCCTGATCGTCGCGCAGGTAAGTCAGAAGCCGGATGACCTTGGCCGCCGTGGTGTGAACGATCAGTTCATCACGGTCTTCGCCGATCTCCTCCACCAGGTCCGGCTGGGAGTCCTTGATCTGCGCGCCTAGGTCGCGAAGCGCCTCATCCATGCTGTCTCTGGCTCCTCGCCAAGGGGGTTAGCGGCTGAGGCCAGCCTGGCGGCGGACCTTCTTCTTCAGCTGCAAGATGCCGTAGAGCAGCGCCTCCGCCGTCGGCGGGCAGCCCGGCACGTAGACATCCACCGGGACGATGCGGTCGCAGCCGCGCACGACGGAGTAGCTGTAGTGGTAGTAGCCGCCGCCGTTGGCGCAGGAGCCCATGGAGATGACCCAGCGCGGCTCGGCCATCTGGTCGTAAACCTTGCGCAAGGCCGGCGCCATCTTGTTGGTCAGGGTGCCGGCGACGATCATCACGTCGGACTGGCGCGGGCTGGGGCGGAAGACGATGCCGAAACGGTCCAGGTCATAGCGGCTGCAGGCGGTGTGCATCATCTCGACAGCACAGCAGGCCAGGCCAAAGGACATGGGCCAGAGCGAGCCGGTGCGCGCCCAGGCGGCCAGCTTGTCCAGGTTGCCCAGCACAAAGCCCTTGTCTTGGATTTCATTGGCGACCCGGCCCAGGATTTCCTGCTGCTTGGGTCCTGGCGCCAAGGGGGCGCCGCTCATCTCATTCATGCGTCAGATCCCTCTCGCGTGGTGGCTGGTGGCTGCCGGCGAAGGTCCTACTCCCACTCCAGCGCGCCCTTGCGCCACTCATAGGCAAAACCCACGGTCAGCAGGCCCAGAAAGACCATCATCGACCAGAAGCCAAAGGTGCCTATGTCGGCCAGGCCGACCGCCCAGGGGAAAAGGAAGGCAACCTCCAGATCGAAGATGATGAAGAGGATGGCGACCAGATAGAAGCGCACGTCGAAGCGCCCGCGGGCATCGTCGAAGGCCTCAAAGCCGCACTCGTAGGCAGAGACCTTCTCGGAGTCGGGACGCTGCTGACCGACGACGTAGGAGGCGATGACCATCAAAAGCGCAAGGCCGGCAGCAATCCCGAGGAAGAGCAGGATCGGAAAGTATTCCGTGAGCAGTCCATCGTGCATTGCGTCAACCCTTCGCCCCGGGCCGAGCTTGGTCCGCCCGCCCTTCGCTAGCCTGTTCTACCGCGCCGCCTCCTGTGCCGCACTGCAAAACCCGCCATCTTTCTACCGAAATTATAGAGCGGCGCAAGGAGGCTGACAAAGGCCAGGGGGTGCGGCAGAAGCTCTTGGCGCAGCCGATCGTCCTGCGGCGCAGCAAAGCCCCCGGCCTGCTATGCGGCGATTGGCCGTCCGTCCCAGACCCGCTGCCACTCGGCCGCCTCTTGCGCGATGGTGACGCGATGCGCCTCGCGCCGATGACCGTGATAGTCGTTGTTCGCCGAATGCTGGGTGCAGCGGTTGTCCCAGAGCACGACGTCGCCCACCGTCCAGCGATGCCGGGTGGCAAAGCGCGGGTCCTGCTGATGACTGTAGAGGAAACTCAAGAGCGCCTTGCTTTCCTCTGCTGAGAAGCCCTCCAGGTCGCGGGTGAAGACCGGGTTGACGAAGAGCAGTTTGCGGCCGGTGTCCGGGTGGCGACAAACCAAAGGATGACGCACGGCCTCGTCCGCGGCCTCCGACACCTTGATCGTCATGGAGTGCTGGTCGGCATCACGGGTGGCAAAGGTCGCCTTGGGCCCGAAGGCGTCGCCGGCATAGTGGTTAGCCACCACGCCCTCCAGCAGCGCCTGCATGGCCGGGCTCAAGGCCTCATAGGCTGCATACATCGAGAGCCAAAGCGTGTCGCCACCGACCGGCGGTGCTTCTTTCATGTAAAGGAGCGAGCCTTTGGGCGGCACCGCCTCATAGGTCTGGTCGCTGTGCCAACCCTCGCCAAAGCTGAGGCGGTCGTGGGCTTCCTTCACGATGGGGATCACCACCGGATAGTCTGGCAGCCCGGCGACAAAGGGGTTTTCGCAGGGTCGGCCGAACTGGTCCGCGGCGGCGATCTGCTGCTCTGGGGTCAGGATTTGGTCTGGAAAAACCAGCACCAAGTGCTCCAGCCAGGCAGCGCGCAGGGCTGTAAGTGCCGTCGCATCGAGCGGCTGGCTCAAGTCGATCCCGGTCACGCGGGCGCCAAAGGCACCAACCATAGGCTCCAAGTCAAACGACGGCATGGGCTCTCGCCTCCTCTCCTATACCTCCGGATGCTATCGCGCTTCAGACGGAGGGTCTAGGTTGGGCGCCGACGGAGACAGGCGCGGAGGACAAGGCCATGCGCGATCAAGAGCCGGGTCATGAGCACCTGACGGGGACGGCAGTCGACCTGACGGTGCGGATCGGCGTACTAGGCCTTATCCTGGCCTGGTGCTTCGTACTGCTGCAGCCCTTCATCGCCGTGGGCCTCTGGGGCATCGTACTGGCGATCGCCCTCTACCCGCTCTTTCTGAGGCTGCAGCGACTGCTCTGGGGCAGCGGCATGCTGGCCACTATCCTGATGACGGTTGTTGGAATTGCCATCATTTTGGGGCCGGTCAGCGTCATGTCGGCCTCCTTCGTCATCAATCTGCAGGCCTTCGCGACGCACCTGACCCAGGGAACCGTTAACATCCCCCCGCCGCCGCCTTCGGTGGCCGAGTGGCCGGTGATCGGGCAGAGCGTCAGCGATATCTGGCAGCTGGCCTCAGGCAACCTGGAGAGCCTGCTAACCAAGTATGCTCAGCAGGTGACGTCAGCAGTCACTTTCCTCTTGGGGCTGGCGGCCAATGCCGGCCTGACCCTGCTTCAGTTCCTGCTGGCCATCATCATCGCCGGCATCCTCATGCCGCAAGCCGGTCGCATGGGCGATGGTCTGGAGAACTTTGCGGCCCGGCTGACGCCCAGCAAAGGAGCGGCCTTCATCGAGCTGGCACGCAACACCGTGCGCAACGTGGCCCGCGGTGTGATCGGCGTTTCGGTGCTGCAGAGCCTGCTGATCGGCATCGGTTTTGTCGGCGCCGGGGTGCCCTTGGCCGGTATCCTGACGCTGATCTGCCTCTTCCTCGCGATCATTCAGATCGGCCCGGGGATCGTGGTTATCGGCTCCCTGATCTATGTTTGGATGGAACTGGATACGCTGACGGCGGTGCTCTTCACCGTCTGGATGGTGCCGGCCATGCTGATCGATAACGTGCTGCGCCCAATCCTCATGTCGCGCGGCCTGCCGGTACCCATGGTGGTGATACTGCTGGGCGTCTTGGGCGGAACCTTAGCGCACGGCCTGATCGGCCTCTTCATCGGGCCAGTGATCCTGGCCTTCGGCTATGACCTGCTGCGCGCCTGGACCGCCGGGCCGCAGGCTGAGGCGGAGCCGGAGGAGAAGGATAGCGACTCCCCCGCCCTGCCGCCGAAAGCGTGATCAGCCGTTACTGGCAGTCAGCGCCACTTCGCGGACCTCACTGCTGACCCGTCGGTTGTCTTGGATGCCCTCAAAGATCACCCGGTAGACCAGGCCGGTGCGGCCAGCCGCGGCAGCGATGATCTTGCGCTGCCACCACTCTGGCTTACGCAGGGTCACATGCGCGTTCTCGCCGTTCGGCAGGCGCTTCTTGGCAGGATAGTAGGCCACGGTCAGGAAAACGAAGCGCTTAGCGTAGTCAAAGATCTCCGTCAGCGTCCAGTCGATGTCCTCTTCCGGGATATGCTCCAGGACGTCCGTGCAGATCACCGCATCGAAGCGTTCCGTCGGCAGCTGAGAGAAGGGCTCATAGCCGGGATCATAGCAGGTGATGCTGTCCAAGCCCCAGTGCCCCTGCAGAGATTCCGCCGTTTCGCCGCTCGGCAGGCTCAGGGGCTTCTGCTTATAGGCCAGGCCCTTGCCGGCGCCGTAGTCCAAGAGGGTCTTGGAGCCGCTTTCCTTCAACTCCGCCCGGATGCGGGCAATGTGCGGCACCAAGCTCTGGCCGGCGAAGGTCTGCTCGGCTGAGATCTTAAGGTTAGTCTCGCCTTGGGTATGCATCTGCTCATAGAGCTTGCCCAGTTCCACGTAGCGCTGGCTCGGCCGCTCGCGGGTGTAGGCTTCCTGTTTCGGCTTCGGCTTCTCGGCCATAAGATCCAACCTTCTCTGAGTTCGGGACGCTGTCAGCGCAGATAGTCAGGCTCTGCTCTCACAGCAAGATGATGGTGGCAAGGCCCAGAAAGGCAAAAAAGCCAACGACATCGGTCACTGTGGTCAAGAAGACGGTCGAGGCGATCGCCGGGTCGATTTTCAGGCGGTCCAAGGCCAAGGGGATGAGGATGCCGGAAAAGGCAGCAGCCGCCATGTTCACGACCATGGCAGCGCCAATCACCAGGCCGATCTCCGGCAGGCTGAACCAGACCCAGGCGATGATGCCGGTGACTACGGCGAAGACCAGGCCATTGGCGAAGCCAACGATGACCTCTTTGCCAATCATTCGCCGCGCGTTGGCCCCGGTCAGATCGTGCATGGCCAAGGCGCGTACGGCGATGGTGAGGGTCTGGGTCCCGGCGTTGCCGCCCATGGAGGCCACGATGGGCAAGAGGACGGCCAGCGCCACCACCTGTGCCAGAGCGGACTCGAAGAGCCCAATCACCAAAGAGGCGACCACCGCCGTCATGAGATTGACAAAGAGCCAGGGCATGCGGGCCTTGGTCGTATCCAGCACGTCCTCGTAAAAGTCAGGCTTGGAAACACCGCCCAGTTTCAAGAGGGTATCCTCTGCCTCCTCATCGATCACGTCGACCACGTCATCGACGGTGATGGAGCCAATCAGCCGGCCCGAGGCATCCACGACCGGCGCGGAGACCAGGCCATAGCGGCGGAAGAGGTCCGCCACCTCACTATCAGGCTTGTCCACGCTGACCGGCATCATGCGTTCTTCATCCATGACGTCAGTAACGGCCAGTGGGCGGCGGGCACGCAGCAGGCGGCTCAAGGGAACCACACCCACCGGCTTGTGGCGCGCATCGACAATGAAGAGGTCATAGAAGTCGTCCGGCAGATGGTCGGCAGAGCGCATGTAGTCGATGGTCTCACCCACCGTCCAGGCGGAGGGGATCGCCGCCACCTCCCGCTGCATCAAGCGGCCGGCCGTATCCTCCTCAAAGGTCATGCCTTCCAGCAGGATACGGCGGTAAGCGGCTGGCAGACCTGAGAGAATCCAGCTCTGCGCCTCAGGCTCCAGATCGGCGAAGAGCTCGACAGCGTCGTCACTCTCCAGTTCCGAGAGCAGGAGCGCCATGCGCTCCAGCCCCAGATCCTCGATCACCGCTTCACGCACGGTGGGGTCGAGGTAGGCTAGGGTCTCGGCCTCGAACTCGCCGCCCAGCAGGGCGACCAACTGATGGCGTTCGTCGGCGGATAGGGCCTCTAGCAGGTCGGCCTGGTCAGCCGGATAGAGGTCGCCAGCCAAGATACGGACCGCGAGCTGGCGTTCATCCTCCGGCAGATCGGCCTCTAGGGCGTCGATGACGGCGCGGATGAAGACGTCGGTCAGCGCGAACTCACCGCCGCTCTGCTCTTGCTCTGCCGGAGTCTCCGCGACACGCGCGGTCTCGTCGTTCATGCGCCTGCAGTCGTGTCGAGCGCGGCAGCGTCAGCAGCTGCCGCAGCCGTCATGTTGACGATCCCGCGGACGGTGACGGCCGCCGTCAGCACATGCGCCGGGCGCGCGGTTCCCAGCAGCATCGGCCCGACCGGGATCCCTTGCCCGACCGAGCGCAGCAAGGTGGAGCTGATGTTGGCGGCGTCCAAGGTGGGCATGATCAAGAGGTTGGCGCTGCCCGTAAGCCGGCTGTCCGGCAGGACCAGCCGGCGCGCCTCCTCGTTCAGCGCGATGTCGGCCTGCATCTCACCGTCAGCCTCCAGCTCCGGATAGTCCCGGTGAAGCTGCCTGACAGCATCACGCATCTTGCGCGCGCTCTCGCTATCACCGCTGCCGAAGGTGGAGTGCGAGAGCAGTGCGATGCGCGGATGGATGCCGAAGCGGCGGACCTGCTGCGCGGCCAGAGTGGTCATGCGCACGATGTCCTCGACATCCGGGTTCTCGGCCACGTTGGTGTCGCAGAGGAAGATCGTGTCCTTCGGCATGGTCAGCAGCGAGAGAGCGGAGTAGCGGTCGCAGTCCTCTGCATAGCCGATGACCTCGCGGATGTGGTCCACGTGCTCGCCATAGACGCCTTGCGGACCGGCCAGCAGTGCATCCGCGTCGCCTAAGTCAACGGCCAAGGTGCCGATGATGGTGGTGTTGGTGCGCACCAAGGTCTGCGCGCGCGCCGGCGTCACGCCGCGGCGCTGCATGATCTCCAGATAGCGCTTCCAATAGGTCGAAAAGCGGCTGTCGCTCTCTGGATTGATGATCTCCACCGCGTCGCCGGCAACGAAGCGCAGGCCGATGCGTTTGGCACGCTGTTCGATGACCTGGGGGCGGCCGATGAGGATCGGCTTGGCCAGCCCCTCGTCCAGCACCGCCTGCACAGCACGCAGCACGCGCTCATCCTCGCCCTCAGAGAAGGCGACGCGGCGCGGCTGCTCGCGGGCCTGTTCGAAGACCGGGCGCATCACCAGGCCGGTCCGGAAGACGAAGCTCTCCAGCCGCTCGCGGTAGGCCTCCATGTCGGCAATGGGGCGCTTGGCGACACCGCTGTCGCAGGCCGCCTTGGCCACCGCCGGTGCGATCTCCAGCATGAGGCGCGGATCGAAGGGGCGCGGGATGATGTAGTCTGGACCGAAGGCCGCCTGTTGACCGCCGTAGGCCCGCTGCACCACCTCCGACTCCTCTGCCATGGCCAGGTCGGCGATGGCCTTCACCGCGGCCAGCTTCATCTCCTCGTTGATCGTCGAGGCGCCGGCGTCCAGCGCGCCGCGGAAGACGAAGGGGAAGCAGAGGACATTGTTCACCTGGTTGGGAAAGTCGCTGCGCCCGGTGGCCATGATGGCATCCGGCCGACGCTCCTTCACCAGCGCCGGGTCGATCTCTGGCTGGGGATTGGCCAGTGCCAGCACCAAAGGCCGCTCCGCCATCTTGTCGAGGTACTCGGCCTTCAAGACGCCGGGCGCGGAGAGGCCGAGGAAGACGTCCGCCCCTTCAATCACCTCGCCCAAGGTCCGCAGATCGGAGTCTTGCGCGTAGGGCTCTTTCCAGCGGTCCATCAGGCTCTCGCGCCCCTTGTAGACCAGCCCTTCGATGTCAGTGACCCAGACGTTCTCCCGCCTAATGCCCTGACCCAGCAGCAGGTTCATTGATGCCAGGGCCGCGGCCCCTGCCCCGCTGGCCACCAGCTTCACGTCTTCCGGCTTCTTGCCGGCGAGACGCAGGCCGTTCATTACTGCCGCACCGACGATGATCGCCGTGCCGTGCTGGTCGTCGTGGAAGACGGGGATGGCCATGCGGGAGCGCAGACTCTCCTCGATCTGAAAGCACTCCGGCGCCTTGATGTCCTCTAGATTGATGCCGCCGAAGGTCGGTTCCAGACTTGCGACGATATTGCAGAAACGCTCCGGATCCCGTTCATCTACCTCGATATCGAAGACATCGATGCCGGCGAACTTCTTGAAGAGGACGCCCTTGCCTTCCATCACCGGCTTAGACGCCAAGGGGCCGATCGCGCCCAGGCCCAGAACGGCGGTACCGTTGGTGATGACGCCGACCAGGTTGCCGCGCGCGGTCATTTCGACGACCTGGTCGGGGTCTTCGACAATGGCCTCGCAAGCGGCAGCAACGCCGGGGGAGTAAGCCAGTGCCAGATCGCGTTGCGTTTCCAGCGGCTTGGTCGGCGCGATCGACAGCTTTCCGAAGGGGCGCTCGCGGTGATAGGCGAGCGCGTCGCGTTTCAGCTTGTCAGCCTGCTTCTCATCCATCGCCTGCGGCTCCCCATTGCTGACCGAATCGCCGCTTGATTGGACGGCGTTGACCTCAGTCTTACGGCATCGCCTGGGGCCTGGCCATAGCACTCCATCCTTGCCATTGCCCTGCTTTTGGCGCCATCAAACAGCAGCATGGTTGCTTGGAAGATCAGCGAGGCCCCGGTGCCCTATCCCGACGCGCTCTCCTTCATGGAGGCGCGGGTCGCCGCCATCCGCGCGGGCGAGGCTGAGGAGCTGATATGGCTCTTGGAACACCCCCCGCTCTACACCGCCGGCACCTCCGCCAAGCCTGCCGACCTGGTAGCGCCGGACCGCTTCCCGGTGTTCGAGGCTGGGCGTGGCGGCCAGTACACCTATCACGGACCGGGCCAACGCATCGCCTATGTCCTCTTGGACCTAAAGCAGCGCGGGCCCGATTTACGCCGCTTCGTGCACGACCTAGAGGCCTGGGTGATCGCTGTCCTGGCCGAACTCGGCGTCACCGGCGAGCGCCGCACAGGCCGGGTCGGCATCTGGGTCGATCGTGGCCAGGGCCAGGAGGACAAGATCGCCGCCATCGGCGTGCGCGTCCGGCGCTGGGTGACCTTTCATGGCCTCTCCATCAATCTGAACCCGAACCTGGAGCACTTCAGCGGGATCGTGCCCTGCGGCATCGCCGATCAATGCCTCGGCGTGACCTCGCTTGAGGATCTGGGTGTCGAGGCGACGCGCGAGGCGCTGGATGCCGCCTTGCAAACCCACTTCGCCTGGATCTTTTCAGAAGCAAACAAGAAACAGAGGGAGCTTGAAGCCCATGCCTCTGCGCACGGCCTATAGCGGCCGCTACCCCCACGCCCGCCTGCGCCGCCTCCGCCAAAGCGATTGGCTGCGCCGCCTGGTGGCCGAAGAACGCCTCGGGCCAGCCGACTTCATCTGGCCGCTCTTCATCGCCGAAGCGGAGGAGACGGGACCGGTCCCCTCCATGCCGGGTGTCGAACGCCACGACCTCGACGGCATTCTACGCCACGCAGAGGTGGCGCTCGAATGGGGCATCCCCTGCGTCGCGCTCTTCCCTTATGTCCAAGGCCACCTCAAGACCTCTGACGGGCGTGAGGCGGAGAACCCGGAGAACCTGGTCTGCCGTGCCGTGCAGGCGGTGAAGGAGCGCTTTCCCGACCTGGGCGTCATGTGCGACGTGGCCTTAGACCCCTTCAACTCCGACGGGCACGACGGCTTGGTCGAGGGCGACAAGATCCTGAACGACGAAACGGTCGAGGTGCTGGTCCGCCAGGCTCTGGTCCAGGCGGAAGCCGGCTGCGACCTGCTCGGCCCCTCCGACATGATGGACGGGCGAATCGGCGCCATCCGTCAGGCGCTGGATCAGTCCGGCCATGCGGAGGTCGCCATCGTCGCCTACGCGGCCAAGTTCGCGAGCGCCTTCTATGGTCCCTTCCGAGACGCCGTCGGTTCCGGCGGCGCGCTGCGCGGCGACAAGAAGACCTATCAGCTGGACCCCAGCAATCGGGCCGAAGCCCTGCGCGAGGTTACTCTCGACGTGGCGGAGGGCGCCGATATGGTTATGGTGAAGCCTGGCCTCCCCTATCTCGACATTCTGCGCGAGGTGAAGGACGCCTTCGGTTTGCCCACTTTCGCCTATCAAGTGAGCGGTGAGTACGCGATGCTGAAGGCTGCGGCGCAGGCGGACTGGCTGGACAACGACAAGGTCGTGTTGGAGAGCCTGCTCTGCTTCAAACGCGCCGGTGCCGACGCCATCCTCACCTATGCGGCCGTGGAGGCCGCCCAGCTGCTGGCCGCTCACCGCTGACGCCAGCTCTCAGGAGTCGATCCATGCCCCGCAGTCTGACCCTTCTAGCCGGCGCCGCCTTGGCCGCTCTCATCTGGCCTGCTGCCGGCCAGGCGCAAAGCCCTGGTGAGATCCAAGCCATGTTTGGCCAAATGGATGGTGATGGAAACGGCGAGATCACGCCGGCGGAGATGACGACGATGATGGGTGGGATGGCCAGCCCCGGCATGGTGCGGATGAACATCATTGCGCTGGACGCGGATGGCAGCGGCGGCCTGTCAGAAAGCGAGTTCTCAGCCATCTCGCAGATGTCCAATGGCCGCCCGACCGAAGCGCAGATGAAGCGCGTCTTCGATTCCTTCGACACCGACAAGAGCGCCGCCATCGATCGCAGCGAGCTCACCCAGGCCATGCAGGACCTGGATCAGTACGAGGGCGAGGTCTCGGTTGACGAGGCCATGACAGAGGCCGACTTGAACGGCGACGACCAGATTACTTTCACTGAGTTCCAGCAGATCCCGGGCTAGCCTCCCCGTGCGATGAGCTAAGCTCATCGCTGTCCTGCGGGTGATACCTCTGGTAGTGGCCGCTGGCCCATGGTCAAAGTGATCAGATGGCAACCTCGGCAGAGCTGACAGGAGCCTTTCCGGGTGCGCATCGCCCTCGGGGGCAAGGCAGGACCGCCTGGCGCCAGGAGTTTAGGGCAACTTTCGCCCTGGCCTGGCCGCTGGCGGCGATGCAACTCGCCCAGATTGCGGTTAACTCGGTTGAAATCGTCTACGCCGGCCAGCTAGGGCCGACCTACTTGGCCGCCGCCACCGTCGGCTCACACACCTTCCACGCCGCATTTCTCTTCCTGATGGGCCTGGCGATCGCCGTCGCGCCCCTGGTCAGCCAGGCGCGCGGGCGCGGTGCGTTCCGTGAGGTGCGGCGGACGGTTCGCCAGGGTCTCTGGGCGGTGACGGCGCTGAGCCTGCCGCCGATGATCCTGCTCTGGTACATCCAGCCGATCATGCTGGCTCTCGGCCAAGCGCCCGCCGTGGCGGCTGCAGCGGAGGACTTCACCCGACCGCTGACCTTGGGGCTTCCGGCCTGGGTTTGGTACTTCGTGCTGCGCAACTTTGCTGCCGCCATGGGGCGTCCCCGACCCGGGCTCTACGCCATGTTGAGTGGCGTGGTGATCAACGCAGTGGCCGGCTACATGCTTGTCTTCGGCAACTGGGGGGCGCCGGATCTGGGCATCACCGGGGCCGGCATCGCCGCGACCTTGGCGGCCTGGGTCGTCTTCCTGGTCATGCTGGCCTTCGTCTTCATCGACCCGAAGCTGAAGCGCATGCGCCTCTTCGCCCGTTTCTGGCGGCCAGATTGGGAGCTCTTCAAGGAGATCAACCGGGTCGGCCTGCCGATCGGCACAGCGCTTTTCTTTGAGACCCTGCTGTTCTTGGCGGCCCTGTACCTACAAGGCCTGATCTCCATCGCCTCGCAAGCGGCGCATGGCGCGGCCATCATGATCATCGCCATCACCTTCATGCTGCCGATGGGTGTGGCGCAGGCAGGCACGGTTCGGATCGGACTGGCGGTGGGGCGCCGCGACCGTTCGGCAGCCGGGCGAGCGGCGGTCATCACCTTCGCGCTGGGGCTGGGCTGCACCGTCTTCACCGCTCTTCTTCTGCTGAGCGTGCCGACGACGCTGGTGGGCATCTTTCTGGTCGAAAGCCAGCCCGATGCGGCTCAGGTGCTGCAGCTGGGTGTGGCCTTCCTGGCCGTCGGTGCCCTCTTCCAGCTGGTGGACGGTGGTCAGGCCATCGCCATGGGCTGCCTACGCGGGCTGCGCGATACCACCAAGCCCATGCTGATCGCCGGCTTCTGCTACATGGGCATTGGCCTGCCACTCTCTGCACTGCTGGGCTTCGAGACTGACCTGGCTGGCGTGGGTATCTGGATCGGCCTTGCGGTGGGTCTGGCCGCGGCAGCGGTGCTGTTGACCTGGCGCTTCTATCGGCTTTGGAGCACTTGGGCCTTCCAGCGATGAAGCCGGCTAAGAAGCAGCGCGCCGACCAGCTTTTGGTGGAGCGCGGCCTCTGTGAAACGCGCAGCCGCGCAGCCGCCCTGATTATGGCCGGGCAGGTCCTGGCGCAGGATAAGCCCGTGGCCAAAGCGGGAGAACTGCTGCCCGCTGACTCCGCCTTGCGCCTGCGCGGTAAGGATCATCCCTGGGTTTCGCGCGGCGGGCTTAAGCTGGCCGGCGGCCTCACGCACTTCCAGATCGATCCCACGGGACTCACCTGCCTCGATATCGGCGCCTCAACTGGCGGCTTCACCGACGTCCTGCTGCAAGGCGGGGCGGCTAGAGTCTATGCCGTCGACGTCGGCCAGGGTCAGCTGGCCTGGTCCTTGCGCCAGGACAGCCGCGTCGTGGTTATGGAGCGTTGTAACGCCCGCTATCTGGACCGTGAGAGCATTCCCGATCCCATCCAGCTCTTGGTCTGCGATACCAGCTTCATCAGCCTCACCCTGGTGCTGCCGGCCGGTATGGCCCTAACCGCACCAGGCGCCAGGCTGATTGCGCTGATCAAGCCGCAGTTTGAGGTGGGCAAGGGTGCCGTCGGCAAGGGTGGCATCGTGCGCGACCCGGCCCAACACCAGGCCGTCTGCGAGAAGATCCAGGCCTTCTTGGAGGCGCAAGCCGGCTGGCAGGTGCTGGGCATCACCGAAAGCCCTATCACCGGTCCCGACGGAAACCGCGAATTCCTGGTCGCGGCAGAACGGCAAAGCGCCTAAAGCAGGGGCTAGGCCTACTTCCTAGAGAGAGACGTCCGACATGTTGCTGCGCGTTCCCAATCTGCTCTCCCCGCAAGCCGTCGCCGAGTTGCGGCAGAAGATCGACGCCGTACCGCCGGAAGATGGCCGCCGCACCGGTCACCCGGACCTGAAGCGCAATCTGCAGCTCACCGGCGACACGCCTGCCGCACGGCCGATCCTGAACGAGATCTACCGCATTCTGACCTCCTGCCAGCAGCTGACTTCTTTCTCTATTCCGCGCACCTTCACCATCACAGTGAACCGCTACGAGACGGGCATGTTCTACAGCTATCATGCCGATGCAGCCTTGATGGGCAATCCGGGCCAGGCCGAGCCAATCCGTACCGACCTTTCCTTCACGCTGACATTGAGCGACCCCAGCGAGTATGACGGTGGTGAGTTCCATCTGCGAACCGGCTATGGCGAGATGGTCTTGAAGGAGCCGGCAGGCACCTTGATCTGCTACCCCTCCAACATGCCGCACCGGGTGGAGCCCATCACCCGCGGCGCCCGCGTCTCTGCCATCGGCTGGATTCAGTCGCTGATTCGCAGCCCTGAGCAACGCTCTATCCTCATGCAACTGGCAAACGTGCAACATGCGGTGACGCGTGGCGACGCGAACCACCCGCAAGAGCAGGCCTTCGGCCAGATCCGCGAGAACCTGATGCGGCTATGGGCCGAAAGCTAAGAGGGCGACGACAGCCGAAGAAGACCGCGCTCGGCAAGCCAGAGACCCTGACCCTCACCATCGACCAGCTGGGCGCGCAAGGTGACGGCATAGCGGTCTGGCAGGGCAAATCGCTCTTCATCAGCGGTGCCGTCCCCGGCGAGACCCTACGCGCCGCCTATCGACCAAGCCGGGGCCAGCAGCGCGCGGAGCTGCTGGAGGTGCTAGAGTCCTCCAGCGACCGGGTTGTGCCGCCCTGCCCACACTTTGGCCCTTGCGGCGGCTGCAACCTGCAGCACTTGGGGCCTGAGCCCTATCGGGATTGGAAACGGCAGCTCTTGGTCACCGCGCTCAAGCGGCGGGGTTTCGCCTCGACTGATGATCTTGTGGCACCCCTAGTGATTGTACCCGCCGGCAGCCGGCGCCGGGTGACCTGGGCGGCGCAGAAGCGTGGCGGCCAGGTGACCCTCGGATTCTATGGAGAGCGCAGCCATAGCCTGGTCGGGCTCCAGCGCTGCCTTTTGCTGGTTCCGGCGCTGGAAGCCCTGTTGGCGTCTTTGCCCGCGGTGCTGGAAAGGCTTCTGCGCGACGGCCAGAAGGCAAGCGTCCACGCCAGCGAGTCCGAGGCCGGAGTGGCCATGTTGCTCTCGCTGCCCGAAGCGCTGAACCTGGCAGCACGCGAAACCTTGGCTGCCTTTGCCGAGCGCGCAGATCTCGCCCACCTCTCCGTCTCCCTCGCAGGCGAAGCGCCAGAACCACTGGCCGCCCGCCGACATCCTTGGGTCAGCTTCGCAGGCTTGCGTGTCTCTCTGCCGGAAGCCGCCTTCCTCCAGCCCTCCACCGAGGGTGAGACTTGGCTGCAGGAAGCGGTACTGCAGGCCGTTCCTGTCGGGGTTGAGCAGGTTGCGGACCTCTTTTCTGGCCTGGGTACTTTCACACTCCCGCTCGTCAAGCGGGGCCACAGGCTGTTGGCGGTCGAGTCGGATGCCGTGGCCCTCTCGAGCCTGCAGGCGGCAGCGCGTTCGGCAGGCCTCGGTGACCGCGTGACCATTGAGCAACGCGACTTGGACCGGCAGCCCCTGCAAGCGAGTGACCTGAAACTATTCGACGCCCTTATCTTCGATCCGCCACGCGCGGGCGCTGCAGCACAAGCGGAGCTGCTGGCCGAAGCTGGCCCCCCGGCCGTCGTCGCGGTCTCCTGCAACCCGGCCAGCTTTGCGCGCGACGCAGCCACCCTGTGCGCGGGCGGTTATGACTTGCGGCGGGTCCAGCCACTGGATCAGTTTCCCTGGAGCCATCACCTGGAGCTGGTGGCGCTTTTCGCGCGTTAGTCCCTCGGAGCCCCCCCATGCGCATCGTCGATCTGAAGACCTTCATCGTCGGCAATCCGCCGCCGCACCACGGTGGCCGCTACTTCATCTTCTTGAAGCTCACCACCGACGAGGGGATCGAGGGCGTGGGCGAGGCCTATGTCGCGACTTTCGGCCCGAAGACCGTGGTGGCGATGATCGAGGACGTCTATCAGCGCTATGTCGAGGGCATGGACCCGCACCGGATCGAGGTCTTCTGGCGGCGCGCCTATGGCTCTGGCTATGCGCTCCGCCCCGACATCTCGCTCTTAGGCGTAGTAAGCGCGCTGGAGATGGCCTGCTGGGACATCATTGGCAAAGCCGCCGGCAAGCCGGTCTACGAGCTGCTGGGCGGCCGGGTGCACGAAGGCCTGCGCAGCTACACCTACCTCTACCCGCCCGACGGCAGCGCTAACCAGGCGACCCATCCCGTCTACAACGACCCAGACGCCGCCGCAGAAGTCGCGGCGGCCGAGGTCGCACGCGGCTTCACCGCCGTCAAGTTCGACCCCGCCGGCCCCTATACCGTCTATGATGGCCATATGCCGGACCTGGCCTCCATCAGCCGCTCGGTCGCTTTCTGCAAGCGTATCCGCGAGGCCGTCGGCGACCAGGCCGACCTCCTGTTCGGCACGCACGGCCAGTTCACTGCTGCCGGCGCCTTGCGCCTCGCCCGCCAGCTTGAGCCCTACGACCCGCTCTGGTTCGAAGAGCCCACCCCGCCCGACCTGCCGGAGGAAATGGCCAAAGTTGCACGCGGGACGACCATCCCTGTCGCTACTGGCGAGCGCCTCACCAGCAAGTACGAGTTCGCCAAGGTGATCGAGAGCGGGGCTGCGGCCATCCTGCAGATGAACCTAGGCCGGGTCGGCGGCCTCCTAGAGGCTAAGAAGATCGCCGGCATGGCCGAGGCCCACTACGTACAGCTGGCCCCGCACCTCTACTGCGGCCCCATCGTCGGGGCGGCCAACATCCAACTCGCTGCTTGTTCCCCGAACTTTCTGATCCTGGAGTCCATCGGCGATTGGGGCGGCTTCCACGGCCAGCTCTTGAAGACGCCAATCCGCTGGGAGGCGGGCTATGTCATTCCACCCGATGCGCCGGGTCTGGGTGTTGAGCTGGATGAGACAGTGGCCGAAGCGCATCCCTATGACGGCAGCGCGCTGCATCTGGAGATGACGCAGGACCCTGTCAGGCGGTGAAGCAGTAAGGACTGCTTACCCTTCCTCAACAATGCTTCGAGATCGCGTTTAGAGCGTAATGAGTTTGATTGGAATGCCCATCCACCCGCTTCCACCTCGTCCTGAGCAGCGGGCAAAGCCCGCACCTGTCGAAGGGCGGGCCCCAAGCGCGGTGCTAACAGCCCGCCTTTCGACGGTCGCTCGCTAACGCTCGCTGCTCAAGACGAGGGAGAGCTTGAGGAAGCACTGCTTCTATCTGACCTCACTCCGCTTCCGGTGTGACCATGCCGACGTACGATTGACTCTACGAAGGCATCAGCATCGGTGATTTCGATGCCCTCTCCGCGTTCAATTTCTTGCATACCGTCGTCGAGAGCAGCCTGAAGGTCCTTCCACTGCGCAGAGTAGGACAACAGGCTCTCGCCGACCTGCTCCTGCACATCATCAGGGAGCTCCCGGAGGGTGGCGAAGGCCTTTTCAAGGGTCTTGCTCATGAGAGTAAGCTAGCAGCAAAGCACCGCCAGGACCACTCACCCCTGCTGTGCGGCCGGTAACTCCCGGACGAGGAAGCGGGTCTGCAGGGCCTCGGCCTCTTCGAAGCCGATGAAGGCCTTGAAGTCGCCCATGGCTGTCACCGGCTGCGGCAGGTCGTGGCTGTGCAGATCTTTGCGCAGTTGGGCCAGATTGGCGCGCATGGCATGGGTCGCCGACATGAGTGCTACTAGAGGATAGACCGCCAGACCGGCGATCTCCTCTATCTCCTCCCGCTTCAGGTCGCTTTCCAGCCACCCTAGGATCTGCAGGGAGAGCGGCACGCCGCAGGCCTCGCGCAGGCGCTTCAATCCGTCCAGGGACTTGAAGCAGCGAGAGATCGGCTGGATCAAATCGGCACCGGCCTCGACATAGGCCTTGGCGCGGGTGATGGCGTCGGCCTCGCCGCCGGCGTCAGTGCGGGCGATGATCACCGTGTCCTCGCTGCGCCTTGCCTCAATGGCTGCGCGGATTTTGGAGACGCCCTCGTCAATCGGCAGGATCTCCAAGGACTGCGCCACCACGGGGCAGCGCTTGGGTACCTCTTGATCCTCCAGGATCATGGCGGCGATCCCACCCTGCTCGAAATCGCGCACGGTGCGCATGACGTTAACGGCGTTGCCATAGCCGGTGTCGGTATCGGCCACCACCGGGATCTTGACGGCATTGGCCATGTTGCGGACCACCGTCAGGTTCTCCGTCATGGTGTAGAGTTCCAGGTCCGGCATGCCGAGGTGCGAGGCGGAGACGCCGAAGCCGGTCGACATGATGGCCTCGAAGCCGGCCTCTTCGGCCAACTTGGCAGAGAGGGCATCGAAAGCGCCCGCAGCCCAGACGGTCTCTCCACTGCGCAGGCGTTTCGCGAAGGCGGCCTTGTCCAAATGGGTCATGCTGCGTCCTCTCCCTCTCGTGCGTGCAGGTAGCCGATGAGGCCGCCGGTCTCGAGCATTTGCCGGTCGCCCTCGGCCAGGGGCTCGAAGGGCAAGCTGCGGTTCTGGGTCAGGTTGCGCACCTCGCCAGCGGTCCAATCGACCTCAAGCGCGTCCCAGCGAGCGACCAAGCCCAGAATCCCGGGGCAGGCAACCTGCGGGAAGCCCATGGCGATCTCCCCGCGCCAATAGCCGGGCGAAAAGCTCTCGGCGATCACGCCGGCGATGCCCAGGTGGCGCATGGCGATCATCGGCGGGTAGTGCGGATGTCCGTAGCCGAAGTTCTCGTTGCCGATCAGCAGGTCGCCGGGTTTCACCGTCTGGGCGAAGTTGGGGTCGTAGCCTTCCATGGCCACCTCGGCCAGCGCCGCCGGGTCCTTTAGCTTGATGTTCTTGACGCCGACGATCTGATCGACGTCGAAATCGATCTCTTCGAAGATGAAGGCCGCGCGGCCGCGCAGATTGGTTAGTGCCATCGGGGGCGCCTCCTAAAGATAGCGCCGCGGATCGGTGATCTTGCCCTCGATGGCCGAGGCGGCGACGGCGGCGGCATTGACGATGAAAATCTCAGAGTCCGGACTGCCCATGCGGCCGCGCACGTTGAGAGTACCCGTCGAGACCGCACGTTGGCCCTCGCTCATCACGCCCAACCGGCCGAAGCAGTAGTCGCAGGAGGAAGAGGTGACGAAGGCACCGGCGGCGATGAGGTCGGTCAGAATCCCCTCCTCCGAGGCCTGGCGCATGATCTCCTGGCTCGTTGGCACCACGTGTAGCTGAAAGCCCGGCTTCACCTGGCGTCCGCGCAGGATCTCGGCGGCAATGCGCAGGTCTTCGACCCGGCCAGAGGCGCAGGAGCCGAGGTAGCCAACCTGCACCTCGGTGCCCGCCACCTCGGACAGATCGCGGGTGTTGGCCGGGCTGGGCGGCACCACGACGATGGGCTCCAGGTCGCTGACATCAATGCTGTGGCGCGCGATGTAGACCGCATTGGGATCGGAGGACGGCGGCTCGAGACTGACGCGCGCGCGGGGGAGCGCATAGTTCAGACTGGTCTGGTCGGGGTTGATGATGGCGGTGATGGCGCCGGTGAACATGGCCAGGCAGGTGATGGCCTGCCGCCCTTCCAGCGAGATACCGTCTAGCGCCTCGCCGCCGATCTCCAGCACCTGGAAGCGGCAGGCTGAAGGACCCAAGGTCCGGACGATGTGGTGGAAGACATCGCGCGCCATGACGCCTGGCTGCAGCGTCCCGGTGAGATCGACCCGGGTGGTTTGAGGCACCTTTATCTGAATGCGCTCCTTGACGAAGGCCTCCAGCAGGTGGCGGCGCACGCCGATGGCAAGCGCGCCATAGGTGCCAAGCTGCGAGATGTGCCCGTCGAAGTGCACAACGAAGGCACCCGGTGTGGCGTAGCCCAACTCGGCGGCGACCTGGTGGCCGATGCCCTTACGCTCGTAGACGGGGACCCCCTGCTCTTCCCCCCAGGCCCGGGTGATCTTGTGCAGCTCTTCTTCCTGCGGCGTCACCGCCGGGACCATATGGTCGATGAAGAGCGCGAAGCGTTCCGGTCCAACGACCTTGTCGATGCCGAAGTCCTCTTTCATCTGCTTGAAGATCACATCGGTGTAGCCGGGAAAGTCGTAGGCGATGACGAAATCCGGGCGGGCCTTGATTTCATCACCGGCCCGCACGCGATCTTGACCAGCCGCACGCGCCAGAATCTTCTCGGCGATGGTCGCACCCATAGCGCTTGCTCCTCACGTCTTGGCGATCGTTCCAGGCAGCCTTCGCCCCATGTCGCCTTGTCCCAAGCCTAGCAAGGCCGGGGACCCAGATGTCAATGCATAACGGTGATTTCACTCATTGAAATCCACCCAGGCGATCCGCTCCGCTAGGTCTGCGCTGCAGTGCATCAGCGGCCCTAAGCTGCGCGGCGCGGTTCGATCACCCTCCGGACCCAGGATTTGCGGCGTCAACCCGCCAAGCGACACCGCGGCCACCACCGCACCACGTTGATCGCGTAGCGGCACCGCCAGCGCAGAGAGACCGAGGGCGACGTCGTCTTGGGCATAGGCCCAGTCTTGCTGCCTAATGACCTCGAGCTCGCCGCGTAGAACGGCGGAATCTGTGATGCTCCTCTCGGTGATCGCTTCCAGCGGCTGGCTTAGAACGCGCTCTCGATCCGCCTCTGGCTGAAAAGCCAGCAAGAGCCGGGGTGCAGCCCCACAGTTGAAAGGGCGCCCCAATCCCAGCGCCCACCAGCGCACTTCAATCGAGGTCTCCCCATGAAACCTAGCCAGGCAGATGGCTTCATCGTTCCGCGCAACCGAGAGGAAGGCGGTCGCCCCCACCTGGTTTGCTAGAGCACGCAGCGGGTCCTCGGCCAGATCCTTAAGAGTCTGCCCTTCCGGCACTGCGCTGGCGAAACGCAGGGTCTGCAGGGTTAAGGCGTAGTGGCCGGACTTGGCGTCCTGCTGAACGATGCCCTCGTCACGCAGGGTCACAAGGATACGCCGCGTGGTGCCCGCATCCAGCTTGGCCCGCGCAGCCACCATGGAAAGGGAGAGCCGTGGCTGTTCCGGGGTAAAGGCCCTTAAGATCGCAATAGCGCGCGACACGGCTCGCACACGAGGTAGGGTGGCGCCGTCTCGATTGCGGACGTCAGGCGCAGCGTCAGTCTGCATAAGACCCTCATGAGACCTACTCTTCGACCCAAGGTTTAGCCCAGGGCGATTTCATCCTATGAAAGGGCAATTACCTGTTGACAGTCAAGGCTCTGATGCGTGGAATTGCTGAGGTTACGCGATGAGCAAGCTCATCGTGTCGGCACCGGCCCGCACTCCCACCCGGCCACCCGACAAGAGTATCCTAGACTGCGTGGCCGGGTGGGGGTGCGGGCCAGTGCCGATCGTCACCTTGTGTGACCATGAAATGACACGAAAGTCTCCAAAGAAGGGGCCTCACAGGAGGAAATCGATCATGAAGTTGCTGACCACCGGCCTTCTGGCCGCAAGCCTGGCCGTGGGCGGGCTGACCCTCACGACCTTCTCCACCTCAGCCGACGCAGAAATGCGCATGCTGCGCTTTGCCGAGTTCGGTCCGAACCGCGGCACCCGCGCCGGTGCCCTGGAGTGGCTGGACCAACAGCTGCGCGAGCGCTCCAGCGGCGAGCTGGGACTGGACATCATCTGGGGTGGTGCCTTGCTGGGCGCCCGCGATTCGGCTGAGGGCCTCTCGGACGGCGTGGCCGACATGGCCTCCATCGTCCCGGTCTATGCGCCCGGCCGACTGGTCGTTTACGAGGTCGTCGATACGGTGCAGCTGCCTGACGAGTGGGTCGGCATGATGGCGACCTATGACTTCATGACCAGCAGCCCGGCCGCGCTCGCCGAGGCCGAGTCCTTCAATCTGCGCTACTTCGGCAACTACACGACGGGCCCGACCCAGCTCTTGTCCCGCGAAGCGCCGATCGGCAACCTGGAAGAGCTTCAGGGCAAGACGATCCGTGCCACCGGCGCCTTTGTGCCGGCGCTGGAGGAGTATGGTGCCTCCACCATCTCCATGTCGCAGCCGAAGGTCTACGAGGCCCTGTCCAATGGCTCCGTCGACGGCTCGACCACCTACTATTACGTGGTGAAGGCCTACAAGCAGTACGAAGTGGCCAAGTCCATGACCGCGGTCGACATGGGCCAGACCCTGGGCTTCGGTATCGCCATGAACCTGGACACCTACAAGAGCCTGAACCCGGAACAGCAGCAGATCATCGACAAGCTGGGCCGCGACTTCACCCAGCACGTCGCCCAGCTGATGCATGCCTCGCGAACTGAGACCAAGGCGGAGCTGGCAGCCGGCATCGACGGTCACGCCATGACCATGGTCGACCCCGCACCCGGCATGCGGGATGCCCTGGTGAAGATCGCCGAGGAGGATGCCACGCGCTGGTTCGACAAGGCCGGTGAGAAGGACTTCGATCCGCAGACGACCCGTCAGCAGTTCCTCGACCTGATCGCCAAGTACAGCGCCGAGAAGGAAGCTCAGGGCTACCCCTGGGCGCGCTAAGCTCCCGGTCCAGAACGCCCGCCGGCCTGGACCGGCGGGCGTTCTTCTAGAGACAGCGCCTGACACGGAGATGCTCCCGTGAAAGCACTGCTATCGCATGGCGAGAAGGCGCTCAGCCTCTTGGAGCGCCTGGCGCTGATCCTTTCCGGCACGGCGCTCTTGATTATGGGCGCAATCGTCACCGCCTCGGTGATCGGCCGTCAGGTCGCCAATGCGCCGATCCCCGACGACCTGATCATGGTGGGCCTCTTGATGGTCTGCGTGATCGCCCTGCCGCTGGCCTACATCGAGAGCCAGCGCGGCCACATCGCCGTCACCGTGACCACCAACTGGTTGCCGCCGCGTGCGCTGGCCCTGCTGCAAGCCTTCGGCTCCCTCATCATGCTGATCTTCTTCGGTGCCATCGGCTACATGGTGGCCCAGCGCCTGCCGCGGGAGATCGCGCAAGGCACCTACTACGATGGGACCTTAGAGATCTTGACCTGGCCGATGAAGGTGGTCTTCGCGGTCGGGATCATCCTCTTCGCCATCCGCCTGCTGGTCTCCATCGGCCAGCATCTGCACACCGCCATCACCGGACGCCTGCATGGGCGCCCTGCCGACAGCCATCCGGAAGAGGTCTAGTCCGAGTATGGACCCCTTATCCGTCGGCATCATCGCACTGGGCGCCACGCTCGTCCTCTTGGCCTTGCGGGTTCCCATTGCCGCCGCCTTGGGCATCACTGCGGCCATCGGCATCTTCATCATCTTCGCCTGGCGGCCCGGCAGTGCCTTCACGCCGGAGTTCGCCTGGCGGCCAACCCTGTCGCTAATCGGGAACGGCCCCTACTCCTTCATCACCGGCTTCTCGCTCTCCACCGTCCCGCTCTTCATCCTGATGGGCCATCTGGCCTATGAGGCCGGCTTTACCACCGACATCTACCGTGCCGCGCGGCTCTGGTTGGCGCGGCTGCCAGGCGGTGTCGCCATGGCCTCCGTCGTCGGCTGCGGCGGCTTCTCCGCCATCACCGGCTCCTCAGTCGCCTGTGCAGCCGCCATGGGCCGGATCGCCATTCCGGAGATGCTGCGCTTCGGCTACTCCAAAGCGCTGGCCTCAGGCTCGGTCGCCATCGGCGGAACCCTGGGCTCGCTGATTCCGCCCTCGATCCTCTTCATTCTCTTCGGTGTCTTTGCCGAGCAGTCCATCTCCGCCCTTTTCATCGCCGCCATCATTCCGGGGCTGATCTCGCTCGGCGCCTATCTGGTGGTAATCTACTGCTGGGCACGCCTCCGCCCCGCGGCAGCCCCGCCGCCCAACGAGGAGATCCCGCGCGCGGAGCGCTGGCAGGCGCTGGGGCGCTGCTGGGCCATCGTCGCGCTCTTCGTCGTGGTGATCGGCGGCATCTACGGCGGTGTCTTCACGCCGACCGAGGCCGCTGGTGTCGGCGCCTTTGCCACTCTTGCGCTCGGCCTGCTGCTGGGGCGGCTGAGCTTCTCTAAGATCGTTGCGGCGCTAAAGGAAAGCGTCTTCCAGTCCTCAATGATCTTCGCCATCGCCATCGGCGGAAAGATCTACGTCAGCTTCATCGCGCTTACTGGGCTCTCAGGGGCCATCACCGAATGGATCACCCAGGCGGACGTCTCCATGTTCATGGTGCTGGCAGTCATCGTGCTGCTCTATCTGCTCTTGGGCATGTTCCTCGACCCCATCGGCATCATCCTGCTGACCCTGCCGCTCACCATTCCCATCGTGGAGGGCTATGGTCTCTCGCTCATCTGGTTCGGCGTCGTGGTCATCAAGCTTCTGGAGATAGGACTCGTCACGCCGCCCATTGGGCTCAACGTCTTCGTCATCAAGTCGATCGTCGGAGACAAGGTGAGGCTGGAGACCATCTTCCTCGGCATCGCTGCCTTCCTCATCGCCGAGGTCTTCGTCCTGGGTGCTATCTTGGGCCTGCCCGACCTCTCCCTCTGGCTGCCAAGCCTGCTCTGACGAAAAGGAACGCTCATGGACAAGCCCGTCGCCCCGCCGCTGCCGAACTACACCGACGCGCCCTTGGCCGAGAGCCGGCCGCCGCGCTGCCCGCCCTTCGTCGACATCACCTCCTCCGAGCAGCTGCTGCCCTACCTCGAGCACGTCGCACGCCGGCCCTACAACCACGGCCTCAACGCCTGCTGGGACCTGCAGCCGGGCGAGCGGGTGCTGCTGCGCGTCGACAATTGGCACGACCCCATGGTGATCGAGGCCTGTAAGCGGATCCTGGAGCGCCACCAAATCGCCTATGAGATCAAGTACATCGACCGGGGCGAGGTGAAGCAGTGGGTCGGTGCCGACGAGGTCGACTACTACCTCTTCCGCACCAAGGAACTGGCCGAGTGGATGGACGAGTGGGAAGAGGCGGCGGCCAAGCAGCAGTACGACAAGATCTTCATGGGCTACGGCGGCCCGGTGCTGACCGATACCCACGTCAAGATCCAGCGCATGCCCTTCATTACGCCGGAGATCCTGGCGAGCCCGGCGCACACCATGCCGGCCGAGCTGCTGACCGCCATCGACCGCTGGACCTGGGACCGGGTGCGCACCACCAAGCGCGCGCGCATCACCGATCCCGAAGGGACCGACATCACCTTCACCAATCACGACGGCTATTGGGATCAGAAGCGGGAGTTCTACAACGCCGACCTGGTCAACAGCACCTGGCAGGGTAACTCCAAGTTCGGTGCGACTTACCTGCCCGGCCATATCACCGGCCGGCCCTGGATCTATCTGAAGGGCAAGGAGGACGGCAACGGCATCATTGCCGGCACCACCAACCACATCGCACCTTGCGACTGGACCCAGCTGGTGGTGGAGAACTCCAAAATCACGCAGATCAACGCCGGTGGCGAGTTCGGCGACAAGCTGCGCGACGTGATGGAGAAGACCAAGCACCTGGAGTACCCCGGCTTCCCGGGTAAGGGGCTGCTCTACTGGTGGGAAGCCTCGATCGGCACCAACCCGCACATTCACCGGCCGCGCAAGGACTTCCCCTCGGGCTTCGTGAACTGTCTCTATGAGCGGGTGCGCTCCGGTGTCATCCACATGGGCTTCGGCACCATCATCTCCTCAATGGACGAGCGCCGGGCGGCCCGGATGGGCCACCTGGTCGGCCACTGGCACCTGCACCTCTACTTCCCGACCTACTCCCTGGAGCGCGAGGGCGACAACGAGCTCTTGATCGAGAACGGGCGCCTGCTGGCACTGGACGACCCAAAGATCCGCAAGCTGGCGGCCAACTATGGCGATCCGGAACTCTGGCTGGACGAGTCCTGGAACCCCGCTGTGCCGGGCCTCAACATGCCGGGCGACTATCAGCAGCACTACGCCGCCGACCCCCTGAAGTGGGTGAAGGACGAGCTGAACATCTGCCGCAACTATCACCCCATGTTCATGAAGATGGTGGGCGCGGACAACAAGTACTGCAGCGGCCCCGGCGCCGACTTCTGGCAGGGCGGCTGTTGCGATCACAGCGGGATTTCCGCACCGCGGCTGAAGGGGAACTGCTGCGACTAGGAACAATAAGGCACCGCTAACGACCAACCGTTACACCCTCGCACCATCTGATCTGCGAGCCTGTCGAAGGATCTGCCCCAAGCTCGGTGCTAACGGCCCGCCTTTCGACGGTCGCTCGCTCGCGCTCGCTGCTCAAGACGAGGGAGTGCTCTTGGAAACAGGAGGCTCGGCATCATGACGCTTTTCGACCGCTGGCCGGCGCGGATAGGAAGGCCTCCGGTCGCAAGCCCCTGATACTTGCGGCTTTCTGCAAGCAGTCTAGGAGCCTCATGGTCATGACCACGCCCCCCAACATCGTCTTGGTCATGGCCGACCAGTTGGCGCCGCACTTCACCGGCACCTACGGGCATCCGCTGGTGAAGACCCCGCATCTGGACGCGCTGGCCGCCCGCGGCAGCCGCTTCGATGCGGCCTATTGCAACGCCCCGCTCTGCGCGCCGGCGCGCTTTAGCTTCTTGGCCGGTCAGCTGGGCAGCAAGATCGGCGCCTACGACAATGCCTCGGAGTTTCCGGCCTCTGTCCCGACCTTGGCGCACTATCTGCGGCTCATGGGCTACCGCACCTGCCTGGCCGGCAAGATGCACTTCGTCGGCCCTGATCAGCTGCACGGCTTCGAGGAGCGGATCACCACTGACGTCTACCCCTCAGACCACGCCTGGACACCGAATTGGGAACATGCCGGCCAGCGCATCGGCAAGTGGTACCACAACATGGAATCCGTGCGGGAAGCCGGCACGGCGGCCACCACCTTCCAGCTGGATTTCGATGACGAGGTCGCCTTCTTTTCCAAGCGGCGGATCTTCGACTACGCCAAGAGCGGCACTCAGCCCTTCTTCATGACCTTGGGCTTCATCCACCCGCACGACCCCTACGTGGCCCGGCCCGAATGGTGGGATCTCTACGAGGATGTGGATATCCCCCTGCCGGAGGTCTCGATCCCCTGGGAGCAGCAAGACGCACACAGCCGCCGGGTCATGAGCGGGATTGAGGCCGACAAGGCCGAACACATCACCGAGCGTCACATCCGCAATGCGCGCCGCGCCTATTTCGCCAACACCAGCTACATCGACGCCAAGCTCGGAGAGATCGCCCAAACCCTGGAAGAGGCCGGCCTGGCCGACAACACGCTGCTGGTCTTCACCGCAGACCACGGCGATATGCTGGGCGAGCGCGGCCTCTGGTACAAGATGACCTTCTTCGAGCGCTCAGCCCGCGTACCCTTGGTCATGGCCGGGCCCGGCGTCACCGCTGGTCAAGAGATCCCCAACGCCTGCTCCCTTATCGACCTGCTGCCGACATTCATGGAGGCCGCAAGCCGTGGCGGCGCTCATCTGCCGGATCTCGGGCAAGAGCTGGACGGCCGTTCGCTCATGCCCTTGGCCGCCGATGCCGAGGCGGAGGACGCAGACGAGGCCCTGGTCGAGTATCTGGCCGAGTGTACCGACCAGCCGCTCTTCATGATCCGCCGTGGCGCGCTCAAGTACATCCACGGTGAGACCGACCCGCCGCTGTTGTACGATCTGGCCAAAGATCCCGAGGAGCTGGTGAACCTGGCCGACGACCCAACCTACGCCGAGGCGGCCACCGCCTTTGCTGCCGAGGTACGCCGCCGTTGGGATGCCCCTGCCCTGCGCCGCGCGGTGGTGGCCAGCCAGCGCCGTCGCCGCGTGGTGCATGCCGCCATGGAGCAGGGTGCCTTGACCTCTTGGGACTACCAGCCCCGCCGCGATGCAGCCCAAGAGTTCGTGCGCAACCACATGGACTGGACGGTCGCGGCGGAGCGGTCCCGCTATCCCCGTTTCGAAGGCTGAGAAGAAAGCCATGCCGGTCATCCGTGTCGAGATTCCGGAGGGCAGTGCGCCAGACTTGAAGGCGCGTATCCGCCAGAAGGTCAAAGAGGCCGTGCTGACCACCTTGGCGCCGAAAGAGGTCAAGTACGACTACGTCGCCATCCGCGAGGCCTTCGGCGAGATCGGCGATGGTCTGCCTTTGGTGGAGGTCGATCTGCGGCCAGGCCGGGAGCCTGAACGCAAGAAGGCCCTGGTCGACGCCATCGCGGCCGTCTTGCACGACGAGATGGGTGTCGCGGCCGAAGACCTCTATGTGCTCTTCCGAGAGACCCCGGCGGAGAACCACTACACCGGCGGCACACCCTTACCCGCTTGGGTACCGGCGGATCGCTAGAGCGAGATAAACTCGGGCGTGAATGGATGGTGCCAAGAGCACTCCCTCGTCCTGAGCAGCGGGCAAAGCCCGCGTCCGTCGAAGGGCGGGCGGCCAGCACCGGTGCTTGGGGCCCGCCCTTCGACGGACGCTCGCCTTCGGCTCGCTGCTCAGGACGAGGGATTGCTTTTGGCTACCTTAGTTCCCCTTCAAGATCTTGGCGGTCGAATGGATGAGCTCAGAGTGGGGCCCTATGCCCCGGCCTGCAGAGAAATCCACAAGAGATCCTGACCGTCCCGCCGCAGAGTCTGTCCCGGACGAACCGCTGTGGTCGTCGTCTCCTCTTCCACCAGGCAGGGACCCACTATCGCCTGATCGATCGGCAGTTCGCTGCGGGCATAGACTGGGCAATCGGGTACCGCGCCCTCCTCGAGCAAGAGCCGGCGTGTGCCCCGCGGCTTGGCATGCCGCGGCAAGCTCTCCTGATCGAGCGGCGCCGGTTCTAGGGCTGGCCAGGGGAGGCTTGAGGTGAGACGCAGGCCAACCACTTCAACCTCGGCCTCCGGCAGGTCGAAGCTGTAGGCCTTGCGGTGCGCGGCATCGAAGGCTTGCCGGATCTCCCTGGTTCCGTCAGCCGGGCCTATCGGAACGGTCACGCTGTGCTCTTGGCCGAGGTAGCGCAGGTCGAGGGCTTGCTGGTGGATCAATGATCCCCTATCAGACGAGAGGCTGGCAAAGTGTTGGGCAGCCTGCCGCTGCAAGAGTTCGAAGTCCCCAGCTGCCTCCTTCAGCGCCAGGTCGGAGACCCGGGCGGTCAGAGCCTGGTCTTGGTCAAGGCGCGGCGCGCTCGCCAGCATGCCCCAGGCGGAGAAGATGCCGGCGCGCGGCGGGACGATGACCTCGGTGATACCCAGTTCCTTGGCCAGAGCCGCGCCGTGTAGGCCGCCACCGCCACCGCTGACCAGAAGCGGGAAGTCGCGCGGATCGTGGCCGCGCTGGACGGAGATCAGCTGCAGGGCGTTGATCATCGAGGCCTCAGCCATGCGCAAGACTGCCAGAGCTGTCTCATCGGTGGAGAGATCCAGTTTAGCAGCCAGCGGCGCTATGGCCGCAGCAGCAGCTTTCGGATCCAAGGGCAAACGGCCACCGGCGAAGCGCTCCGGATCGATCAGGCCACAGAGCAAGGCCGCATCGGTGACAGTCGGAGCCTCCCCACCCCGTCCGTAGCAGGCGGGGCCAGGGTCGGCGCCAGCGCTCTCCGGGCCGACCTGCAGGCTACCGTTGGCCGCTTGGCGCGCCAGGGAACCGCCACCGGCGCCGATCTCTACGATATCGACGACCGGCAGCAGCAGCGGATAGCCCGGTGACAGGCGCGAGCGTTCCAGGGCGTAGCGTTGCTCGACCCGGGGCGCGCCCTCCAGGATCATCGCGCACTTGGCTGTGGTGCCGCCGATGTCGAGCGCGATCATGTTCTCGATGCCGGCCGCCCGGCCCAAGGCAGCCGCACCGGCTAGGCCTGCAGCAGGACCGGATTCCACCATCTGCAGGGGCTGCGCGGCGGCCCAGTCAAAGCTGGCAGTGCCGCCGTTCGACAGCATCGCCAGATAGGGTGGCGCCACCCCCTGCCCCTCTAACGCACTGCCGAGATGGCGGAGATAGCGGCTCATGACCGGCTGGACGTAGGCGTTGAGGGCGGCCGTGTTGCTGCGCTCGAACTCACGGCGGGCGCGGGTCAGGCTGTGGGAGGCCGTGACCGAAACCTCAGGCCAGGTCTCTTGAACAAGCGCCGCGCAGCGCGCCTCTGGCCCGGGATTGGCGTAGCTGTTGAGAAAGGCCACGGCGATGGCCTCAACGCCCGCAGCGCGGCAAGCCTTCAAGATCTCCGGCAGGGCTGCTTCGTCGAGCGGCTGCAGCACCTCCCCCGCTGCACTCACCCGCTCAGCGATCTCAAACCGCAGGGCGCGGGGAATGAAGGGCGGCGGCGAGCGGAAGCGGAGATTGTAGAGGTCAGGGCGGTTGCCGCGCCCGATCTCCAGGACGTCGCGGAAGCCCCGCGTGGTGATAAGGGCAGTGACAGCCCCTTTGCGCTCCGTCAGCGCGTTGATCACTGTTGTGCCGCCATGCACCAGCAGGTCGATGGCACTTGGCTCCAGACCGCTCTCGGCGATGGCGGTCATGACGCCCTGGCTGGGATCGGCCGGCGTCGTCAGAACCTTCGCGGTGATCAAGCGGCCGCTTTGTGGCTCGAGCGCCACCAGGTCGGTGAAGGTTCCGCCGACGTCCGTCGCCAGGCGGATCAAGCCGCGCCCTCCCAGCCGTAAGCGCGCTTGGCCTCTTCGAGCGTGACATAGCCATTGGCCAGATCCTCGGTCAGGGCCTCTCGACAGCGCGCAGCCGGTGGACCATAGCCGCCGCCCCCGCCGGTGATGACCCGAACCCGGTCGCCTGGTTGTAGCTCGACATGCGGGCTACGGGCGAAGCGCAAGATCTCGCCATTCCGCACCACCTCGACCGCGTTGCAGCTGCCGGGTTGGCCACCTTCCAGACCCCAAGGCGGCGTTTCCGAGCGGCCGACGCTGCAGTAGAGGAAGTTCCCGGCCTCCAGGATCTCATACTCGCGCAGCAGACCCAGACCACCGCGCCACCGCCCTGCGCCGCCGCCGGCTTCGCTGTTCAGAGCATAGCGGGTCAGCCGTAGCGGGAACTTAGCCTCGATCACCTCGCAGGCGGTGTTGTAGGTGTCGCCGTCGGTCAGGGCAATCAGGGCTGAGGCGCCGTCGCCGCTCGGACCGGCACCCCAGCCGCCGTGCGCCGGCTCGATATGGACATAGCTCTGCCGGCCCTCGCCGCCGCGGCCGCAAAGGTAGGCGACGGTGAGGCTCATATAGCTGCCGGCGCCAAAGCGCTCCGGCGCCAGAGGCGCCAACGCCTTCCAAGCCAGCTCCGAGGCTTGGGAGGAGCCCTCGTAGTACCAGCCGACCGGCGACGGCGCTTCAGCCGTGAAGACCGTGCCGGGCGGTGCGATCACTGTCAGGGGCGCGAACCAGCCGTCATTGGCCGCCGCCTGCGGCTCGACCAGGGCCTTGAAGACAGTCTTCACTGAAGACAGCAGCGCACCGCGCGTGCAGTTGATCGGTGCCGCCCGGGCAGCTGCAGACCCGGTGAAGTCGACGCTGATCGCCTCGCCTGAGATGGTGACGGCCACCCGAACCGGAATGCGCTCGTCGGTGACCCCGTCTCCATCGATCCAGTCTTCTGCCTCATAGACTCCGTCCGGTAAGGCACCGACGGCGCGCCGGCTGGCTGCTGCATCGCGCTCCAGGATATGGCGGAAGCAGGTCCGCAGGGTGTCGGCGCCATAGCGCTCGGCGGCCTGCAGCAAGCGCTCTGCGCCGATGCGGGTGGCTGCCAGTTCAGCGTTGAGATCGCCCAGCGCCAAGTCTGGATAGCGCAGGTTGGCGGCCAGAAGGTCCAGGAGGCCTTGGTCCAGCACGTCATTGCGGGCGAGCCGCAGACAGGGCAAGCGCAGACCTTCCTGGAAGATCTCGTCGGCATCCGGCGGCAGGCTGCCGGGCTTGGCACCGCCCACATCCAACCAGTGTGCCACTGCGAGCGAAACCGCCAAGAGCGAGCCATCGGGCAGGAAGACCGGCCGCAGGATGGCGACGTCGTTGGCATGCGTGCCGCCGTCATAGGGCTGGTTGGCGATGAAGACGTCGCCAGGGGCCAGGTCCGATCCGTGCTTGGCCAACAGATTGCGCACCTGTTCGGAAAAAGTACCGGTGAAGAGGGTAATGCCGTTCCCTTGGGCGATGAGGTTGCCCTCGGCATCGCAGAGCCCGCAGGCGAAGTCCAAGATCTCGTAGATCAGCGGGCTCATGGAGGTGCGGGCCAAGACCGCCCCCATCTCGTCCACCGTCGCGGTCAGCTTACCCGACAGGATGTCCAGGGTGATGCGATCCAAGCGCCTAAGACCCTTGCTCCAAAGCCACCTGGCAGAGGTAGGAGCGCTGCGGGATCGAGCCGCTGATCGGGTCGCTATCCTCATTGCCGATGGCGGCATTGGCATTGGCGGTCAGGTTGCTGACGGCGTCATAGCCGGGCAGGTCCAAGGCCTCGCAAGCCTGCCAC
Source organism: Pseudomonadota bacterium (assembly GCA_039819325.1). Taxonomy (GTDB): domain Bacteria; phylum Pseudomonadota; class Alphaproteobacteria; order Kiloniellales; family JACOMY01; genus JACOMY01. The sequence continues at coordinate 7,762 of JBCBSF010000040.1, read as the reverse complement.
CAGCCGGCGGTGGCGCTGACCACCCGGGGATCCAGGTTGGTCTTGAACTTGGCCTTGGCGCGGAAGGCGGCGTGCGGCGTGGTGATCTTAAGCCACGCGCCCTCGTCAATACCGCGCTCGGCGGCGCAGTCTGGGTGCAGCTCCACCAGCGGGTCCGGCTCGCGGCGGCGCAGCGAAGCCAGGCCGCGGTGCTGGCTGTGGCAGTAGTGCAGCGACTTAGCGGTAGTGAGGACCAGCGGAAAGTCCGCGGCCAACTCGGGCCGGCTGACCGGGCTCATCGCCGGCTCGACGTAGCCGGGCAGCGGGTCCTGGCCGATCGCCTGCAGCTGCTCGGAGAAGACCTCGACCAAGCCGGAGGGCGTCTTGAAGCCGGTTTCTTCGTACTTACGATACCGCGTCTCTTGGGGCCGGGATAAGCCACCCGGCGCAGCGCGCAGCTCCTCCAGGCTGACCCCAGACGGCTCCAGCAGCGCGCGTAGGCTGGCGTCCCAATCGCCGTCCCAGAACTGCTCGCCAAAGCCCAAGCGCTGAGCCAGGGCGAAGACGATCTCCACATCACTCTTTGATTCGCCCAGTGAGGGCAGCACGGCTGGGCGCAGCTGCAGGGTGCTGGCTGCATCGGGGCCGACCTTGAAGGTGCCGCAGAAGCCTTCCCGCTCCCAGGGGCTGTTCACCGGCAAGACCACGTCCGCCAGCTCCGCCGAAGGGGTCATGAAGAGGTCGATGTGGCAGGTGAACTCCAACCGCTTCAGGGCCGCCAAGCCACGCTGGGTATCGGCGTGCGAGAAGAGGATGTTGGTGCCGAAGTTCACCATTGTGGTGACCGGATAGGGCTTTCCGGTGAGCAGCGTATCGTAAAGCGCGTCGGTGGTGATCCAGCCCTGCGCTTCCGGTCCCAGCGGGCGGTCTTCCAGGCCTAAGGCCTTACCCCACTGCGCCTCTGGCATGAGATCTCGGCCAAGGATGTTGGCAAGCGGCAGGCTCTTGAACATCACGTTGCCACCGGGCGCGTCGAACCTGCCGGAGAGCGCGTAGAGCAGCGCAATGGCACGTGAGGTTTGGCTTGCGTTGCTGTGCTGGCTGACCCCCGACCAGGCGAAGCTGGAGAGCGCCTTGGCCTGCATCATGGTCTCCGCCGTCGCGCGCAGCTGCTCGGCCGGAACCCAGGTGAGTTCTTCGACCCGCTCCGGCGTGTAGGCCACTGCGAGTTTCTCGTAGAGAGCGAAAGCAGGCTGACAAGAAAGCGCCACACCATTTTGATCTGTAACGGTAAAGTGGCCAGAGAGTGCAAGTTTCTCAGAGTTGCCAATAGCGCCACCGGACGCCGGATAGAGAACCGGCCCGCCCAAAGCCTCATCCCAGGCGACTCGCTGCCCCGCCTCCGCTTCGGGATCGAGGTCCTTGGCGCTCAGCGGCTGTCCTGTGTCCTCCCTGATCAGCACCGGCGCATTCGACCAGCGGCGCAGGAAGCGCGCGTCGAAGGCCCCTGCCTCGATCAGCAGATGGGCGAGCCCCAGCGCCAAGGCGCCGTCGCTGCCAGGACGCACGCGCAGCCAGTGATCGGCCTTTACCGCCAGGCCCTCGCGGCGTGGATCCATGACGATCAGCTTGGTACCGCTCGCTTTGGCGGCTGCGATGCGGGTCGCAAAGGCCAGCCAAGAGGTGCTGGGGTTATGCCCCCAAAGCATCAGGCAGTCGCAGTTTTCCAAGTCCGGCAGCGGCGTCGGCACGCCATAGGTCAGCGCGAAGACGTCGTCGCGGTGGAAATTGCAGATCTCCGTCCCGAAGACGGCATTGGGGCTGCCGAAGGCATAGCGCAGCCGCTCGACCCAGGGATAGGCGTCTTGCAGGCCGGTGCCGGAGGGCGTGGTGATGCCGAAAGCCACGGATTCCGGTCCCTGCTCCTTGGCCGCCTTCTGCAGGGCGCGGGCGACCAGGTCCAGTGCCTCGTCCCAGGAGATCTCTTCCCACCCTGGATCAGGATCGCCCTTAGGCCGGGTCCGGCGGAGCGGTTTACTCAGACGCTGAGCATGATGCACTAGCTCCGGCGCTGCCTTGCCCTTGCCGCAGAGCGCGCTGCCGGTCGGATGGCTGGGATCGGGCTCGACGGCGACCAAGCGGCCCTCCTCTACCACCGAGATGCAGCCACAGCGCGAGGTACAGAGCGCACAATAGCCTGGAATGCGTTGCTGTTCGGTCGTCATCGGTCAGCGCCTCCTCTTAACCCCCTACTATGACGAGGCGGCGACAGCGCTGGCAACCGTCACGCCAGGCATCACGCGGGAGCGGTGGTGATGGCGCCGCGGAAGGCCGCATAGGCCCGCTGGACGTCCTGCGGACACTCCAGCGGCGGGTAGTGACCCACCCCATCGGGCAGGCGGTAGACCGGGGCTAGCGGCAAGCGGCGACGCCAAACGCGCAAGATCGCCTCCCCGCTCAAGTCATCGTCGGGGGCCACCATCAGGGCCAGCGGAACACGCGCCTGCTCTAGAGCGCCTACTAGGCGGTCCTGAACGCGTTGCCGCTCTGTCAGATAGCCAATCACCCGCGGCACGACCCTTTGTCCGCCATTGGCGCGCAGCAACGCCCAGATGATCTGCAGATCCTCTTCGCTGGGCTGCGTCTTACGGCCAAAGCTCTCCGCCAGCTGCTTACTGAAGATGCCAAAGGGCTGCGGTGCAAAGCGCGCAAGCAAAGGACCGAGCGGAGACAGCATGAGGCGCTGCAGGCGGGTCGTCTGCGCGACCTCTGGAAAGAGACCCGCGGACAGGAAGCAGAGGGACATGAGCCGCGCGTCCTTGGCCGCCCGCACATTGTCTCGCGCCAAGAGCTCCTGCGCTACCGAGGCAGTATAGCCATGGGCCAGGACATGCAGCCGCCCGACCTGCAAACGATCCAGCAGCGCCTCCACCACATCGCCAAGCCGCGCGATGCTGTAGTCGCCGCGCCGCGGCTTGCTGGAGAGTCCAGAGCCTGGCAAGTCCGGCGCGATCACCCGAAAGCGGGCCGTCAAGCCAGGTAAGATGCGGTGAAAGCCCCAAGAGGCGGTCGGGTAGGCGTGCAAAAGCAAGAGCGGCGGTCCACTTCCCTCCTGCCGAACGAAGACGCGTTCGCCCAGGAGATCGAAGAAGGCACCCTCCGCCTGCCAGGCGGCCAAGGCAGGTGGCAGCACGGCTACTCCACCACCAGCGGGCGGCGGGCAGCGACCTCTCCCGTCTTGCGGTCCTTGTAGCGGATCTCGTAGGCACCTGGCTGGGCGGGCGCAAAGATCGGCAAGGGACTGCCCTGAGAGGTGCGTGTGGCCGTGGTCGGCTCTGCTGTGTCGGCGGAACCGGCCGGTAGGATTTCGACGAAGTCGTCCCAGTTTCCGGGGCCGGTCCAGCCGATCTGCAGCGTGCCACCGGCGGCAACGCGCTCCGGCGCCTCCAGCGAGACCTGGGCGATGTCAACGGTGATCGGTAGCACGGCAAGCACACGCTTTGACTGGCCAATCACGTAGCGCAGCTCCAGCTTTCCCAAGACCTTTGGCACCTTGAGGGTCAAGGGGTTGCCGCTGCGGGTGTAGCGGTAGTTCAGATAGGTCCCCGCCGGCGCGCCCGGTTCAGCCAGTGCTATGAAGTCGTTCCGCAGGTTGGGTCCGGTCCAGGCGACGATGGCCTCACCCTCCGGCAGCGGAACGTTGTCCAACCGCAGCTCCGCGCTGACCGGTGTCAAGGTGATGGGCAGGCTGGCCAAGGTGCGCTTGGACTGACCGACCACATAGCGCAATTCGTAGGCGCCCAAGGCGTCGGGTGCTGTGATCGTCGCTGGGCTGCCTTTGCGTGTATAGGAGTAGTTCGTATGGCTGCCTTCGGGCGCACCAGCCTCGACGATGGTGATGTAGTCGTTCCTGTTGTCGGGACCCTCCCAGACGACATCGATGGTCGCCCCGGCTGATGCCTCCGCCGGCGCCTCCAGGCTTGCAGATACGCCAACCAAGGTGACCGGCTTGCTGGCGAGCGTCCGTTTAGACTGGCCGACGACGTAGCGCAGCTCGTAGGCGCCAAGGGCATCCGGCACGATCAGGACTGCCGGGCTGCCTTTGCGCGTATAGGTGTAGTTCGTATGGCTACCCTCCGGCGCGCCGGCCTCGACAATGGTGATATAGTCGTTCCTGTTGTCGGGACCCTCCCAGGCGACCTCCACGGTGGCGCCTGCCGGTATCTCCGCTGGCGCTTCTAGGCTTGCGCCCACGGGAACCAAGGTTACCGGCTTGCTGGCGAGTGTCCGTTTAGACTGGCCGACGACATAGCGCAGCTCGTAGGCACCCAGTGCATCAGGCACCACCAAGGTCGTCGGGCTGCCCTTGCGGGTGTAGGTATAGTTCGTGTGGCTGCCTTCGGGCGCGCCGGCTTCGACGATGGTGATGTAGTCGTTCCTGTTGTCTGGGCCTTCCCAAGCAACCGAGACACTCGCCCCGGCCGCAATCTCGTTCGGGGCATCGAGGCTTGCCGTCACGCCGACCAGGGTGATCGGCCTCGCGGCCAGCGTGCGATCCGATTGCCCGACGACGTATCGCAGTTCGTAGGCGCCCAAGGCATCGGGCAGGATCAGGGTCGCCGGGCTGCCTTTCCGTGTGTAGGCGTAGTTGGTGTAGCTGCCCTCTGGCGCGCCGGCTTCGACGACTGTGATGTAATCGTTCTTGTTGTCGGGGCCTTCCCACAGGACCTCAAGGGTCGAGCCGGCGGCTGCCTCAGCCGGTGCATCCAGACTGGCACTCACGCCGACCACGATGAGCGGATGGCTGGCGAGCGTGCGATCCGACTGTCCAACCACATAGCGGACCTCGAAGTCTCCGACAGCATCGGGTGCTTGCAAGGTCGTGGGGCTGCCATTGCGGGCATAGTCGTAAGCCCCATAATCGCCTTCCGGCGCACCGGCCTCGACAATGGTGATGTAGTCGTCTTGGTAGCTCGGGCCGGTCCAATCCACCTGAAATCCTGCGCCGGCTGCGACCTCGAAATCGCTTTCCAAGGTCGCGGCAATCGGCGTCAAAGTCACCTCTTGCCGGCCAATCGTCTCGCGCGTCTTGCCGAGGATGTAGCGGACTTCATGCCGACCCAGAGCATCGGGCGCTCGCAGCGTCAGCGGACTGCCGTCGCGGGTGTAGGCGTAGTTGGCGCCGCTAGTCTGGCCCTCTGGCATGCCGGTCTCGACGATCACCAGATAGTCGCCGTCGTTGCCTGGCCCCTCCCAATTGGCCTCAAACGGCGCTCCGGCGGGGATCTCGGCGGGGGCAGTGACTGTTGCGCTTTGCACCGCCGCTTCGGGCTCCGGTGGCGGCGGTGCGGCAACTGTCTGGGTCAGCGCGTCGGAGAGCTCGGCGGCGTTAGCGGCGTCGAGATAGCGGCCGCCGGTTTCCTGCGCCAAGCAGGCGATCTGCGCGCCCTCCCCCTCCTTCAGGCCGAAGCCGACGACATGGGCGGTGAAGTCGACGCCTGTCTGGGCCAGAGTGCGGCCGAGCGCGCAAGGGTCGGCGTCACAGGTCTCAAGACCATCGGTGATGAGGACGACGGTCGCCTTCTCTTCGGTAAAACGCAGCGCCTCTGCGGCTTGGCGCACGGAGTCGGTCAGCGGTGTCTTGCCCTTGGGGTTCAGCGCGGCAGCAGCATCGCGCACAGCACCGGCGCTTCCAGGAGCTGGCGGGACCAGCAGCTCGATGTCGCTGCAGACTCCCTTCTGCCGATGTCCGTAGGCCAAAAGCCCTAGCGAGCGGTCTGCGGGTAGGTCATTCAGGACCCCGTTCAGAACATCCCGGGCAATGGTGATCTTGTGCGCACCGTCGATCTGCGCCCACATGGAGCCTGAGGCGTCGAGCACGATGATGGTACTCTCAGCCTGCAAGGCCGTAGCGCTTGCGGCTGCAAGGCCGGCGGCGAGGACAAGACCGGCAAGAGGCTGCTGCACTGACCGCATGACTTCAGTCTCCCAACTCAACAGGACCACCTGGCCTTTTAGCACGCCTGGCCCCTTTTCGTCGTCACGACCGTGAGGCCTGAAGGCTGCCGAGATGCACAGGCGATCTCTTGTTACACAAGAAGAAAGGACTCATCGGCATGTCGGGCGAAGAGGACGGACAGATCGACCTAGGCTTCACGCATATCGCGCTGACCTGCAGCGATCTGGATCGCACGGCAGCCTTCTACGCCCGCTATGGCGGCTTCCGTTTGGTGCATGAACGCGAGGACGAGCCCGGCGTGCGTGTCGGCTGGCTCGCCGACGGCACCCGGCCTTTTTGTATTGTCTTCTTGCAGACCAAGACCGTGGGCGCACCGCTTGGCCCCTTCGCGCACCTGGGCGTTGCCTTGGAGAGCCGGGCCAAGGTCGATGCCATGATCGCAGAAGCCCAGGCTGCAGGTGTCACAGTGACCGGCCCCTTTGACTATGGCCCACCGGTGGGCTACGGCGCCTTTCTGCAAGATCCCGACGGACACACCTTGGAGATCTCTTACGGACAGAAAGTCGCCTATACCCTGGATCGCTCTCTCTAACGGAAGGCGGCCTCTCCATGGCTCCAAAGTTCCACATCCAGAAGGGCATTCCAGCAGGAGAGCGCGAGAGAGCAGCGGCGCTCTACTGGGTCGCCTTCTCAAGTAAGTTGGGCCGGGTGATGCGGCCTGAGCAGAAGGCACTGGCCTTCCTGGCTGCAGCAATCAACCCCGACTTTGGCTACGCAGCCATCGCCCAGGATGGTCGACTGCTCGGCGTAGCCGGCTTCAAGACCAGCGAAGGCGGCCTGGTCGGCGGCGGCTTCCGGAGCCTCGCGCGGGTCTATGGCGTTCTTGGAGCGATGTGGAGAGCGCCGCTCCTGGCCCTGCTTGAGAGAAAACTGGAGCCAGACCTGCTGCTGATGGACGGAATCTGTGTGGCGCCGGAGGCGCGCGGGCTGGGAATCGGCGCAGCCTTGTTGGACGCCGTGGTGGCTGAGGCCGAAGCACGCGGACTAACGGCAGTCCGCTTGGACGTCATCGACAGCAACCCGCGCGCCAGGGCACTCTATGAGCGCAAAGGCTTCCGACCCGCCGGAGAGGAGACCATCGGCCCCTTACGTTGGCTCTTCGGGTTCCAAACGGCCACCACCCTCTTGAAGCCTGTGGAGACATCGCGTGCAGAGAGCTAAGGCCGAAGATTGGTACCGGGTGCGACGGCTGGACCAAGACCTCACCCTGATCGACGAGCCCTTCATCGTCCCCTACTTCCGCTGCAACATGTGGCACCTGCGCGGCCGCGATCGTGATCTTCTGGTCGACAGCGGCATGGGCGTGGTGAGCCTGCGCCAGTGGGTGCCCTTGGTCAGTGAGCGCGCGCTCCTGGCGGTCGCCAGCCATAGCCACTACGACCACATCGGCTGCCATCATGAGTTTCCTGAGCGGGCGATCCACGCGGCCGAGGCGGAGATCCTGGCCGCACCGACGCGCGATAACACCGCCGTCACCGGCAGCGTCACCGATGCCATCTACACTGCACTGCCGCCGCTGCCCTACAGCTCCGCCGACTATCGGGTCGCAGCGACCGAGGCTACGCAGATCTTGAACGAAGGCGATGTGATCGATCTTGGCGATCGCCATCTGACGGTGCTGCACACACCAGGACACTCACCCGGCAGCATCAGCCTCTTCGAGGCCGCGACGGGTCTGCTCTTTACCGGGGAAGTGCCCTCCGTGCACGGCGGTCACCGGCAGCGTAAGCAAGCGCTCGAGCGAGGCTCGGTAGTCGTTGCGAT
>JBCBSF010000039.1:0-42656 GCA_039819325.1 Pseudomonadota bacterium | reverse complement strand
GCCGGCCGCTGATGGAGGTGATCACGCAGGCCCTCGCCGGCGGCGTCACCGCTGTGCAGCTGCGTGAGAAGCAGGCCAGCAGTGCCGACCTGGCCGCTCTCGGGCGCGCCGCCAAGGCACTGCTTGAGCCCCTGGGCGTGCCGTTGATCATCAATGACGACCTGCAAGCCGCTTTGGACTGTCGCGCCGCTGCCCTGCACATCGGGCAAGAGGACGTACCGCCGTCAGAGGCGCGGGCTGCGCTGCCCGCCGCCTGCAGGCTCGGCCTGTCCATCACCGCGCGCCAGGACCTAGACTCCGCACGACAAGGCTATGCTGACCACCTCGGCATCGGCCCGGTTTTCTCCACCCAGACCAAGGCTGATGCGGCGCCGGCCTTGGGTCTCGACGGCCTGGCTGACCTGCGCGCCGCTCTGCAAGACCTGCCAGCCGTCGCCATCGGCGGCATCTCCCTAGAGCAGGCGAGCGACGTCATGGCCTGCGGTATCGACGGCCTGGCCGTGGTTTCGGCCATCGCCGGTGCCGCCGATCCGCGCGCGGCGGCCGCCGCCTTCCGTGCCCGTATTGATCCAGTACTTGAGCAAAGAGAAAGAACACTATGAGCGACCTGGTCCAAATCGAAACCGCCGGCCCCATTGTCACCCTCTGGCTGAACCGCCCGGAGTACCGGAACGCGGTCAACCTGGCCATGTGGACGGCCCTGGACGAAGCCTTCAAGCAAGTCAAGGCGAACCAGGATCTGCGTTGCATGATCATCCGCGGCCGGCCGCAGAAGGACGGGCGGATCGCCTTTTGCGCCGGCGCTGACATCACCGAGTTCCCTGAGAAACGGTCGAACACTGCCCAGGCAGAAGAATACGCAGCCCAGATGGAGCCGGCGATCACCGCGCTCAAGGAAAGCCCCCTCCCCTCCATCGCCATGATCCAAGGCGCTTGCACCGGCGGCGGTCTCGAGTTGGCGCTGCACTGCGACCTGCGCTTCGCTGGAGAGGGCGCGCGGCTGGGCCTACCGATCCAGCGTATCGGCCACGGCTTGCCGCTTTCGGCCATGCGTGCCTTGGTCCAGTTGGGCGGTCGTGCCACGGCCTTGGAGATGCTGCTGGACAGCCGCTTGCTGACGGCGGAAGAGGCACTGATGAAGGGCGTGGTCAACCGGGTCATGCCGATGACCACCTTGGAGGAAGAGACTCTGGCGGCTGCCGCGCGCATTGCCGCCGGCGCCCCGCTCGCGCACCAGTTCCACCGCAAGGCCGCGACCCGCGCCCTGCAGCCCAAGGCCTACACCACCAAGGACCTGCGCGAGCCGCACCAACTCTGCGACAGCGCCGACTATGCCGAGGGCGTGCGTGCCTTCCTGGCCAAAGAACAACCCAGATTCAAAGGAGAGTAACTCCATGCCGGCAGAGCAGAGCAGCAAGCGCCCCAACATCGTCCTGATCCTGGCCGACGACATGGGCTTCTCCGACCTGGGCTGCACCGGGGCGGAGATCCGCACGCCGACCCTGGACCGGCTGGCCCAGGGCGGCGCGCTGTTGAGTGCCATGTACAACTGCGCGCGCTGCTGCCCGACCCGGGCAGCGCTCTTGACCGGCCTCTATCCGCACAAGGCCGGCATCGGCCACATGGTGATGGATTTCGGTACCAAGGCCTACCAGGGCTTCCTGCGCGAGGATGCAGCAACCATTGCCGAGGTCCTGCGCCTTGGCGGCTATCGCACGCTCATGTCCGGCAAGTGGCACGTCGGCGGTGACCTGGACGCGCGCCTCTGCGACCAGTGGCGCCTGGGCAGCGAGGGCCATCCCACGCCGCGCCAGCGCGGCTTTGACCGCTTCTTCGGAACCTTGGACGGCGGCGGCAGCTTCTGGGAGCCGCACTACGTCATGTCTGACGACAGCCGCACCTCGATCGAGCTCGGCAGCTTCTACCTGACCGACGCCATCAGCGACCGTGCCGTCTCCATGATCGAGGAGGAGCCAGAGGGCGAGAAGCCCTTCTTCCTCTATCTCGCCTACACGGCACCGCATTGGCCGCTGCACGCCTGGCCGGAAGACGTGGCCCGCTATGACGGGATGTATCGCGCTGGCTGGGACGCGATCCGCACCGCCCGCCATGAGGAGATGAACGGCAAAGGCGTGCTGCAGAAGCCCTGGGATATCTCCCCGCGGGACGCCGAGGCCCCGCCCTTCGCCGACATGCCGATGCCTGATTGGGAGGCCGAGCGCATGGCGGTCTATGCCGCCCAGGTGGATCGCATGGACCAGGGCATCGGCCGTGTGGTGAGTTGCCTGGAACGGCTGGGCCAGCTGGACAACACGCTGATCCTCTTCCTGGCCGACAACGGCGGCTGTGCGGAGTTCATGGCGGAAGACGGTTGGGCACAGTGGTACCCGGACGCACTCTCCGACGGGCGACCGATCACCAAGGGTAACCTGCCCAGCCTGCGGCCAGGCGGCGCGCAAACCTTCATGAGCTACGACCTGCCTTGGGCCAACGTCTCAAACGCTCCCTTCCGCCTCTACAAGCACTGGGTGCACGAGGGCGGCATCTCCACCCCGCTGATCGCGCATTGGCCCAAGGGCTTTCAGGGACCACTGACCGCGCATGCGCCCTCACACGTGGTCGACATCCTGCCGACCCTGCTGGACGCCAGCGGCCTCTCCTACCCCAGTGAGCGGGAGGGGCATCCCTTGCAGGCCCTGGATGGCGAGAGCCTGCTGCCACTCTTACGCGGCAAGGCCTGGCAACGCGACACGCCGCTCTACTGGGAGCATGAGGGCAATTCCGCCATCCGCCAGGGCCGCTGGAAGCTGGTGCGCCAGCACGGGAAGCCCTGGGAGCTCTACGATATGGAGCTGGACCGTACCGAGCTGAATGACCTCGCCGCCGGCGACAAGCGCCGGGTGGAGGAGTTGGCCTTCGAGTATCAGGGCTGGGCGGAGAAGGTTGGCGTGCTGGACTGGGCGGCCCTACAGCGGCAGCTCGGCAGCGCCTGGGGCTTTAGCGACGAGGAGTAGGAGTAGAGACCATGTGGCCGTCCACCCGTCTGATCGATCTGCTGGGCACTGACTTGCCGATTATCCAGGCCCCCATGGCCGGTGCCGGCGGCACCGCGATGGCGATTGCCGCCGCCAAGGCCGGCGCCTTGGGCTCCCTGCCCTGCGCTATGCTCTCGCCCGAGACCGCGCGTGAGCAGGTGCAGATCGTCCGCCAGCAGGTGAGCCGGCCGCTGAACCTCAACTTCTTCTGCCACACCCCCGCCCCGCCTGATGATGCGGCCCAGAAGCGCTGGCAGGCAAGCCTGAGCGACCACTACGAGAGGCACGGCCTGGACCCGGACCAGCCGACCACAGCCCCCAACCGCGCGCCCTTCGACGAGACCTTCTGCGCGCTAGTGGAGGAGCAGAAGCCGGAGGTCGTGAGCTTCCACTTCGGCCTGCCCGCCCCGGCCTTACTGGCGCGGGTGAAGGCGGCGGGCGCTAAGGTCCTCTCCTCGGCCACCACGGTCGCCGAGGCCCGCTGGCTGGAGGAACAGGGCGCCGACGCGATCATCGCGCAGGGCTATGAGGCCGGCGGCCACCGTGGTGTCTTCCTGGAGGAGACCATCACCACCCAGCCCGGCACCTTCGCGCTGGTGCCCCAGGTGGCCGATGCCGTCTCGGTGCCGGTAATCGCCGCTGGCGGCATCGCCGATGGTCGTGGCATCGCGGCGGCCTTCACCCTCGGCGCCGACGGCGTCCAGATCGGCACCGCTTTCCTGCGCAGCCCGGAGTCCTTGGTGAGCCCTCTGCACCGCGCCGCCCTGGAGAGCGCGAGCGACGACAGTACGGCGCTAACCAACCTCTTTTCCGGCCGCCCGGCGCGCGGGATCATGAACCGGGTGATGCGCGATCAGGGCCCGATGAGCGACAAAACCCCACCCTTCCCCACCGCCGGCGGCGCGCTCGCCCCGCTGAAGAAAGCAGCGGAGGCGGAGGGGAAAGCTGACTTCTCCTCTCTCTGGGCTGGACAGGCCGTGCGCCTCGCGCGGGACGAAGAAGCTGGCGCGGTGATCGAGCGCCTGGTCTCGGAGGCACGGCAGCGTTTGTCCATGGTGCGTGCTGATACTACGTAGGGTTAACTGGTAACGAGAGGGACTTATCGGGGTCGGCGCCGGCGCTCTCCTCTATGCCCGGGAGAGACTCGTTTGTGCGACAGCGCTTTGAACGCGCTGCGCGTCTCCATCCCCAAGCGGATCAGGCCAACTCTCCCAGACATCAGTGCCCCGCTCAATCTCTTCCACCGTAAGAAGGCATGCATCGAGCTGCTCGGTCAGCAGATCGCGGTCAATGTCCTGTCCGATGAAGACCAGTTCCTGCCTGCAGTCTCCGACTGGTTCTTCCCAATGCTGCTGAATGCCATTGCGCCGGTAGGCATCCGCTGGCCAGTGCGTCTGCGGGATGAACTTCCACCAGTAGCCTATGTAACCGTGAGAGATCGCACCACCAGCTTGCGCAATAGACCCGATCTGCCGAAAGCGCGACGCGTTCCAAAAGTATCCCTTCGCCCGAAGCAGCCGGCCGTTGGTCCAGTGACCCTCCAAAAAACGCGCGAACCTTTCAGGATGGAAGGGTGCACGCTGCCGATAGATGCACGATCCGATCCCGAACTCCTCGGTTTCAGGGGTGTGCTGGCCTCGCAGGTCCTGTAGCCAACCAGGTGCGTCAGCCGCTTTCTCGAGAGAGAAGAGCCCGGTGCCCATGACATAAGACAAAGGGATCTCTCCCATCGACATGGGGTAGACTCTCGCGGTGCGGTTCAGCTTTCGAAGCAGAACGTTCAAGCTCTGTAAGTCTTCTTTCGAAACAAGATCAGTCTTACTAATTAGTATAACATCAGCAAATTCTACCTGTTCAATCAACAGTGTTGATAGATCTTTTGGAGCAGCCTCAATACCCGCGTTTGCGGTACCGCCGGCGCTCAAGCGGCTTTCAAAGGTCGTGGCATCGACCACCGTCACCATCGTATCCAGCAAGGCCACCTCATCCAGCGTTTGGCCCGCAGAATCAATGAAGGTGAATGTTTCAGCCACCTGCAGCGGTTCCGACACCCCGGTCGATTCGATCAGCAGATAGTCGAACTTCTTTTGCTGGCTGAGCCTCTTTATCTCTTCGAGAAGATCCTCTCGTAGCGTGCAGCAAATGCAGCCATTCGTCATCTCGACGATCTTCTCTTCAGTTCTGTTTATCGATACAGAACGCTCGACCTCCAAACCATCAATGTTGATTTCACTCATATCATTGACAATAACAGCCACTTTCATGTTCTGCCTGTTGTTCAGAACATGCGTCAGCAACGTTGTTTTCCCAGCGCCCAGGAACCCGGACAGAACAGTAACGGGCAGCCTGTCTCTCACCTCTTGGCTCCCTTGTCAGCGAAAAACACGAGCCAGCACAGGGCCAGATCACGTTAGACGTTGAGAGGCGGTTAACCTCCCAACGCCTAGCGCCTTTCCGCAGCCACCCTACACGGCTTCTAGGTAGCCTTCGAACAGGTCCACCACAACGGACGCTGCTTCTGCGTCATCCCAAAGGTCAGTGCCTGAAAACTCGACGTGAACCGTGCGCTCGGCTCCGGCATCGTCGCGCCCATGGCCAATCGAGTCTGGGAACGGCCACTTCTCCGACGTGATATGCGTGATCGTTCCCGTCTTACCGCGGCAGTAGGCCGGATAGCGGCAATGACCGGCGAAGTGTTCATCGCGCACCCGCACCCGATCTCCGACTTTGAAGTCAGGCGTGGTGTCGCGAGCAGGCCGTCCGTCTGATAGAGCAGGCATCGCAAGTGGAAAGGGACCATTCGACTCGCGTTCGAGCTCCTCCTTGGTCATCGCCCCTTTCTCCACCATCAAAGAGGCCACGCCAATGACATAGCGGTCGTAGTAGGACGTCGTCAGGTAATGGACAGGCGCCAACCTCTCCACCGCATGGCGCACTTCATCAACGCTGAAGAGGCCTTTCTCGACGCCGGCAAAAATTGCCCCATAGCCAATGGCTTCCCAGTCGTGCTTGAAGGGACGACCAATGGGCTTATTCACTGTGTGATCGACGCGGCCGTAGCCTTGGACGCCTGCGAGATCGTGTACTCCGTCCATCTTCTCATCCTCCCCTATTGACCAGACCACTCTGCCTTAACGTTGACATCCGGAACCGCGACGCCGATGAGACAGTCTTTGGTCACGATTTCAGCGAGCTGTTCTGCTGTCCAATCCTCGGTGCCGGCTGGTCGCTGGGGAAGGACCATGTAGCGCGTCTCTGCAGTAGTGTCATAGACCTTGATGTCGGTCTTTGCGGGCAAGTCGGTCCCCATTTCTGACAGGACCTTGCGTGGCTCCCGGCAAATGCGCGCTCGATACTCAAAGCTCTTGTACCAAGTCGGGGGCAGGCCGAGGATAGGCCAGGCTGTGCAGGAACAAAGCGTACAGGTGATGACGTTCTTGACTGTCTCTGTGTCTTCCAGCGCGACAATATACTCACCCTGCGCGCCGAGATACCCGTACTCGTCAACCGCCTTCGTTCCATCAGTCAACAGAAGCTCGCGAAACGCCGGATCTGTCCAGGCGCGTGCAACAAGTTCCGCGCCGCGCTTTGGCGAGAATTCGTTTTCAAAGATGTTCTGCCAGTTCTCAACATAGCCGTCTGGCGCGATCTCTTTGTTCTGAATGACGCGATAGAGAGCACCGGCTCTCGCACTAGATGGCGCCTGACGCGGTAACCCATAGGCGCTGGAAAAGTCGCCTTGGTCGTCGGTATCATGGTCACTCGGAGTCACAGCTATTCTCCTTCTTCCTCATTTGTGGACGTCGGATTTGGCTTAGTACTCGTTTTCAATGTACATCTTTGGTACACTCATAAGGAAAAGGGTGCCGGCGCAGCGGAAGCAGATCAAGCCCAAAGTAAGCCTGCCCGACTTCGCCCTTATCGTCGCCACATGAGCTTACCTACGACCCGACTAGGCACCCGCCATCGTGATTGACCATTTCCTTCAACCTTTACTTGGGGCGGGCGGGCGCATTAGAACGGCACGCCACGCTCTGAATCATCGCAGGCATGCGACCCAAGGTCGTCTTAACGTCGAGACGCCTGCTCAGGTCCGTATCTTCTACTAAAACGATAGCGGGCGATTTCTCGTTTCAGACGCGTCTAGTAGACAGCCGAGCTTACTTTGCAAACCGAGGCACTATCGGCCAAGAGGTCGTGCTGTTACCCGGAGCTGTAAGATCTACCTCAGTCAGCCGTGAAGAAGAAGTCTGTTGACGTCAGCTGATTGACGTTGTCGATGTCCCTCATTGCGATCGTGTAATCGATCACGTTGTTTCCATCCGCATCGAACAGCAGGGAGCCAGCACCGCTAACGAACTGATTTCCGGTAACGAAGCGCACCTGGGCGGTCCCGCCGGGAGAGAAAGGCGCGGTTCCGATGAATTGTGCGCCTTCGTTCGAGAGATTTACCGAGACGTTCAGCACATCAAAACCACCTTCGGCACGGCCGGTGAAGTCGGTGATGAGACCCTGGTAGCCGCTTAGCCCGCCCCGGAAGAAGAAGGTATCCGCGCCCTCGCCACCGGCGAACCGCCCGATATCGATGGTAATGCTATCGTTACCACTACCGCCGAAGCCGTAATCGGGTTCTGATCCCGGGACCAGCACATCAGAGCCGCTGCCGCCGAAGAGTGTATCGGTCGACTGCCCCCCATAAAGGGTGTCGTCCCCAACTGAGCCCCAAAGGACGTCTGCGAAGTTCTCACCTTGAAGTGCATCGTCGCCGGCGTCGCCATGGAGCTGATCCAAGCCAGTGCCGCCGAAAACTATGTCACCACCGTTTCCACCGAAAACGATATCAAATCCGCTGCCGGCGACCACGGCGTCGCGGTCGCCCCCGCCGTAGATCGTGTCTTTTCCGTCTTGTGCCGCCACGTTGTCCAAACCGGACCCGCCGAAAACAAGGTCGTCCCCGGCCCCGGCCGTGATGAAGTCATTGTCGTCGTTCCCGTAGAGCCGATCATCTGAGGACTGGCCGTAGAGAAAGTCGCTCCCCGTCCTGCCGATCAGAATGTCGGAAAGGCTGGTGCCGGACAGCCCGGATCCACCGCTGCCGACCACGCGGCCGATGAACCACTCGACGCTGTCCAGCTGGAAATCGGTGAGATCGATAGAGGCACCAAAGCTCAAATAGTCCGTGCCTTCGCCGCCGTAGAGCGTCTGGGTACCGTTGATCCCCCCCAGATCCAAAAAGGCAAAGGTATCGTTCCCGGTCCCTCCGTAAGCGGTGTCCGCACCAGATCCTGGGTTAAGGCTGTCGTCCCCATCGCCCCCGAAGATCACGTCCGCCCCAGTGCCGCCGGAGGCGCGGTCCGCGCCGCTGCCGGCCATGACGGTATCGCGACCGGTTAGACCGATTGCAGTGTCCGCACCGCTGCCTGCATCAAGCAGGTCATCGCCGTCACGGCCGCGCAGAATGTCATTGCCCTGACCACCGCTCAGGGTGCTGTCGCCGCTGCTGTCATTGACCGTGTCGTCCCCTGCTCCGCCATAAAGCAGATCATCGCCGAGACGGCCCTGAAGCAGGTCATTGTCTAGACCGCCGAAGATGGTGTCGCTGTCTGCGCCGCCATAGAGGACATCATAGCCGGTCGCTCCCGACAGGGTGTCGCTACCGTCCGAACCGACGGCGCTGTCATCACCCTTGTCCCCCGTCAGCACATCATCGCCGCCCTGTCCGCTCAACAGATCGTCGCCACCGCCGCCCGTGAGCTGGTCGTCGCCGCCCGCCCCATCGGCGGTGTCATCATCAGCGTTTCCGTTCAACGTGTCGTCACCGGCACGGCCAGCCAGGAAATCATTTCCCGAACCGCCGTTTAGCGTGCTGTTTCCGCTGTTGTCATAAAGGGTATCATCCCCAGGGCCGCCGAAGAGTGTATCGTCACCATCGCGGCCTTGCAGCAAGTCCTCTCCGCTGTCGCCGAAGAGTGAGTCCGCGCCTGCTCCGCCGTAGAGTTCATCATCGCCGTCACCGCCCGCGAGACTGTCCTGGCCGTCCGCACCGACGGCGCGATCGCCGCCGCTGCCACCAAACAGAGAATCGTCACCCAGGAGGCCACGCAGAGTGTCAGAACCATCGAGACCGCTCAGGTCGTTGTTGCCGGTCGCGCCGATGATTAGATTGTCCAGTTCGTTGCCGCCGAGCCGCAGATTGCCCAGGTTGTTTGCCAGCTCTATCCTCTGGATGAAGCCGTCTTGCGCCGTGCTGGGCAGGGTGAAGTTGCTTCTGCTGATGACGCGGTTGCTGTCACCGACCACATCCCTATCGGCGACGACATCAAGGGCCGTATCGACGATGAAGGTGTCGTTCCCGGTGGCGCCAAAGAGGCTGTCCACGCCGGAGCCGCCGTTGAGGACCAAGGCGCCGTCGCCGGCATGCAGAGTGTCCGCCCCACTGCCACCGCTCAGAGACCCGCTGCCGTTACCGCTGTAGGCCAGATCGTCGCCGAAGTTGCCGAGCAGCAGGTCACTGCCCGGGCCACCGAAGAGCGTATCGTCGTTGGCTTGTCCCTTGAGAACATCGTCGGCGGCGAGGCCATAGAGGGTGTCGTTGCCTCTGAGACCCAGGATCGTGTCGTTGTTGGGAGTCCCAACAAGACTGTCTGGACCGTTCGTTCCGGTGATTGTTGCCATGATCAGCCTCTCCCTGAGCCGTTATCTGTAGCGTAGCTACCATCTAAAGATGTCAGAACAAAGAGGTGACTGCCGGGATTCCGCACAAGGCCTGGGTTCAGCACCCCTAGGCATCGGGGAGATGGCGGTTTCAAGAGGTTGGGGCTTGTGTCCGCCCATTCCTGAGGTTGGAGGAAGACAATGCACGCTTTACGGGTGTCGTTTCCCCCCATGATCAGAAACTCTGTGCGCGAGCCTGGGCGCGGTCATCTCATCTCCGCCAGTGAATGCAACCGAGACTGACGCCTTTCATCTCGCTCACTGTTCAACCACAAGCATCTGATCACAGACTCTTGGCGATCGATTTCTTGGGGTCGTAGAAGGGCGTCTGCACCACCGTCGCCGGCATGGGGCCCAAGGCCGTCTCGACCTCCAGCCGGGTACCGAGGTCCGCCTGCTCGACAGACACCATGGCGAGCGCGATGTTCTCCTCCAGGCGCGGCGAGTAGATGGCGGAGGTCACCTTGCCGACCAAGGTGCCAGCGGCACTGATCGGCCAGAAGGTCGTGTTTGGCCCTGCCAGGCGTGGGCCTTCCAGACGCAGCCCGACTTGCTTGCGGGTGACGCCGGCCTCCTTGATGCGCCTGAGCGCCGCCTTGCCGATGAAGTCCGCCTCTATCTCCAGGTTCACCAGGCGGTCTAGCCCCAGCTCATAGGGGTTGGTGTGGATGTCGGCGTCGGCGTGATAGGAGAGCATGCCGCCCTCAATCCGGCGAATGGTCGAGGTGTGGCCGGGCTTCAGGCCAAAGGGCTGGCCGGCCGCCATGATGGCCTCCCAGAGCGCGTCGCCCTTGGTCCCGTCGCGCAGATAGATCTCGTAGCCCAGCTCGCTGGACCAGCCGGTGCGCGACACCACCAGTGGGATGCCGTCGAGCTCAGTTTCGCGGAGCCAGTAGTAGCGCAGATCCCGGACCCAGTCGCCGAAGAGGGATAGCATGATCTCCCCCGACGTCGGCCCCTGCAGCTGCAAGGGCGAGACATCGGGTTCACGGATGGTGACCTCCAGGCCGCTGTTGACGGCCAGGCCTTGCGCCCAGAGCAGGATGTCGCTGTCGGCCAGCGAGATCCAAAAGTGGTTCTGAGCCAAACGCAGCAGCACTGGGTCGTTCAGGATACCGCCGTCGGCGTTGGTGATGAGGATGTACTTGCACTGCCCCACCGACAGCTTGGAGAGGTCGCGCGGCGTCAAACGCTGCACGAAGGCGGCCGCGTCCGGCCCGGTGATCTCAACCTGTCGCTCCACCGCCACGTCGCAGAGGATGGCTTCGCGCACCAGGTTCCAGAAGTTCTGTTCCGGATCACCGAAGTCCCGCGGAATGTACATGTGATTGTAGACGGAGAAGCCTTGCGCACCCCAGCGCAGAGTAGCGTCGAAGTAGGGTGATTTCCGGATCTGCGCACCGAAGCCGAACTGGTCTGTCTCTGTCACTCTCTGCACCTGATCTGGAAGCCGCCGTCGCCTATTCCCGGGAGGCAAATCGGCACAAGAAGGCGCTAGCATGGCGGCCAGGGCCGCTGCTTCCAAGAAAGATCTGCGCTGCAACGCAAAGGGACCCCAAGTAACTTGCTACTGCAGGCCGCCGTCACCGCTCTACGGCCACAGTCTCGCCATCAAGGAAAGTTGCCATCACCCCGCCCCTCCTAAAGAAGCTGCGCCGCGAAGAGGAAGAGCCCCCGCGCAGCCCAACATCCGTCGTGCTGCGCGCGCTCTTGGACGAGGCCGAGGAGGAAACCGTCACCTTGGAGTGGGTCATCGGGCATCTGCGCGACCGCTCCTTCGGCATCATCATGCTGCTGATCGCCGTCATCGGCTTGCTTCCCGGGCTCTCGCCGCTTGCCGGTGTGCTGATGCTCTTTCCCGCACTGCAGATGATGAAGGCGCATGGGGGGCCAGTCCTGCCACGGCGCATTGCAGAGCGCCAGATCTCGAAGGAGAAGCTGGCGCGCATGATCAAGCGCACCGTGCCAGTGCTGCGCTTCATGGAACGCTTCGTGCGGCCGCGCTGGCGCACACCCTTCGAGGCGACGAAGCGCGTGATCGGCCTGGTCATGCTGCTCTTGGCCGCGACCATGCTAGCCCCGGTGCCTTTCAGCCACGTGATCCCTGCGCTCGTGATCATCCTCCTGGCCTTTGCCTTTCTGGAGGAAGACGGCATCCTGCTCTGCATCGCGCTGCTGGCCGCGCTCGTTTCCTTCGCGATTACTGCCACGGCAGTCTGGGGCGCAGTCGAACTGGGCCTCACCCTCTAAGCCTAGCGCGTTGCGATCCAGCGAGGCGCTTCTTAAGCTCGGCCGACCTGGAACATGAGACCTGCCCAAGATGTCCTCACCAAAAACAACCGCCCTTGCTTGGATCGACCAGAACCGCGCCCGGATCTCCGATTGGCACAGCACCATCTGGGACTTCCATGAGCCAGCCTGGCGGGAGTACCGCTCGGCAGCTTGGTATGTGGAGCGGCTGAGGGCCAAGGGCTTTGAGGTGGAGGAAGGCAGCGGCGGCATGCCGACGGCATTCTGCGCGCGCTGGGGCGATGGCGGGCCGGTCATCGGCTCCTATGCCGAGTATGACGCCGTGCCCGGCAACAGCCAGGAGCGGGTGGCCTTTGAGAAGCCGCGTGCGGGTCTGCACCGCTGGGCGGCTGGCCACACCGACCCGCACTCAGCCCTGGGGATCGGGGCGCTGGCGGGCATTCTGGCGGCCAAGGCGGCGATGCAAGAGCTGGGCATCAAGGGCAGGCTCAAGTTTATGGGGGAACCGGCAGAGAAGGTCTGCGGCTCCAAGCCGGTGCATGCCGCCAAGGGCTACTATGACGAGATGGACGCAGCCATTTCCTTCCATCCCGCTTTCGGCTCGCTGCGCGCCAACACCACCATCTGGGACACCCACTGCGGGTCCTATTGGTCCTGCATCTATGGTTTCGAGTGCTTGGAGCCGGAGACCTGGGGGCACCAGTCGAGCGAGCGGGCCTCGGCCCACACCATGGCGCGGGCACCGGGGGCGCAGGATGCGCTCTGCCTCATGTACACCACGACCAAGTACAGCAAGGAGGCGATGCTGCCGCATACCGGTACCTGGACCTTGAACGAGGCGATCCTGGGCGCCGGTCAGGCCACGGCCGACAATCTGGCGCCGCGCTTTGCCCAGATCCAGTACTCCTGGCGCGCGCCGACCTTGGAGATGCAAGAGCAGATCCAGGCGGTGCTGGACCGCAATGCCGAGCATGTGGCTGCCATGACCCACTGCCGGGTGACCAAGACCTGGGTCACCAAGACCCGCGTCGGGCTGCCCAATCATGCGCTGGCCAAGCTTTGCTACGACAACCTCGCGGCTGTCGGCCCGCCGGTCTGGGAGGAAGAGGGTCTGGCCTTCGCCCGGGAAATCCAGACCAACCTGGGACTGGAGCCGATGGAGCAGCCGATTCTAGAGGGCATGCGGATGCTCAACGCGCCGGAGGAGGCAGAGGCCGTCCTGCGCCAAGACCTGCCGGCCTGGCAGGTGAACTACACCTCCGACGACTATGTCGACTGGACCTGGCACACGCCGACGGTGCGGCTGATCATCGGCCGGGCGACCCTGAAGAGCCCCAAGCCCGGCTATCACTATCCGGCCTGGTCCTGGAACGCGCTGGGGGGCCTGCCGGCTACCATCGACCCCACCATCATCTGCGCGGCTCGCTGCATCGCCACCACCGCCCTGGATCTGCTGACCGAGCCGGAAGCGCTAGCCGCCGCCCGCGCCGAGTTCGAAGAGCGCACCGGCGGCGGCATCGGCGGCAACAAATGGGTCGCCCCGCTGCTGCCTGCGGACTTCGCGCCGCCGATTGCAGCGCCCTGGCCAGAGTATGTCGAGACGCCGCGCGGGCGGGAGTGGTGCCTGCCGACGGAGCGCTGAGCACCCGTCGGGTTGTACTAACGGTCACTGATCGTGACCTAGTGCTCGGCGCCAGCCCTCTCCCCCGCCCGGCCACCCAATAGGATACTGGCGTGGGTGGCCGGGCGGGGGAGAGGGCTGGCGCCGAGTCCACGATGAGTTACATTCATCGTGGATTAGTGTCAGTTCGTCGGTACCACTTCCTCCGGCCAGCCGACGTAGCCGGGCGGAACCCCGATCCAGCGGTCGCCGGCCAGGCCGTGTTGATATCCCAGGTCGTAGAGCGCCTTCATGTAGACCGGGTCGAAGGCCTCCTCCGCCACCACCGAGAAATCCTCGGGAATCCAGATCAGGTTCAGCGCCATGTCGTCGCGTTGCGACAAGGTAAAGATCCGGTAGATATCGCCCGACCCTGACCCGCCGATCAGGCTGCTGGCCGCCGTGCCGGCAATGGAAATCAGCCTGGGCCGGACCGGCTCATAGGGCTTCACCAGCTTGTTGTTCATGATGATGTAGAGGGTGCGGTCGACGGGATGGCCCAGGGCCTCGTCGATGCTCTTCAGCGGTAGGTTGGCGCTGAAGAGCATCACCTGCTGGGTGGCACCGCCATCAACGTGCATTTCGTCGTAGACCTTACCGTCTTCAGTCTCGACCGGGATCAGGACCGGCGGAAAGGCGGCCGGAATGGCGGAAGAGGCCTGGATAATGTCCTGAATCAAGGTGCGGGCCATGGGGTGACCGCTAGCGGCGATGGCACCCATGCTCCAGATCACCGGGCGGGCGGCATCGATGTTGGTGGTGCCGATGAAGAGGTTGCGGCCCTCACGAAAGGCTTGGCCAAGGCGCGCCACCACCTCATCGTCGATATAGCGTTCGATCAGGCGTCGGTAGCCGCGCGAATCCGTCAGTGCCGTGCCGCCGGTCAGACCGGCGAAGATCGTCGGGGTGAAGAGCTGATCGGTCGTGTAGGTCGTGTAAACTTCCTTCAGCTTGTCATCGTAGTCCGGGCCCAGAAAGGCGAAGACGCCGACGATCGAGCCGGTGCTGATCCCAGTGACGAAATCGAACTCTGGGCGATCGCCCCGCGCGGTCCAGCCATTGAGGTAGCCAGCACCATAGGCCCCATCTGGGCCGCCGCCGGAGAGTGCCAGGAGGTTCTCGACCAAGGGTTCGCCAGAGGCGATCTCCTCCGCCCTGGTCGCCCGCAAGCGGGCGGCAAAGCCGGCGATCGCTGCATCCTTCTGAGCCTTGGAGAACTCAAGATGATCGCCCCAACCGCGAATCCGGACGTTCTCCAGCCGGATGCCATGCGGCGCGGCGCTGTTGATCTCTTCCTGGGGCACAGGGTTACGCGTCAGGACCGTGGTGCAGGCAGAGACGGCGACCAGGACCAAGACGGCGACCGCCGACCGCCATGGCGCCCCGGCAAAGCCACCGGCAGCAGGCCGCATCTCACAGGCTTCCAAGGACATGACCATTCCCCCAAATCAGAACCGACTGGCAAGAGTATAGGCTATCGAGTGGCTGAGGGCACGTAACTTCCCGTGCGCTACGGACGCCCAGTGCCTGCAGAATGTAATAGTTGTCTTGCTCTTGCCCAGCTTGCCTCAGGTCTTGCAAAGCTGAAAGCTTTACGCGCGACGAGGGTCACCATCGGCTGCCGACTGACGTTGTCGAGTCTGCTTTCCGCTAGACCCGCACCACCTTGCCCGGGTTCATCAGGCCGGCGGGGTCCAGGGCCTGCTTGATGGCGCGCATCATCGGGATGGCGTCGCCGTGCTCTTCGACCAGCAGGTCCAGCTTGCCACAGCCGATGCCATGCTCGCCGGTGCAGGTGCCGCCCATGGCCAAGGCGCGCTTGATCATGCGGTCGTTGAGCGCCTGGGCTGCCTCCCACTCCTTGGGGTCCTCACGGTCCAGCAGGTAGACCAGATGAAAATTGCCGTCGCCGACATGACCGACGATGGGGGCGATCACGCCGCTCTCTTCAATGTCCTGCTTGGTCTCTAAAATGCACTCGGCCAAGCGGGAGATCGGAACGCAGACGTCAGTCGCCCAGCCTTGACAGCCGGGACGCAGCGCCAGACAGGCGAAGAAGGCATCGTGGCGGGCCTGCCAGAGGGTGGCCCGGTCTTCGGCTTCCTTGGCCCAGCGGAAGCCCTGGCCGCCATTTGCCTCGGCCAGCTCGCTGACGATCCCGGCCTGCTCCTCCACCCAGGTGGGCGTGCCGTGGAACTCGAAAAAGAGGGTCGGCAAGACCGGATAGTCGAGCTTGGCGTACTTGTTGATGGCGTCGATCTGGACCTCGTCCAAGAGCTCGATGCGGGCCACGGGGACACCCATCTGGATGGTCTCGATCACAGAGGTGACCGCCCCTTCCAAGGTCTCAAAGGAGCAGACGGCAGCACCGATGGCCTCTGGAATGCCGTGCAGGCGGAGACGGACCTCGGTGATGATGCCTAAGGTGCCTTCTGAGCCCACCATGAGACGGGTGAGGTCGTACCCAGCGGAGGACTTGCGCGCCCGCCCGCCGGTGCGCACCACGCGGCCGTCGGCCAGCACCACGGTGAGGCCCAGCACGTTCTCGCGCATGGTGCCGTAGCGAACCGCATTGGTGCCCGAGGCACCCGTGGCCGCCATCCCGCCCAGCGAGGCATCGGCCCCGGGATCGATGGGGAACATCAGACCGTCGTGGCGGATGTCGTCGTTCAGCTGCTTGCGGGTGACGCCGGCCTGGACGTGGCAATCCAGGTCGGCGGCATTGACCTCTAACACCTGATCCATCTGGCTGACGTCGATGGAGATCCCGCCGTAGAGCGCGGTGATATGGCCTTCCAAGGAGGTCCCCGTGCCGAAGGGCACCATGGGCACGCCCTCGGCCGCGCAGATCTTCACCGCCGTAACCACCTCCTCGGTGGAGCGCGCGAAGACCACGGCGTCCGGCAGGGCCTCGTGCGAGGTCACGTCCCGGCCATGATGCTCGCGCACCGAGGTCGCCGTCGAGAGGCGGTCCCCAAAAGTCTCGCGTAGAGCGCTAATCGCGCGCTCAAGCGCCTCGGGGCTGGCCAGGGGGCGGATCGCCGGTACGACGGTCATGGCAGACGTTTCCTCGTGATCTATTCAGCTCGTTCCGGAAGAGACTAGCGCAAAATGCCTGAAGAGTCAGGTTGCCTGCGACTAGTTCCTAAAGGCACGGAGCAGCGCCTCCCCCTGAAGACCGGCGCGCTGCAGCCAGTCGCTGGCAACCCTGCGGCCTGCGGCCTGCAAAGCCGTATCGAGCGCCGGTGCGTCCTGATAGAGCCCATCACGCTCCAGCAGGCGGATCAGGGCTGCATTCTGTCCCTCGCCGGCGGCCCAGGCCTGTGCCTCCGCTGCGGCGGCGGTAACGCGCAGCGCCTCCTGATCGGCCCGCGACAGGCTCTCGAAAGTGCCCTCGTGCATCACGACGACTGTGAAGGGAATCCAGGACCGGAAAGGATAGAAGGTCGCGGCCTGGCCGCTGCCCAAGGCCTTTAGCGCGGCCGGCGCGGCCAGAAAGGCAGCGTCCAGGCGGCCGTCGCTGAGTGCCTGGGCCAGCAGGTCACCCGGCGCCTCACTGGGCGTCGCGCCCAATTGCTGGACCATTGCGCTCGCCAGCGCGTTGCTGGTGCCGACGTCCAAACCGGCCAGGCTCTTGCCATCGCCGAGGCCGACGCCGCCCACCAAACCGCGCGGCGCTTGCGGTGCAGCAAAGAGCAGGATGAGATCGCGCTGCCAGAGATCGCGCTGCAAGGGATCCTTCAGCACCTTCCAGAGCTTCCGCGCCGCCGGGTAGTCCGTGGCCAGGGTCGGCAGGCTATCGGCCTCATAGAGCGGCCCCCAGCCGGCCATGGCGCTGAGCGGCAGGGCAGCCATTTGCACCGCACCGCTCTGCACCGCGTTCAATAAGCCCTGGGTCAGGGCCAGGGTCTCGCGGGGATAGACCAGGGCGCTCATCCGATTGCTGGAGGCAGTCCTTAGGTCCTGACCGAAGAGTTCCAGGCTCTGCACCTGGACCGAGCCCTCAGGTAGGTCCGTTGCCAGACTCCAGGTCTCAGCCGCAGCTGCCGTGCCAGCAGGCAGAAGTGTTGCGGCAGCGAGACTGCCGCTCAGCAGACCGGCAGCCAGCCGATGAGAAAAGAGACGTCCTGGCATGACGCGAACCCTCGTAACGCTAGCAGTGGTGACCTTCTGGCAAGGCCCAGATCCTGGTAGATAGGAAGCCGCACGCGCCGCTGCAGCAGGCAGCTACAAGACGGTCTCCAGATCGGCGATCAGGTCCTCGACATCTTCCAATCCTACGGAGAAGCGGAAGATGCCGTCCCCGGCATAGGCGCGGTAACTCTCGAGCGCTGGCCCCTGCAGACGGAAGGAGCTTTCCATCAAAGAGGCCGTTTCCATCCAGAAGATAAGGCTGCGGTGATGGCCCAGTGACACGGCGTAGTGAATGACCTCCAGGCGGTCGATCAGGTCTTGCGCCACGGCCTGACCCTGACTGGCTGATCCGACTTGGAAGGAGATCATGCCGGAGGTGTTGGTCATTTGTCGGCGCGCCAGGTCCCGTTGCGGGTGGGAGTCGAGGCCCGGATAGATCACCTTGGCGACCTTCGGGCGGGTCTCCAGCCAGGCGGCTAGGTGGCGGGCGTTCTCCTCATGCGCCTTCATCCGCAGCGGCAGGGTGGCGGCCCCGCGCGAGATGAGCCAGGCGTTGAAGGGGGAGAGGACGCCGCCTTGATGCACGGCGGCTTCGGCCCGCAGCCGGCTAACCAGCGCACGGCTGGCAGCGATCGCGCCGCCCAGGGCGTCACCGTGTCCGCCGATGTACTTGGTGATGGAATGCATGATGAGGTCGACGCCCAGCCCCTTGCAGTCCTGACCCAGCGGCGAGGCGAAGGTGGCGTCGCAGGAGGCCAGAGCGCCGGCGTCGTGCGCCAGCTTGGTCACCGCCGCCAGGTCAGTCAGACGGCCGATGGGATTCACCGGCGTCTCGCAGTGCACCAGCTTGGTCTCGGGCCGAAGTGCCGCCGCCAGCTGTTGCGGGTCGGAGAGATCGACCAATGAGACGGCGATCCCCAGCCGGGGCAAGGTATCACGGGCCAACTCGGCGACGCCGGCGTAGGAGACGTCGGAGACCACGACATGATCGCCGGCGGAGAGGAAGGTCAGGAAAATGGCTGAGGCCGCGGCCATGCCGGAGGCGAGGCAGAGGCAGTCCTCAGTCCCCTCCAGGGCCGCGATCTTCTGCTCCAGCTGAGCGACCGTTGGGTTGCTCCAGCGGGCATAGAGGAAGCCCGCGTCATCCTCGATATCGTGTGCCGAGAAGCCAGCGACCTGGTCGGTGACGAAGGTGGAGGACATATGCAGCGCAGGTGCCGAGGCACCTGTCGCCGCATCCGGCGCCTCGCCAGCATGGATCGCCCTGGTCTTGGCGCCAATGGCCCGATTGCTGCCTGCCTTCATGTCGTCTCCTCCCTTAATCCCTCATGAAAAAGGGGCCCTGCCGTGCGGCAGAGCCCCTTTCCCGATCTCTCAAACTGAAGGCTAGATGGCCTTCAAGTTCGCGGCTGCGTACTTGCCCTTGCGAGGGTCGCGCTGCAGCTCGTAGTCCAGCTTCTGCCCCTCGTTCAGCGGCGGCATGCCAGCCTGCTCAACAGCGGAGATGTGCACGAAGACATCGGCACCCCCGTCGTCGGGCTGAATGAAGCCATATCCCTTGGTGGCGTTGAACCATTTCACCGTACCGGTGGCCATGATCGTCTTTCCTTTCTGATCTCAAGACGCTTCTCTGGGGCTAGGGGAGTGTTACGCGAGGCGACGCTCCCCCGTGTTTTTGTTGCCGCTCAGCCTGCCTGGCCTTAGGCGGCGTCGCGGGTGGGGGGCCGGCGCCGGCGCTGCCGGCGGGGCTTCTGCGGTTTGGCCAAGAGGCGCGCTAGGCCGGCCTCGTCGCTCTCGACTTTCCGCGGTGCTTGACCTTGCGGCTTGCTGCCTTGGCTTTGCGGCCGGCTGCGGCGGCGCTGTTGCGGCTTGCGCGGCTTGGCCGTGCCGCTCTTGCGGTCCTGGTAGGACTGTCCGTCGTCCAGAAGGGTCTGGCCGATGAGCTTCTCGATGTCGCGCAGCAGGCCGCGCTCCTCCGGATCCATCAGCGAGACTGCAGTGCCACTGGCGCCAGCGCGCGCGGTGCGGCCGATGCGGTGGACATAGGCCTCCGGCACGTTCGGCAGCTCGTAGTTAAAGACGTGGCTGACGCCGTCGATATCGATGCCGCGCGCGGCGATGTCGGTCGCCACCAGGATCGTCACCCGCCCGTCCTTGAAGGCGGCCAGAGTGCGTTCGCGCTGGTTCTGGCTCTTGTTGCCATGGATGGCGGCAGCACGCAGACCGGCCCCCTCCAGATGACGGCAGACCCGGTCGGCACCACGCTTGGTGCGGGTGAAGACAATGGCGCGCGAGACCTCCCGCTTGGCCAGCAGGCTCGCAAGCTTGGCCCGCTTCTCTGAGGCCGGCACCGGCAGCACGCTCTGCTCGACCAAGTCGGCGGGGCGGGCGGCCGGCGTGACGGAGACCTCGACCGGATCGGTCATGAAGTCATCGGCCAGCGCACGGATCTGCTTGGGCATGGTGGCGGAGAAGAGAATGGTCTGCCGCTCCACCGGTAAGGCGCGCATCACCTGACGGATTGCCGGCAGGAAGCCTAGATCCAGCATCTGATCGGCCTCGTCCAAGACCACGGTGGTGGTCTTGTCCAGGCGCAAGGCACCGCTGCCCAGATGGTCGAGCAGACGACCGGGGGTGGCGACCAGCACGTCCAGGCCGCTTTGCAGCGCCCGGATCTGCGGCCGGGCCGCAGCACCGCCGATCACCGTGGTGGAGTGGAAGCGCACGAAGCGCCCATAGGCCTGAACCTGATCGTTGATCTGGCCGACCAGCTCGCGCGTTGGCGCGAGGATCAGGACAGAGGCGCAGCGGCTGGGCACCGCGGCCTTGGCATCGAGCAGGCGCTCCAGGATCGGCAGCACGAAGGCGGCCGTCTTGCCGGTGCCGGTCTGGGCGATGCCAACCAGGTCACGGCCCTCTCTCAGCGCTGGGATGGAGCGGAATTGAATGGGGGTTGGGTGGGCGTAACCCTCGCGGTCGAGGGCACGAAGTAGAGGCTCGGCGAGGCCGAGGTCGTTAAAGGATGTCAAACTGGGTCTTTCTGGTATCGCCGCGTCTATCGGGGCCTGTCTTTGCCCGCCGTATCGCGCGGCGGTGCGATTTCCAAAGAAGGCTCACTGCGTAGAAGAATAGCCTCGTGTCTCCCACGTCCTGCGCGGGCTTCCGATGGCTGCACATCGACTGATACTGCTGGCGCCACCGCCCGGGACCGCACGACCGATGCTCAAAGCATCATTCCTACGCGTGCCATCCACGGCTGAGACGGGACATAGGCATCCTCCCCCCTGTTCCGCAAGGACTTTCGCGTGAAATACTATCAGCTGTGCTCTGCGATGGCGGTTCAAGCTCTTGTTCAGCAGACCGTAAGCCCACAGGTTCAAAGAACAGTAAAATCCGTGGTGAAAGGAGATCCGATGCAGGTCGATGGGCAGGACTACCGCACCATCTGGCTGGATGAGGACGGGGAAAGCGTCGTCGTCATCGACCAGACCCTTTTGCCCCATCGCTTCCAGACCCTCCGCCTCACCAGCCTAGAAGACGCGGCCGAGGCGATTGAGCGCATGGTGGTCCGTGGCGCACCGCTGATCGGCGCCACGGCGGCCTACGGCTTGGCCTTGGCCTTGCGCGCCAAGGCTGACGACGCCGGGCTAGAGACGGCCTATCAGCGTTTGCTGGCCACCCGGCCAACGGCGGTCAACCTGCGCTGGGCCTTGGACCGCCAACGCGCAAGGGTGGCTCCGCTACCCTCGGCGGAGCGCGCCGCCGCTGCCTATGCCGGCGCGGCGGAGATCGCTGACGAAGACGTGGCCATCAACGCCGCCATCGGCCAGCAGGGCCTGACCTTGCTGAAGGGCATGGCAGCCCGCAGTCCTGGCCGGACCTTGAATGTGCTGACCCACTGCAACGCCGGCTGGCTGGCGACGGTGGACTGGGGCACGGCCACCGCCCCGCTCTACCAGGCACAGCGCGAGGGGCTGGACCTCCACGTCTGGGTCGACGAGACCCGGCCGCGCAACCAAGGCGCCTCGCTGACCGCGTGGGAGCTAGGCCAGCAAGGCATTCCGCACAGCGTCATCGCCGACAACACCGGCGGCCATCTGATGCAGCACGGCAAGGTCGACCTGGTCATCACCGGAACAGACCGCACCACCGGCAGCGGCGACGTGGCCAACAAGATCGGCACCTACCTCAAGGCCCTGGCGGCCAGGGACAATGGCGTCCCCTTCTACGTCGCCCTCCCCTCACCCACCATCGACTTCACACTCGATGACGGCGTCGCCGAGATCCCGATTGAGGAGCGCAGCGCAGAGGAAGTGGCCTCCATCACCGGGCGGACAGACAAGGGCGGGATCGAGACCGTGCGCCTCACGCCCGACGGCTCGCCGGCGGTGAACTACGCCTTCGACGTCACCCCGGCGCGGCTGGTCACCGGCCTCATAACGGAGGCCGGGATCGCCCCAGCCAGCCGTCAGGGCCTGGCCGCGCTCTTCCCGGAGCGGGCCAAGGCTACCAAAGCTCAGGCGTGAAACTCGCGCCCAAGGGGGGTGACCAAAGGCGCCAGGTTGCCGCCGCTTCGGTCAGCGCGGAAACAGAGGTGATCGCCTCTGGCGCCACCAGTAGGTCGCGCGCCAGACCGAGTGCCGAGGCCTCACAAGCGGCCCGGCGATCTGGGTCCTCGATCCACTCCAGGTCGATGTTGTGTGCCAACCCTAGAGTACGGCGCACCAGTTCGGCGGCGATGAAACCCAGCGTATCCTTGAACAGGGCCGCCATAACCTGCTGGCGCTCGACCTCCAGAACCGTCTCGGCTTGGGCATCTGCGAAGAGGACCTTCGGATAGGCGTCCCCTTGCGCTGCTGGACTGCGCCAGAGGTCCAGGAACTTCTCCTCGAAGCGGGTCCAGCAGCCTTGCACCGCATCGAGGATCCAGGCGCGGTAGTCGTCACGGTCGCCCGGCCTGGTCTCGTGCCCATCCTGCGAGAAGTAGCTCAGCAGCAGATTGGCCAGCAGGGCGCCCACGTCGAAGGCGATGGGGCCGACGAAGGCGAACTCCGGGTCGATGACCCGTGTATCCTCCTCCGTCAGCATGATGGAGCCGCTGTGCAGATCTCCATGCAGCAGCGCCTGAGCCTGGCTGAGAAAGAGGACCTTGAGGCGTGAGACCGCCAGCTTCACTGCCAGATCTTCGCGCAGTGCTGCGGCGATGCCGTCCAGTTGCGGGCTGGTCCAGCTGTTGTTCTCGGCGATCTCGTAGGGCTCGGTGAAGATCACATCCTCGGTGATTTTACAGAGCGCATGATTGCCGGCGAAGACGCCCATCAGTTCTTTCTTCTCTGCGGCCGGCAGCGCCAGATCACTGGTGTGGAAGTAGGTCTGGGCCATAAAGTCGGTGATGGCCTCGACGAAGAGCGGATAGCGCGTGCCGGCGATCATCCCGTGACGCATGATCTTGTGCGGCTGCAAGAGCTCCATGACGATCAACGCCAAGGCCTCGTCGAAGTGCAGGAGCTTCGGCACCAGACCCGGCACCAGAGCGTTCTGGCGCACCAGCGCCGTCTGCTCAAAGGAGGCGCGGCTCAAGGGCAAGGGCCAGCTCTCGCCCACCAGCCGCACGTAGGGGAGCGCCTGCTTCACCGCCAAGCCACCGGCGGGCCCATGCAGAATGAAGACGAGATTGAGGTTGCCGTCACCCACCTCCTCGATCCGCCAGTCGGCTGGTGCTCCGCCCAGCTGCGCGGCCAAGGCGGGCTGGTCCGCCAGATAGCTGCGCAGATCCTCCACGCCCAAGGTGCGATAGCTCATCTCCGGCTCCGTCATGGGCGCCCTCCCCTCGCAATCGTTCGTTTGAGCAGAGTCTAGGCAGAGGTGACGGCGCTGAAAAGGCGGCTAAGGCCCGAAGCGGTCTACTGGGCCTCAAAGGTGCTGCGTGAGGTCCTCATACGCTGGGCGATCTCTTCTTGGGTCAGATTGCTCTGCGCACGTGCCTCAATGAGCGCGGACGCGAGCGCGAACTCCTCTTCAAGCGCTTCATACTCACGGACAAAGGCTGGATCTTGCATCCACTCTTTGCCGAGGTCCGCGACGGTCTTTGTTGCCTTGTTCATGTCACATCCTATGCGCGTTCGAGCGCCAGCCGGAGTTCCCGGGCTGGGGTCTTCATCGACCAACAACCATTAGAAATCAATACCTAGAACTTTTACCCTTCGCAAATCCACACGGCCAACCGTGTTTCCAAAACGTTTGCGCAAACCCCAGCTATGGGCTTTACTTCCACGAGCGCGAAGCGTTCTCGGCACAAGAAGGTGCGCCCGCGCTTGGGAGGAGTGCTGTGCGAGATGACGCCTGAGGTGAACCGCCCTGGAGGCGGCCCGAGCGCTGATCTGCGGCTGGGTCCAGACCCAGCGGTCCGGGCCCCGACGATCAAGGATGTGGCGCGCATTGCCGGCGTCTCAGTCACCACGGTCTCGCATGTCTTCAACGAAACCCGGCCGGTCGCCGCCGACACGCAAGCCCGCGTGCGCGATGCCATCGCCAGCCTGGGCTATCAGCCTTCCCGCCTGGCCCGGGCGCTGCGAGGCGAGCCGACCAGGACCCTGGGTATGCTGGTCACCTCCTCCAACAACCCCTTCTTCGCCGAGGTCATTCATGGGGTGGAGGAGCGCTGCTTCGAGCGCGGCTATTCGCTGATCCTCTGCAACACCGGCGACGACCGCGACCGGCTGAACGCGCATCTGGCAACCCTGCTGCAAAAGCGCATCGACGGGCTGGTGGTCATGACCACCAACGACGACCTGCGCTTCTTTGATGACCTCAGCCAACACCGCGACCTGCGCCTGGTCGCCATCGATACCGAGGATCTGGACCGCGTGCCGGTGGTCAAGGACGACTCCGGTTTGGGCGGTGCTCTGGCAGCCCGCTTTCTGGTGGAGCGCGGCTTTCGCCGGGTTGGCGCTCTGGCCGGGCCTTTGGGCCACCCCCGCGCCCAGTACAGGCTAGAGGGCTTCATCGAGGCGTTGGCGGGGGAAGAGCCGCCGCTCACCCTCACCCATCTGCTGCGCGAAGAGATGAGCCTTGAAGGCGGTGCCCGGGCCATGCGGCACCTCTTGAGCCAGGAAGGACCGCTACCGGAAGCGCTCTTCTGCATGAACGATCTTATCGCAATCGGCGCACTGCATGCGCTGCACCAGGCGGGCCTGAAGGTCCCTCAGGACATCTCGATCATCGGCTACGACGACATTGAGATGGCGGCCTACTGCCAGCCGCCGCTCACCACCCTGCACCAGCCAAGTGCCGATATCGGCCGCAGCGCTGCCGAAGCGCTGATCCGACAGGTCGAGGGGCGTGAGGCGGCTGCTGGTGTTCTCGCCCTACCGCCGCGCCTGGTGAAGCGAGCCTCGGTCGGCTGGGGCGCAGCAGCGGCCGGAGGTGGCTGGGCATGACCCTCGAGCACAAGGAGATCCTGCGCGGCGATCCCAGCACCTATCCCGACTGGTTCTCCGCCAAGAAGCGCGCCAAGCCGCTGATCGTCTCTCGCTGGGTGCCGATTGCGCTGGTTGGGCTGCCGGTATTGGTGCTGCTGGCCATCGTCATCTACCCGACGATTTGGATGTTCTACCACTCGCTTCGGGACACCAACATCACCGGGCTCTTCACCGGCGATACGGCCTTCGTCGGCTTCGACAACTACGGCACGGTGCTGGGCTCCGAGCGGTTTCACGACTCGCTCTGGCACCTGGCGCTCTACCTCTTCTTCGGCGCCTGCTTTCAGGTGCTGCTGGGCACGGTCCTGGCGCTGATCATCTACGAGGGGCTGAAGTCGAACCTGGCCCGCGCCATCGTGTTGATCCTGCTGGTCCTGCCGATGATGCTGCCGCCCTCCATCGTCGGCACGCTCTGGCGCTTTCTGCTGACGCCGTCGAACGGGGCGATCAATCACGCGCTGATAAGCTTGGGGCTGATCGACCACCACATCGAATGGTTCAACGCCGGGGTTTCGCTCTGGTCGATCATCATCGCCGACATCTGGAACTGGACCGCCCTGCCGCTGCTGATCGTCTACTCTGGCCGGGTCTCGCTGCCACCGGCGGTCTATGAGGCCGCGCGGGTCGATGGCGCCAGCCAGATGAAAGTGCTGCGCCGGATCACCCTACCGATGCTGAAGGAGGTCATCGCCATCGCCTTCATCTTGCGCTTTACCGATGCCTTCAAGTTCGTCGATCTGGTCTATGTCATGACCTCCGGCGGGCCGGCGCAGTCGTCGGAACTGCCGACCTACATCGCCTTCCAGCGCGGCATCCGAGAGTTCGCGATCGGCGAAGCTGCTGCCTATGCCATTGTTATCTTTGCCATCTCTGCCGTCATCATCACCCTCTTCCTGAAGTACATGAAGCGGGTGATGAAGGCGCAGGGACTGGCCTGACGGGAGGGCGGTTGCGCATGGCCGAGATCGCAAGCAGGGCGCTCGCCGTCGAAAGCGCGACCGACCGCGCAGCGCAGCGCTGGCGGTTGGTGCGCAGCATCTTCCTGGTCTTCCTTGGACTCTGGCTGCTCTTCACCCTCTTCCCGCTCTACTTTATGGCCATCACCGCCTTTAAGTCAGCGGCGGAGACCAATCTGACGGTGCCGACCTTCTGGCCGAACGAGTGGTTTCCAGAGAACTTCGTCGGCGTCTTTGCCGAGCCGACGAACTTCAGCGCGCTGGTCGACAGCTTCATCATCGCCACCGGCAACACCCTGTTGGCCTTGGTGCTGGGCAGTCTGGCCGGCTATGCCTTCGCCCGCTTCCCGCGCCAGGCCGGCGGCGAGAACATGGCCTTCTGGATCCTGTCCAACCGCATGTTCCCGCCGGTCGCCATTCTGGTGCCCATGTTCTTCCTTTTCGACAGCACGCCCTGGGGGACGGACAGTCACCTTTCGCTGATCATTCTCTACCTGGTCTTCAACCTGCCGCTGGCGACCTGGCTGATGATGGTCTTCTTCCGCGACGTGCCGCGCGAGCTGGAGGAAGCCGCCTACCTGGACGGCTGGACCCCTTTCCGCGCTTTCCTGAAGGTCACCCTGCCCCTGGTGCTGCCGGGCATGATCTCAGTCGCCATGCTCTGCTGGATCTTCGCCTGGAACGAATACCTCTTCGCCAACCTCTTCGTCGGCGGGGATGTGCGCACCTACACCATCGTCATCCCGACCTTCACGCATGGCTCGCAGACCTTGTGGAACCTGCAGATGGCCTTCTCGCTGATCGCCATGGTCCCGCCTGTGGTGCTCTTCATCGTCCTGCGCCGCTACATGGTCCGCGGGCTGTCGCTCGGCGTGGTGAAGGGGTAACCGGCTATGGCGCATCTCACCGTAGAGGGCCTCTGCAAAGGCTGGGATTTCCCGGTGATCGACGACTTGAGCTTCACCGTGGAGGAAGGGGAATTCTTCGTCGTCGTCGGCCCTTCCGGCATTGGCAAGACTACCTTGCTACGGCTCATTGCCGGCCTGGAAACGGCTGACAGGGGCGCCATCCGTTTGGGCGAGCGCGAGGTCACGCGCCTGCCACCCTATCGCCGGCGCGTGGCCATGACCTTCGAGTCCTATGCGCTCTATCCCCATCTCACCGTCTTCGAGAACATCGCCAGCCCGCTGAAGGCGCGCGGCAGCGACCGTAAGACTATTGAGCGGCGGGTGACGGAGGTCGCCAAGCTTCTACGCATCGACCACCTGCTGGCCCGCCGTCCCGGCGAGGTTTCCGGCGGTCAAAAGCAACGCACGGCCTTGGGCCGAACCCTGGTCGCCGATCCTGAGGCCTTCCTGCTGGACGAGCCGATCAGCCACCTGGACGCCAAGATCCGCCACGAGCTGCGTATGCAATTCCACACTCTGGAAGACCTGCGCAAGGTGGCCACGCTCTATGTCACGCACGACTATGCCGAGGCCCTCTCGCTTGGTGACCGCATCGGCGTCATGGGGAACGGCGGGCAGCTGGTGCAGATCGGCACGGCACGTGAGCTCTTCGAGCGGCCGCAAGCGCTCTTCGTGGCTGAGCACCTGGGCCAGCCGACGATCAACGTGATCGAGGCCGACCTGGTCGAAGAGGCCGGCCAGATCTACGCCGCCGCTAAGGGCGGCAGCCTGCGCCTACCGCTCTCCGACCGGCAGAGCGCCCTCTTGGCGGGCCGGAAAACGCGCGAAGTCACTCTGGGCCTGCGGCCCCAACATGTGCGTCCAGCCGACGAAATGACTGGGGCAGCCGTCTCCTTGACGGCGGAGGTCGATATCTTCGAGGCGCTGGGCTCCAACGGGATCATGATCACCAAGGCCGGCGGGGTGCAGATCACCGCGCTGACCAGCCCGGAACGGCACTTCGACCCCGGTACGGAGGTCACGCTGGCGGTCGAGACCGAGGCGCTCCACCTCTTCGATCCCGAAAGCGGCCGCAGCCTGCTGGAGGCCTCGTGATGGCAAGGGTCACTCTCTCCCGGGTCAACAAGATCTACGGCCACGGTAAGCGGGCGGTGCATGCTGTCCAGGACCTGAACCTGACGGTGAACGACGGGGAATTCGTCGCGCTCCTCGGCCCCTCTGGCTGCGGCAAAACCTCCAGCCTGCGCATGATCGTCGGGCTGGAGACGGTGACCAGCGGCTCCATCCACTTCGATGCGACCGACGTCACCCATCTGGAGCCCCAGCAGCGCAACGTGGCCATGGCCTTCGAGACCTATGCCCTCTACCCCAACTTCACGATTGAGGAAAACCTGGCCTTCCCGCTGGAAGTCCGCGGCGTGCCCCAGGCTGAGCGCAAGCGGCGCGCGCGGGAGGTGGCGGAGCTCTTACGCATCACCTCGATCCTGAACGAGAAGCCACCAGGCCTCTCCGGCGGACAGCAGCAGCGTGTCTCCCTAGGCCGGGCGCTGATCCGCGAGCCGGCGGTCTTCATCCTGGACGAGGTGATGAGCCACCTGGACGCGCATCTGAAGTTCCAGATGCTCTTCGACCTGAAACGTCTGCACCGGCATCTGAAGCGCACCATGATCTACGTGACGCACGATCAGGTAGAGGCACTGGCGCTGGCAGACCGCATTGCCGTCATGTCGAATGCCCGCCTGCAGCAGGTGGGCACCCGCGCTGACCTCTATAACCGCCCGGCCACGGCCTTCGTCGCCGATTTCATCGGTGAGCCGCCAACGAACTTCTTCCCCAGCTCCCTCCAGCGCAGCGGCGAGGAGGTTTCGCTGCGGGTTGAGGACAGCGCCCTGGCCTTCACGCTAACAGCGGAACGCCAGGCGGCCTTGCAGAGCCGCGAAAACGGCCGGGTCATCGTCGGCATTCGCCCGCAGA
Source organism: Pseudomonadota bacterium (assembly GCA_039819325.1). Taxonomy (GTDB): domain Bacteria; phylum Pseudomonadota; class Alphaproteobacteria; order Kiloniellales; family JACOMY01; genus JACOMY01. Next base: position 13,544 of record JBCBSF010000039.1, on the reverse strand, counting down.
ATCTCTCCGTTGCGCCCAAGGCCTGCAGCCTGGAGGCCGAGGTGGCGATCAACGAGTACCTGGGCGAGCGCTCGATCCTGACGGTGGAGAACGGTGCGGCCCGCTTCCGCGCCCTGGTGCCGCCGGAAACCCGCATTGGCCAGAAGGAAGCCATCCGCCTGCACTACGACCCCGCCGACGTCATGATCTTCGATGCCGAAAGCGAGGCCCTAATCACCTAATCAAACCCGAAAAAGAGTCCGTTAAGGATCTGACAAAGCTGGCAAAAAAGATGAAAGGGAGGATGAAGAATGGCTCTGTTTAGTGGACTGACACGGCGCAAGTTCATGCGCAACGTGGCACTCGGCGCCGGTGCCGCCACCCTCGCCCCCGGCAAGCTGGCCTGGGGAGCCCAACCGGTACCACCCGGTAAGAAGCTCTTCCAGGATGTCGAGCTGCGCTACTTCCAGGATTCTAACTGGCTGAACGCACCGCTCTGGCTCTCGCCCCTCTTACAGAAAGAGGCCGGCGTCGGCATCGCCTCGCGCGAGCTTTATGACGGCGGCGACGCGGTGGCCAAGATCCTGCCGCAGCTCTTGACCCGCAACCCGCGCTTCGACTGGGTGCAGTACCCCTCGCTCTTCTTCGGTGCCTTCGCCTCCACCGGCCAGTTGGAGCCGCTGGACGACTACTTCGCCCAGTATGACGGCACCAAGGACTATCTGGATTGGGTCATGCCGGCCTACTCCGAGTTCTACACCAAGTGGGATGGCAAGCAGTACGGCGTGATGCTGGACGGCGACATCCACATCCTGCACTACCGGCAAAGCTACTTCGATAACCCCGATCTGCAGCGTAAGTACTCCAAGCGCTTCCAGACCGAGCTGGCGGTGCCCAAGACCTGGCCTGAGTTCCTGAAGGTCACCCAGTTCATGACAGAGGAGCTGTCGAGCCAAGGCATCTACGGCACCTCCATGGTGGTGAACCCTCCGAACTTCGGCTGGGGCTTCTGGATGGACATCGCGGCCTCCGCTGGGGTGAACTACTTCGACGAGAACATGAACCCGGTGATCAACCAGGGTAAGGCCGCCGAGGCCCTGGACATGTACAAGGAGATCATCAAGTTCGGCCCGCCAGGGGCGGAGGCCATGGACCTCGGCACCTCCATCCAGCGCTGGCAGTCGGGCTCTGACGTCATGAGCGTCTGGTGGATCGATCTGGCTGAGTTCACCGTGCAGCAGCAAGGCGTGGAGAAGGCGGAGGATCAGCGCGGCGCCATCGTGCCGGGCTGGGAGAACGACGATGGATCGGTGACCCACCGTGCCATCTCGCTCTGGTGCCGCACCGCCTCTATCCCGAAGAACATCCCGCAGGATGTGAAGGATGCGGCCTTCTACTTCATCTATCGTATGTCGCACCCGGACTACTCCGACCACATCGTGGCCGATCCCTATTGCGGGTCCGATCCCTTCGGCCGCTCGCACTACACCGACCTGGCGGCGGAGTACTACATCCAGCCGAACCCGCAGCGCGGCACCTCCGACCTCTGGCCGACCAACGACGGCATCTTCAAGACCTTCGAGACCGCCCGGAACCACCTGGACGCGGGCCTGGCCAACGTGGAGGTCGGCTATCCGCAGTTCTTCTGGGAAGGCGCGCCGGAGTATGCCGACGCCCTGGGTCGTAACATCTCCAAGGCCATTTCCGGCGACCTGACCTCGCAGCAGGCGCTGGACGAGGCGGCGGAGGAATGGGTGCAGATCGCCCAAAAGCTGGGCCTCGACAGCCAGAAGGCCCAGTACAAGAACTTCATCGATGGCGCCCGCGCGCTGGGCTACAAGATCTAGCCGCACTGCCCGCCCCGGCTATCAGCGCCGGGGCGGGCTTTTCTCTTCTCTATAAGAAGTTAGGCAGCACTCATGAAGAAAATCCTGAATGATCCGCAGGCCTATGTCGATGAGATGCTGGACGGCATGATTGCCGCCCACCCAGAGATCTATGCCCAGCCCGCACCCCGGGTGGTGGCCCGTGCCGGCGGCATGCGTCCGGGTAAGGTCGGCATCGTCTCCGGCGGCGGCTCCGGCCACCTGCCGATCTTCACCGGCTATGTCGGGAGCGGTTTGCTGGACGCCTGCGCGATCGGCGACGTCTTCGCTTCCCCCTCGGCCGAGCAGATGGCGGAGGCCATGCGCCAAGCCAATGGCGGTGCCGGGGTCTTGCGCCTCTACGGCAACTACGGCGGCGACGTCATGAACTTCGACATGGCCGGCGAGACGGTAGAGCTGGAGGACGACATCGAGTCCAGCACCGTGCTGCTGGCCGACGACGTGGTCTCCGCCGGGCCGGAAGAACGCGAGAAGCGGCGCGGCGTTGGCGGCATGGTCTATGCCTTCAAGATGGCCGGCGCTAAGGCGGAACAAGAGGGCGCCGATCTGGCCAGCGTCACCGCCGTCGCCCAACGCGCGGCCGATGCCTGCCGCTCGGTCGGCATGGCGCTCACCCCTTGCGTCGTGCCGCAAGCCGGCAAGCCCACCTTCACGCTCGGCGAGAACGAGATGGAAATGGGCATGGGCATCCACGGCGAGCCCGGGATCCGGCGCGAGGCGCTGAGGCCTGCCGACGAGATCGCCGACGAGATGATCGACCTCTTGCTGGCCGACCGGCCTATCGAGCCCGGCAGCCGGGTTTCCATCCTGGTGAACTCGCTGGGCGCCACACCGCAGGAGGAGCTCTACATCCTCTTCCGGCGGGTGAAGGAGCGTCTGGAAGGGGCCGGCGCCACCCTGCTGCAGCCCTTGGTCGGGCGCTATGCCACCTCCATGGAGATGACGGGCGCCACCATGACCCTCTGCCACTTGGATCAGGAACTGGAGGCCCTTCTCGCTGCGCCCTGCCACTGCGCCTTCTGGACCGTCACCTAGAGGCCGGCATGGCGATCACCAGCAAGAGCCTGCAGGCCGCCGCTCCCCGCCTGGCCACACGGGCGGTGGAGATCGCGGAGGAAATGAACGCCCAGGACGGCAAGCTGGGCGACGGCGACCTGGGCGTCACCCTTCGCAAGGGTTGGCAGGCTGTGGCGGAAGACGCGGCGGACTTTCCAGAGGATCTGGGCAAGGCGTTTCTCAGCTGTTCCAAGGCTTTCCAGAAGGTTTCTTCCTCGTCATTCGGAACCTTGGTGGCGACCGGCTTCATCAGCGCCGCCAAGGCCTCGAAAGGCCGCGACAGCCTGGAGTGGTTAGAGATGGCAGGGCTCTTGGCCGGCGCGCGCGACGCCATGATGGCCCGCGGCAAGGGCGCCTTGGGCGACAAGACCATCCTGGACAGCCTGGAAGCCGCCACCAAGGAAGTTGAGGGGCTGGAGGACCCGGCGGCGATCAGAGCCGCCTTGATCGCCGCCGCCGATCAGGCCTTAGCGGAGTTCCGCGACCGCCCCAATCGCCTGGGCCGGGCGCGCATGTATGCCGAGCGCTCGCAGGGGCTGGACGACCCCGGCATGCTGGCCTTCCGCCGGCTCCTAGACGCCTTCGCCGAGGCGTGAGGTCCAAGCCATGCTGAAGGGTCTCTCCCCGCTCCTCTCCGCCGATCTCCTGTGGGTCTTGGAGAGCATGGGGCATGGGGATGACCTGGCCTTGGTCGACCGCAACTTCCCCGCCGCCTCCGTCGCTGCCGAGACGGTTTCGGGCCGGCTGGTGCGGCTGGAGAGCAGCGACGCCGGCGCGGTGACAGACGCCATCCTCTCGGTCCTACCGCTCGACAGCTTCGTCGACACACCGCTTGTAGCCATGCAGCCCGTCGATAGGCCCGAGAACCCCACCGCCGTGCAGCGAGAGGTACACCAGCGTGCGCAACGCGACGAAGGCCGCGCTTTCCCGCTGCACCAGCTGGAGCGGCAGGCCTTCTACGACGCCGCGAAGACGGCCTTCGCCGTCGTGCAATGCCTGGAGGCCAGGCCCTATGCCTGCTTTCTGATGAAGAAAGGCGTGATCTTCGAGTAAGGGATAAGGCATGGCTGGCTTAAGGCATATCACCCAACGCCGCGCCGTGATCGCGGCTGCCTTGCAGATGAACGAGCGCGGGATCAATCAAGGTACCTCGGGCAACGTCTCGCTCAGGGTCGCTGGCGGCTGCCTGATCACACCCTCAGGCATTGCCTATGAGGAGATGACGCCGGCGCAAATCGTGCTGCTGGATAAAGACGGCGGCTATGACGGGCAGTGGCGCCCCTCTTCTGAGTGGCGGATGCATCATGACCTTTACGCTGCCCGCTCCGATGCCGGCGCGGTGGTGCATAGCCATTCGACCTATGCCACCGCGCTTTCCTGCCTGCGGCGCGACATCCCAGCCTTTCACTACATGATTGCGGTCGCCGGCGGCGACAGCCTGCGCTGCGCCGACTATGCGACCTTCGGCACGCAAGAACTCAGCGATCACATGCTGAGCGCGCTGGAGGGGCGCAGCGCTTGCTTGCTGGCCAACCACGGGATGATCTGCTTCGCCGAGAGCCTGGAGCGCGCGCTCTGGCTGGCAATGGAGATCGAAACGCTCTGCAAGCAGTACACCTTCGCCTGTCTGGCCGGTCAGCCCGTCATCCTGGATCGGGCGGAGATGGAAGATGTGCTGGAACGCTTCCGCGACTACGGCAAACAAGAAAGTCGATCATGAGCGAATCAGTGCCTAGGAAGGCTGGCCGTGTCGTCGTCTTCGGCTCCGTCAATGTCGACCTGATCGTCCAGATACCCTACTTCCCGCAGCCGGGCGAGACCGTCGGCGGCGGGACCTTCTTCTCAGCTCCTGGCGGGAAAGGGGCGAACCAGGCCCTGGCAGCGGCCCGGGCCGGGGCGCAGGTAGACCTGGTGGGCGCTGTAGGGCGTGATGCGCATGCGGAGCAAGCGCTTACTCTGCTCAAGGCTGAAGGTGTCGACCTACAGGGTGTCCAGCGCGTCCCGGACTCTACCGGTGTGGCTTTTATCATGGTCGATAGCGCCGGAGAGAACCAGATCGCTACCGCCTCTGGTGCCAACTATGCTGCGCGCCCCCCGCAGGGCGACAGCTTGAGACTAACGGGTCGCGACCTGCTGCTGACACAGCTGGAGATGGACTTGGAAGCCACTCAGGCCGCCCTGCAGCAAGCCAAGACTGCAGGGGCAATGAGCCTCCTCAACATGGCGCCGCTCCGAAGCGAGGCCTTGGATCTTCTCCCGCTCGCCGACGTGGTCGTCCTCAATCATGTCGAAAGCGAAGAATTGGCCGAGGCGATGCAACTGGATCCGCAGAGCAATGACTCCCGCGCTCTAACCCTGGCCAAGGAGACGGGCGCGCGGATCATCATCACGCTGGGTCATGAGGGCCTGATGGCGGCGGATGGAGAGCGGCTCATCACCTTGCCAGCGCCCGCCATCACGATGGTGGATAGTGTCGGCGCCGGCGATGCCTTCTGCGGTTATCTGGCAGCGGGACTCCTGGAGAAACCCGCCTTCGATGTCGAAGCCTTGGCCATGGCGGCTACCGCCGGTGCGTTGGCCTGTACCCAGGCCGGTGCGCAGCCCGCGATCCCCCACCGCGCGGCCGTGGAGAGCGCCTTGGCGCGACAGCAGCGCTAGGGCAGACTGCAGGCCACAAGCAAAACGGGGAGGAAGAGATCATGTCAGACGTGCCAGGCACAGAGGGCGCCTTCACCCTCTCAGATGGAACCGTGCTGCGCTACCGGGAGGCCGGTGCCGGCCCGGTTTTGCTGATGATCCCCGGCTGGTCGCAGACCGCCGAGCAATTCAAGCACCAGATTACTGGTCTATCCGACAAGCACCATGTGATCGCCTTGGACATGCGCGGCCACGGAGCCTCCGACAAACCGGATTTCGGCTATCGCATCAGCCGCTTAGCAGCCGATGTGAAGGAACTTCTGGATGGTCTGGACCTGAGGGGTGTGAGCATTCTGGGGCATTCCATGGGCTGTTCGGTCATCTGGTCGTACCACGACCTCTTCGGCAGCCACCGGCTGGCCAGCCTGCTGCTGATCGATCAGATGCCGGTGGTGGCGGGTAATCCAGCCTGGTCTGAGGAGGAGAAGGCCAACTACGGCCCGATTTTCACGCCCGACAGCCTCTATGAGACGATCAATGCCCTGGCCGGGCCGGAAGGCGAGGCAACGACGCGCGGCTTCATCGGCGGCATGGTGACCGACGCTATGACCCAAGAGACGCGCAATTGGATGATCGATTGCAATCTGCGCCTGCCCCGCCGCCACGCCGCCGCCTTGCTGTTGAACCATGGCGGGCAGGATTGGCGCGACGCCATCGCCCGTATCCAGCTGCCGACCCTGGTGGTTGCGGGACGCAGCAGCCTGGTGCCCTGGACCTCCTGCGCCTGGATCCACAGCCAGATCCCAGGTGCGGAACTGGAGGTCTTCGAGGAAGCGGAAGGCGGTCAGCACTTCATGTTCATCGAGAATCCGGACAAGTTCAATGCGCGTGTAGCGGCGTTCCTAGCCCGTTAGCCCGGACGGTGGCCGGCATCTCTTCAGGCGTGCGGCCCACGAAGTCGGGCGCATCGGGGAAGAGTGGCGAGCCGCCGGTCACCGAAATCCGCCACAAGAGCCGCCGCTCTTCCACCCGCTCTGCCGGCTTGGTCAGCGGCGCCTTGTGCAGGGTCGAGAGCGTGTCCCAGGCGGCGACATCGCCGACCCGGTAGCCGTACTCGAGCACGAACTCTGGCTTGGTGGCATGTACGACAAGCTCGTCGAGCAGCTCCAGGGCCTCGTCGTCGGGCATGCCGTGAATGCCGAAGGCTGAGCCGGCGATGGCATAGAGGCTCTTGCGCCCGGTCACCGGGTGGCGGGTCACCAGCGGCTGGTAGACGTTGTGGATCTTGGTCTTCTGCGCGTCAGTCAGGCGTTCGGCCGAATAGGGGGAGTTCTCGTCCATATCCGCGCGGTTTCCGTAGTGGTGCAGCGCCCAAAGCCCTTCCAGCCGGTCCTGCATGGCCCGCGGCAAGGCCTCATAGGCCAGTGCCAGGCTCGCGACCTTCAGCGCCGGCTCGACAGCCGGCACTTCCAGCGAGTAGGCGATCGTCGCGCGGTTGGGGTGTAGATCGTAGGCAACGTCGGTGTGCCAAAAAGATGCCCCCTCGAAGATACCGATCGGCTTACCGTCCTCGAAGATGTTGGAGAGCGTCAGGATATCGGGATGGCCCGGCAAGCGTAGGTGGTCGAGCAAGTGCGGTTTCGGCGTGCCGAAATGGCTGCAGAAGCGGTCGAAATCACCGTGTGCTAGCTCTTGTTCTGGAATCACCAAGAACTGGTGACGGTAGAAGGCGCGCATGAGATCTTGCGCGCTGCCCTGGCACAGCGGCCGGGAAAGATCGAGCCCCCTCACGACCGCACCGAAGGGCGCGGCTAAGGGCCGGACATCCAGCATGGCGTTCTGTCTCCCCTGTTGATCAGGTGATTTTCTCGGAGACTAGCAGCTTTCGCCGGGTCCGTCATGCCTTTCCCGCACGATCGGCGGGAGAATGCTCAGCCTTCTACGCGCCTTACCGCGAGCACCGCGTTCAAACCACCGAAGGCGAAGGAGTTGCTGAGCGCCGCCTCGATGTCCTTTTCGCGCGCGCCCTCGGTCACATAGTCCAGATCGCAGTCGGGATCGGCTTCCTCATAGTTCGCGGTCGGCGGGAGGACGCCCTTGGCGACGGAGAGCACGGTCGGGATGATCTCGAGGCCACCGGCGGCGCCGAGGCCGTGACCGAACATGGACTTACTGGAGGAGACGGCCAGCCGGTCCGCGTGGCCCCCGAAGACCTTGCGGATGGCTTGGGTTTCCACCTGGTCGTTGATGCGCGTGGCCGTGCCGTGCGCGTTGATGTAGCCCACCTGCTCTGGCGCCAGGCCGGCGTCACTCAAGCAGTCGGCCAGCGCCTGGCTGGCACCACTCAGCGCCGGCTGTACCAGGTCGCCGGCATCCGCAGTTGCACCATAGCCGGCGAGTTCGGCGTAGATCTTGGCGCCGCGGGCCTTCGCCTGCTCAAGGTTCTCCAGAACGATGATCCCGGCGCCCTCGCCGATCACCATCCCCTTGCGGTTCTTGGAGAAGGGCCGGCAGGTATCGGGTGCAATCACCCGCAGGACCTCCCAGGCCTTGAGGCAACCATAGCTCAGACAGGCCTCAGTGCCGCCAGCAAAGGCGCGGTCCACACGGCCGCTACGCACCATCCAAAAGGCCTCACCCAAGGCGTGGTTGCTCGACGAACAGGCGCTGGTCAGGCCGAAGGAAGGGCCCGTCAGCCCTAGGTCCATACTGACCTGGCTGGCCGCCGCCGAGGGCATAACCTTGGGCACGGTCAAGGGCGGGGCGCGCAGGGTCTTGTCGCGATAGAGGCGCACAAAGCCCTGGTCCATCGTCGTCATGCCGCCCATGCCGGTGCCGACCAAGCAAGCGGTGCGCCGCGCGGCCTCCTTGTCCAGCTCCAAGCCGCTGTCCGCCAGGGCTTCTCGGGCCGCAATGATAGCGTACTGGGAGAAGCGATCGGTAAAGTCGATCTTGCGCTCCGACAACCACTTGGTCGGGTCGTAGTCCGGTATCTCTCCAGCGACGTTCACCATCAAGCGCTCACCGGTCACTTGGGTGAGCGAACGGATCCCACTGCGCCCGGCGGTTAGCCCCTCCCAGGTCTCGGCAACGTCGTGTCCAAGCGCGGAGATGCAGCCAAGACCGGTTATGGCAACACGGTTTAGGGCCACCTAGCTGGCGCTCTCGGTCTTCTCTGAGACCAGCTTGCTGACAGCGTCGGTCACGTCCTTCAAGGTGGTCAGCTGAAAGTCGTCGCCTTCCTGCGGGACATAGATGTCGAAGGCTTCTTCGATCTGGAAAATCGTCTGCATCAGGTCGACCGACTGGATGTTCAAATCCTCGATTTTGCTGTCCAATGTCAGGCTGTCGCGGTCCAGCCGGCACTCCTTGGCAACGATATCCAACACTTGGCTCTCAATATCGGTCATAGCCCTAACCCTTCTGCTTACCAGTTGCCGAGAGCGCCGCTTCGAGGACCGCCAAACGCTTCTTCAGGTCCACCAGGTCGCGGATCAAGCGCGGCAAGCGCTGCACAGACATCTCTTGATTGATCATCTTGTCTTTCCTGATCGCCGGATAGCCTAGCCAGATCTCGCCGGCCGGGATATCGGCGCCGACTCCTGATGCAGCACCGACCAGAGCGTTTTCGCCGATCTTGCGGTGATCGGCAATCCCGGCCTTGCCGCCGACGACGGCGCGGTCCCCCATGCGCACACTGCCGGATAGGCCCGACTGTCCCGACATCAAGCAGTCCTCGCCCAGCACGCAGTTGTGGCCAACCTGGACCTGATTGTCGATCTTGGTCCGAGCACCGATCCTGGTGGCGCCCAAGGTCGCCCGGTCGATCGTGGTGTTGGCGCCGATCTCCACCTCATCCCCCAGCACCACAGTGCCGGCAGAGGGCATACGGATAACCGGGTCGTTTTGCGTGCGAACCTGGCCGTCCATAGGACGCGCCATCTCGATCGCATTGGGCCGGGGCGAGACATAGCTGAAGCCCTCAGCACCGACGACCGCGTTGGACTGGATGATGCAGGCCCGGCCCAGAACCACATCCTCTCCGATTCGCGCGCCGGGATAGAGCAGGCAATCGGGTCCCAGGTTGGCGCCGCGCGCCACCGTCACCTGGCTTAAGAGCCGGCAACCCGGCCCGATCACCACGTCGGGACCGATGACGGACAAGGGGCCGATGACAGCATCCTCTGCGACCTCCGCCGTCTCATCGACCACGGCCGAAGGATGGATGCCCGCAGGCGCGTGACGCGGACGCTCAAAGAGCTGAAGCAGCTTGGCGAAGGCAACCCGGCCCCGCTGTGAGACCAGGTAGGCACGCGGCCCCTCTGGCCGCTCTTGGCTCTCTTCGACCAAGACGGCAGCCAGCGGAAGGCCCGCGACTGCCCGCTCAGCACCCGGGGTGAAGGCCACCACCAGATCCTGGGGCCCAGGCCGGCTGCCCGGCGGCGCGATACCGGTGATATCAGCCGCGCCGTCGCCGATCAGCTGCGCATCAATGGCCTCGGCGATGTGACTGAGGCTGTAGGTCATCTCTCGTCTCCTAATGCGCCCCTCGTCCCCTCGCGGCAAGCCAAAGAGCCATCCGGTCGCGAGCGACACGACTCTTGCGCAGGAACAAGGGCGCGAGCGTGGCAGCGGTGGATAGCAGCCCTTCCCGCATTTTCAAAGTCCCGGCGCGCGGAGCAGAAGCGCAAAGACTGAACCCTGCTCACAAGGGTGCCTTAGGAAACCCGCCAAACGATGCTTCGAGGGCTGCAGCAATGCGCAGGACAGTGGCGTCCTCAAAGCGGCGCCCCACCACCTGCACCCCAGTCGGTAGCCCCTCGCCCGAGAAACCGCTAGGGACAGAGACGACCGGACAGGCGCTGAAGAGGTTGAAGATCGCGGTCATGTCCATGCCGTGATAGCGGCCGTCCTGATCGAAACGGTCAAAGTCTGCATCCCGGCAGCTGGCTGGTGGCGCTGGTATGCGGCAGGTCGGGGTCAGGAGGGCATCGGCGTCCTGCAGCACCGCGCCCAAGCGGAGCCATTCCTGGCTGCGAAGGATCTCGATCTCCTTCATGCGCGTGGCGGAGAGGCCCCTGCCCTGCTCGATAAGCGCGACCACGTCCGGGTCCATCTCCTGGCGGTGGGTCTCCAGATAGCGGCCGAAGTAGGCGTCCATGAAGACCGCCCAGAGGTCACCCCAGGCGGCCAGCAGCGCCGGGTCCAGCGAGAGGTCACAAGGAACGACCTCCGCTCCGGCGGCCTGCAGCCGCTCCGCCGCAGCGTGCAGATTGGCGGCCACGCTCTCCTCGACCGCGTAGAAGCCCAGATCCGGCGAGAGGGCGAGGCGCAGGCCCGTCACATCCGAGCTGAGGGCAGAGAAATCGACCCGGCCGGCGAGGGACGAGGGATCACGCCAGTCCGGCCCTTGGCAGACATCGACAAAGAGCGCCGCGTCGGCGACGGAGCCGGCCAGCGGCCCCAGATGCGAGAGCGTATCGTAGAGGCTGGGCAGGTAGTCGAAAGGGATGCGCCCAAAACTGGGCTTCAGGCCCACCAGCCCACAATGGGCGGCCGGGATGCGGATCGAGCCACCCATGTCCGAGCCCTCGGCAAGCGGCACGCAGCCGGAGGCGACGGCAGCGGCCGAACCGCCCGAAGAGCCGCCGGGCGTACGCGTCCTATCCCAGGGATTGCGAGTGACGCCGAAAAGGGGGCTAGCGGTGAAGCCGGCGTGCGCGAACTCGGGCGTCGTGGTCTTACCGATCAGAATGGCACCGGCGGCGCGCAGCCGCTCCACGATGACAGCGTCGCGTTCGGCAAGGTGCTCGGCGAAGACCTTCGAGCCCGCGGTGGTGCGCTTCCCGGCGATCGGGGTGAGGTCCTTGATCGCCACCGGGATGCCGAAGAGCGGCGGGCGTTCAGCGCCGCTAGCCATAAGGGCATCCGCCGCCTTGGCGGCCTCCAGGCTCTCCGCTGTGTAGACATCGCAGAAGCAATTGAGGGTCGGATTGACGGTCTCGATCCGCGCCAGGCTATCGCCGACCACCTGCTGGACAGACAAGCGGCCGGCGCGGTAGCCGGCCATGAGCGCCGTGGCGCTGAGCCCCGCTGTCGTGTCACTCACTGGATCTGGTCGAGCGCGGCTAAGGCCTCTTGGTGCTGCGGATCGGTCTTCAGCGCCAGCTCCAGCAGCCGGCGGCGCCGATCCGGGTCGCTTGCCGCCAAAGCGCGCTGATAGAGCCGCTCGGCGCGGGCGTTCACGTTGGTCTTGGCCGGCGAGCAGCCACAGTCTTCCACCTCAGGCTTAGCGGTCGTGGTCTCCGCCTGGGCCGCTGACAGGGCGGCGCCAAGGGTTCCGGCCCCGGCACAAAGGGAAAGAAACTGGCGGCGCTGCATCGGTGAAGCTCCTGATCACGGCATAGACTGCCAGCTTAACCGGAAACAGCCAAAGCGCCAGCCCTTCCTGGGCTGGAAAAAGCAGGAGGCGCAGGAGTAAGAAGGCAGGACGATTAGGAGATCACCAAGGAGAGACCGCATGAGCGCCGCCCAAGCCGCCACCGTCGCACCGCTGGCCACCCAAGAGATGAGCCCCACCGAACGTCAAGCGCGCTTGGATCTGGCGATCCTCTATCGGGCCTTCGTCCATTACGGCTGGACCGATTTCCTCTACACCCACATCTCCGCCCGGGTGCCGGATCAGCCGGACTGCTACCTGATCAACCCCTATGGCCTGCTGTTCCACGAGGTGAATGCCGGCAATCTGATCAAGGTCACCCTTGCCGGTGAGGTCATCGCCGGCGACTATCCCTTCAACGATGCCGGCCACGGTATCCACTCAGCGGTCCTGGGTGCCCGGCCCGACGCCATGTTCGTGGCGCACAGCCATACCCGGGCCGGGATCGCCGTCTCTGCCATGCGCCAGGGCCTCATGCCGCTGAGCCAGCAGGCGAATGAGATCCGCCGCGAGATCGCCTATCACGCCTATGACGTGGTGACCGAAGCAGCGGAGGAGTGCGAGCGCCTGACTGCTGATCTGGGTGCCAAGAACCTGATGATCATGCACAACCACGGTCTCTTGACCCTCGGCCGCACGGCTGGGGAGTGCTTCTACAATCTCTACACCCTGGAGAACGCCTGCAAAGTACAGGTGGATGTCTTGGCCTGTGACCCCGATCCCATCCTGCCGAGTGAGGAGGCCCAGGCCCGCGCGGCGCTCTGGGGCGTGCCGGGCCCCGAAGCCCAGACGCAGAAGGAGTGGGCAGCCCTCTCCCGTCTGATCGAGAAGGTCGCACCGGACTACAAAGAGTTCTAGCGGGAAGAGTTTTGGTGTGAACAGTTCTTGCCAAGAGCCCTTCCTCTCCTGAGCCTGCCGAAGGGTTGAGCAGCGAGCCCTAGGCGAGCGCCCGTCGAGAGTATGGGCCGTGCAGACCTTCGTGCTTGGGGCACATCCTTCGACAAGCTCAGGATGAGGACGGTGCGATCAGGAGGCGCTGATTTACAGGATTCAGGTACTTTGATCACTACGCATAGAAAAGGGGCGCCGGCGGTAATCCCACCGGCGCCCCTGTCTCGTGCGAAACGCTGGCCTTAGGCAGCCAGCTTCTCGTTGGCGAAGTTCCAGTTCAGGAGCTTCGTGGTCACGGCCTCGGTGTAAACCGGACGCTTGTTCTGATAGTCGATGTAGTAGGCATGCTCCCACACATCGAGGGTCAGGAGCGGCGTGCCGCTGCCGGTCAGCGGGGTCTCGGCATTGGCGGTCTTCTCGATCACCAGCTTGCCGTCCTTGTGCACCAACCAAGCCCAGCCACTGCCGAACTGGGTGTTGCCGGCCACTGCAAAGTCCTTCTGGAACTGCTCTAGGCCGCCCAGGTCGCGGTCGATCATCTCCGCCATCGCAGCGCTGGGGGCGCCGCCGTCGGCTGAGAGGCAGTTCCAAGGAAGGCAACGCCGGCGTCTTCAACAATTCGGCCCAGATCTGGAATCACACCTTCTATTGGAACT
>JBCBSF010000038.1:0-42839 GCA_039819325.1 Pseudomonadota bacterium | reverse complement strand
CTGAGCTTGTCGAAGGGCTGAGCAGCGTGCAAAGCCCGCAACTGTCGAAGGGTTGGCCCCAGGAGCGGTGCTAACGGCCCGCCTTTCGACGGTCGCTCGCTAGCGCTCGCTGCTCAAGACGAGGGAGTGCTTTTGGAAGCGCTGCTTCTACCTTAACTCATCCTGCTCTAAGTGCATTGCGCGCCTTGCCATGCGGCTGCTGTCTCTTCAACGAAGCTCCGATAGCTGCGGGGACCATCAGGCAGGAGCGCGTCCTGGGCCTCCAGGTCTTGCTTGCGCGGCGGATGACCTTCCCGTGCGAAGATCCGGTACATGATCAGCAGGTCAAAGGTGAGCCAAGCAGGAAGAAAGGGCCCAGCCGTCTCGGTGAAGGCCTCAGGCGTCAGGTTCGGATAGTGAACGGTCTGGCCAAGGGCGGCTGACCAGAGGCTTGCGGTTTCCTCGCCGTTGGGCGCGTCCAGGCCGGAGAGGAGCAAGGCCCGGCTTTGCGCAGGTGGCTCCAGAAGAGCGCTGGCGGCGGCCTGGGCGACATCGCGGCTGTCCACGCGTGCGACCGGATAGGACCCGAGCGGCGCTGGATAGGCACCAGCGAGAAGGGCGTCTTTGAAGAGAAGATCGTTCTGGGCGAAGTAGGTTGGCCGCAGGATGGTGTGCGGGATCCCGCTCGCGCCGAGCGCCGTTTCGATGGCGATCTTGGCGCCCGCGTGCGGCACCAGCGGTGCGGTCACCGAGAGGTCGTTCGAGAGGTAGACCAGGTGCTTCAGCGGCGATTCGGTGGCGATGGCCAGCGTGGTGAGCCCTTGATGGGTCTCTTGCGGGCTGTTCGCGGCTAGGAGAAAGACGCTCTCTACCCCTTGGAAGGCGGGTCGCAGGCTGGGCGGGTCATCCATGTCGGCAATGACCGTCTCGATTCCGCTCCCCAGGCTTGCCGCACGCTCTTCGGATCTGGTGATCACCCGGACTTTGGCTCCCTTGGCTCGAAGGAGCGCCACCAAAGAGCGGCCGACAGTCCCCGTCCCGCCGAAAACGAGGATGGTCATGGGGCCGACTCCTTAACTCCTGATGACCGGGCCAAGCGACACAGCAGCCCGAACGAGCCGCCAAGGCGCCTAGGCGTTACCGCGGCGCGTTCACCGTAGCCTTCTTGCCGTAGCGCTTGGCCAGCGACTTGGCGAAGGGGCTGGGTCCTGGCTTCTCAGGCGCTTGTGGCGTTTCGGCTGCTGCCGGCGTTTGTCCGAAGGCTGCGGGGTCGAAACTGGCACCGGCGGAGAAGCCTGGCGTTGCTGTCGGCGCAGCCTGTTGCGGCTCTGGCGCCGCTGGGGCTCCGAAAGCTGGCGCAGCGAAGGTCGGGCCGCCAAAGCTGGGCGCTGGTGGCGCCGGCGCGAAGGAACCGGCACCGCCGCTGTAGGATGGCGGCGCATTGGGTGGCGCTGCCGCTGGTGTCGCCGTGAAGCTTGGGCCGCCGTAGCTGATCGAGGGTGCTGCCGGGGTGCCGTAGGTCATGCTGGGCGCCGGTGGAGCGCTTGGCGTTTCCGGATAGAGCTGCGCTGCGGGCTGCGGCACGCTGGCCGGCTTGCCGTAGTGCGCCCAAGCCGGTTGAGCCGCTAGATCGGTTGCGGGTGCTGGCGGCGGTGCCGCTGGGGCCGCCTGCGGTTGCGGTGCCTGATAGAGCGGTTGGGCGGCCTGCCAGGCACCGTCGCCGGCCACGTTCTGCATGGCGCGGCCGAAGACCGGCTGGTTGGCCGCCGGTTGCACCGCCTCCAGCTGGGCCTCGCCGCGCATCTCATTCAAGAGCTGGCGGTGATCCGGCAGCGCGCGCAGGAGATCCTGCGTGGTCTTGTTGAGGCCCTGCTGAAAGCGCTCCCAACTCTCCGGCGTCGCTAGGGTTGAGAGGGGGTATTCGGCCTGGTCAAAGTAGCCCTTCTCCCAGAGACAGAAGAGGTAGTTCCACTCGCCGAAGAGGCCCTTGTAGAACATATCCTGGTCGCTGGGCAGGGTCGCCTTCCAGAGGTCCAGTACCTCCTGCAGGCGGGCCGGGGCCACGCCAGGCGCGCGGGCAGCCTGCCAGAAGGGCTCCGGCCGATTGCTGGTGACGAAGTGCATGGAGAGGAAGTCGCGGATCTCGTCGTAGAGGCTGTCCATGCGCCGGTTGAAGGCCGACGGCAGGGCCGGATCGATGCCCTCGTCGGGGAAGTAGTTGATGAGCCAGCGGGTGGCGCTCTCCACCATGTAGATGGCTGTGGCCTCCAAGGGCTCGACGAAGCCGTTGGAAAGCCCGATGGCGACGCAGTTGCCGACCCAGGCGCGCTGGGTGCGGCCCGTCTTCATCTTGATGACCTTGGGCTCGGGGTCGGCCATCTCGGGCGTCACGTCGCCGACCTTGCGCAGGTGGGCGATCAGCTCCGCGCGGGCCTCGTCGTCGCTCTTGTGGGCAGAGCTGTAGATGTAGCCGGTGCCGATCCGCTCGGCCAAGGGGACCCGGAAGACCCAGCCGCCGGTCATGCCGGTGGCGCGCGTGGCACAGGGGAGGGGGCGATCCTGCGGCACCGGGATCTGGCAGGGCATGGCCCGGTCGCAGAGCAGGTGCTGGCCGTAGGACTCGAAGGGTTCGCCCAGCAGGTCCTGCATGATGACGGAGCGGAAGCCGGTGCAGTCGATCACCAGCTTCACCGGATGGGTGCCGTGGCGCTCCAGTTCCAGGCTGGTGACGTGACCGCGCTCGTCGACCGTGCCGCCCTTGACGTCATCCTCGATCCGGATCACGCCGCGTTCCGTCGCAGTCTCGCGCAGGAAGGGCCCGAAGAGGGCGGCGTCCAGGTGATAGGCATAGGCCACCACCGCCTCATAGTCCTTGCCGCCCAGCGGCCGCGGGCCCTTGCGGTGATTGATGACGGCCTGATTCCAGGTCAGCGCTTCGGCCGCCTTCTTGCCGTTGATCGAGCCATAGCGCAGGAAGTGATAGGCCGGGTTGATGCCGTCCAGCGGGTTGGGGAAGTTGAAGGGGTGCAGGAAGCCGACGGGCTTGCCCTCGGCGTCCAGGTTCCAGCCCTCGAACTCGGCGGCCAGTTTGAAGGTGGCGTTGCAGCGGCGCATGAAGTCGCGCTCGTTGATGCCTAACTGGCGGAAAAGGTTGGTGATGCCGCGGACCGTGGCCTCGCCGACGCCGATGGTCGGGATGGTGGGGCTTTCGATCAGGGTGACGGTGACCGGCGGCTGATCCGGGCGGCGGTTCAAGAAGCTCTGCAGGATCAGGGCGGTCAGCCAGCCGGCGGTCCCGCCGCCGACAATGGTGATATCGTCAATACGCGCGCTCATGGCTCTGGCCTCTCACTCTGGGTCAGTGCTGATGTCATACGAAGCTCTCTGCGGGTAGCACAAATCGCCGTGCACCGCGACAGGGCTAACGTGGGTTTCGTTCCCGCAAGGTCAGATAGTTACCAGCCAGGATCAGGCCGCCGCCGATGAGGATCCAAGGGTCTAGAGGCTCGCCGTAGAGCAGGGCGGCCAAGAGCATGACCAGGGGGAGGCGTAGGAACTCCATCGGCGCCACCGTCATGGCGTCGGCGAGGGTAAGTGCACGGGCCAGACAGTAGTGTGCGCCCAGGCCGCTGATGGCGACCATGACGACCCAAAAGACGGTCGTCAGGTCCGGTAGAGTTGGGTCGGCAAGGGTGAAGGGCGCGGAAATCACGCCCTGTACCACCGACATGTAGAAGAGGATCGCGATAGGCTTCTCGGTGCTGGTCAGGCGCTTGGTCATGATGGCGCCCAGCGCGAAGCCGATGGCGCCGATCAGGATGGCGAGCGTACCGGGGGAGATGGCGACCATACCTGGTCGCACCACGGCTAGGACGCCAAAGAAGCCTAGGACCAGGGCCAGCGCGCGCCGCTTGGTCATGCGCTCGCCCAAGAGGAGCGGTGCCAAGAGGCCGATCCACAGCGGCGAGGTGAACTCGATGGCGAAGACCTGTGCCAAGGGGATGAGTGTGATGGCGTAGAACCAGCCGAACTGGCCGACGAACTGGAAAAGGTTGCGTAGGACCTGCGCGCCCAGCCGCCGTGTCTTCAGAACCGCAAGGCCGGGCCGTAGGCAGACTGCCACGCCCACCACCACCGCCAAGGCCACCAAGCTGCGATAGAAGAGCAACTCAATCGCGCTCAGGCTCTCCGTGCCCTCCCTCGCCGCCACGGCCATGGCCAGGAAGCAGGTGAGGACGCCGCCCATCCAGGCGGCGGCCTGCAGGTTGGCGCTAGCGCCGGCCGGATTGCCGGCAGCGCTCACGGCCGGTTGGCGCGCTCCAGCACTGCGTGGAGCAGCACGTTGACTGAGGGGATGGCGTCCTCTCGGGAGACGTTTTCCGCCTCATTGTGGGTGATCCCGCCATCGCAGGGGCAGAAGAGCAGTGCCGTCGGACAGACGTGGGTCATGTTGTAGGCGTCGTGTCCGGCCTGGCTCTGCATATCGAGATAGGGGTAGCCGAGGGTATCGGCGGCCTGGCGCAGGAGGCCGACGCAGTCGGGATCGAAGCTCTCGTCGCCGAAACGCCAGCGCTCCATCACCTCGATCTCGACGTTGCCTTTGCGCGCGCTCTCTTCCAAGGCGGCCTCGACCTCGGCCAGCATGGCCTCAGCGCCAGAGACTTCCGGGTGGCGCAGATCCAGGGTCACGTGTGCCACCTCCGGCAGGATGCCGGTGGCGTTGGGCCAGATGTCGATCTGGCTGGCCGTGGTCTTGCCTAGCTGCGGATGGTGCCGCCAGCCGATGTCGTTCACTGCGGCGATGACGTAGGCCGCCCCGACCAGGGCATTGCGGCGCTTGTCCATCGGCGTCGGGCCGCTGTGCGCGGTCTCGCCCCTGACCTCGATCCGCATGCCGCGGGTGGCGTAGCCGCCTGTGACCACGCCGATCTGCAGGCCCTTGGCCTCCAAGATCGGGCCTTGCTCGATATGCAGTTCGAAGTAGGCATCCAGGTCGCGGCCGCCCATCGGCGTCGGCCCGGCATAGCCGATTTCCTTGAGCGCCTCGCCGTAGGTAATGCCGTCGTTGTCGGTCCGGGCATAGGCCCAGTCCTTGTCCTTCAGGCCCGCAAAGACGGCCGAGGCCAGCATGGGCGGGTTAAAGCGCGCGCCTTCTTCGTTGGACCAGTTCACCACCTCGATCGGGCGGCGGGTCTCCAGCCCATGATCGTTCAAGGTCCGCAAGACCTCCAGCCCCGCCAGCACGCCGAGGATGCCGTCGAAGCGCCCGCCGGTTACTTGTGTGTCCAGGTGGCTGCCGATCAAGACCGGTGCGAGGCTCTCGTCGCTGCCGGCGCGGCGGGCAAAGATGTTCCCCATGCCATCGACGGTGACCGAAAAGCCCGCGGCTTCGCACCAAGAGACGAAGAGGTCGCGCATAACCTTGTCGGAGCCGTCCAGCGCCAAGCGCCGCAAGCCCTGGTCGCGTCCCGGTCCGATCTTGGCCGAGGCCTCGATGGTGTCCCACAGCCGCGCCTCGTCAACGCGCAGCAGATTCTCGCCGCTCTTCGTCATGGTCTTGCTCGTCCTTAACCTAAACCGATCTTGCCCATCTGCAGGAACTTCTCGCGCCGGTCGGCGATCAAGCGCTCGCCGTCCTTCTGCGTCAGCGCGGCCAAGGCCCGCTCCAGCCCGTCACGCACGGCTGCCACCGCCTCGCCGGGCGCGCGATGGGCGCCGCCCAGAGGCTCCGGCAGCACCTCGTCGATCACCCGCAGGCTCTCCAGATCCTGCGCAGTCAGCCGCAGGGCCTCTGCCGCCTCTTTGTTCTGCTCGGCCGAGCGCCAGAGGATCGAGGCGCAGCCTTCCGGCGAGATCACTGAATAGACCGAATGCTCAAGCATCAAGATGCGGTCGGCGGCTGCCAGAGCGATAGCGCCGCCGGAGCCGCCCTCACCGATGATGACGGCGATGATCGGCACCGGCAGCGCCAGCGAGACGTCAATGGAGCGCGCGATGGCCTCGGCCTGGCCGCGCTCCTCCGCGCCGATGCCGGGGTAGGCGCCGGCGGTGTCGACAAAAGTCAAGACCGGCAGCTTGAAGCGGGCGGCCAGCTGCATCAGGCGCTGGGCCTTGCGATAGCCCTCCGGCCGGGCCATGCCGAAGTTGTGGCGCACGCGGCTGGCCATGTCGGCGCCCTTTTCCTGGCCCATGACCATGACGCTGTGGCCCTGAAAGCGGCCCATACCGGCCAGGATGGCCCGATCCTCTCCATAGTGGCGGTCGCCGGCCAGCGGCAGGAAGTCGTCGATCAGCGCGTCCAGATAGTCACTGACGTGCGGGCGGTCCTGGTGGCGGGCGACCTGGGTCTTCTGCCAGGCGGTCAGCTTGGCATAGGTGTTGCGTAGGAGCTTGTCGGCCTTGACCTGCAGGCGGCTCACTTCCTCGTCGATGTTGACGCCATCGCCGTCGGCCAGGTGGCGCAGATCGGCGATCTTGCCATCCAGCTCGGCAATCGGCTTTTCAAAGTCGAGGAAACGCATCGCGCTGCGGGGTCCCTTGCTTCCTGTTCTCTATCGAGGCGGCGGCAGCCTACCACTCAGGCGGGGCCGGCGTCTTCACACCCCTGGTCAAGGCTCCCCCGCGTGTGGTGTCGCCGTACCAGGACCCCAGCGCCAGCAGGGGTGTGCGGCCGCTGCGCATGGCGTGTGCCTGCCAGGGGCGATGGTAGATGAAGGCGCCCGGCTGGCAGAGCTGCCAGTCCTCGCCCTCCTTCCACCAGAGCGAGGGCCCGGCGAGCAGGTGATAGGCCTCCAAGGGCGCATGCGCATGGGCCGGATAGACCTGGCCCGGCCCGATAATCATCACGCCAATCAGGAGATCGGGGTCTTGCACCAAGCCCTCTGCCCCCATGATCTGGGTGTAGGAGTAGGCGTCGAGGTAGCCAGCGCCGATGTTGGCAGCCGTGTAGTTCGGGTTCTGGATCCAGGGCAGACGCTCGGCGGTCTCTTTCAAGGCGGCGGCGATCGCGGTGAAGGGGCCTTGGCGCATGGCAGCCAAGGCCTCATCCAGATAGCGCAGCGCCGGTACGTCGCTGGCGGTCATCTGCGGACCAGGCTGTGGCTTGGCCGCGGCTAGGCGCTCAGCCCAGAAACGCATCGCTGCGCTGGCTTCGGGCCGCCGGCCGGCCTCTGTCTCGTAGAGGCTGGCCAGACAGTCGAAGAGCCTGCGAAAAGACGGGTCGGACACCCGAAGGCCTGGACCTAGCTGCCGGCGATCTGGGCTGCCTTCTTCACCAGGTTCTCGGCCTGGCGGATGGAGGCGATATCGATCAGGCGGCCGTCCAGAGAGACGGCACCCTTGCCCTCGGCCTGGGCCTGCTCCATGGCGTCCAGGATGCGCTGGGCCTTGGTGACCTCTGCCTCGCTGGGGCTGTAGACCTCGTTCGCCAGATCGATCTGGGAGGGGTGGATGGCCCACTTGCCCTCACAGCCCAGCACCGCCGCCCGGTAGGCCTGGGCCTTGTAGCCCTCAGGATCGGAGAAGTCGCCGAAAGGCCCGTCGATCGGGCGCAGGCCGTTGGCGCGGGCCGCCACCACCATCCGGGCGATGGCGTAGTGCCACATGTCGCCCCAGTGATAGTCGCGCTCTCCGCCGCCTTCCGGCGCGTCGGTCAGCACGCCGTAGAGGGCGTTGGGTCCGCCGATGACGGTGGTGCGCGCCCGGGTGGAGGCAGCGTAGTCGGCGACGCCGAAGTGCAGGCTCTCCAGCCGCGGGCTGGCAGCCGAGATGGTGTCGACGTTCATCATACCCAGCGCAGTTTCGATGATCAGCTCAAAGCCGATCTTCTTCTTGCGGCCGACGGCGTCTTCCACCTGGGTGGTCAGCATATCGACGGCATAGACATCGGCTGCGGTGCCGACCTTGGGGATCATGAAGAGATCCAGGCGCTCGCCGCCCTGCTCGATGATGTCCACGACATCGCGGTACATATAGTGGGTGTCGAGGCCGTTGATACGCACCGAGATGGTCTTGCTGCCGAAGTCGATCTCGTTCAGCGCCTTGATGATGTTGATGCGGGCCTGTGCCTTGTCGTCGGGCGCGACGGCGTCCTCCAGATCGAGGAAGATCACGTCCACGCCGGAATCGGCGGCCTTTTCGATGAAGCGGTAGTTGCTGCCCGGGACTGCCAGTTCGGAGCGGTTCAGGCGTGCGGTGGCCTGCTCGACAATCGTGAAGCTCATGGTGTTCTTTCCTTAGTTTGGGCTGGCACGGCAGCGTGACGACGAGGCACAGACAAGGCCGTCATCGTTGAGAGTGACGCGTTAGGTGACGCCGGGGGCCCCGCTTGTCAACGCTTGTCCGTCTGCTTGGGCGTCTCGCGCGCCTGGGCCAAGGGATGATGCGCTTCGATCAGCCGGCGCAGACGCTGGGCGGCGACGTGGGTGTAGACCTGGGTCGTCGCGATGTCGGCGTGGCCCAGCAGGCTCTGCACCGCCCGCAGGTCGGCGCCGCCTTCAACCAGGTGCGTGGCAAAGGCATGGCGCAGAACGTGCGGCGAGACACGCTCCACCGGCAAGCCGGCCTCATTGGCCAAGCTCTTGAGCGCCCGCCCGACCTGTTG
The DNA here is from genome assembly GCA_039819325.1 of Pseudomonadota bacterium. Taxonomy (GTDB): domain Bacteria; phylum Pseudomonadota; class Alphaproteobacteria; order Kiloniellales; family JACOMY01; genus JACOMY01. Next base: position 34,258 of record JBCBSF010000038.1, on the reverse strand, counting down.
GCGCGTCAGATGCCCGCCGGCGCCGCGTGCCGGGAAGAGGTAGGGGGATTGGATGCTTTTCGGCAGGAAGTGCGCACGCACCTGGCGGTAAGCGGCCACAGCTTCGCGTGCTGCATCGCCCAAGGGGACCAGGCGCTCCTTGCCACCCTTGCCGGCAATGGTCAGAAGCGTGGGATCGCGCGCCAGTGCCGCGTCGGCCAAGCCAACCAGCTCTGACACGCGAAGACCGCTGGCGTAGAGCAGCTCGACTAGAGCACGCAGGCGCAGGCCCTCCGGCCCCTCCTGCCGCCCGGCGGCGGCAAGCAGCCGTTCGACCTCCTCCAGGCTCATGACCTTGGGCAGGCTTTGGCCTTGCCGGGGGCTGTCCAGGGCCTGGGTTGGGTCTTGGTCAAGCAGACCTTCGCTCACCAGAAAGCCGAAGAACTGGCGCAGGCAGGACAGCCGGCGCGCCTGACTGCGGGGCGACAGACCACGTTCGCCAAGCCCGGCCAGATAGCCGCGTAGGTCATCGCTATCGGCTTCGGCCAGCGCCGCCACGCCACCCAAGGCCTGGGCAGCGTCGTCAAGGTCACGGCGGTAAGCGGCGAGCGTGTTGCCGGCGGCCCCGCGCTCGGCCGCCAGCATTTCTAGGAAGGCCTCGCCTTGATGGCTGCCGAGCCTGACCATTGGTGGGTTGGTTAGATGCCGGCGCGGTGCGCCGCTTCGATCGCCAGCGCGCGGGCCTCCAGCGGCAGGCCGATCCGGTCCAGCGCCTCGACTGCCAAGGCCAGCTGTTGCGGCGAGGCCTCGCCCGTCGACCAGTCGCCCAGTAGGTTCAGGACCCTGACCAAGGTCTCGCCAGAGCGGCCTTGCACGCTGGCTTGCAGCAGTTCCATTTCCTCGGCGCTGGGGATGGAGACCGCGCTGATGTCCATCTCCGGCGCGCCGAACCAGCCGGTGTTCATGTCGTCGCCCAGCGCGCGCAGCAGCGAGAGCAGCAAGGCCTCCCGCTCGGCTAGGCGCTCGTCCGGCTCGAAGCTCTGCGTGCTGCGCCAGGCGATCAGGCCCATGGGCTTGTGCGGCATGGCGAGCCCCGCCAGGCGTGCGTAGGGCCAGAGGCGCCAGGTGGCATTGGCCGACTGCGCAGAGATCGAGCCTTCACGCCGGGCGACCAAGAGCCAGGCCGTGGCCTCCTCATAGCGACCCATGACGTAGAGCGCCTGGCCGGCAACAACGGACACTCCCGGGATCGCCGCGGCCTCCGGCGAGAAGTCGAGCCGCGGCAGCAGCACCTCGGCCACGCCTGCGTAGGTCCGCTCACTCCGCGCTTGGTTCAATGCCCAGGCGACCAGCGCCAGGCGCTCGCCGGGATCGTTCAGGCGCTTGAGGCTCTGCCAAGCAAAGGCGCGGGCGGTGGTGCCTTCCAGCAAACCGCTCACCAAGAAGCCGGCGGCCAGATCCTCCTCAATGAAGGGGAAGGCATCATAGGCGGCGGCCAGTTGGTCGCGTTCCATCCGCTCCGTCGTCACCGCCCATTCACGTGCCAGCGTGCGCAAGCGCAGGTCGGTGAAAGGGTCGTTGCTGATGACCAGGCGCCCAGCGGCATCGATACGCGACCAGAGCGGGCGGATCTCCTCGAAAGAGAAGCGGTGGAGGAGCTGGGCTTCCAAGATCCCCAGCCGGCGGGTGGCCAGCTCCGCCGTTGCTGCCGGCGAGAGGCTCTGTCCGACTGAGATTGCCTCCGCCAAGAGCAGGAAGCCGCGTGTCTGTGCTTCGGCTTGCGGCTGCGCGGCAGCTGCCTGGCGCAGCGCGTCGATATCGCCGGCCATAGGGCCCTGCTGGCCCCTGTAGAGGGCGCAGATGATTGCCAGCTCGCGATCGCGCAGCGACAGGGGCTCCGGATCTGCGACCTCTGCCCGATCAGCGCAGAGTGTCGCGCGGTCGGCGTGGAGCAGGCTGATGGCTTCCTGTGCGCTCTGCCGCAGGATCGGCTGCTCAGTCGCTGGCAGAAGCGCCATCAGACGCTGCAGCCCCTGCATGTCGGCCAGTGCGGTCATCCGCTCAATGCGCAACGCCAGCCAACTGTCGGGATCGCTGCCGGGCGGCGGCGCGCTTGCACTGAGCAGCAGGCGACGGGTCAGCAGGAAGGCGGTTCCGGAATCCCGGGCGCTGGGCAGGCGGGCAATCAGGGGGGCGAGACTGTCAGGATCGGACCCGACCCAGATAGCTGCGGTCAGGCCACCTTCGGAGCTGTCCAAGAGCGGCGTGTCCCAGCGGCGCGTCGACCAGGGTGCCTCGCGCCAGCCGGCGGTGTCGATTCCATCCATCGGAGCCAGCGCGCTGCTCTCGCCGATGCTGGACATTTCATAGCCTTCGGCGCCGATCAGGCCACTGATCGGCCCTGACAACTGGGCGCTCTCCGCCTCCGCCCGCGCTCCCTGGGCCGTCAGGGCGCCAAGCAGCAAGGCGGCCGAGAGGACCGCCGCCGGTGCGATGCCGGCGATCCCTAACGCAAAGCCTTGGCGGCTGTTAGCGCGGGAAGCGGTCATCTGGGAACACCTTCTCTTCCAAGCTGACCTGCGGTTCGATCTGAAACGTCAAGGCGTAGAGACCGCCGGCCACCAAGACCAGCAACCCGACCAAGACATAGAGAACCGTCAACTTGCTCATGCGTCAGTCTTCCCTGACTTTTCCGCGCCTCAGTCAGCAGCCTTGCTGACGCGCCGGCGCGATGCCCCGATGCTGCAGACCCGGTGATTGTCCGCTAAAGTTCTTCGACTGTTTCCTACCCAAGCGTTGCCTTACGGAGGCTCTTTTCGGCGTCAGACTTAGGCAGATGCCAAATCGACGCTCGCCCCTTGGACTAACACATCTTGACACTTCGCAACCTGGCCAAGTGTCGCGCTGGCCAGCGTGAAGTGTTAGCGTTGTAGTATGGCAACTTTGGGGCGCCTCAGGGCATCTCATAGACGGATAAGCGACAATTGAGTGACAGGTTTCAGGTTATGATACCTTATGCGGAGTCCGCACGCAAGACGGAAGAACCGGCAGAAGCGCGGCAAGAGGCGTCGCGGGAGAAGCCGAGGGCTGAGGCCTCGCGGTCCGACCGCTTGGTACTGGTTGGTCTCATGGGGGTCGGCAAGACCTGCGTTGGCCGCAAGCTGGCGCAGCAGCTGCGTCTGCCTTTCGTCGATGCCGATCAGGAGATAGAGGCCGCCGCCGGCTGTTCAATCGCAGAGATCTTTGAGAGCCATGGCGAGGCCGCGTTTCGCGATGGCGAGCGCCGGGTGATCGCCCGGCTCTTGAGCGGCCCGGCTTGTGTGCTGGCGACCGGCGGCGGTGCCTACGTGGACCCTGCGACCCGTGCCGCCATCCGTGAGGTTGCGCTCTCAGTCTGGATTCAGGCGGATCTCGATTTGCTGGTCCGCCGGACGGCACGCAAGTCGCACCGCCCCCTGCTGCGGCAAGGAAACCCGCGTGAGATCCTTGCCCGCTTGAAGGCAGAGCGCGACCCCGTCTATGCAGAGGCGGATATCAGGGTTGAGAGCAAGGACGGTCCGCCGGAAGACACGGTCGCCGATATCATCGCGGCGGTCGAGGCCGTGAAGGCGCATGCGGGCTAAACTCGGCCACTGTCGACGGCCTGTTTCGAGTTGAGGGATCTCTTTGCTATGCCGGATGCGGAACGGCCACAGGCTGCGTCAGCCCTAAAGGTGCCGGTTGCCGTGGCGGGTGCGCCCTATGACGTGGTGGTTGGCTCCGGTCTGATTGCCGGCTTGCCGGAGGCTTTGGCGCCCTTCTTGAAGCGCCAGCGAGTATTTTTGATAACTGAAGAGCAGGTTGCCGCGCTCCACCTGCCCGCCGTCACGCAGGTGCTTGAGGCAGCGGGCGTTGCCGTTGAGACGGAGATTCTGCCGCCGGGCGAAGCCAGCAAGTCCTTCGAGCAGCTGGAACGCCTTTGCCGCAGCCTGATCCTGCGGGGGCTCGAGCGCCGCGATCTGATCATCGCGCTGGGCGGCGGCGTGATCGGCGATCTCGCCGGATTCGCCGCGGCGATCCTGCTGCGCGGCGTCGATTTCGTGCAGATCCCCACGACCCTGCTGGCGCAGGTGGACTCCTCCGTCGGCGGCAAGACGGCGATCGATATCCCAGAGGGCAAGAACCTGGTCGGCGCTTTTCACCAGCCGCGCCTGGTCCTGGCCGACGGCGATCTGCTGGCGACCCTGCCGGCCCGCGAGCTGCGCGCTGGCTATGCCGAGGTGGTGAAGTACGGCCTCTTGGGCGATGCCAGCTTCTTCGCCTGGCTGGAAGATCATGGGCGCGATCTGCTCGCTGGCGATCCCCAGGCGCTGCGTCACGCCGTGATGACCTCCTGCGCTGCCAAGGCCGGCATCGTCGCGCGCGACGAGCTGGAGGCCGGCGAGCGGGCGCTCCTCAACCTGGGCCACACCTTCGCCCACGCGCTGGAGGTGGCGCAGGGCTATGACGGCCAGCTGCTGCATGGCGAGGCGGTCTCGCTCGGGCTGGTCTTGGCAGCCCGACTGTCCGCCGCGCTGGGCCATTGCGCGCCAGAGGTGCCGCTCAGGGTAGAGGCCCACTTGGCGGCATTGGGCATGCCCACCAAGGCGCGGGATGCCGGGCCGGCGGTTAAGGGCGTGAGCGGCGCGGACCTGGTCGCCTTGATGCAGCGCGACAAGAAGGTGGTGGACGGGCGTTTGACCTTCATCCTCTTGCGCGACATCGGTGCTGCCTTCATCTCCCGGGAGGTGCCGCCCGCTGCGGTCTCAGCGCTACTCGACGCCTGGCTGGCGGCATGCCATAACAGCTGAGGCAAGCCGGGCTAGATCAAATCTTTCAGGGGTTTAGCAGGCGGGCTTCAGCGGCTGAATGGTCGATTTTGACAGAAGCTGTCAGCCTTACTGAGACCTTGCGGTTTTGGGAAGCGCCGGGACCTTGTCCCCGGCGGTCATGCAGGAGACGATGGAAAGCGATTTATTGCTCTTGGGCTCCATTCTGGTGCTCTTGATTCTGTCTGGCTGTTTCTCGGGCTCCGAGACAGCCGTCACCGCCGCCTCCCGTCATCGCATGCACACGCTCTCGCAACAGGGCGACAAGCGCGCCGGTCTGGTGAGCCGCCTGTCGGAAGAGCGCGAGCGGGTGATCGGCGCAATTCTGGTCGGCAACAATTTGGTGAACATTCTGGCCTCGACCCTGACGGCCAGCCTCTTCATCTCCTGGTTCGGCGATGCAGGCATTGCCTATGCGACCCTCATCATGACGGTCTTGGTGGTGGTCTTCTCTGAGGTGCTGCCCAAGACCTATGCGATCCAGAATGCCGACAAGGTGGCCCTGCTGGTGGCGCCCGCTTTGCGCGGGCTGGTGGTCGTTCTGGCGCCGGTGACCAGCGCCTTGAATTGGGTGGTGAAGGGCTCCTTGGGTATCGTCGGCCTTTCGGCGGAGAAGGAGGAAGGCCCGGCCCGCGAGGAGCGGGAGGAGGAGCTGCGCGGCGCCATCGATCTGCACGCCGGCGAGGAAGATCGGGAAGAGCGCGCCATGCTGCGCTCCATTCTGGAGCTGGCCGATGTCGATGTCTCGGAGATCATGACCCACCGCGGCGACGTCACCACCATCGACGTCGACCTGCCGGTAAACGAGATCGTGCGCCAGGTGCTGGACAGCGCCTACACCCGCATCCCGCTCTGGCAGAACGAGCCGGACAACATCGTTGGCATCTTGCACGCCAAGCGTCTGCTGCGGGTCCTGCATGCCGAGACCACCGCCGATAAGCCCATCTCGGTGCTGGAGATCGCGCGCAAGCCTTGGTTCATCCCCGACACAACCGACCTGCTCTCACAGATGCAGGCCTTCCAGCAGCGCCACGAGCACTTTGCCGTGGTGGTGGACGAGTATGGCGTGGTGAAGGGCATCGTCACCCTGGAGGACATCCTGGAAGAGATCGTCGGCGAGATCGCGGACGAGCACGACGAGCCTATCGAAGGCGTGCAGCGCGAGGCCGATGGCAGCTACCTGGTGACCGGCCGGGTGACTCTGCGCGACCTGAACCGTCAGTTCGAATGGCACCTGCCGGACGATGAGGCCTCGACCCTGGCTGGGCTGCTGCTCTACGAGACTCGGACCATTCCAGAGATCGGCCAGGTCTTCGCGCTGCACGGCCTGCGCTTTGAGGTGCTGGAACGCCAACGCAACCAAATCACCTTGATCAAGGTCATGCCGCTGGCGCCCGTTAGCGGCAGCGAAGAGCCCAGCGACGTAAGCTAGAGCGGGTTACGTTCGCCATGGCTCACTTCACCTGCTCTAGCCCTTTGATAGATGCGCAAATCGTCGTCGCGGGGTGGTGCACCCCGCTCGGGATTTGCTCTTGATCCGCAATCCGGAGCCTGCCTTCATGCCCCTGTCCCCCGCCGAACCGCGCGAGTACCTGCACACGCGCCGCTACGACTTCCAGGCCTTTGCCCGTGAGGACGGGCTCTGGGACGTGGAGGGGCGGATCACCGACGTGAAGCCCTACAGCTTCCCCAACCGCGACCGGCCCAGCGGCCACGTCGCCGCCGGGGAGCCGATTCATGACATGTCGATCCGCATGACCCTGGACGACCACCTGGTGATCGTCGCCATCGAGGCGGTGACCGACGGCAGCCCCTACCGCATCTGCCCGGCGATCACGCCCAACTTCCAGCGCATGGTCGGCGTCAAGGTCGGCCCCGGCTGGCGCCAGGCCGTGCAGTCCCGTCTGGGCGGCGTGGAGGGCTGCACGCACTTGGTGGAGATGCTCTACGCCATGGCCACCCCGGCCTTCCAGGGTGTCGTCCCCGCCCTGTCACGCCGCCGCCGGGCCGCCGCCGAAGCCGGGGACAGTGAAGCAGCCGAGAAACCGCGCGCCACCTGGCCGGGCTTGATGGATTCCTGCCACGCCTACGACCACCGCGGCGAGATCGCCAAACGCAACTGGCCGGAAGCGGCGGCAGAGGCAGCCAAGCGAAAGGCAGAGCGGGAGGCGAAGAAGGCGGCGGGCTAGAGCAAATCCCGAGCGAAGTGACCCACTTCGCGACGACGATTTGCTTCGACATAAAAAAGCTAGAGAAGGCGGAGTGAGCTATGGCGAACGCAGCCGGCTCTAGTCAGCCGCTCCCTTGGCATGGCGCTCAACCATCCGCATCAGCGGCCGTAGGGACCCAGGATTGATATCCAGCTCGCGGAGGTGGGCGACCGTGTTCGCCAGGTACTCGGCACAGGCACCGCGCTGTCCGACGGCGTCGGCGATCAAGGTGGCGGTCTCTTCCAGGCCCAGGCGGCCGGTGTACTGCGGGTGACGCCGGTCGACGACGAAGGCCAGGCCCTGCACCGGGCCTCTCGCCGTGTCCAGCGTGATCAGGCGCGGGTGGTAGACCCGGGTGCTCATCTCGCGGTCGTGCAGGTAGTCCAGGACGGCCTCGCTGTCGTCGCGGCGGACCTGGAAAGCCATGCCGCGGCAGGAGCCACCGCGGTCGAGGCCCAAGACCAGGCCAGGGCGCTCGGGCGTACCGCGGTAGTTGTGCGACCAGATGCAGAAGCGGCGGTGATAGCCGCGTAAGAGGGCCGGGCGTGCCTCGCTGTGCGGGAAACCAGGGTTCCACATCAGCGAGCCATAGCCGAAGACCCAGAAGGTGGCGTTGACGCGGCAGGGCAGCAGCTGCTTCAGGCAGGGCAGATCGCGGCAGTCGGCCAGCAGCTGCTCGTGCCGCCGCCGCCGTGTCTCCGCATCGCCTGGTACCAGCTTATGCCGCATAGACTGCCGTTTGCTCTCCTTTGGTTTTGGCGATGAGCAGACTCATCGCTGCGGCACCAGCCCGCGCCCATAACCTAAGGGCCTTTGTTGCGGTGCAAAAGGGGACAGTTGGGCAAAGGGCCGCCCGGTTCTCTGGAAAGAATGGCGTCCGACCTGCTAGAGACGCCTGATCTCAGACGCTCAAAGGACCAGGCAGCATGGCGCAGCAAGCGGACTATATCATCGTCGGTGCCGGCTCGGCCGGCTGTGCCCTGGCCTACCGTCTGGCCGAAGCGGGCCAGGACCGCGTGCTGGTGATTGAATTCGGCGGCAGCGATGCCGGCCCGCTGATCCAGATGCCCGCAGCACTCTCCTATCCGATGAACATGGAGCTTTATGACTGGGGCTACAAAAGCCAGCCGGAGCCGCATCTGAACGGGCGGCAGCTGGCCTGCCCGCGCGGTAAGGTGGTCGGCGGCTCCTCCTCCATCAACGGCATGGTCTATGTCCGCGGCCACGCGCTGGACTATGACCACTGGGAGGAACAGGGGGCCGAGGGCTGGGGCTATCGCCACGTCCTTCCCTACTTCAAGCGCATGGAGAGCAGCCACGGCGGCCAGTCTGGCTGGCGCGGTGAGGCGGGGCCGCTGCACGTCACCCGCGGGCCGCGCGCCAATCCCCTCTACGAAGCCTTCGTCGCGGCGGGCCGCCAGGCGGGCTATGAGGTGACGGAGGACTACAACGGCGAGAAGCAAGAAGGCTTCGGGCCGATGGAGATGACGGTCTGGCAAGGCCGGCGCTGGTCGGCGGCCAACGCCTACCTGAAGCCGGCGATGAAGACGGGGCGGGTGAGCCTGGAACGCGGCCTGGCGACCAGGGTGCTCTTCGACGGCAAGCGGGCCACTGGCGTCGAGGTGGAACGCGGCGGCAAGCTGGAAACCTTCCATGCGGCGAAGGAAGTCATCATCGCGGCCTCCGCCATCAACTCGCCCTGCCTGCTGAAACGCTCCGGCATCGGTCCGGCGGCGGAGTTGAGCGCGCTTGGTATCGCGGTGCTGGCCGACCGAGCCGGGGTAGGCGAGAACCTGCAAGATCACTTGGAACTCTATGTCCAGCAGGAGTGCCTTCAGCCCATCAGCCTCTACAGCAAGCTGAACCTGGTCTCCAAGGCGATGATCGGGGCGGAGTGGCTCTTCTTCAAACGCGGCCTGGGGGCCACCAACCATTTCGAGAGCGCGGCCTTCCTGCGCTCCAAGGCCGGCGTGCGTTACCCCGATGTGCAGTATCACTTCCTGCCCGTGGCGATCCGCTATGACGGCAAGGCGCCAGCCAAGAGCCATGGCTTCCAGGCGCATGTCGGGCCCATGCGCTCCGCTTCGCGCGGCTGGGTGCGGCTGACCTCGGCCGATCCCAAGGTCGCGCCGGAGATCCAGTTCAACTACATGAGCCAGCCGCAGGACTGGGAGGACTTTCGAACCTGCATCCGCATGACCCGCGAGATCTTCGGACAGGAGGCCTTCAAGCCCTTCTCTGGCCGTGAACTGGCGCCCGGCGGCGAGGTGCAGAGCGACGAGGCGCTGGACGCCTTCATCGCCGAGGCGGTGGAGAGCGCGTACCACCCCTGCGGCACCTGCCGGATGGGTGCGGCCGAGGATCCCCTGGCCGTGGTCGACCCGGAATGCCGGGTGATTGGCGTCGAGGGCCTGCGGGTCGCGGATTCCTCCATCTTCCCGCGGATCACCAATGGGAACCTGAATGGGCCGTCGATCCTGGTGGGTGAGAAGGCCGCCGATCACCTTCTAGGCCGGGAGCCGCTGGCGCCGTCTAACCAGACGCCCTGGCTGCATCCGGAGTGGGAGACGAAGCAGCGTTAGGGTCCTGTAACTCTTGGCCTGCCTTGATGCCCATTGGCACCGGTTGTATCCGCTTGCCCCCACCTCATCCTGAGCAGCGAGCGTAAGCGAGCGTCCGTCGAAGGATCTGCGGCAAGCACCGAGCGTGGGGCACATCCTTCGACGGACGCGGGCTGAAGCCCGCTGCTCAGGATGAGGGTTTGCGTGGGTGGCTCATAAGGGATCAACCTCATTTCACCATGCTTTAAGAGCGTGTCTTGCCCCCAAGCTCCCGCACCACCGTCTCAGTCGTCACCTGCCGGCAATAGCCCTTGATCGTGCGGAGGCTCTGCTCGTGCCGCTCTTGCGTAACGCTGGCGCAGGCGTCGGTGACCTGCGTCACCAGATAGCCCAGGTCGCAGGCGTCGCGAACGGCCGACTCCACGCATTGGTCGGTCAGCAGGCCGGCGATCATCACCTGGCGGACGCCGAGGTTGCGCAGGATGTAGTCGATGTGGGTGGAGACGAAGACGGAGGAAGAGCTCTTCGGCAGCCAGATCTCGTCCTCCAGCGGTGCCAATTCGTCGATCACCTTCCCGTCCCAGCTGCCCTTGGGGACGTTGAAGCCGGTGATCTTGTAGTCCAGGCTGCGGTCGCGGCCGTCCTTGGTCAGGCTCTCGATCGTCGTATAGAGCACCTCCACCCCGGCCTTGCGGCAGGCGGCTTGCAGGCGCTGTAGGTTGGGGATGGTGCGGCTCTGCAGCTCGCGGAAGTGCCAGCCGTAGGTAGCCTCCACCGCGGCCGGGTCCATGTCTTTGTACTCACCGCCCGCGGCCGTGACGTTGAAGTTCTGCACGTCGATGATGATGAGCGCTGCCTCTGCCGCCACCAGCGGGATCTCGCGGGTCAAGGTCTCGGTCATAGTTTCAAGTCTCCTCTGTCCATAACGGCAGCCAGGGCGCCGCCCAGAAGCCGCGCCCAGGTATCCACGCCCGCCGGCGTCGCCAAGAGATCGTTGCGCAGCTCGATCAGCACGTGCGGCAGGCCGCTTTGCTCTCCGTGCACCGGGATGGTGTAGTCGCTCTCATCATCCACGGAGTAGGGTTGATTGAAGGCAGCCACCAGGCCCGGCCGCGCCGCCTGCAGCACAGGCAGGAGGGCCTTGGAAAGACGATCGTCCCGATTGAACAGCAGCCCGATCTCCCAAGGCCGCCGCTCCTCGCCTTGCAGCGCCGGCGTGTAGCTGTGGATGGTGGCCAGCAAGCGCCGGCGGCCGCTGGCGATCTCCTCAGCCACCGCCTTGTGGAAGGGGGTGAAGATCTCTGCCCGGCGTGCCTGCCGCTCTTCGCTGCTGAGGCCCTGGTTTCCGGTGATCGCGATCTGGTCGCTCACCTCCGGGATCGAGCTGGGGACCTCGGGCGGGCGGTTGCAGTCGATCACTAGCCGGCTGTAGCGCTGCTCGATCAGTGGGGCGCTGAGCAGCTGGCTCATCCGCTCCGCCAGGACCCGGGCGCCGATATCCCAGCCGATGTGCAGGTCGATGGCACCCGGCGGCAGGCCCAGATCGCCAAGCTGCGCTGGGATCGCCTGGCCGGCATGCTCGCAAACCAGCAGCAGCGGCGAGGCGCTGTCGAGGCCTAGGGCGGCGACGGCAGGTGGATCTTGCGGTTGGAGGAGGAGAGGACCTTGCATGACGGCGGCGAGCCTAGCGGTAGTCCTGGGCGAAGAGAAGCGGGCTTGCCTCACGCTGGCGAAGCGGCAAGTCTCTGAGCCTGCAACAGGTGAGGAGGCAGGTCTGGTGATTCGAGAAGACTTGATCTGGGTGGGCACGCCCGACTTCGCTGGACGGCTGCGCGGTAAGGCCTTCCCAGCGGCTGAGCGTCAGCGCCGCCTGCGCCGCGGGGTCGGCTGGACGCCGACCAACATCCAGATCACCTGCTTCGACCTCATCGCCGAAAGTCCCTTCGGTGCGCTGGGTGATCTCTTGCTGATTCCGGATCCAGCCGCCGAGTCGCGGGTAGACTACGGCGACGGCAGCCCGCCTGACCATGTGATGATCGGCGACATCTGCGAGCTGGACGGCACGCCTTGGGACTTCTGCTCACGCAGCCGGCTGAAGTCGGCACTGGCCCGCTTGGAGAAGGCCACTGGTCTCAGCCTGCTGGTGGCCTATGAGCATGAGTTCCATCTGAAGGGCGCCCAACGCCCCAAGGGTGATGCCTACAGCCTCGCCGGCTTTCGCGCTCAGGCGGCCTTTGCCGAGACCCTGATGGCTGCCCTGCGCCACGGTGGGCTGGTCCCCGACACCATCATGAAGGAGTACGCACCAGACCAGTACGAGGTCACGGTGGCCCCGGCCCCGGCGTTGCGTGCAGCCGACGAGGCCGCCTTGCTGCGGGAGATCACCCGCTCCACTGCCGCGCGCTTGGGCGACACGGCCTCCTTCACGCCGCTGCGCCAACCAGGTGGGGTGGGCAATGGCGTGCATATCCACATGAGCCTGCGCGACAAGGCCGGAAAGCCGGCGACCTATGACCCGGCCAAGCCCGACTGCCTCTCCGACGTGGCGGGCGCCTTCGCTGCCGGCATCCTGCGCTATCTGGAGGCAATCGTCGCGCTAACCGCGCCGGCCGCCATCTCTTACAGCCGCCTGGTCCCGCACCGCTGGAGTGCGGCCTACAACAACCTAGGCCTACGCGACCGCGAAGCCTCGCTTCGAATCTGCCCCACCACCGCCGTAGAGCCGCAGTCGATCGCCGCGCAGTTCAATCTGGAGTACCGCGCGGCCGACGCCGCGGCCTCACCGCATCTGGCCTTGGCAGCCATCGTGGAGGCCGGGGTGCAGGGCATCGAAGAGGGCTTGAGCGCACCGGCGGCGACGGAAGCGGACCTGACGACCTTGAGCCGAGAGGAGCTGGACGAGGCCGGCTTGGTTCGCCTGCCTGAGAGCCTGGAGGAGGCGCTGGACCGTCTGGGCGCCAATCCCACGGTCACCGGCTGGTTCCCGCCGGGCTTCGTCGATCTCTACCGTGCGCACAAGCAGGGCGAGCTGTCTTTCCTCGAGGGGATGGATCCTGCCGCTATCTGCGCGGCCTATGAGGAGTCCTACTAGAACGGGTCCTAGGCGTCGCATCTCTGGGCCTGGACAGCGGGGCAGGAAAAGCGGCATCTAGCGATCACCGCCTTCTAGCAACCGCCATGGAGATTGGGTGACCGATGCTTGCCGACTACAACGATCTCCTCGCCGCCACGGTGGCCTTCATCCTGAGCCACATGGTGCTTTCCAGCCGCCCCTTGCGGGCGATGCTGGTGCAGCGGCTAGGCGATGGCGGCTTCCGCGCCGGCTACTCGATCCTGGTCATCCTGACCTTCGTCTGGATGCTGCTGGCCTATGGTGCAGCCCCCTACTATCCGGTCTGGGAGCCACCGCCTTGGACTGCCGCAGTGGCCGCCGTCATCATGATTCCGGCCACCCTGCTCTTCGTCATCGGTCTCGCCACCCCCTCGCCCACCGCGGTGGGCGGCGAACAGCGCCTGGACGTCAAGGACGCACGCTCACCGGCGGTGGGCATTCTGTCAGTGACGCGACATCCCTTCCTCTGTGGTGTGACCCTTTTCGCCATTGCGCACCTCCTCGCCAACGGGGACTTGGCGACCATCATTCTGATGGTGGGTCTGGCGCTCTTGAGTGTCGCCGGAATGATGCACATCGACGCCCGCCGTGCGGCCAGTCTGGGCCCACTGTGGGGGCCGATCGCGATCAGCACCAGCCGCCTGCCCTTCTTGGCCATCGCGCAAGGCCGTGCGGAGTTCGACCTGGCCGGGATCGGCTGGTGGCGTATCCTACTGGCCGTGGTGGTCTACTGCATCTTCATCGCTTTCCACGGCGTCATCGCCGGGGTCCCGCTCTTCGCGGGATTGCATGCTGGCTAGAAGAGGCCGGCCTGCTTGGCGATCATCGCGGCGTGGGTGCGGTTGCGGGCGTTCAGCTTGCGGGTCAAGGTCTTGACGTGCAGCTTGATGGTGACCTCTTGCAGGTCCAATTCGCGGGCGATTTCCTTGTTCGATTGACCCCGGCAGAGCGCCTCTAAGACCTGCATCTCCCGCGTTGAGAGCTTGCTGGCCAGGGGGTGGATGGTCTCTTCCTCGCGTTCTGTCATGAAGTTGACCGGCGCGTATTGCTCACCAGCCACCATGAAGCCGACGGCCAGCACGAAGGACTTGGCGGCCAGCGTCTTTGGCAGGAAGCCGGCCGCACCCATAGCGAGCGCTTCCTCTGCCACCTGGCGCGGGGCGGAGCCGGACATGAGGCCGACGGGCTGACCGCCGTTCAGATCCATTGCCTGCTTCAAGCCCTCCAGGCCCTGCATCCCCGGCATGGAAAAGTCGAGTAAGACCAAGTCGAATGGACCCTCATCACGCATGGCTTCTGCTGCGGCTTCGTAAGTCGAAGCCTTGCAGACCTGCGTTTCCGGTTGCCCCTCCAAGTAAGCCTGGAGCGTGTCAAGCACCAGGTCGTGATCGTCTGCGATCAGTATCCGCATCCGCGTACTCACTCGAACCGCCAGGACCCTAGGCCCCCCGACCTGCAGTCCTCAACTACGGTTTTCTGTCAAAGTATACACGTGCAGTTCAAACAAACGTTCGATTCGTCTCAGTACCTTAGAATCGAGCCTGTATCACCGCACTCTTGCCTGTCTGGTGACAATGGCTTGTTTCACGGCAGCAATCAAGGCGCGACGTTTCACGGGCTTCTGTACAATTGCGTCGAAAATCTCATCAGGGCTGTCACCCAGATGCCGCCGGCCTGACAAGGCGGTGCAGAGCAGGATCGGCAGATCAGGGCGCAGTTCCCGCGCTCTGGTTGCAAGATCAAGCCCAGAGAGGCCAGGCATGTCGTAGTCGGTAATCAAGAGGTCCCAGGCAGCGGCATCCTCCTCAATCGCTGAGAGGGCGTCGCTGGAGATGTCGCAGGTCGCAACCTCCGCACCCTGGCTCTCCAGCAGGCTGGCAATCACCTGCACCACCGCGCCGACATCATCGACGGCCAGGATGGTCATCCCTTCCAAAGACTGCTCCTCGTTTGTCGCGGCAGTTCGGGGCTTGCTGTCAGTGGCCTGCTCCAGCGGCCAGAAGACCTGAAAGCAGGTGCCTTCACCCGGCTGACTGTCGATCCGTATGGCGCCACGGCTGGTCTTGACGATGCTGGCCACCACCGCCAGGCCGAGCCCTGTGCCGGCTGCGCCCTTCGTCGTGAAGTAGGGTTGAAAGATACGCTTAAGTCGCTCTTGCGGAATGCCGGGTCCGTTGTCCGTTACGGTGAAGAGCGCGTACTTGCGCTCTTGATCCAGCTGGCCGAGGGTGCAGGGCTCGGCCAGGTCTGAGCGGTGCGCCAGAGCCAAGCGCAGCTCCACCTGGCCATGTCCACTGATCAGAGCCTCTCGCGCATTGATCGCCAGGTTGAGCAGAACCTGCAGCACGTCGGTGGGATCTGCGCTGGCGTAGAGCGCCGCGTTGGGGCTTTGCACCCTGACCGCAGCGCGCGAGGGGCCGCCGCCGCGCAGCAGGTCGGCGGCCTCCGCCAGGGGCTCGCGCAGGTCCAGCCGCCGCCGCTCCGACTGGCGGGTCCCGAGTTCTAGCAGACGCTCCACCATGGTCCCAGCCCGGGCGCCTGCCGCTAGGATGCGTTCGGCATGCGCGCGCGCCATGCTGCCCTCCGGCAGTTCATCCATCAAGAGGCTGGCGGAACCGGTGACGCTGGCGAGCAGATTGTTGAAGTCGTGGGCAAAGCCGGCGGCTAGCTGTCCGATGGCTTCATGGCGCTGGGCGGCATAGAGCTGTTCGTTCATCCGGCTGCGCTCGCGTTCGTTCTTCAGCCGTTCCGAGATATCGCGGGTGACGCTCACCAGCCCGCCGGCCGGAAGCAGGGTTAGGGAGATCTCTTGTGCGACCAGATCGCCTTCCCGCCCCAGGCCCGGCACCTCGCCGCGCCAGGTACCCTCTTGCTGCAGCGCTGGCACCACCTCGCGGGACAGGAAGTCCACCTGCTCGTCACGATAGAGCACCGACCAGTGCCGCCCCATGATCTCGCTCGCCTGCTGATAGCCAAAGAGCCGCAGATGGCTGGAGTTCAAGTAGACAAAGGCGCCATGCTGATCGCAGATGGCGATTCCGTCTTGGGCTGCGTCCATCGCAGCCGCGCGCTCGCCCAAGAGCTGCTCGCTCTGTTTCATCGCGGTGATGTCGGTGACCACCGAGACTACGCCGCCGTCCGGGGTCAAGCGGTCGTTCAGCAGCAATACGCGCCCATCTGGCAGGCGCATCTCTAGGTCCTTGCAGCCGGTGAAGAGGATGTTCTGATGTGCTTTGGCTTCGCTGCGCGCGACTTCGTAGGGCTTGCCTTGTTCAACCAGACGGGTGGTGACAAGGTCGAGAAAGGTGGCACCAGGGACCCAGTCTGCATTTTCGCAGCGGAAGAAGTCGCGGAAGCGATCGTTGGCGAAGACCACGGTGCCTTGGCTGTCGACCAGCAGAAAGCCCTCCGACGTGCTGGAGAGCGCAGACGCCAGCCGGTCGCGGGCCTGGTCGCGCTCTCCTTCCACCTTCCGCCGTTCACTGACATCGACTTGCGTGGCGACCAGGTAGCGGATCTCGCGGTTGCTATCGTAGACGGGATAGAGGGTGAGGCGATTCCAGAACTCCGAGCCGTCTTTGCGCCGGTTCAAGAGTTCGAAACTGCCCGGGCTGAGGGCAGCAATGGTGCGGCGCAGGCGCTTGCGCACAGGACTGTCGTCCGGCTCTGCAGAAAGGAAGCGGCAGTTCCTGCCGATGACTTCTTCCTTGCGATAGCCGGTCAGATGCTCGAAGGCCTCGTTCACATAGATGAGTGGCAGATCGCGTGATGCTGCGTCGGCAATGGTGACGCTCGCGGCCGAGCCCTCGATGACGGCTGCCAAGAGGGCATTGTGCTCGCTCAAGGCCAGCGAGCCCAGGACTTGGGTCGCCAAGTCTGAGAGGCCGTTCAACAGTCGTGCGTCGGCGAGCGTGAAGGCAGAGGGGTCGCGCGACAGGCAGGCCAGTGCCACTTTGCGCCCCCGTTCCTCGATCGTGGCGCCGGTAAGCAGGGCGCGGTAAGTGCCAAGACCTTCCGGCAGGTTGTCGCCCCACCAGGACTTGGCGCTGAGATCCACGATGCGCCGTGGTTTGCTATCCAAGAGCTCATAAGCGCCCGGCAGCACACCGCTAAGGCCGTCTTGGGTCGAGAGTTCGATCGTGACGCCATCCGGATGCTCCGCCAAGAGCACGGCGGCGTCGCAGGCAAAGGTCTCACGCAGGGAGAGGAGGAGGGCTTGTAGACCGGCTTCGGGTGTGTCGGCACGGGCGATCTTCGCCAAGCCGTGCAGCAGCGCCTTGGACTCCCTGAGAGCCATGGCCTCCTGCTCGCGTAGCAGGCTCAGCTCCAAGAGGGCGTCGCGAAGGTCCTCACGCTTGGTCATGCTGCCGCCTTCTGCTGTCGGGGCTCGGCTCTAGGTCCTGTCGCTAGAAAAGGTAACACAGGAGATCATCAGGTTTCCGTGCTGGTTAGTGTTGCGTGCCAGCGCACCTTGCTCGCCAAAGCTGAAGAGCGAGAGGAAGGGGCCGCCGTCCAAAGCTGCCGAGATTTCTTGCGCGATCTCTTTCAAGGAATCACGGACGGCCAGCATGCAGGTCGCACAGATGATCATCAGCGCCGCTGCCTGCCGAGTCTCTGCGGCCTTCTCTGCGCTGCGCGCCATCCGGGCTGTTCGCGCTGCCCGGCTCACCAAGTGCTCGCGCGATGTTTCCATCAGTACCAGCCAATCGCCAACGCGCACGTTGGCCAGCAGGTCCAAGGAGCCGTCCTCGTTCAGCTGAAAGGGATGCGCCAGAAGATAGAGCGGCACCTGATTGAGCTGCGCCACCTCACGGCCCAAGGGCCGGAAGGTGCTGTCGGCCAGGATACTGTGCGGCCAGTCAGGCAGGACGTGATCGACCTTGGGCAAGGCCTCACCATCATTGCGACCGGCCCACTCGGCATAGACTTCAGCGGCGGGCCGATCGTTGATCCGGTGGAGCCGGCGGCCTGTGGCTTTCGTCACATGTCCGCGCCGTTCAGTCGGGGTATAGCCGCTTTGGAAAGCCATGGAGAGTGGCCGGGAGGGGAAGAGAACGGTCACGACAAGACCATCGGATAGACTGCGCGCCCGGTCGAAGACTTGCCACTCACCCCTCAGGCTATTGTCGGCAGCAGAGCCGCCAAGGATCGGCGTGTTGGTGCCGACCACGCTCTCGATTCCCTGCAGAATCGCCTCTTCCTGGCCTGGTGTTGCGGAGAGCCACACCAGTTCTGGCGCCTCACCAGCCCGGCCAGCCCCGAGCAAGGCGCGGCGAACGGCCGTGGCCGCAGCGGCACTGGCATCCTCGCCCAGCGGCATGCTGGCGGTCCCGTAGTCGCCTTCAGTGTCCCAAAGTGCGAGGCAACCCATGCCACAGTGCGCGCCGCCGAAGATCCCTTTTTCGGTCATCACGCCAAGGCAGGAGGTTGCACCATGGACCATCGCCGCGCCCAAAGCGCCGGCACGTTTGCGCACCTGATCGCAATCGTAGGCAGCGTTTATCTGCAGCGCGACAAAATCCGGCGGCCCGCGCTCCTCCAAAGGCAGACCGCCGCACAGGCTGGCAAGCGCGACCTCAGGGTCGGCGTCGCTGCTCGCCGCGCTGGCGATGTACATGGCCTACTCCGTTGTTGATGACATAAAGTAACGCTAACCGAACGGATCGGCAGCATGGGGAGTGGCATAGCACAGCTATACGTAAGCATAGGGAACGGGTCTTATTCTCAAGTCCCAGGCGCTTATCCATCGCGGATTGGCCTTGCCTTCTCGTGCTTGTAGAGGAGAGAGGAGACGCTATGGACTGTGGTTTGACGGGAAAGGTGGCGTTGGTGACCGGCGGTGCCAGCGGCATCGGCTTGGCCGTGTCAAAGGCGCTGAAGGTGGAGGGTGCGCGGGTGGTAATAGCCGACCGCAACGGGGCCGCCGCTGCCGAGGAAGCGGCTGCTCTTGGCTGCGCTCACCAGGCCCTTGATGTCGCTGACGAGACGGCGGTGGAGGCCGTCGTCGCAGCGCTCGAGGCGGAGGAAGGCCCCATCGCCGTCCTGGTCACCTGCGCTGGGGTCCTGCAGCGCACCTTGCCGCCGCAGGAGCTCGGTTGGAAGGAGTGGGACCTGATCCAGCAGGTGCACTTACGTGGAACCTACGCCTGCTGCCGCTCGGTGGGCAGCCGGATGATCACGCGCGGTGGCGGCTCGATCGTTACCATCTCCTCCGTGGTCGGCCTGACCTCCGCACCGGTGCATTCATACGGGCCGGCCAAGGCCGCCATCGCGCAGTTGAGCGCCTGCCTGGCCGGTGAATGGGGACCTGCTGGCGTTAGGGTCAATGCCGTGGCGCCGGGCTTCACCGCCACGCCAGCACTGCAGCGTGGCTTCGAGGCGCAGGCTCTGCAGGAGTCTGTTCTATCGCGCTCGGCAGCACTCGGGCGGCTGGTGCAGTCGGACGAGATTGCCAAGGCGGTCTGTTTTCTAGCCTCCGACCTCTCCTCGGCCATCATCGGCATCACGCTGCCGGTCGATGCGGGCTTTCTGGTTGGCGTGCCCTGGGCAGCCTACGGGGGCTTGCGCGGCTTGGACGAGATCTGAAGATCAGCGCGCCAGCCGTTTGCGTAGGTCATCCGCAGTGAAGTCGATGAAAGCGCGCACCTTGCCGGGTAAGTGGCGGTTCTCAAGGTAGACGGCATAGATGCCGTAGTCGGTGGTAAGCGCACCGTCGAAGAGGGTGACCAGTTGTCCAGCCGCCAAGGCGTCGGCGACGACAAAGGCCGGGCAGCGGGCGATACCGGCGCCCGCCAAGAGCAGCTGGCGTACCGCGACTGCGCTGTTGACCCGAAAGCGGCCGCCTACGCGTTGGCTGGCTTCCTGCTTGCCCTCCTTGAAGCGCCAAACCTCCGGCTCGCGGAAGTTGGTGTCGATGATGCAGGCGTGATGAGCCAGGTCTTCGGGCCTTTGCGGCCTGCCGTGCCGCTCAAGATAGGCTGGCGTAGCGCAGAGCAGGATGGGCGCGTCGGCGAGACGCCGGGCAATGAGGCCAGAGCTCTCCAAGGCACTGATCCTGATCGCTACATCAAAGCCCTCGTCCAGCAGCCGCACAAAGCGGTCGGTCAAGTGAAGGTCGACTGAGATCTCAGGGTAGCGCTGCAGAAAGGCCGAGATGACCGGCACGAGATGCAACTCGCCGAAATTCACCGGCGCCGTCAGCTTCAGAAGACCGCGCGGTGCCGTGTGGCTGTCGTGCAGGCTAGCGCGCAGCTCGTCATAGCCATCGATCAGAGCCACGGCCCGCTCGAAGAAGGCGCGACCCGTTTCCGTAGGCTGCACTGAGCGCGTCGTGCGGTTCAGCAGGCGGACACCCAGATCTTCCTCCAGCAGCTTCACATACTTGCTGACCAGCTGGGGCGAGAGGCCCAGACGGCTGGCAGCAGCGGTGAAGGAGCCGCTGGTCACAACGGCTGCGAAGGCACGCAGCTGTTCGATCGGATTCATATTATCAACGTGGTGACGATAGTCTTTCTCAGAAAGATCTAATTATCTTTCCAGATTTGACAGCCACTTCTATTGCATCGCTGGGCGCGACGGATCAACGAGGCGCACCTGGCCGCATCGAAACGAAAGGACAGATCATGACCGACGAAAAGCTTGCCCCCTATGCCGCTCTCGTACTGCGCGTTTCGCTCGGTACGCTTTTCCTGGCCCATGCCGGCCTGAAGCTCTTTGTCTTTACCCCTGCCGGAACGGCTGCCTACTTCGCCGGGCTCGGCCTGCCGGAGGTCTTCGGCTACGCCACCATCCTGGTTGAGGCTGCTGCCGGTGTCGCCTTGATCCTCGGTTTCCAGGTCCGTGCTGTGTCGCTGGCCACCTTGCCGATCTTGCTGGGCTCGATCGTGCTGGTGCACGGCCAGTATGGCTGGCTCTTCAGCAACCCCGGCGGCGGCTGGGAGTTCCCGGCCTTCTGGATGGCGGCTCAGGTCGTCCAGGCCATGCTCGGCAACGGCGCTTATGCCATTGCTAACCTGCGCCGGCCGGTCTCCAAGGCAGTCACTGCCTAGACTCCAAGCGCCACGCCCGCCAAGAGCCGGAGAGCCCTGTTGCTCTCCGGCTCGACGCGTGTCTTCAACCGGCGCGCGGCAGATCCGATGCTATCTTGAGGCGGGCCAAGTGGGAGCAGGCAGCTCAAAACCACAAGTAACCCTTTGATATCTTTGGTGGGCGCACAAGGACTCGAACCTTGGACCCGCTGATTAAGAGTCAGCTGCTCTACCAACTGAGCTATGCGCCCCGCCAAAGAGAAGCGGGGATATAGCAAGCGCCCCTCAGCCCCGCAAGGGCCTTCTGCTGCAGGTCCTTGTCCTGCAAAAGGTCCGGCCAGAAAGGGACAACTCTCAGCCGGCTCGCTGCTCTGGACGAAATCGTCGGCGCGTCAACCTGCCAGCTCTTTGGCTTGAGCGACCCACTCCTCGCGCTCAACGCGGCCGGCGAAGGCGAGGGACTCGGAGACCCAGGCGATCTGTGCCGGGGTCCAGGCGGCGATCTGGCTGAAGTGATAGATGCCAAGATCGTTCAGCTTGCGCTCGTTCTGCGGGCCGATGCCCTTGATGCGCTTCAGATCATCGGCTTTGCCGCCGTCAGGCGCAGAGAGGATCGGCGGGCGGTCCGCGGTGTCGGACGCTGCCGGTGCTGGGGCAGGTGCTGGCGCAGGAGCGGGGGCCGGTGCCGGAGCTGGCGCCGGAGCGGGGGCTGGAGCAGGTGCCGGCTGGGCGACGGTTTGCGGCGCGACGGCTTGCGCCGGTGCCGGTGCTGGCTCTTTGGCCGGGATCGGTCCCGAGGGACCAAGCTTTGCTGTAATGGCTTTGGCTAAGGGGTCTTCGGGACGTGAGAGATAGATAACGCCGAGAAGCGGTGCGATCAGGATCCAAAAGAGAATGAGCATCATGTCTGCGTCCCCTCACCAGAAAGCTCTTCAGGGTAACTGCGCTGCTGCGCTTACTCAAAGAAGCCTAGCCTCGTTATCAGGCAGATACCAGGCGTTTCCCCCGCGCTCCTTGCCGAACGGCCGCCTTAGCTGTCCGACAAGCCGCGCCGGGCGATTTTGATGTCGCGATGTACGTAGGCGGAAATCGCCAAACCATAAGAAATCATGATCGCCAGCATGGCCGTACCGCCGTAGGAGATGAGCGGCAGCGGCACGCCGACGACGGGAATGATCCCGGTCACCATGGCGATATTGATGAAGACATAGAGGAATAAATTCACCGTGATCCCCAGCACAAGCAACCGAGCGAACTGGCTGCGCGCCGACAGCGCGATGGCGAATCCATAGGCCAAGACCAGCGTATAGAGCAGCAGCAGGCCTAGCGCGCCGACCAGGCCCAGCTCTTCGGCCAGCATGGTGAAGATGAAGTCGGTCTGCTTTTCTGGCAGGAAGCTCAAGTGGCTCTGGGTGCCCTGCATGAAGCCCTGGCCCCAGACCCCGCCGGACCCCAGCGCAATCTTCGACTGCAGAATGTGATAGCCGCTGTTCAGCGGATCGCTCTCGGGATCGAGAAAGGTCATGATCCGGGCGCGCTGATACTCGTGCAGCATGTCCCAGGCGACCGGCACGGCCGCGGCGGCCAAAGCCAGCACCACCCCGAACATCCAATAGCGCACGCCGGCACAGAAGAAGACCGCACCGCCGGCCGCCAGCAGCATGCTCGCGGTGCCTAAGTCCGGCTGCTTCAGCACCAGGGCCACCGGCACCATGACCAGGCCCAAAGGCACGATCAGACGCACCGGGCGTCCTGTATCCTCCGGCGCCAAGGTATGGAAATAGCGGGCCAGCGCCAGCACCAGGGCGATCTTCATGATCTCAGAGGGCTGCAGCTGAAAGAACCGGAAGTCGATCCAGCGCTGCGCACCCATGCCGACGGTCCCCGCGACCTCGACGGCTGCCAGCAGGGCCAGCGCAGCGCCGTAGATGGGATAGGCCATGCGGTACCAGAAGCGGATGTCGATCAGTGCGATGACCAGCAGGAGGACAAGGCAGACGCCATAGCGCACCGCTTGGCGGGTGGCCCAGGGCTCCAGGTTGCCGCCGGCCGCGGAATAGAGCATCAGCAGACCGACGGAGGAGAGCAGGGTCAAGAGCAGCACCAAGACCCAGTTGATGCGCAGAATCTTGGAGCTGAGATCGATACCTGGATCGTCGCGGTGGCTGGCGAGGAGGGACATGCGAGCGGCGCCCAAGCCTAGCCTTCGCGAAGATCGGCTGTGCGTGCCGCCAAGGGCAGGGCTGGGCTTGCCAGCGGCGCTAGGCGTTGGCATTCCAGCAAGAGATCGCGGGCGATGGGCGCCGCCGCCTTGGAGCCGCCGCCGCCATGGTCCACGACCACGGCACAGGCATAGCGCGGATTGTCGACCGGTGCGTAGCCGACAAAGAGCGCGTGGTCGCGGCGGTGCCAGGGCAGGTCCTCGTTGCGGATCACGCCGCGCGCACGCTCTGCCATGGTGATGCGCCGCACTTGGCTGGTGCCGGTCTTGCCGCCCATGGCCCAGCCGGGCTCTTCAATGCGCGCCTTGTAGGCGGTGCCTTGCCGGTGGTTCACCACCCGGTCCATGCTCTCCAACACCAGATCCAGGTGCGCCTTGGGGATGCCCAGGTCAGGGAAGACCGGCTCCACCACGACCGAGTCGTCGCGGTGTGCGCGCATGAGGCGTGGCACCACGGCCTTGCCGCCATTCACCAAGCGGGCCGTCATAACCGCCAGCTGCACTGGCGTTGAGAGCACATAGCCCTGTCCGATGGCCGCCACCAGGGTCTCGCCGATCTGCCAAGGCTTGCCGATCTGTTCTTGCTTCCAGTCCTTGGTCGGGATGACGCCGCCGCGCTCGCCCGGCAGATCCAGGCCGGTGGGGGAGCCCAGGCCCAGCTTGCGCGCCATCGCGGCGATGCGGGCGATGCCGACCTTGCGCGACATCTCATAGAAGTAGACGTCGCAGGACTGCTTCAGCGCTTCCACCATGTCCATATGGCCATGGCCCCAGCGCCGCCAGCAGTGGAAGCGCGACTTACCCAGGGTGAAGTGTCCCGGGCAGTAGGAGGTCTGGCCGGGTCCGATCCCGAACTCCAGAATTGCCAGTGCGACCAGCATCTTGAAGGTCGAACCGGGCGCGTAGAGCCCATAGACCGAGCGGTTGGAGAGCGGCTTCAGCGGGTCGTTCACCAGGTTGCGCCAGGTGCGGTTCGACAGGCCCAGCACGAAGTCCATCGGGTCGTAGGTCGGAACCGAGGCCAGTGCCAGCAGGTCCCCGTTGTGCACATCCATGATGACGGCCGAGGCCGCCGTCTCGCCAGCCAAACGCTCGTGGGCGAAGCGCTGCAGCCGGCTGTCGATGGAGAGCACCAGGTCGCGCCCGGCCTGGCCCTCTTCGCGCGCCAGCTCACGGATGGTGCGGCCATAGGCGTTGACTTCATAGTGCAGGCTGCCGGCACGCCCGCGCAGCCGCTCGTCATACTTCCGTTCGACCCCGTTCTTGCCGATGCGCAGATCGGGCAGCTGGAAGAGCGGATCGGTAGAGGCCTTCAGCTCCGGCTCCGAGACCGGGCCGACGTAGCCGACGATGTGCGCCATGCTCTCGCGCAAGGGGTAGATACGGGTCTCGCCGACCTCGATGGAGACGCCTGGCAGGTCGGGGGCATTGACTTCGATCTGGCTCACCTGGTCCCAGGTCAGATTCTCCGCCACCATGACCGGAATGAAGGCCCGCGTGCGCTTCAGGTCGCGGTCCAGACGCGCGCGCTCCTTCTCATCCAGAGGTACGATGCCGTTCAAGAAGGCAAGAGTGCCCTCCAGGTCCTGGCTCTGCTCGCGCACCAGCATGATTTTGTAGTTGCGCCGATTGATCGCGAGGTCCTCGCCGAAGCGGTCGACGATGCGGCCGCGCGGCGGCGCCAGCAGGCGCATGTTGATGCGGTTTTCCTCCGCCAGGACGGCGAAGTGATTGTTCTCGACCACTTGCAGCTGATAGAGCCGTCCGCCCAAAAGCCCCAGCAAGCCGATCTGCACGCCGCCGATCACCAACGCACGGCGGGTCAGGCTACGGCTGCGTCTCAGCTCTTCGTTATGTTGGCGCATGGCCATGGGCGCGGGCTGCTTTCTGCGGCAAGGGTGCGACTAGATCTGGCGTAGGAAGGCATACTGGATCTGCACGAAAATCCAGGCCACACAGGGATAGATAGCAATGGTCATCAGCGCTTGGAAGGCTGCAGGCTCGACCGGCAGCAGGCTGCGGTAGGCCACAACGTAGGAGAGGAAGAGCAGGGCTTCCGCCAATACGGCCAAGAGCGCGAAGACCACCCACTGCACGATGAAGGAATGCGGCAGGATATGCCGGCGCTGTGAGCGCACGGCAGCGGCGACTAGGAGCAAAGTGAAGGTCCCTGGTCCGACCGGCCCGCCGCTCAAAAGATCGCTCAAGAGCCCTAGGACGAAGACGGCCCAGACCGGCAGCAGGTCGGGCCGGTGCGCGGTCCAGAAATAGACGACGATCAGCAGAATCCAGGGCGAGATGGGCGCCAAGGCCGTCAGCCGAATCGGCACCATCGCCAGCAGCAGGAAGCCAAGCGCGACGACGGCGGGTAGGCAGTAGCGCGTCCAGCGGTCGATCTTCTGCAGCGCCGTCATCAGCATGGGTCAGGGACCCACGCGGCACGCTGGACGCCCGGTAGCGAGATCTCCCGCATCACCGGGCCGGCGAGTCGGCAAGCTGGGCGTCGCGCTCGCGCTCAAGGCCATAGTCGACCAGGCGCAGGACCTCCAGCCGATCCCAATTGACGAAGGGCCGCACGACCGTCGGGCGCTCGCTCTCGCTGCCAGGCAGGGCGGAGACGCGGCCGATCGGGAGGCCATTGGGGAAAATCCCGCCCTCGCCACTGGTGACGACGAAGTCGCCCGGCTGCAGGCTGACATCCGGATCCACGTAGCGCAGCAGCGGATCGGGCGCGTTGTTGCCGACCAGGACGGCGCGGTGGCGCTGCTCGCCGACCAGCACCGGGATGCGGCTGTTGAGGTCGGAGAGCAGCAGCACGCGCGAGGAGCGGTCGCCGATGCCGACGACGCGGCCTGCCAGTCCGTCACCCGTCAAGGCCGCCTGGCCGCGGTCCACGCCTTGGTTTCGCCCGGCGCCCAAGAGGAGGGAGCGGGCAAAGGCGCCGCCCTGGTCGCCGATCACCCGCGCGGTGACGCTGCGCGCCTGCGGGTCGGGAGTCAGGTTCAAGAGCTCTGCCAGGCGCTGGTTTTCTGCCTGCAGTTCGCGGGTGCGGGCCTGCCAAGTTAAGAGCTGCTCGTTCTCGGCGCGCAGTTCGGCATTTTCCGCGCGCAAGGCCGCCATTTCCTCTGCGTAGTCGACGATGGAGTTCACCGTGGTGACCGGCCGCGAGAGGGCGTCCAGCAGCGGTGCGATGGCATCATCAAGGCTGGCGCGTGTGCGATCGATCACGCCGACGTCGGCGCGGGAGAGGAGCATGAGGGAGAAGGCAAAGGCGACGAGGAAGGCAAAGCCGATACGCCCAGCCCAGGCTCTGAGCGGCGTGGCGATCTTGGCTATGCTCACCGGCCGTTGCATCAGTGGCATCGACCCCTTCAGGCTCTGGGTTCGTCCTCGCCGGCCTTGGCGCCTGACCAGCAGAGGGTAGCGGCGCGGGAGGCACCATCCTTCTTGCAAGAAACGTTAACGCATAGGCGGCCGCGCCGTCCAAGGCCCCTCGTCTGCGTCTCTTGCGGCCGCTATCAATACATGGAGATCAAGACGTTACGCAGGACCTTCATCTCTTCAAGGCAGCGTCCGGTACCCAGCGCCACGCAGGAGAGCGGATCGTCGGCGATGGAAACCGGCAGTCCGGTCGCCGCGCGCAGCACAAAGTCCAGATTCCCCAGCAACGCACCGCCGCCAGTCAGCACGATGCCCTTGTCCACGATGTCGGCGGCCAGTTCCGGTGCGGTGTGCTCCAGCGCTACCTTCACCGCCTCGACGATTGCGCCGACCGGCTCGGCAAGCGATTCGGAGACCTGCTGCTCGGTGATGATCAGCTCTTTCGGCACGCCGTTCATCAGGTCGCGGCCTTTGATCTCCATCACCCGGCCGTTGCCGTCTTCCGGCGGGCAGGCCGAGCCTGTTTCCTTCTTGATCCGTTCCGCCGTGCTTTCGCCCACCAGCAGATTGTGGTTGCGGCGGATGTAGCCGATCACCGCCTCATCCATCTTGTCGCCGCCGACCCTGACAGAGCGGGAGTAGACGATACCGCCCAGCGAGAGCACCGCGACCTCGGTGGTGCCGCCGCCGATATCGACGACCATGGACCCGGTGGGCTCCGTCACCGGCAGCCCGGCACCGATGGCAGCCGCCATCGGCTCTTCGATCAGGAAGACGCGGCGGGCGCCCGCGCTTTCCGCTGACTCTTGAATGGCGCGGCGCTCGACGGCGGTGGAGCCGGAGGGCACGCAGACGATCACCTGCGGGCTGGCGAAGGAGCGGCGATTGTGCACCTTGCGGATGAAGTGCTTGATCATCTCCTCCGCCACCTCGAAGTCGGCGATGACGCCGTCTCGAAGCGGGCGGATGGCCTGGATATTGCCGGGTGTGCGGCCCAGCATCATCTTGGCCTCGTCGCCGACGGCCAGGACCTGCTTCTTACCGCGGCCTTCGGCGATGGCGACCACGGAGGGCTCGTTCAAAACGATGCCCCGGCCTTTCACGTAGACAAGCGTGTTGGCCGTGCCGAGGTCGATGGCCATGTCGGCGGATAGCATGCCCATGATGCGCGATAGCATGAATAAAGCTCTCGGTTCCTGCTCGGGAAAAGCGGCTCTGCTAGCGCCGGGGCTGCCGTCCGGGCGCTTGGTCTCTTTGTGTCACGGTTCAGGCGTAACGCGTGATCACGACGCGCGCCTGGCGACCCGCATCGCATAGCGCCCACCTGGAGTCTTTGCAAGGTGGTGATAGGGTGCCTCTACGGGGATAAGGCGCCCTAGGCCGCCGCGCTGTCGAGGCCTGCCAGATAGCGGCGGACCCAGCCACTGTCTGGCCGCAAGCTCTGCCTTTCCGCCGTCAGCGCCTTCAAACGCCGCTGATCGCCGGCCCGCTTGGCTGCCTCTAGAAGCGTCAAATCGATCAGATCGCGCTGGGCGTGGCTGCCACCGAAGTGCTGGGCGGGGGAGCGCAGGTCCACCAAGGCCTCAATGCAGGCCCGGTAGTCACCGCGGGCGTAGGCCATGAGCCCCTCCGACAGCGGCAAACCGACGAGGCGCTGCATCGCGGCATTGTCACCGCCGCCGCTCTCCGCCGTAGCCCGCATGCGCTCTAGCAAGGCGTTCAGTTCCTTCTCCCAGCCGAGGGCTGCGAAGGTCATGACGGCATGCACGTCGTTGAAGGCATGCACATCTTGCTCGACGAAGGGGATCCAGGCGCTGCCGACCTTCTCCCAACGATCCCCCACGTCAGCGTCGCGCAGCATCAGCCGCCACAGCAACGAGGCCGCATCCGTCAGTTCCAGCACCACCTTGTTCCAGGCAGCGAGCACAGGGCCGTCATAGAGCGCCAGTGCTGCTTCTGGCTCGTCGCGCTCCAGATGGCAGAGCGCCAGGTGCCACCAGTTGTGCACCTGGAAGAAGTTCTGGTCGGTCCAGCCCTCTTGCGTGCCCCGTAGCCAGGCGATGCCGGCCTCGCTGCGCGCCTCCATCTCATAGACATGGGCCACGGCGTGGACCGCCCAGGCATTGAGCGGCTGCAGGCCCACCGCCTCCTGTCCCCGCTCTTCGGCTTCGCGGTAGGCGGCGCACTCTTCGAGGCCGAAGGCATGCAGGCCAAGGACGCCATGGTAGTTGACGTCCTCCCGGCTCCAGGCCGGCAGGCGGCGGGCGACCCGGTCGCGCAGATTACGGGCGTCGCCGCGGTAGAAGTCCAAGAGCTGGGCCATCTGCAGCGCCAAGACATCGCGCGGCCAGTCGAGCAGCAGGCCTTCCAGCTCCACCAGCGATGCCGTGAACTGACCCTTGGCCAGCGCGCGATAGGCGGCCAGGTGCGCAGCCTCCCGGTCGTTTAACGAGACGGCGGCGGCCTTCTCCAGCATGCGGCTGCCCCGTGCGATGCCGGCGGGCTCCATGCCCGAGAGGTTCAGCGCCGCCATGAAGAGGTAGCCCATGGCAAAGTCAGGATTGTCGGCCAGCGCTTGCTTCACCAGGCCGATGGGATCGCCGTGATAGCAGAGAAAGCCGAGGCTGGCCTCGTCGAAGAGGCCGGCTGCCTCGCTGGTGACGCCACTCAACGCTAGTCCCTGACGGTCGACTGCAGGCATGGCTCTTCCCTCCTAGAAAAAGGCTGGCTACTCCTTCAAGGCCGCAACGGCCTGATCCAGCCAGGCCCAAAGATAGTCGCGGCTGGCCCGCTCCACCAAGAGCCGTAGGTGATCCTCTTCCAGCATCATCAGGCTGGCCTGCAGCTCGGCAAAGCGAGTGATGGCGCTGGCGCCGGCCGGCAGCGCGCTGGGGCTGCTCTCCAGGCTGGTGCCCAGCGACAGCAGATCGCGCAGCCGTGGGCCCGCCAGATCCAGCACGAAGAAGCCGTCCGTGACGAGGCTCGCATCGTCCAGATCCGCGGGCAGGCTTGGCGCGGCCGCCTCGGCATAGAGCAGCCAGCGGCCCGGCCCCTGCCAGGCCAGCAGGGGATCCTGGCCGCTGAAGGCCGTCGGTGTCGGCAGGTCGAGGCCCAGCGCCTTGGCCATTGCGGGCCCACCCTCAGCGCCCAGCAGCAGGATCTGCGCCGGCTTGGCGACGGTGATGGAGAGACCGCCGTGGCGGGAAAGCGGGGCCAAGCCCTGGTCGAGGGGCTCTGCGGTTAGGTGGCTCATGCCAGGCGGCTCCCGGTCGGATCATAGGCGCAAGGGCCGGTCAGGCGGGCCGGCCGTCGCTGGCCCAGATGGAAGACCTCGACTTTGTCGCCGCTCGCTGCGCGGGCCCGGCCCATGGCGACCAGGCCAAGCGCGATGGGCTTGCCCAAGGCGGGGCTGGCAAAGCTGGAGGTCACGTAGCCGATGCTGTGCAGATCGCCCCCGACTTCCTCCACGACATGCGCGCCGTTGGCGAAGGGGCCAGCCTCGTCCAGGACCTGAAGGCCGACCAGTTGCCGGCGGTTTTCACGCTTGGCCTCCGGCGTCCAGAGCGAGCGGCGGCCGACATAGTCGACCTCCTTCTTCGCCAAGGGGCCGGTCATGCCCAGATCCTGCGGCAAGGTGGTGCCGTCCGTATCGCGGCCGATCAGGATGTAGCCCTTTTCAGCGCGCAAGAGCGACAGGGCCTCGATGCCGAAGGGTGTCATGCCGACCTTGAGGCCCAGTTGGCTCAGCCGTTCCCAAAGCGCTGAGGCGTAGCGGGCAGGGACGGAGATCTCGTAGCCGCGCTCGCCGGTGAAGCTGACCCGAGCGATGCGGGCCGGCACGCCCTCGACCCGGCCCTCGGCGAAGGCCATGTGCGGCAGCTCCCCGTCGTCCCAGGCGATGTCGGTCTCCAGCCGGCCCATCACCTCTTGGACGCGCGGGCCGCAGAGGCTGAGCGTTGCCCAGGCCTGGGTCTCGTCCAAGAAGCTGACCTTCAGGTCCGGCCATTCGCCCTGATGCCACTCCTCCAACATGTGCAGGACATGGTCGGTGTGGCTGGAGGAGGGGGAGAGCAGGTAGCGGTTTTCCGCCTGGCGCGCGACCACGCCGTCGTCCAAGACCACCCCGGTCTCGTTCAGCAGCAGGCAGTAGCGCAGGCGGCCCGGCTTCAAGTTGTCCAGGCGGTTGTAGTAGAGGCGGTTGACGAAGGTGGCGGCGTCCGGGCCGACGACGGCGATCTTGCCGAGGCTGGAGCCGTCCATCAGGCCACCTTGCCGCCTGACGGCCAAAGCCTCGCGCTTGATCGCCTGCTCTTCGCCCTCGCCGGCCAAGGGATAGTAGGCCGGGCGCTGCCAGAGGCCGTAGTCGCGTAGGACCGCGCCGGCGGCTTCATGTACCCGCTTGGCCGGAAGGCAGCGGCGGGTCGAGACCAGCTCGCCGCGCCGCAGGCCGGCGACGGCGGCCAAGGAGAGCGGCAGATAGGGCGGGCGGAAGGTGGTGGTGCCGACGGCGCCGGGGTCGCGCTTGGTCTCTTCACCCAGGATCGCCAGACCGTTGATGTTGGAGGTCTTGCCCTGATCGGTCGCCATGCCGAGGGTCGTGTAGCGCTTCAGATGCTCGACCGAGACATAGCCCTCTCGCGCGGCCAGGGCGACGTCCTTGGCGGTGACGTCGTTCTGGAAGTCCACCCACTGCCGGGCGTTCGGCACCCGGGTTCGCCAGAAGGCCTGGACGTTGTGGCCACCAAGACCGCCGCTCTCGTGACCGTTCAAGGGCTCGA
Organism: Pseudomonadota bacterium; assembly: GCA_039819325.1. Lineage (GTDB taxonomy): Bacteria > Pseudomonadota > Alphaproteobacteria > Kiloniellales > JACOMY01 > JACOMY01. The sequence goes on along the minus strand of JBCBSF010000038.1, from coordinate 3,142 downwards.
GGCCGCTGGACTTGCCGGTGAGTGCATAGGCAGCCGCCTCGCCGGCGGCATGGCCCTGCTGCAGGCAGGCCTGCAGCTCGAAGTCGCCGTTGGCAGCGCCGGCGCTCTCACAGTCCTGCACCGCCTGCTTCGGCCGGAAGCCGGCGATGGTCGGGTCGTAGCGCAGCTTGCCGCCGGATTGGGAGAAGAGGTGCACCGCCGGCGACCAGCCGCCGGAGACGGCGACCAAGTCAACATCGAGATCATGCGAGTCGCCGCGGCGCCGCGAGGTGGAGGTCCGCCCGACCCTGGCGCCACTCACCGCCAGCTCGCCCTCGACCGCGACCGGCTGATGGCCAGTGATGACCCGGATTTCGGCTGCTTCCATCGCCGCCAGCAGCGGCTTGCCCGGATTGCTCCGCAGGTCCGCCAGGGTGACGGCGGCGCCGGCCTGCTTCAGGACAAGCGCGCTCTCGTAGGCGTCGTCGTTGTTGGTGGCGACGAGCACGCGATAGCCGGGCAGTACGGCATAGCGGCGGACATAGGTGGCCGCCGCCGCTGCGCTCATCACGCCCGGGCGGTCGTTGTCGGGGAAGACCAGCGGGCGCTCTTGCGCGCCGGTTGCCAGCACGACGCGGCCAGCCCGCAGCAGCCAGAGGCGCTCGTCCGGCAGCCGGTCCGCGGCGGGCCGCTGCTCCAAGAGGGCAATGCGGTTGTGATCATAGTAGGCCGCCGCCAGGGTGCGGGGCATGAGGTGCAGCCCCTCAGCTTGCAAGGCCGCCAGAGTCTCGCTCACCCAGTCGCGCGCCGGCTGTCCCTCGATCTCTGCCTCGCGCCAGAGCAGCTGGCCGCCGGGGCGGTTTTCCAGCTCCACCATCCAGACCGAGAGGCCGGCTGCCAGCCCGGCGCGGGCGGCGGCGATGCCGGTAGGCCCACTACCCACCACCAGCAGGTCGCAGGCGGCATGGCGGGCGGCCTGCGGTGCTTTTTGGGCGGCCGGGTCCAGGCGGCCAAGCCCGGCCATCTTGCGGATGCGCGGCTCCCACAGCGCCCAGGTCGGCCGCATGAAGGTCTTGTAATAGAAGCCGGCCGGGATGAAGCGGGCGAAGCGGTCCAGGATGGCATAGCGGTCGCGCAGCAGGTCCGGCTCGGCATTGACCGGCTTGGCGATCAGGCCTTCCGCCAGCTCCACCAGGGTAGCCCGCGCGTTGGGCTCATGCTGGTCGCCCAAGGTGATGTCGGCAAGGCCGTTGGGCTCCTCCGCTCCGGCGGCGAAAAGGCCGCGCGGGCGGTGGTACTTGAAGCTGCGCCCCACCAGCTTGACGCCATTGGCGACCAGCGCCGAGGCCAAGCTGTCGCCGGCGTAACCCTCATAGCGATCGCCGTCGAAGAGGAAGGAGAGCGGGCGGCTGCGGTCGATCTCTCCACCGGTGGCCAGGCGATGACGTTGCGGCATGGCGGGCGCTCTCAGGCCTCGGCGGCGGCTGCCGGTCGGCAGCTCAGCACGCGGTGGGTGACGGTATCGCGGCGCACCAGGACCAGGGCACCGCAGACGTGGCGATAGAGCTCCTCATGCGTGCCCTTGCTGTTGTGCTCATAGTAGAGGTAGCGGCCCCAGGTCTTGTCATCGACGCTCGACGCCGGTCGCGGTTTCGGCTCGCTGATGTAGTGGAACTCCGACTCGTCGCGGATGCCGCAATAGGGGCAGGTGAAGCGTTGCATGGGCGGCAGGTCCTTGCGGGGGGCCGGGAGTGGGCTGGAGGTCGCGTGTTCGGCGCTCATCTAGCCGTCCTCTCTAGGCCTTGCCAAGGGTTTGGAGGCCCTGTCGTGCGGCTTTGTTCCGGCCCCGCCGCCCTTTGTCGCCGCTTGACCAGCAGGCGGCCAGTGCTGGGTGCAGCCTGGGCCTGTCTCGAAAGGGGGGAGTGCTCAGCCCATGAAGATCACCAAGGTCTCGGTCTATCAAAAAGACCTGCCCTACGTCGGCGGTACCTACGTCTGGGGTCCGGGCCGCGTTCTCTCACTGGCCGACAGCACCGTGGTGGTTCTGGAGACCGATGCCGGCCTCACCGGCTGCGGCGAGTGCTGTCCGATCGACGGCAACTATCTGCCGGCCTATCCCGAAGGCGTGCGCGCGGCGGCCGGGCGTCTGGCCAAGGCGGTGCTGGGCGAAGACCCGCGGCAGATCGGCCGGATCGAGCAGCTGATGGACGAGGCCTTGAAGGGCCACGGCTATGCCAAGGTGCCCTTCGATGCCGCCTGCTGGGACATCCTGGGCCAGGACTGCGGCCAGCCGCTCTGGATGCTCTTCGGCGGCAAGCTGTCGGTCTCGGCCCCCACCTACCGCGTCGCTCCACAGAAGCCGCCGGCGGAGATGGTGGCGGAGATCGCGCAGCACCGGGCTGCGGGCTATCGCCAGTTCCAGATCAAGGTGGGCGGCGATTGGGCCGGCGACATTGCCCGGATTCGCGACGGCGTCGCGGCGCTGGAGCCCGGGGAGACCGCCTTTGCCGACGCCAACACCGGCTGGCGGGTGGATGAGGCCCTACGCGTCTGCCGCGCCCTGCGCGATCTGGACGTCTTCATCGAGCAGCCTTGCCTCACCTACGAGGAGTGCCTGCAGGTTCGCGCCCGCATCGACCTGCCGATGAAGCTGGACGAATGCGTCAGCGACCTGCGGATGGCCGCCCGCATCGTCGCCGACCGCGCGGCGGAGGTGGTCTGCATCAAGGTCAGCAAGCACGGTGGCCTGACCAAGTCCAAGCGCATCCGCGACTTCCTGGCCGAACACGGCCAGCCCATGGTGGTGGAAGACGCTTGGGGTGGTGAGATCACCACGGCGGCGCATGCGCACTTGGCGGTCTCCACCCCGCCGAACCTGCTGGTGAACTCCACCGATCTGCACAACTACGTGGTCGGGACAACCGGCACGCCTGGACCGGAGATGCGCGGCGGTCACCTCTTCGCGCCGGAAGGCTCCGGGCTGGGAGTCACGCCCGACTACGAGAGCCTGGGAGCGCCGGTCGCGGTCTATGGTTAGAGCATGATGAGTTCAGATAGATACAAAGTCTCCACAAGCACTCCCTCTCCTGAGCGTGTCGAAGGGTTGAGCAGCGAGCGCGAGCGAGCGGTCGTCGAAAGGCGGGCCGTTAGCACCGAGCCTGGG
>JBCBSF010000037.1:0-44434 GCA_039819325.1 Pseudomonadota bacterium | reverse complement strand
CGACAAACCGGCACCGGCCCGCGCCCCCTCCCGGCCACCCAATAGGATACTGGCGTGGGTGGCCGGGAGGGGGCGCGGGCCGGTGCCGGACGATGAGCGAAGCTCATCCGCACAAACCAACCGCGCTTCAGCGCGAGAGGAGAGGACATGAAGATCCTAGAGCTCGGCGCCGCCCTGGTCGCGGCCAGCCTGGTCCTTGCCGGTCCGGCAGGCGCCGTTGATATCAAGGGTGCCGGCGCGACCTTCCCGGCGCCGCTCTACAAGTCCTGGATCGAGGCCTACAACGCGGTCGAGCCAGGAGTGTCGATCAGCTATGACGCCATCGGGTCAGGCGGCGGCATTAAGCGCTTCATCGACCAGCAGGTAGATTTCGGCGCCTCCGACGCTGCCATGACCGACGCGCAGATCGCCGCTGTCGAGCAAGGTGCGGTTCTGGTGCCAGCCACAGCCGGCATGGTGGTCATCGCCTACAACATGCCGGACATGGAGGCGCAGCTGCGCCTCAGCCGTTCCACCCTGACCCGCATCTTCTTAGGCGAGATCACCCGCTGGGACGACCCGCGGATCGAGGCCGATAACCCCGGCGTCGACCTGCCGAACCGCAGCATCGCCGTCGTCGTACGGCGGGACTCCAGCGGCACCACCTTCGCCATCAGCAATCACCTGGCCGCCGTCGACAGCGGTTGGGAGAGCGTCGGCCCCGGTGTGGGCACCACGCTCGACTGGCCGGGGGCCGCCATGACCGCGGTCGGCAACGATGGCGTCGCCGGGCGTTTGGCGATCAGCCAGTACTCGTTGGGCTATGTCGAGTACGGCTATGCCCGCCGGGCTGGCCTATCGATGGCCATCCTGCAAAACAGGGACGGACAGTTTGTGGCTCCCGACGAGGCCTCCGGTGCCGCAGCGCTCGACGCCGCCGTCGGACAGATGCCGGCCAACGGGCGCCAGTTCATCCCCGACCCCTTAGGCGCGCAGTCCTATCCCATCGTGACCTACAGCTGGCTCTTGCTCTACGGCACCTACGCCGAGACGGCGATGAAGGATGCCCTTGCCGGCTTCATCACCTGGGGCCTGGACCAAGGCCAGACGCAGGCCGAAGGGCTGGGCTATATCCCGCTGCCGCCCTCCGTGGTTGCGAAATCGAAGGCCTTGCTGGCTGAGGTGCAGTAGCCTTCACAGCCTGCGCTTCGGTGGTTACCCCTTAACCGACCTCTCCTGAGCGTGTCGAAGGGCTGAGCCTGTCGAAGGATGTGCCCCAAGCGCGTACTTCTCAGTGGCACATGCTTCGACAGGCTCAGCATGAGGGACGTGCGGCTTGGTCGAGACCGAAGACTCACAAAATCGGGCAGCATGGACCCGACCTAGAACGAGCAGCGCCTAACTCTTCAGCCCATCGAGGAAGTCCTTCACCTTCGAGAAGAAGCCGTGGCTTTCCGGGCTTGAGGACGAGGGGTCTCCGGCCTCTTCGAACTCGCGCAGGATTTCCTTCTGGCGGCGGGAGAGCTTCACCGGGGTTTCCACCTTGACCGCGATGTAGAGGTCGCCGCGGTCACGGCTGCGCAGAACGCTCATGCCCTTGCCGCGCACGCGGAAAGACTGGCCGCTCTGGGTGCCCTCTGGGATCGTCACCTTCACCCGGCCACCATCGATCGACGGCACCTCGACCGTGCCGCCCAAGGTCGCCGTTGTCATCTGGATCGGCACGCTGCACTGCAGGTCGGCGCCGCCGCGCTCAAAGAACTCGTGGTCCTTAATGGTGAGGAAGATGTAGAGGTCGCCCGCAGGGGCGCCACGACGACCGGCCTCGCCTTCGCCGGCCAGACGGATGCGCGTCCCGTCCTCGACACCCGCGGGGATGTTGACCTGCAGGGTCTTGTCCTTGTGCACCCGGCCTTCGCCGTTGCAAACCTGGCAGGGCTTTTCTACGATTTGGCCTTCGCCGTGGCAGGTGGGGCAGGTACGCTCCACCGTAAAGAAGCCCTGGCTGGCGCGGATGCGGCCGCGGCCGTTACAGGTCGGGCAGGTCTTCAGGCTCGACCCCGGCTCCGCGCCCGTGCCGTCACAGGCCTCGCAGGTGGCCGTCCCCGGAATCCGGACCGTCGTCTCCTTGCCGGCGAAGGCCTCCTCCAAGGTGATCGCCATGTTGTAGCGCAGGTCGGAGCCCTGGCTGCCGCCGCGCCCACTGCGGCGCTGACCGCCGAAGTCGCCAAACATCTCGTCGAAGATGTCGGCAAAGCCGCCGAAGTCGAAGCCGCCGCCGCCACGCCCGCGCGCGCCGGCGCCCGGACCTGCGGAGGAGCCGTCAAAGGCCGCCGAGCCGAAGCGGTCGTACATGGCCCGCTTTTCCGGGTCCTTCAGTATGTCGTAGGCCTGATTGACCTCCTTAAAGCGGCGCTCGGCTTCCTCGTCGTCCGGGTTGCGGTCGGGGTGCAGCTCCAGCGCCAGCTTGCGGTAGGCCTTTTTCAGCTCGGCGGCGTCGGCCGACTTCGACACGCCGAGGGTTTGATAATAGTCTTGTGCCATGGGTTGCGCTCTATCGTGCCTGGGCCTCAAAAAGCGCGAGCGCCGGCCAGCCTAACTGGCCACCAGCGCCCGTCCTTTGCCACCGGGGTCGAGAAGGTCGGGAGAGACTGCACCGCCGCCTCCCCCGCTTCCGTCGTCAAAGAACCGCCAGCCGTTAAGCGGACTTCTTCTTGTCGTCGTCGACCTCTTCGAAGTCGGCATCGACGATCTTCTCGTCCTTGTTGCCACCGGAGGGACCGCCGCTCTGGTTGCCGCTCTGGCCGCCATCCGGACCACTGCCCGGCTGGTCGCTGCCACCCTCGGCCTCCTGCTGCTGCTTGTAGAGCGCTTCGCCCAGCTTCATGGAGGCCTGGCTCAAGACCTGGACCTTGGAATCGATCTCTGCCTTGTCCTCGCCGCCGAGCGCGGTGCGGACGTCGGCGATGGCGGTCTCGATCGACTGTTTCTCCTCAGCGGAGATCTTGTCGCCGACTTCGCCCAGGGTCTTCTCGGTCTGGTGCACCAGCGCTTCCGCCTGGTTCTTGGTCTCAACCAGCTCGCGCTTGGCCTTGTCTTCGCCAGCGTGCTCCTCGGCTTCCTTCACCATGCGGTTGATGTCGTCGTCGCTGAGACCGCCGGAGGCCTGGATGCGGATCTGCTGCTCCTTGCTCGTGGCCTTGTCCTTGGCCGAGACGTTGACGATGCCGTTGGCGTCGATGTCGAAGGTGACCTCGATCTGCGGCACGCCACGCGGGGCTGCCGGCAGGCCGACCAGGTCGAACTGACCCAGCACCTTGTTGTCGGCCGCCATCTCACGCTCACCCTGGAAGACCCGGATGGTCACCGCGTTCTGATTGTCTTCGGCGGTGGAGAAGGTCTGGCTCTTCTTGGTCGGGATCGTGGTGTTGCGGTCGATCAGCTTGGTCATGACGCCGCCCAGGGTCTCGATGCCGAGCGAGAGCGGGGTCACGTCCAAGAGCAGCACGTCCTTGACGTCGCCCTTCAGCACGCCGGCCTGAATGGCAGCACCGACGGCCACCACCTCGTCCGGGTTCACGCCACGGTGCGGGTCCTTGCCGAAGAAGGCCTTCACCGTCTCGATCACCTTGGGCATGCGGGTCATACCGCCGACCAGGATGACCTCGTCGATCTCACCGGCGGTGACGCCGGCATCCTTCAGGGCCTTCTTCACCGGCTCCATGGTGCGGTCGACCAGCTCGCCCACCAGGGCCTCGAGCTTGGCCCGGCTGAGCTTCATGGTGAGGTGCTTAGGCCCGGAGGCATCGGCGGTGATGAAGGGCAGGTTGACCTCAGTCTCCTTGGCGGAAGAGAGCTCGATCTTCGCCTTCTCGGCGGCTTCCTTCAGACGCTGCAGGGCCAGGCGGTCCTGGCGCAGGTCGATGGTGTTTTCCTTCTTAAACTCGTCGGCCAGATAATCGATGATGCGGGCATCGAAGTCCTCACCGCCGAGGAAGGTGTCGCCGTTGGTCGACTTCACCTCGAAGACGCCGTCGCCGATCTCCAGCACTGAGATGTCGAAGGTGCCGCCACCCAGGTCATAGACGGCGACCGTGCCGCTCTGCTTCTTGTCGAAGCCATAGGCCAAGGCCGCCGCCGTCGGCTCGTTGATGATGCGCAGCACGTTGAGGCCGGCGATCTTGCCGGCATCCTTGGTGGCCTGGCGCTGGGCGTCGTTGAAGTAGGCCGGAACGGTAATGACCGCGTCGGTCACCGTCTCGCCGAGGTAGCTCTCGGCGGTTTCCTTCATCTTCTGCAGCACGAAGGCGGAGAGCTGCGAGGGGGAGTAGCGCTCGCCGCGCGCCTCGATCCAAGCGTCGCCATTGTCGGCCTTGACGATGGCGAAGGGGACCAGGTCGCGATCCTTGCCAACCGTCGGGTCGTCATAACGGCGGCCGATCAGGCGCTTCATGGCGTAGATGGTGTTTTCCGGGTTGGTCACCGCCTGGCGCTTGGCCGATTGTCCGGTCAGCCGCTCGCCCGACGAGGTGAAGGCGATCTGCGAGGGCGTGGTCCGCGCGCCTTCTGCGTTCTCAATGACCTTGGCCTGCGTGCCTTCCATCACGGCGACGCAGGAGTTGGTGGTGCCGAGATCGATACCGATCACTTTACTCATGGCTCTCTTGCTCCTTTTCAGCAGCCCGCTTGGCCGGCCTTCCTTCCGAAGCACCAAGCACGGTCGGGCCCAGGGGGTTTGCGCTGCCACCAGAACTGTCAGCGTGTGCGGCCAAAGCGGCCTGATCAGGGGATGACAATCATGCGAAGCAGCATCATTACTGCCTTGGCTATATAAGCAGGGCAGGCGGACCTGCAAGGCGGCTGCTACTGTGAAACCCGCTACCAGCAGACATGCGTTCCAGCGAGACCCAAAGGCGCGAGGAGACCTGTCAGACCATGCCGCTATTCCGTGACACGCCGGCCTTTCCGAAGGACCCTCTGTTCCAGGCCGTCCTGGCCGTGCTGCTGGCCAGCGCCCTGGTCTCCTTCGTCATTTCACTGCTGGCCGACAGCCAGTGGAACCTGCCGGTCCTGTCGGAGGTTGCCGGCTTTGCCGCCCTGCTCTCGCTCGTCGGCTATCTCATCGTCCGCTGGCTGGGCATCCGGGCCGCCAAGCGCGACCAGCAAGAAGCCCACTCGGATGACCGCGAGGACTAACCCACTTCCAGACGGTCTGCTCTGGCGCCCAGGGTACCTAGACGAAGGCCAGCAGCGGACGCTTTTGGCGGAGATCGAGGCTCTGCTTCAGGCCGCACCCTTCTTTCGGCCCAGCATGCCGGGAAGCGGTAAGCCCTTCTCGGTTCGGATGAGCAACGCCGGGCCCTTGGGCTGGATGGCTGACGCGAGCGGCTATCGCTATCAGGCAGAGCATCCTGTCACCGGCAAAGCCTGGCCCGCGATGCCTGAGACACTGCTGCGGCTTTGGGACCAGCTGACCGGCTATCCCCACCCGCCTGAGGCCTGCCTCATCAACCACTATGATGCGACCGCCAAGATGGGCCTGCACCGCGACGCGGATGAGGCCGCGCGCGCAGCACCGGTACTGTCTTTGTCGCTGGGGGACACGGCCCTCTTCCGTATCGGCGGACCCGCCCGCAAAGACCCGACCCGCTCCTTCCGTCTCCATAGCGGAGATGCGCTGGTCCTGGGCGGAGCCAGCCGGGAGTGCTTCCACGGGATCGACCGAGTCTTGGGCGGCAGCTCGCGGCTGATCCCGGGCGGCGGTCGGATCAACCTGACGCTGCGCCGGGTAACCCTCTAACCCTCCGCAGCCGTCCTAAGGCGTCTCCGGCCGAACTGCTTGCTGGTGCAAGCGGCCGTCGAAGAAGCTCCAGACCCTGTCCGTCGGCTTGGCCCAGGGGAAGCGGTCAGAAATGGCTAGCGCATCCTCCAGACTATCGGGTGCCGGTGTCAGCGCCGCAGCCAGCTGGTCAAGCCTGACCGCGCTTTCAGAATCGACCGCTTGGCTCTCACAGAAGACGCGCGACGGCCCCCAGAAGTCCCAGGGCAAGACTTCGACAACGGTGAGCGCCGCCAGATCCTTCAAGACGTTCGAACCGGCGAACCAGGCGCCAGCGATCCCGGCGAAGGAGACACCGCAGCGATCAGGATCGACCTCGCCCGAGCGAAGCGCCAACCACATCTCCGGTCCAGAGAGGAAGCCGCTGCGCGGCACGTCGGCAGGATCGAAGGCGATGCCGAAGCCGTCTCTCGCGCGGCGCCCGAGTTGACCGTCCAAGAGCCGCCATTCCCCCTCTGCCCGGTATTCGCAGACCCAGTGATCTTCCCAGTACCCCGGCTTCAAGTAGTCAACGAAGCCAACCCGCAGCCGTACCTCCCAGCCCGCGCTCCTTAGGACGCTGGCGGCGATCAGTGAGAAGTCATGGCAGGTGCCATAGAGGTAGTGCGGCAGGTCCCGATGCTGCATGAGCGAGCGCGGATCACGCCCGAAGGCCGTGTGCAGCAAGCGGGCGACGCTACGCAGACTGCGATCGGTCTCCGCGTAGTCCGGTACGCCGAAGCCCATAGCACGGGCGGCAGCGTGATGGATGAGGAACTCCTCAAGCGCATCGGGCAGCGCATCGGGCGTCGTTGGCAGGTCGGTGAGCGCAGTGGCGTAACCCTTGGGGTCCGACCAGAAGCTGTGTTCGGAGTAAGTCATGGCAGGAAGGTTATCCCCTTCAGCTGCTGCTGTCTTTCGTCCAAGCGGGACGGAGTGCCACGGTCACTGCCGCGCCGGCGCCCGCCTGCGATAGGACAAAGCCTCCGCCACCTGCGCCCGGCCGACGCTTTCTGCGCCGGAGAGATCGGCCAAGGTCCGCGCGACCTTCAGAACCCGGTGGTAGCCGCGCGCGGAGAGCTTCATGCGGTCGGCAGCCTGGGTCAGCAGATCGCGTGCGCCAGCATCCGGCGCGGCGACCTGCTCCAACACCTGGCCTTCCAGCTCCGCATTGCTGCGTAGGTTGAGCCCCAGGGCCTGGAAACGCTCCTGCTGTAAGGCCCGGGCAGCGGTAACGCGGGCGGCGACCTGGCTTGAGTCCTCCGATGGGGGCGGCAAGGAGAGGTCGGTGGCGGAGACGCCGGCGACCTCCACCACCAGATCCAGCCGGTCGAAGAGCGGGCCGGAGATCTTTGACTGATAGTCGGCAGCACAGCGCGGCGCGCGGCTGCAGGCCTGCTCCGGATCGTCCAGGTGGCCGCAGCGGCAGGGATTCATCGCAGCCACCAGCTGGACCCTTGCCGGATAGCTGACGTGTGCATTGGCCCGGGCGATGGTGATGGTGCCGCTCTCCAGAGGCTGACGCAGGGTCTCCAAGGCCGCGCGCTGGAACTCCGGTAACTCATCGAGAAAGAGCACGCCCAGATGCGCCAGCGAGATCTCGCCCGGCTTCACCCGTATGCCACCGCCGGCAAGCGCCACCAGCGAGGCCGAGTGGTGCGGCTCGCGAAAAGGCCTTTGGCGCAGCAGCGCGCCGTCCGCCAGGGTCCCGGCGACCGAGTGGATCATCGAGACCTCCAGCGCCTCGACCGGATCCAGAGCGGGCAGCAGACCAGGCAGGCGCTTGGCCAGCATCGACTTGCCCGCACCAGGCGGGCCGATCATCAGCAGATTGTGGCCGCCGGCAGCCGCCACCTCCAAGGCACGCTTGGCGCTCTCCTGCCCCTTCACGTCTTTCAGATCGGGGACGCTACCAGGACCGGACGCGGCTACCTTAGGCTCTGGCGGGGTCAGGACCTGCGTCCCCTTCATGTGGTTGACCAGCGCCAGCAACGAGGCCGGGGCCAAGACCTCGATGCCAGCGGCCCAAGCGGCCTCGCCGCCCTGCGCAGCCGGGCAGATGAAGGAGAGCTCGCGCGCTGCGGCGTGGATGGCGGCTGGCAGCACGCCGGTCACCGGCGCCAAGCGGCCATCCAAGGCCAGTTCGCCTAGTGCTAGGCTGCCGGCAATCTGATCGGCCGGCAGGACACCGATGGCGGTCAAGAGCGCCAGCGCAATCGGCAGGTCGAAGTGGCTGCCTTCCTTGGAGAGGTCGGCCGGCGCCAGGTTCACCACAATGCGCTTGGGCGGCAGGGCTAGGCCCAGAGCCGTCAGCGCACCGCGCACCCGCTCTTGGCTCTCGGCCACGGCCTTGTCCGGCAGGCCGACGATGGCGAACTTCGGCAGGCCGGAGGAGACCTGCACCTGGACGTCGACGTCCACCACCTGGATGCCCTGAAAGGCGACCGTCGCCACGCGCGCAACCATATCACCTCCCTCAGCCTCGGCGTGCAGTCAGCAGACTGCCGGCTCGTTGCGGCCAGGGCAAAGGGTTTTGGGGGCTTGTGGCGTGGTCGCTTGCGCGACCAGCGGAGCTAGCCCACTCCCCCTCCCGGCTACACATGGACGTATCCTCGAATAGGGGTGCGGGCCGGTGCCGAAAGCGATGAGCCTGGCGCAGCGCCGTGACAAGCCTTGCACGGAGAACACAGGTCGCTTGTAGTTTGCTGTCCTTTTGCACTGCAGCAGGGCCCGACCCCTTGGCTTCGCCGGGCCTCTTCACCAAGTGCTCTAGCCTAGCTGGGGGGCTGTTGGCTCCCCTGTCCGTTGCTTGTCACCACCCAGAGGTCGCCAGCATGATTCTAGCCTTACTGACCCTCGGCGGGCTTGCCGGCCTGCTGGTGGGCGGCGAGTTGATCGTGCGCGGCGCGGTGGCCACGGCTTTGCGGCTAGGACTGTCGCCGCTGCTGGTTGGCCTGACCATCGTGGCACTCGGCACCTCGGCACCGGAGATCGTGACCTCGGTGCAGGCAGCCTTGGCGGGCGCGCCCTCGCTGGCGGTCGGCAACATTCTCGGCTCCAACATTGCCAACGTTCTGCTGGTCTTGGGGCTCTGCGCCCTCGTCCGCCCGCTGCTGATCGCGAACGCGGGTTTCCGACGCGACGCCTGGGCCGTGGTGGGCGCCACTGCGCTGGGCACAGCGGTGCTCGCCATCGGCTTCGTCGATCGCGCGGTCGGCATCGCCCTGCTGGCGATCCTGCTGGGCTACCTGGGCTATGCCTATTGGAGTGAGAAGCACGGCAAGAGCAGCGCCACGGCGCAGCAGATGATCGAGGAGTCTACCAGCGAGGGCGACGAAAAGCGCCCCGGCATCTGGCGTGCACTGGCGATGACCCTGGGCGGCCTGATCGGCATTCTGGTCGGCGCGCATCTGCTGGTGGAAGGGGCCGTCGGCATCGCCCGCCTGGCCGGCCTTTCAGAGGCTACGATCGGCGCCACCATCGTCGCGATCGGCACCTCCTTGCCGGAGATGGTGGCCAGCGTCATGGCGGCCTTGCGCGGTCAGTCGGGTGTCGCGATCGGCAACATCATGGGCAGCAACCTTTTCAATATCCTCGGCGTGCTCGCCGCCACGGCCATTGCCGTGCCCTTCGCCGTGCCGCCCGAGGTCTTGAACATCGACATCTGGGTCATGCTGCTTGCCACCCTGGTGCTCTGGTTCATCGCCACCCGGCGTCCAGTCATGACCCGGATCGAAGGTGGTGTCCTCTTCCTCTGTTATCTGGGCTACCTCTTCCTCCTGCTGGGCTAGGCGGCTCATCAAGGAGACGTGACCCGTGTCTTAGGCCGCGCGGCCCTATACCAAGGGTCTCTTTTGAACGCTGGAGATCCCCCATGCGCAGCCTACTTGCTTCACTCCTCCTCCTTGCCCTCTCCGTCACCGCCGCCCCAGCCGCCGAACCCACGGCGAGCGAGGGCTGGAAGGTGCAAGCCACCAGCCACAGCTTCCCGGCCTTGTGGGAGCGCCTGCAGGAGACCGTGAAGGCCAACAAGATGGGCCTGGTCACCACCGCCAGCGCCTCCGTCGGTGCCGCCAATCAAGGCTTCACCATCCCCGGCAACCGGGTCGTCGGCGTCTACCGCAACGACTTCGCCCGGCGCATGCTGGAAGCCAGCATCGCTGCCGGGATCGAGGCGCCGATCCGCTTCTACCTGACGGAAAACGCCGACGGGACCGCGACCCTCTCCTACAAGACGCCAAGCTTCGTCTTCGCCCCCTATATGGCCGAAGGCGGCGAGGATCTCGCCACCTTGGCCGCCGAGTTGGACGCGATCTTCGCCACCATCTTCGCCCAGACCGTGGCGGAGTAGCGGGCGCCATGATCGACCTCTACACCTGGAGCACACCCAACGGCCGCAAGGTCTCCATCGCGCTGGAGGAATTGGGCCTCGCCTATGAAACCCACGCCATCAACATCCTGAAGGACGAGCAGTTCGCGCCCGACTTCCTGAAGATCAGCCCGAACAACAAGATCCCGGCCATCATCGACCGGGAGACCGGGCAGGCGCTCTTCGAATCGGGTGCGATCCTGATCTACCTGGCGGAGACGACAGGCAAGCTGCTGCCGGCGGACAAGTGGGTGGCCATGCAATGGCTCATGTGGCAGATGGGCGGCCAAGGGCCCATGCTGGGCCAGGCGCACCACTTCCTGCAGTTCAACCCCGGCAAAGCACCCTATGCCGAGGAGCGCTACGGCAAGGAAGCCCAGCGCCTCTATGGCGTGCTGGATAAGCAACTGTCCGAGAAGGCCTACGTGGCCGGTGCAGCGCTCACCATCGCCGACATCGCCATTTGGCCCTGGACCAGCCGCTTTGAGTGGCAGCGTATCGACCTGAACGCCTATCCGGCGGTGAAGCGCTGGTACCTAGAGCTGGCTGCCCGGCCTGGCTTCCAGGCCGGCTACAAGGTCCCCGACGCCAGCCTGGAGATCCCGCTGCCGGCTTAGCTGCGCTGCGGCGGCAGGGCGCGGCGCTGGACGACGTGGGTCATCAGCGCCGCGGCGACGACCGAGGCGATCAGGTTCAGGAAGGGGATGAAGAAGAGCCCGGCGATCAGCAGCCCGGTCAGAAAGCAGAGCACCTGGTGCTCCTTGCGCTTGGCATCGGTGTCCTTGCGCGTGAGATGACGGATGGCGACCAGCTCAAAGTATTCCCGGCCCAGGAAATAGGCGTTGATGGCAAGATAAAGTAGCGCCGAACCAATGCCGGTAAAGAGCAGCAGCAGGTAGAGCGGCAAGGCCAGCAGGTTCACGAAGACTAGGATCAGCAGCAGGCGAATGCCGATCCAGGCATCCTCCCAAAAGCTCACCTGCCGGCTGGCCGGGCGGCCCGGATAGTGCTTGCCCTCCACCGCCGCCATCACGTCGTCCAAGAAGAAGCTAAGCCCGATGGTTACCAAGGCCGGGAAGACGAAGAAGCCGGCGATCAGCATGGCGATCGGCGTGGAGACATTGATCAGCGGCGTCAGCCAGGTATCGATGTCCTCGTTCCCAGTCGGCGGGATCAGGCTGGTGAGCCAGATCACCGCCAAGGTCGCAATGGCGAAGAGGCCAAGGGCGACGACCACGGAGAGGCCCAAGACCTTCAAGATCCGCGGGTCGGTCAGCTGCGCCAGCGAGCGCAAGAGGGCGGTGATCAGCATGGCTGCCTTGTAGCGGAGGGGGCTTTGACGGCCAAGCCTTTCCGGTCTGCTAGGCTTAAGGTAGTGTCCCGCTCCATCAGCCGCTTGAGCGGCAGGTTTGCCGGTCACTTGCGTGACCAGCGGCCCACCTTTTTTGAGCATGGGGCCCTCTGCCCCTCCCGGCCACCCACGGGAGTATCCTTGAATGGGTGGCCGGGAGGGGGAGAGGGCCGGTGCCGAGTGCGATGAGCCTGCTCATCGCTAGAAGTCGCACACTAGGGAGAGAAACACATGGCCGAGCAGTCCTTCGACCTCATCGTTATCGGCGCCGGGCCTGGCGGCTATGTCTGCGCCATCCGCGCAGCACAACTGGGCCTCTCCGTCGCCTGCGTCGAGGAGCGCGAGACCCTGGGCGGTACCTGTCTCAATGTCGGCTGCATCCCCTCCAAGGCACTGCTGCAGGCATCCGAGAAGTATGAGGAAGCGACCCACGCGCTCTCCGGCTTCGGTGTGATGGTGAAGGACGTCAGCCTCGACCTGGACGCTATGCTCGATCACAAAGACAAGGTCGTGGAGGCCAACGTCAAGGGCGTGGAGTTCCTCTTCAAGAAGAACAAGGTCACCTGGCTGAAGGGCACCGCCTCGATCCCCGCGACCGGTCAGGTGAAGGTCGGCGGCAAGACCTACGCGGCCAAGCACATCGTCATCGCCACCGGCTCCGACCACGTCGACCTGCCGGGCATCGAGGTGGATGAGGAGCGGATCGTCTCTTCGACCGGCGCCCTCGACCTGGAAGAGGTGCCAAAGAGCCTGGTCGTTATCGGCGGCGGCTACATCGGGCTGGAACTGGGCTCTGTCTGGCAGCGCTTGGGCAGTAAGGTCACCGTCGTTGAGTTCCTGGACCGCCTGGTCCCGGCGATGGACAACGAGATCTCCAAGCAGTTCCAGCGGACCCTGGGCAAGCAGGGCATGGAGTTCGTCTTCAAGACCAAGGTAACCGGCGCCGAGGCCAGCAAGAAGGGCGTCAGCCTGACCTTGGAGCCAGCCGACGGCGGCGAGGCCAAGACCATGGATTGCGACGTGCTGCTGGTCGCCGTCGGCCGCAAGCCGCGCACCCATGGGCTAGGGCTGGAGGCCATTGGCGTCGATCTGGATCGCGCCGGCCGGGTGGAGACCGACGACCATTGGCGCACCACGGTGGACGGCATCTATGCCATCGGCGACGTGATCAAAGGCCCCATGCTGGCGCACAAGGCCGAAGAGGAAGGTGTCGCGGTTGCCGAAATGCTGGCTGGCGGCGTGGGCCATGTGAACTACGAGACCGTGCCGGGCATCGTCTACACCTGGCCGGAGGTCGCCACGGTGGGCAAGACCGAGGAGCAGCTGAAAGAGGCCAAGATCGACTACAAGGTCGGCAAGTTCCCCTTCACCGCCAACGGCCGGGCGCGGGCGATGAACATGACCGACGGCTTCGTGAAGATCCTAGCCGACGCCAAAACAGATCGAATCCTGGGCGCCCACATCATCGGCCCAGAGGCCGGCACGCTGATACATGAGGTGGTGGTTGCCATGGAGTTCGGCGGCTCAGCCGAAGACCTGGCCCGCTCCTTCCACGGCCACCCGACTTTGAACGAGGCGGTGAAGGAAGCCGCTCTGGGCGTCGCTGGCCGGACTATTCATATGTAGGGAGCCCTGCACAATGGCCCTCGCGGCAGCGGAAAGCCCGGCGGAGATCCGGGCACGCTGGGCAGCCATCGGCCTCATCCTGCTGGCCCAGCAGCTCATCACCGCGATGGACACGCTGGCGAAGCTGCTGACGGAGGACTTTTCGATCTGGCAGGTGGCTTGGGCGCGCTTTGCATTCCATCTGCTGCCCTTGCTGCCGCTGCTGGCGCTGACTCAGTCACCGACGGTGCTGTGGAAGGTTGCCTGCTCGCCGCTGCAGATCCTGCGCAGCCTCTTCATGGTGGCGGCCACCTGCCTCTTCTTCGGCGCGCTGGCCCGCATCCCCTTGGCCGACGCCGTGGCCCTGGTCTTCATCGCCCCGCTGGTGATCACCGCGCTGGCACCCTTCGTGCTGGGGGAGACGGTGAGCCCGCGCCGCTGGGCCGCCGTCGCCTGCGGCTTCACCGGTGTCTTGATCCTGGTCCGCCCTGGCTTCGAGACGGTGGAACTGGGCACCCTGCTGGCGCTGCTCTGCGGCTGCGTCTTCGCCGGCTACGCGCTGGCCACGCGCCACCTCTCGCTGACGGCCCCGCCATTGGTCACCCTGGCGATGAGCGCCGTGGCCGGCACCCTGGTCTTGAGCGCCATCCTGCTGATCGAAACCGACCTTTGGCGCTGGCCCAGTCTTGAACAGTGGGCCTTGCTGGTGACCCTGGGCATGGTGGCCTGCGTGGCGCACGGCTTCCTGATCATGGCTTACGAGCGCGCGCCAGCCTCCCTCCTGGCGCCCTTCTCCTACACCGAGATCATCGGCGCCGCCGCCATGGGTTTCTTGGTTTTTGGCGACTTCCCCGACCTCTGGAGCTGGATCGGCATCGCCATCATCGTCGCGGCTGGCGTCTACAACGCCTGGCTCGGGGGACGGCGGTAGGGCTCTACGCCCGGAAGGGCAGCGACGCCGGCTGCGAGGGCCTCTAGGAAGAGTGTCAGGCGTTTGGGACGGTGACTGCCCGGCAGATAGGCCAGGTTGATGTCCAAGGTGGCGGCGCGCCAATCTGGCAAGGCGTGATCGAGGGTCCCGGCAGCCAGCTCGTCCGCGACAAACCAGCGGGGGAGAATAGCGGCTCCGGCGCCCAGGCGGGCCGCTTGCTTCTGGGCGACGATGTTGTTGGTCACGAGCGCTAGAGGCGGGGCAACCGTCACCTGCTGGCCGTCAGCGTGAGTCAGGCGAATGGCACCCCCTTCGAAGGCTGAAAGCGCGATAAAGGGTAAGGCGAAGAGGGCCTCTGGGTCAGTCACGTCACAGCTAGAAGCCAGCTCAGGTGCCAGCACGACCAAGCGCTCCACGCGGCCCAGCGGACGGACGACAAGACGCTCGTCCGGGACGGCCCCGATTTTGACCCAGCAGTCACAGCCGACTTCCGCGAAGCGGATGCCGTCGTCCGTCAGGGTCCAGTCCAAGGTGACGGCCGGGTGCTCTCGTTGAAAACCAAGTGCCACGTCCAGAAGCTGTCCTTGTCCGAGGGCCAGCGGCGCCACCACCTTCACCCGCCCCCGAAGCGTGCCCTCGGTCTCGACGTGGCGTTCCTCCAGCGCATCCCAGCCGGCCAAGAGACCACGTGCATCGACCAGGAGGGCCTGACCAGCCGCTGTAAGACTGAGGCTGTGCGTCGTGCGCTGCATGAGCTGCGCGCGCATGCGGGTCTCCAGCTCCTTCAGCTGCCGACTGGCGGAGGCCTGAGAGAGACCGAGGTCCCGCGCGGCGGCCGAGATGGCGCCCCGGTCGGCGATCCGCACGAAGGTCTCCAGCAGGGTCAGACGGTCCAGAGGTTTGCTCATACGCAATACGTATATCTGATTTCTCTGCTATCTGCCTAACGAGAGAGGCAGCGCGGCGTCATCTTGGCTCCAGACAGAGCAACGACTGCAGCAGGAGCTATGACCATGACATCTCGTACCTTCGCCATCGGCGGCGACTTGACCGTCAACCGTTTGGGCTACGGCGCCATGCGCCTAACCGGCCAGCCGAGCAACTTCGGCCCCTTCCCCGATTGGCGGGCGGGCCTCGCCCTGGTCCGTCGCGCGCAGAACCTCGGCATCGACTTCATCGACTCTGCCTACGCCTACGGGCCCTTGCATGCCGACCAGCTGGTGGGCGAGGCGTTAGAGGGAAGAAAGGCCGTCATCGCCACCAAAGGCGGCGTCGACAAGCCGGAGCCTGGACGGATCATCGCCGATGCCTCACGCGATACGCTGCTGCGCCAGATCGACGAGCAGCTGACCGCGCTCCGCCGCGATCAAATCGACCTCTATCAGCTGCATCGCATCGACCCGCAGGTACCGCTGGAGGTCTCGCTCGCCGCCCTGCGTGAGGCCCAGGAAGACGGGCGTATCCGCCACATCGGACTGTCCAACGTGACCTTGCAGGACCTGCGCCGCGCCCAGCAGGTGGCGCCGATCGCCTCGGTCCAGAACCGCTTCAACATGGCGGACTTGGAGCAGGCGCCCCTGGTCAAAGCCACGGCCGCAGAGGGTATTGCCTTCATCCCCTACGGCCCGCTGGGCGCACACCCCATGCGCCAGGGCGCCAAGCTGGCACCGCGCGAAGCCTTGGCCTGGCTCCTGCGCTACAGCCCCAACATCATCGTCATCCCAGGCACCACCGCGGTCGCGCACTTGGAGGAGAACTGGCGCGCATGGGAGGATGTCAGCGAAACACCCCGCACCTGACCGCAAGAAAAGGCTGAGAGGACGCGAGCGACGGCATGCCGGTTGAGAGCAGTCAGGAATCCCTCACGCACGACCTCCACAGCTTGGGGGTTCGGCAAGGTGACATCATCATGCTGCACGCATCCTACCGGGCCGTCGGACCGGTCGCGGGTGGCCCGGAGGCCCTGCTCGCCGCGCTCTTGGAGGCCGTTGGGCCAGAGGGCGGACTGGTGATGTTCGTGTCGTGGGCAGCCTCGCCCTACGAGGCCTTCGCCAGAGGCGGTCTCACTGACAGCGAACGGGCGGACTGGCCTGCCTACGATCCGCAGACCGCCGCGGTCCACCCCGGCTATGCCGGTGCGCTAGGTAGCACGCTCGTCAAACACCAGGGGGCCCTGCGCAGCGCCAACCCCGACCGCTCGCTCGCGGCCGTGGGATCAGCTGCGCCCTTGATCGCCGGGCAAGCGCTCGATCACGGCTTCGGGCCCGGCTCGCCCCTCCAGCGCCTCTATGAAAAGGGCGCCAAGACACTGCTGTTAGGCGCCCCGCTCTACACAGTCACCGTTCTGCACTACGCTGAGTATCTGGCCGCGATACCGGGCAAGCACTTTGTGCGCTACGAGGTGCCCCTACTGAGGGCGGGGAAGAAGGTCTGGCAACCGGTCACACAGATGAACCGTGACGCCTTCATCCCCGCAGTCGCGGGCCTGGAGCCCGACTATCTGGAGCAGGCGATCCGCGCCTATCTCGCTGTCGGACACCATTGCGAAGGCCAAGTGGGAAAAGCCTGCTGCTACCTCTTCGAGATGGCTGACCTCGTACCCTTCGCCATCCGCTTCTTCGAAGAAGCCTACGGCTAAAGCCCTAGCTTTTCTCTTAGGAGCTGGTTCACCATGCCCGGGTTGGTCTTGCCCTGGGTCGCCTTCATGGTCTACAGCGCCATCACAAACCTCAGAAGAAATATCGGCATCGCCAGGACCGTCGAGGCTGCTCTCTTTACGGGTTCCGGGCCAGGTCCTACAGGTAGCGGCCGAAGTGTGCGCTTACGGTAACCGACCGGCGCCCTTCCAGATGTCGCATTCGTTGCAGTCTTGAGGTGCACTTAGCAGGAAGGCTCTCCCTTGCTCGCGCGCAAGGACTTTCGCCGCGCCTTCCGGCGTTCATGCCTGTTTCCTGTGCTAGGAAGCGCTTTAGCGTTGCTCGCTAAGAAGGCTGGATGGTCTGCCGTGGACCGGGCAATCAGTCCTTCTGGTGGCGTGAAACCCTCGCCCAGCACAATGGGAGCACTATCGCCGCTTTGGTCTGGCTCCCTGTAGCTCTTGACATGCCCCGCATAGCAGTACCCGATCTCATCATCGCGCGACCCTGGCGCGTTCATGATCTCCTCTAGTGTCAACCCAGAGCGCGCAAGCACGTACTGCTCGGGTCGAATGGGCTGGCCAATTCGGTAGAGGGGTTCCGGTGGATCCCCAGCGCGATACTCGATCAAGCCGTCTTCGGTTGGCCTAAGTCCCTGAGCAGCCAAGGACTGAGCGACCGTCCAGCTGCTCCCGTCCTTCCGAATCAGACGCTGACCCAGCCGCAGATAGCTTTCCTGCCACTTCACCTCGGCGATCATTGGTAGATCTGCACTGCTGGCCCTGGGATCAGTCGTCCACAGGACGGCCACCTTGCGGTCGAGATCCGATCCAACCAAACATCCCGTCGCTGCACGGACCAAGTCGCCATTCGCTCGAACAAGCGCCCCATCCTCCAGCAAGATCTCAATCAAGGGCCGATACTGACCCTCATAGGGGCCGTCCCCACATTCGAATGCATGGCCTGGTGTCACCTTCGTACCAAAAAGATCAAGAATGTGAGGAACTTCACGACTCCAAACATCTGTTATTTTCCGAGAGACAAGCACGCCTTCAGAATCAAATGTTTCAACGCGATCTCCTACTTTCACACACTCAATTCGTTTTTCCGCGCCAGATGCCATTTGCACTATGGTCCCTGCCACAAAGCAGAACTTTTGATCATCTGTTGCCTCTTCGATGTATTCTACAATTTCTCTTGGTGATTTTAGCGTTGGCCCATCGTACTCACTTGTTGAGAAAAACTCTCCACCTTTTGTGGATCCCATTCCAGTCTCACTAATGAATGCATAGTCATCTGGCTGCAAATCAAGGAACGGGCGATCATTTATGTAATACAACTTTAAATCAAGTGCCCATTCGTCAAAATCAAAATAAACAGCCGATGTACTTGTTGTAGCGAGCTTTGCTCCATAGGTCGGGCCTACCAGAAATGAAACACCCTGAAATTCACCAGCGTCATTCCAATGCGCACCACCTCCCACGAATCCAAAACCGCCGGTTGCACTCACGCCATTGCCAACTTGATCTGATATGTTTCCTTGAGACCAGCGTATCTCGATGTTATCAGAGTATTGTAGGCCAATCTGCTGACTACTGACATCTTGGAGCCATTGCTCCCCAACAATTACCATATCAAATCTATCAGCAATAGAATTCATACCATTCAACAAGCCCGATAACGCCCACCCCGGTCCTGTATCAGGCTCAAACACCACACCAAACTGGGTTGCACTTCCCGCAATTCCGAAATTCACACCCCACACACCTGGCAGATCGAAGTTACGCATCACCATAACAGTGCGTGGATTGTCTCGGGTGCCAAATATGGTTCGGCTACCAGCACCTATGATCTGCTCTAGTATCTCACCATCGCTCATTACTAGCTTTCCTTCTGGCCACCAAACACTAGAGCAATCACAGCACTTAGGGTCAAAACAACAGCAAAATACAATAACCCCCTACGAAGGTGCTTTCTGCTCATTTTCCGATCTACATTCTTCAAGTTCAATTGCCGGAAGAAATGGTAAGTCGACAACAAACCAAGAATCAATATCGCCCATGCAATCAGCTCTTTTATTGTATCCAATGGGAATTGCTTTCCCAACAAGCACGTAAGGGGTCCGATGCGAAACTCACCTCAACTAGTCCAAACCCGAGGTCAACTCATTGCCGCTTGGTAAAGCGTTACACCTACATCGGAGGAAGTGCAACCTAGAATTCACTTAAGATGGTGAGGCAAACAATCACAGGGGCACGAAACTAGCGCGTCGCGCATCCTTCCCTGGCGAGAAAGTAGAAATGAACACCACAAAAGGAGCCAAAAGAGAACATAGACTCAATACACTTAAGTGATCAACTCACAGAATTCCCAATAAGAAACGAGGCGCTAGAGCCCCAGCTTTTCCTTCAAGAGCTGGTTCACCATGCCGGGGTTGGCCTTGCCTTGGGTCGCCTTCATGGTTTGGCCGACGAACCAACCCATGACCTTCTGGTTGCCGCCCTTCAGCTGCTCCACCTGGGTCGGGTTCTTGGCGATGATCTCGTCGACCACGGCGGCGATAGCGCCGGTATCGGTGATCTGCTTCAGGCCGCGTTCCTCGACAATGGTCTCGGCCGTCTTGCCGGTCTCCCACATGGCCTCGAAGACCTCCTTGGCCATGCGGCCGGAGAGCGTCTTGTCGGCGATGAGGTCGATGAGACCGCCCAGCTTGGCGGCATCGACCGGTGCCTCACCCAAGCCCACCGAGGCCTTGTTGAGGGCACCGAAGTAGTCACCCAAGATCCAGGTGGATGCCAGCTTGTGGTCGCGGCCGCCGGCCACCGCCTCGAAGAAGTCCGCACGCTCCTGCTCGGCCACCAGGATGGCGGCATCGTGCGGCTTCAAGCCAAAGGCCTCGATGAAGCGGGCCTTCTTCTCGTCCGGAAGCTCCGGCAGGCTTTCGCGGATGGCCTCTACCTTGGCCGGGTCCAGCTTCAAAGGCAGCAGGTCGGGGTCGGGGAAGTAGCGGTAGTCGTGCGCTTCCTCCTTGCTGCGCAGCGCCCGGCTCTCGCCTGTCATGCCGTTGAAGAGGCGGGTTTCCTGGTGGATGGTGCCGCCCTCTTCCAGGATCTCCAGCTGGCGGCGGATCTCCGCCTGGATCGCCAGCTGCACGAAGCGGATGGAGTTCACGTTCTTGGTCTCGGTGCGCGTGCCCAGCTCGCCACCCGGGCGGCGCAGGGAGAGGTTCACGTCGGCGCGCATCGAGCCCTCGGCCATGTTGCCGTCGCAAGAGCCCAGATAGCGCAGGATGGCCCGCAGCTTGGTGAGGTAGGCACCGGCCTCCTCGGCCGAGCGCATGTCGGGCTTGGAGACGATCTCCATCAAGGCCACGCCGGAGCGGTTCAGGTCGATGAAGGTCATCTTCGGGTGCTGGTCGTGCAGTGACTTGCCGGCGTCCTGTTCCAGGTGCAGGCGCTCGATGCCGATCTCGCGGGTGGAGCCGTCATCCAGGTCGATGGTGATCTGGCCTTCGCCGACGATGGGCTGCTCGTACTGGCTGATCTGATAGCCGGCGGGCAGGTCGGCGTAGAAGTAGTTCTTGCGCTCGAAGACGCTCTCCAGGTTGATCTTGGCATTGAGGCCCAGCCCGGTGCGCACGGCCTGGTCGACGCAGACCTCGTTCAAGACCGGCAGCATGCCCGGGAAGGCGGCATCGACCAGGGAGACTTGGCTGTTGGGCTCCGCGCCGAAGGTGGTGGCCGCACCGGAGAAGAGCTTGGAGTTGGAGGTCACCTGGGCATGCACCTCCAGCCCGATAACCACTTCCCAGGGGCCCGTCCGGCCCTCGATCAGATTGCTCTCGCTCATCGCTCTAACCTGCCATCCGCTGCGGCTGATGGGTGAAGTGGGCGGCCATTTCCAGCG
This sequence comes from Pseudomonadota bacterium, assembly GCA_039819325.1. Taxonomy (GTDB): domain Bacteria; phylum Pseudomonadota; class Alphaproteobacteria; order Kiloniellales; family JACOMY01; genus JACOMY01. The sequence goes on along the minus strand of JBCBSF010000037.1, from coordinate 23,839 downwards.
CATGACCGACGCGGAAGACCATCTCCTCGTCGAAGGCCTTGCCGATCACCTGCAGGCCGAGCGGCAGCCCGGCGCTGCTGAGGCCGGCCGGGACCGAAATGGCAGGCAAGCCGGCCAGGCTGGCCGGCACGGTGAAGACGTCGTTCAGGTACATGGTGATGGGGTCGTCCATCTTCTCGCCCAGCGGGAAGGCCACGTTCGGCGCCGTGGGCGCCAGGATGGCATCGACCTGCTCGAAGGCCTGGGCGAAGTCGCGGGCGATCAGGCTGCGGATGCGCCGCGCCTTGTTGTAGTAGGCGTCATAGTAGCCGGCGGAGAGCACATAGGTGCCGATTAGCACCCGGCGCTTCACCTCGTCGCCGAAACCGGCGCCTCGGGTCGCCTCGTAGAGACTATCCAGCCCGCCCTCGCCTTCGACCCGGGCGCCGAAGCGCACGCCGTCATAGCGCGCCAGGTTGGAAGAGGCTTCGGCCGGAGCCAGGATGTAGTAGGTCGGCAGCGCCTGCTTGGTGTGCGGCAGGGTCACCTCATGCACCCGGGCGCCCTGCTCCTCCAGCCAGACCATGCCCTGCTTCCAGAGGCGCTCCAGTTCCGGCGCCATACCGGGGCTGTGGTACTCCTTCGGCACGCCGATGGTGAGGCCCTTAAGGTCGCCGTGCAGCGCCTGCTCATAGTCCGGCACCGGCAGATCGACCGAGGTGGAGTCCTTTGGATCATGCCCGGCCATGGCACCCAGCAGAATGGCGGAATCCCGAACTGTGCGGGTGAAGGGCCCGGCCTGATCCAGCGAGGAGGCAAAGGCGACGATCCCCCAGCGCGAGCAGCGGCCATAGGTCGGCTTCATACCGACGATACCGCAGAAGCTGGCCGGCTGGCGGATCGAGCCACCGGTATCCGTGCCCAGGCTGGCCGCGGCGATGCGCGCCGCCACCGCCGCCGCCGACCCGCCGGAGGAGCCGCCGGGGACGAGATCCCTGTCGTCGCCCTCTGCCCGCCAAGGGTTGATCACCGGCCCGAAAGCGGAGGTGATATTGGCCGAGCCCATGGCGAACTCGTCCAGGTTCAGCTTGCCGGTCATGACCGCGCCGGCTGACCAGAGCTTGGAGGTCACGGTGGACTCGTAGGGCGGCACGAAGCCCTTGAGGATGTTGGACCCGGCCGTGGTCTCCACGCCCTCAGTGCAGTAGAGGTCCTTGATGGCGATGGGCACGCCTTCCAGCGCGCCGCCCTCGCCCTTTGCCAGGCGGGCGTCGGCGGCCTCAGCCATGGCCAGGGCCTTCTCCGGCGTTTCGCAGGTGAAGGCGTTGAGGTCCCGCAGGCTCTCCATGGCGTCTAGATGCGCCTGGGTCAGCTCCTTGGCGGAGAAGGCGCGCTTGCCCAAGAGCTCGCGCATTTCGGCCAGGGTCAGGTGGGTGATGGCTCCGCTAACGGTCATGGCGCAGGGCTACTCCACCACCTTGGGCACGGCGTAGAAGACGGCCATGCGCTGGGGAGCATTCTGCAAGACGGCCTCTTGCGCGTCGCCGTCGTTCACCTGGTCGGCCCGCAGCGGCTGCTGGCTGGCGACGACGGAGGTCATGGGCTCCACGCCTTCGGTATCCACCGCCTGCAATGCGTCGATCCAGTCCAAGATGCCGCCCAGCTCCCGCGCCAGATTCTCTTCTTCACTGGCGTCAACGCGAATGCGGGCCAGGCGGGCGATGTGGCGCACCGTCTCTTTGGTAACCGTCATGCTATCTGCTGTCTTTCGTTGAGCTCGTCCAGGAAAGGGCAGCGCCCCTTTCTCGACCGGACGCTACACCTAGGCTGTCGCCAGCCGCAAGGGAAGGAGGGAGGAGATCGCAGAGCCAAAGAAACCGCACGACGGCCTCCCCGGCCTGCAGGCCCTGCCGCCCCGCGGCCGGCTCTTGGGCCTGGACCTCGGCAGCAAGACCATCGGCCTGGCGCTCTCCGACAGCCTGCGCAGCCTGGCCTCCCCTTTGGAGACGCTGCGGCGCGGCAAGCTGGCCCGGGACGTCGCCGAGCTGCAGGCGGTGATTGACGCCCGCCAGCCGGTGGCCCTGGTCCTGGGCCTGCCGGTGAACATGGATGGCAGCGAGGGGCCGCGCTGCCAAGCCACCCGCCAGTTCGCCCGCAATATCACCGCTGCCGGGATCGAGCTGCCCTATGCCTTCTGGGATGAGCGCCTCTCCACCGCTGCAGTCGAGCGCTTGCTCGTGGAAGAAGCGGACATGAGCCGGGCCAAGCGCAGCACGATCGTGGACAAAATGGCCGCAGCCTACATCCTGCAAGGCGCCCTGGACGCGCTGAGAGCGAGCTGTCAGGGATAGTGGGTTTTGGAGGTTGTTCAGTCACCTGGCGGTGACTCCGGCACCAGCCCTCTCCCCCACCCGGCCACCCAGTCCAGGATACTCTCGTGGGTGGCCGGGTGGGGGAGAGGGCTGGTGCCGGTGCGATGAGCCTGCTCATCGCCGAAACAAAGAGGGACAAGGCCACATGGTCAGCGGCGACGGTCGCCACCTGGACGAAATCGGCGCGCTGGTCGGGCCGGACCGTTGGCGTGGGCTCTTGGCGGTCATCGCCTCGGCCGGGATGGTGGGCATCACCATTGGCTACATGGCGCCGCTGGTCGCCATCATCCTGGAGAACCAGGGTCATCCCAACTGGGCCATTGGCCTGAATGGCGCAGCACCGGCCTTGGCGACCATTCTGCTTGGGCCGCTGGTGCCGAAACTCTTCTCAAAGATCGGCTTCTACCCCTCGATGATGCTGGCGGTCTTTGGCGAGGCTGTCTGTATCTTGCTGCTGCTGGTCTATCAGGACATTTGGGTCTGGGCAGTCTTGCGTTTTGCCATCGGCTTCTTCGGCACGGTGCATTGGATCGGCAGCGAGACCTGGATCGTCTCTATGGCGCCGCCGGCTCAGCGCGGCCGCGCCATCGCGCTCTACATGATCGCCATTTCCGGTGGCTTCGCGGCGGGCCCGGTGGTCATCAAAGCGACAGGGACGGAAGGCGTCTTGCCCTTCCTGGTCGGTGCCGGACTAATCCTGGCAGCCGCGCCCTGCATTTGGGCAGCGCGCGGCATCGTGCCGAAGCTGCCGCACGCGCCCAAGGCCGCGCTGGTCCAGTCGTTCCGACTGGCGCCTTTGGTGATGGCAGCCGCGCTTCTAGCCGGTTTCGTCGATATGTCGGCCATCACCCACCTGGTGAACTACGGCACTGCTGCGGGCCTCAGCCCCGATACGGCCCTCTTGATGCTCACCATCATGCTGACCGCCAACGTGGTCATGCAGTTCCCCGTCGGCTGGCTGGCGGACCGGGTGAACAAGCGCAACCTTCTGATCTGCTTTGGCGTCATCTTCTTTCTGGCACCCATCTTGGTCACCATGACCGCCGGTAAGAGCTTCCTGCTGTGGCCGGTCTTGATGGTCTGGGGTGTCGCTTCGCTTGGCATCTACACCGTGGCGCTTACCATTCTGGGCGAGCGGTTCGAGGCCAAGCTCTTGGCTAGCGCCAACGCAGGCATCGTCGCCGTCTACCAACTGGGTGGCGTGAGCGGTCCGATGGCGAGCGGCAGCGGTATGGACCTGATTTATCCGAACGGTCTGATGTACGTCTTCGCCGTCGCTGGTTTCCTGTTCCTCTGCTTCGCCGGCTATCGAACCTGGGTGCGCCGGAAGCAAGGCATGGCAGAGGACGCTCGGCCACTGCCTGTAGCCAATGAGGATCGCGGTTAAGGATTCATATTGCAATAGCAACCTGATACCCTGCCGTCACGGCAGCGAGGCCGAGCGTCCGCTGGTACACGCACAGCAAGAGAGAGCAGCCCCATGAGCGCCAGCCTGAAGACCAGACCAGAGGAGAGCGAGCAGGAGAGCGCACCAGAGGCAGCAGCTGCTCCACGACAGCTGTTGGACATGGACAGCTCGGTCTTGAGCCAGGTCCACTTCGTCGGTAACTGCATCCAGACGACGGGCTCGGCAAGCTATCGGCGCTGGTTCGGCGTCGGCATTCCCGAGTTCAGACTGCTGGTCGTGGTCTCCAACGAACCTGGGTGCAGCGGCGCCCGCGTCCACGAGATCATGGGCCTGGACCTTGGCGCTATCAGCCGCAGCCTGCGCCAAATGGAGAAAAAGGGCCTAGTTGTCAGCACCGCACATGCCCGCCACCCTTCCTACCGCAGATGGTACATGACCAAGCGTGGCGCAGCCCTGCACGACCGTATCTGCGTGATGACCGGAAAACGTGAGGCGGCTTTGCTGAAAGGCTTCAGCAAAGCCGAGACCTTCCAGTTGCTCTCATACCTGCACCGCCTCTTCGAGAATGCCGACGAACTTAAACGCATCGCCCGAGATGGTGACGGCGCGGACAGCGAGGAAAGCAGCTCAGTTTGATATTGACATAGCAATGTGAAGCAGGTAGTGTTCTTGCCAACGGTCAGAGTGCTGGCCGGAAATCTGAAACACACAGAAATATTGGCAAACCTAGGGGAGGAAAGTAATGAGTGAGGCACGCAAAGCAGACGTCACTGGCAACGTCGGGAGCCGGGTTGTCTTTGAGAATGACAAGGTCATCGTCTGGGACTTTGAGCTTCAGCCGGGCGAAGAAACCGAGATGCACCGACACGACAAGTCTTACATCTGGTACGCTATCCAAGGCGGACCTCTGGACTGCGAGGACGAACACGGGAACGACCTAGGCGTCTTCGACGTCCCCACCGGAAGCGTCTTCAACATCAAGTACGCTGACGGTCAGCTTGAGGTGCTGTCGGACATCGCCAAGGGTACGCTCTTCCCTGCAACCCACAAGGCCAAGAATGCCGGCTCTGTACCCTACAGGGAAATCCTCATTGAGTTCAAAGACTAGAGCCGGAATCGCATCGGGCCTGCACTCGACAGCAATGACGTTTTGTGCGGGTCACGCAGCGCAGGCAGGTTGGGAGAGCCGTGGCGATCTCAACCTGCTCCATACCGCGGGTGGTGGTGGCTAGAGCCAAAGGCCGGTGCGTTCAACAGGAGGCGCACCGCCGGTTTGACTGTTGACACCGCCCGATGGTCCTAGCCTAGAGACTGGACCTGCCAAGTTCGGCCGTCTGGGACTACCCGGAGCGGTAGAGCATTGGGCATGGCCTTGATGTCCGGTTCCAAGCGAAAGACCGAACGCGCCGCAAGCCAAAGGCCGCCGTGGGCAACGATCAGGCAATCTGGTCCAAGAGCGGCGGCACGGGCCAATGCCGGCAGCACCCGCGCGCGGAACTGCCAAAAGTCCTCTCCCCCCTCAGGCCGGTAGCGGCCCGCCCAATAGTCCGGCAGCCAGGGTTCGTAGAGGTTCCCCTGATGCACGCCGAGGTGACACTCCATCAACTCGGGATCCGTTTCGATGGCCAGGCCTGTGCGGGCAGCGACGGCTTCAGCGGTGACCCGGGCGCGCTGCAGCGGGCTTGCGATCAAGCGTTTGATCGGCTCTTGCGCCAAGACCTTGGCGGCGGCGAGCGCCTGTTCTTCACCCAACTCGCTGAGCGGGGTGTCGCGCTGTCCCTGGAAGCGGCCTTCGCGGTTGTAGGTCGTCTCGCCGTGGCGCAGAAAATAGAAGGGCTGCTCGAACACCACCTCCGGCGCCGGCAGTTCAGCCACCTTGTGCATCCCTGGCTTCCTCACTCGCTGCATCTTCAGCGCTTAAGCTGGAGCAGTGGGCTGCCGGTAGCCAGGTTAGGAAGCGCACAGGGGCAAGGGGACGCGGCAGAGAGGTAGCGCCTTACGCAAAGGCTCCGTCCAGCCGGGCCAAGGGCTCAAATCCCGTGAGCGCATCAAGGCCTTGTCCGATCAGGCTGGCAGCGAAGGCTGCCCGCAGCGCCCGGTCCTCCATGCGCGCCAGCAAGGTCTCCTCCAGGCCAGGGCCGGGGTGAAGCTGCCGCTGAAGCGCACGTTGGGTGAGGGCTGGATGGGGCCGCCCTTGCGCCTCCAGCGCCGCCAAGCCGACCGGCTGGCCGTCGAGCAGCAGCGCACCCTGATTGCCGGCATAGAGGGTCAGCTCCTCCGGCTCTGGCCCCACCTCGGCCGCGAAGGCCGCCGCCGGCAGCCGGCCGTAGGTGTAGTTCATCCGCTCGCTCTCATGCATCAGCGCCAACTGCTCAGAGGTCAGCCAGGTGGCAGCAAGGCGCACCCGGCAGCCGGGCGCAGAGGCCAAGGTCGCGGTGATGGCGCCATAGCGCGCGACGTGCGCACCGAAGACAACGTCGTAGCCGCTAAGCCAGCCATAGGTAACCGGCAGCGAGGCCTCTGGTCCGAACTTCCGCAGCAGGTGCGCCGGCGCACGATTGGACCCATGGGCTAAGACCGCCGTCCGACCTTCAGTCAGATGCGCGGCCTCTGCACTGTCTAGCGGGTCAACCTCACCGCGATTTAGATGATAGGAGCCTGCCGGCGCGTCGTAGGGATAGTCGAGCGCGAGAGCCAAGCGCTCGTCACGGGTCCGGGGCAGCGACCAGATCATGCCTCAACCAGGTGCGGCGGGAGGAAGTAACCGCCGGAGCACTGGTCAGTCGGAGCAGGGCGGGCAGTCGTCGCTCATCGCCTCGATACGGTAGCGGGCAAAGCAGTTATCGACCTGCTGCCAGGAGCGCTTCTGCCACTCTTCCTTTGCATTCTCATAGTCACCAAAGGGGCCGATCCACTCCTCACTCTTGCCGGGCACCAGAGCTGTGAAGTGCGTGGTCGTATATTCGCCGCCGACGACCCAATACTGTTGCATCACCAGGTCCTTCTATCGCTTTGAACAGCCGAGGAATTCTTGCTTGCCGATCTTAACCAGTGTGGTGGCTCGCTCACCGCACCGCAAGCCGCCCGCAGCAGCAGTATGAAAGCCGGGCAGCAGCTGGTGTTATGAGGCTTTTGCAAGGCGGCCCCGGGCCAGCTGGGACAAGGACGCATGGGCTTTCGCCCAAATGTCGCATCGCCGACTCTTGTGGGCGCGTTTGGGCAAAGTCACCACAGCTGCTGTGAGCAAGACGCAGGAGCAGCTCCCGGCGCGTCCTGAGCGGCTTTCTTCGCAGAATCTTGACAATATGTCGCACTTTTGCAACAGGCGGCCGGCCGCAGGTCTGAGAGACACTGCGATCCCGAGCCCTTTGGAAGGTCCAAGCCGCCATGCCCTTTCGCTCTCTGAGAGACTTCATCGACCGGCTGGAGGCCGAGGGGCGCCTGGTCCGGGTCAGCCATCCGGTCTCGCCGATCCTGGAGATGACTGAGATCCAGACGCGCCTTCTGGCCGAGGGTGGGCCGGCAGTCCTCTTCGAGAACGTGGTCCGTCCGGACGGCAGCCGCTACGACATGCCGGTCCTGGTGAACCTCTTCGGCACCGTCGAGCGCGTCGCTTGGGGCATGGACCGCGAGCCCTCCGGCCTGCGCGAGGTGGGTGAAACCCTGGCCTTCCTGCGCCAGCCGGAGCCGCCTGGCGGCTTCCGCGAGGCCCTGGAGTACCTGCCGCTCTTAAAGACCGTCATGGCGATGCGGCCGAAGACCGTTGGCCGTGCGCCATGTCAGGAGGTGGTGCTGACGGGCGATGACATCGATCTGACCCAGCTGCCGGTGCAGACCTGCTGGCCAGGCGAGCCGGCGCCGCTCATCACCTGGCCGCTGGTGGTGACGCAAGGCCCCTCCGCCAAGAAGGAAGACGCCTACAACCTCGGCATCTATCGCATGCAGGTGTTGGGAAAGGACCGCACCTTGATGCGCTGGCTGAAGCATCGCGGTGGCGCCCAACACTACCGCCGCTGGGGTCTGGAGAAACGCGAGCCCCTGCCCGCCGCCGCAGTCATCGGTGCCGACCCAGGAACCATTCTGGCCGCCGTCACGCCGGTGCCCGACACCCTGTCGGAGTACCAGTTCGGCGGCCTGCTGCGCGGCCGCAAGGTGGAACTGGTGGACTGCAAGACCGTGCCCTTGAAGGTGCCGGCCGACGCCGAGATCGTGCTAGAGGGCCATGTCAGCCTGGAGGAGTATGGCGACGAGGGCCCCTATGGCGATCACACCGGCTACTACAACGCCGTCGAGCCCTTCCCGGTCTTCAACATCACCGCCATCACCCGGCGGGAGAAGCCCATCTACCTCTCCACCTTCACCGGGCGGCCGCCGGACGAGCCCTCGGTCCTGGGCGAGGGCTTGAACGAGGTCTTCATCCCGCTTCTGCAGCAGCAGTTCCCAGAGATCACCGACTTCTGGCTGCCGCCGGAGGGCTGCAGCTACCGCATTGCCGTGGTCTCGATGAAGAAGGCCTACCCCGGCCATGCCAAGCGGGTAATGCTGGGGGTTTGGAGCTATCTGCGCCAGTTCATGTACACCAAGTGGGTGATCATCGTGGACGACACGATCAATGCCCGGGACTGGAAGGACGTGATGTGGGCGCTCTCCACCCGCATGGACCCGGCGCGCGACATCACGGTGATCGAAAGCACGCCGATCGACTATTTGGATTTCGCCTCGCCGGTCTCGGGCCTGGGTTCCAAGATCGGGCTGGACGCCACCGACAAGTGGCCGCCGGAGACCACCCGCGAATGGGGGCGGGAGATCGCCATGGACCAGGCCGTCATCGACCGCGTGGATTCCATCTGGTCGGACCTAGGCCTGCCCGGCAGCGGCACGGCGATCTGGAAAAGCAAGGGCTAGCCCTTGGCCTGGCGCCCCAGACGGGTTAGGTCGAGGCCATCTGTTGAACTCTTCGCCATAAGAAGGAGTCTGCCCCCGTGCCGACTGATCCCGCCATCCTGGACCGCCTGACCGACCTGGTCGCCCTGGCCAAGCGCAAGGGGGCCGATGACGCCGATGCGCTCTTTATCCGCTCGGTCGGCATGGCCCAGTCGGTGCGTCTGGGCCAACCGGAGCGGCGCGAGCGGGAGGAGAGCCAGGACATCGGACTGCGGGTCTTGATCGGCAAGCGTCAGGCCGCCGCCAGCTCTGCCGACTTCAGCCCGGCAGCGCTAGAAGCCTTGGCCGACCGCGTCGTCGCCATGGCCAAGGCGGTGCCGGAAGACCCCTACATCGGCCTGGCTGAGCCTGGCCAATTGGCCACCAGCCAGCCCGATCTGGACCTGGAAGACCCGGTCGAGCCCAGCCCCGAGCGCCTCTCAGAACTGGCCTTGGCTTGCGAGGAGGCAGCCCGCGCCGTGCCGGGCGTCACCAACTCCGAGGGCGGTGACGCCTCTTGGAGCCGCAGCGAGGTGGCGATCGCCGCCAGCAACGGCTTCACCGGTGCCTATGCCCGCAGCGGTCACTTCATCTCCGCCTCCGTCATCGCCGGCAAGGGTGATGGGATGGAGCGCGACTATGACTATGACGGCGCACTGCATGCCGAGGATCTGAAGTCGGCGGAGGAGATCGGCCGCAGCGCCGGCGAGCGCACGGTGAGAAGGCTGAACGCGCGCAAGGTAGAGACCACCAAGGTGCCGGTGGTCTACGATCCGCGCGTCTCCAGCTCGCTGCTTGGACACCTGGCCGGCGCCATCAACGGCTCAGCCATCGCGCGCGGCACCTCCTTCCTGAAGGCGAAGATGGGTGAGGCCATTCTGCCGGAGAACATCACCATCATCGACGATCCCTTCCGTGCCCGCGGCCGGCGCTCCCGCCCCTTCGATGGCGAGGGCCTCTCCGGCGGCCGGCGGGCGATCATCGACCAGGGGCGGCTGACCGGCTGGTTCCTGGATCTCGGCACTGCCCGGCAGCTAGGTCTGGAGAGCAGCGGGTCGGCCTCGCGCGGTACCGGCGGCCCACCCTCCCCCTCGCCCGCCAATTTCTACATGGAGCCCGGCGCGATGACACCAGAGGCCCTGATCGCGGAGATCGACGAGGGCTTCTACGTGACCGAGATGATGGGGCGCGGCGTCAACGACGTGACCGGCGACTACAGCCGCGGTGCCAGCGGCTTTTGGATCGAGAAGGGGGAGATCGCCTATCCCGTCTCCGGCCTTACCATCGCCGGCAATCTCTTGGAGATGTATCCACGCCTCACCGCCGCCAACGACCTGACCTTCCGCTTCGGCACGGACGCACCGACCCTCCGCATCGACGGGCTGACCGTCGCCGGCGTCTAAGAGCGGTCGGCCCCTCTTATGGAGATCGGCTTCCTCGGTCTGGGCCAAATGGGGCTGCCCATGGCGCGGCACCTACAGGCTGGCGGCCATGCCGTGACCGGCTGCGATCTGCGGCCAGACCGCCGGGCTCTGGCGGAAAACGCCGGTGTGACGACGACCGCTGACACCAGTGAGCTGATCGACTTGCCCGTCCTAATCCTTTGTCTTCCGGATGGCGCTGCACTGCGCAGAGCGCTCCTCGACACAGGCCTTCTGGCAGCGGGCCTCAAAGCCGGTAGTCTGGTTATCGACACCAGTACGGTAGATCACGCAACCGCCTTGGCGATCGGGGACGCGCTGGAGGGGCGCGGCGTGGCTTTCGTCGATGCCCCAGTCTCCGGCATGGTGGCGCGGGCAGAATCAGGAACCCTGACGGTCATGTGCGGCGGCAGCGACGAGGCCTTTGCGCGGGCTGAACCCTTGCTGGCCTGCTTCGCGGACAAGATCTTGCACATGGGCGGCCAGGGTGCAGGTCAGCTGACCAAGCTGGTGAACCAGCTGCTCTATAACATCAACATGGCCGCGGTGGCGGAGATCCTGCCCTTCGCGGTCAGCCTGGGCCTCGATGCGGAGCAGGTGGCCCAGGTGGTGAACAGCGGAACCGGGCGCAGTCACGCCTCCGAATTCTTCCTGCCGCGCATCCTGGAGGGCCGCTTTGGCGGGAGCTACCCCTTGGAGGCGGCCTACAAGGACATGGTGGCGGCCGCCGACATCAGCGCGCGGGAGGCCCTGCCTTTGCCAGTCTTGGCGGCGGCAACCGCCACCTACCAGCAGGCATTGCGCCATGGCCTGGGCGCGGAGGGCAAGGGGGCCATGATCAAGGTCTTCGAAGAGCTCTTCGACGTCCAGGTGCGCAACGACAGCGACCCGAAAGGATAGCCTAGATGGCCCGCGTCCTCCTCGCCCTCCCTCTGCTGATCGCCACCAGCCTGCCGCTCGCTGCTGCGCAGGCCCAGGACTTGGACCTGGCCAGCCTGACCTGCGGCCAGGTCGGCCGGATCGCGCCAGAGAGCGTGCAGACCACGGTCATGGGCCTCTCGATCGGCTACGCCATGGGGAGCGAGCAGGCGCCCTTCACCCTGCAAGAGGCCAACGCCTGGTTCGCCGCCTTCCGCGACCTCTGCTCCCAGGCGCCGAAGGCTTTGGTGACCGAGATCATGCCGCTGATTGCGGATAGTGTGGCCTTGGAGCGGGCGGAATGACGCACACTGATGTGTATTGACATGAAGTATGTACGATGGATTTTGAGTAGGATGAAGCTAAGCGGTTGCGGAACATCGAGGTTCACGAAATCGACTTTCTTGACATGACATCGATGTTCGATGGGCGGCCCGTGTTCATCTATCACTCGCCGCGTGGCAGCGAAGATCGTTGGGTAACCGTTGGTTTGTTTGACGACAACTTCTACCTTGTCGTCTGGACATGGCGAAATGGAAAGGTGCGGATCATCTCCGCGTATAGGGCTGATGACTGGGAAGTCCGGGAATATCAAAAGCTACACGGCAGCTGAGCTTGCGGCCAAGCGAGCCGCTGGAGAAGGTCAAACCAAGCGTAGGTTGAGCGACGAGGAAGCACAGCGGCGCCGTGCGGCGGATCCTGATGCGCCTCGACCCTATCCCGGCTGGCAAAAAACGATCACGACAACGATGCCGGAACCGAAAAAGCCAGTGACTCTGCGTGTCGATGCCGACGTGCTGGCGTGGTTCCGGTCGCAAGGAAAGGGCTATCAGACCCTTATGAACGCAGTCCTCAAGGGCTATGCGGATCACCATCGCAAAACCGACGCTGACGCAACCTGACAGTAGGGGCTTGGCTGAGCAACGCTGGCTCTACTCCATCAACTGCACACTTGCCTCGATCGGCAGGTGGTCGCTGCCGACGTCTGGGCCGGCAGAGGCCGCCTCAACCTTAAAGGCCTCACTCACGTGGATCTGGTCGATGGCCACGATCGGGAAGGGCTGCGGCGACCAGTGGTCGGCGAGTAGGCGCGGGCCCGGCGGCCTGGCGGCCAAGCGCTCAACGATCCAACAGAACTGACAGCGCTGGAACTCGGCTGGGATTCGCAGGGAGGCGTGAATGTCCATCAGCTGGAAGGGCGCGCTCCCGCCAAGGGCGATGGCGGCCTGGCAGGGCGACTGCCACATGACGGAGACAGCCGCCAGATCGTCTGTGCACGCCGCTCGCGATAGAGGAGCTGTGCTCAAAGGCTGCCAAGATCATCCTTCGCGCGCCACGGGGCGAGCGATTGCGCGCCTTGAACGGCGAGCATCAACCATCAGGCGCGAGACGAGGTGCGTAGCACGCTTGATTGGCGCGTCAACCAAGGGCATCATCGCGGCGAACCCAGATGGGAAGTACCGGCGGAAGGCTCTTTGAAGCAGCCAACATCGTCGCTGGCGCCAAATGAACACCACGTCGGCGCAGGGGTTATCGGAGGATTTGCGAGGGATGTCCACTTACCCAAGAGGAAGGAACGTGATGAAACCAATCCTTTTGATGACGGCCCTGGTCATGTCTGTGATCTCGGTGGGTTCGGCGCAAGCATCGGAGGATTTTCAGTCCGGTGTCGTCACACCCAATCAACCGATAGGGGAGGCCTCCGGAACTGACGCTGACGGCGGTGGGGATCACCCGAAGACATCCGACAAGCTGATTTACGGGGCGATCGGCTTTAAGAAGGACCCGTTTTTTGTGTCCTTCACGCGCAAACCGCTCTCTTCAAAGGAAGCCGCGGTAGAGGTCACCTGGAATGACTGCAAGAAGAATCGCGTCGAGTGCGATGAAGTCATCTGGTTTCAATACGGTTGCTCGGCAGCAGCGATGACGCCGTGGGCATCGCACTATGGCGTTTCGGTGAAGGCAACGCCATCGGAGGCACGGCAGGACGCGCTGAAACAGTGTGAAGACCAGGGCGGAAAGGGTTGTAAACTGCGCGAAATCTTCTGCGCGCCGGAGGAGCTCAACAAGTAGCTATCCTTTGTTGCACTTTTCACGACCCGCTGATCAATGTCGGTTCAAGATGCCAAGGGCGATGGCACTGTTAAAGGGCCCGAGCTCCGGGGCGACCTTGAACACATCGCCGCAAATCCAGGTCGCTTCCCGACCATGCAGCGCCTGGCGCCCCGTTCTATCCAGTCGGACGGACTGGGCTCTAGCGCTGACGGAACGCGGTCGAGAGCCATTGCGCATCGAAACCGCTGGGCGCCTTGCCGTCGACGGCGTAGCAGTAGATGGCACTGCGCGCGATCGTCGTCAGCGTCGTGCCGATCAGTGCCACCAGTATGAAGAAGACGACCACACATGCGAGATAGGCGAGCACAAGCCTATTGTCGCCTAACGGGCCAATGACGAAGAAGGGCAAGCCAACAATAAAGAGCATCAAGGCAAAGAGCGCATTCAGTCCCAGGTTGATGACGAGGGCTTCACCCCAGGTCTTTCTGATGATCGTAACCGAGCGTTTGACCGCGCCCAGCGGTCCCAGGCCCTCGGCCACCATGACCGGGACAGCGAAGTAGCTGGCGACGGCCCACAAAAAACCGGCAAACATAGCAAAGAGCCGCATGACCAGCGGAAAGCGAGACTCGATCACGCGCAACAAGACACCCACCGTGGCACTCAGGAGCGACCAGGCCAAGATCTGCGGCAAGCGCGTTAGCGCAGCCTTCATCCCGCCGATCAAGGTCGGCTTGCCGCCCCTCAAGCTGGTGATGGCACAGCTGATCAAAGCCGCGTTGAACACTGTAATCACAAAGAAAATTAGGAAATAGAACAAAAATAGAATAGCGAAATCTGCTGCTTCCACGATGTAGTTTTGCTCACTTAGGAAGTCCTGTACCTTCTCACTCGAGGCGATCGGAACGGCAAAGCTGAGGAACACGGCGAATGTACAGACCGCACTCAAGATGGGGAAAGCCAGAAGGCGCTTGTCCTGGTTCAGCACATGCCATGATTGCTTAACCAGAAGGAACCCGCGCCGATAGCGATCAAAGAATGCCACTGTGCCGCCTCCTTGAACGAAAGACTTGTTACACCGCCGGAAAGATCCACCATAATCGGCCTTCCTTGTTCCTTCGCCACGAAACAAGGAGGAATCTTTCAGCCGACAGTCGCTTTTTGAAACCCTTCGGCGAATGTATCGCTGGGGCTCCCGTCAATCAACTCTTTATCCTTGCGTGTTGGGCCAGTCTTGATTGCTCTTTAGCGGAGGCTGGTCCGCGATCATCGGTCAATGGCCGCTGTGGTGCTCTCTTGTGCGTGCAGGAACGCAAAGCGCTCGCCAAACCCATTGGGTAATGACACGAAGAGGAGAGACTCACGATCGTTTCTTCCTCGCCACGACAGCAAACTCCGCATGCTGTTCTGAATAGGGGCGACCGGCTACATCTTGCAGGAGCCGTTCGACCTCAAAGCCGGCTTCTTGAAGCTCTTTGGCAAGGGCTTCTGGGCTGAAGTACTGTAGCCAGTTATAGACCGTTTCCGCTGTTCCCTGCTCTGGAAAAATGCTGTAGCTATCCAAAACGACGCACTCTTCCTGGTAGATGAATGTGTTCACAAAAGCATAGTAATCTTCCGGATGCCAAAAGTGATCGAGCTGATTTTTCTCGTAGAAGCAGCGCTCTTCGCGCGCGGCGAAGGCTGTCATTGAATAGACGTCCAGCAAGATCGCACCGTCATCGCTGAGACAGTCATGCCAGATGGCGAGCAGGTGGCGCCTTTGTGCTGGGCTGAGTGCACAGAAGTCGCACATGATCAGTGTGATAAGATCAAAGCGTTCTTGCCAGCTGTACTGTAGATAGTTGGCGTGGACGTAGTCGATGGCCTGCCCGCTGCGCTGTGCTTGCCTGCGTGCATAGGCGATTGCGGTTAAGGAGAAGTCGATGCCCGCAACTCGTGCGCCAGACTGCGCTAGCCGGGCGGTATACAAACCCGGCCCGCAACCAAAGTCGCAGACAGCTTTGCTTGGACCCAACCCGAAGTTATCGATAATCCACTGTGACGCCTCCACGATGCACTCTGTCTTTCGAGACGAGACGTCGAGGCAACCGTCCAAGTGGAAACGGAGCATTTGCTGTGCCCGATAGGCGTCTGCCCAAAGCGCCTCGGCAGTGTAGCGCTCAAAGACGGCTGGTCTCGAGTTGATCTCTTCAAGTTCTGCGAACATCCAATACCACCATCGCTTCAACACCTGGTGCCGCCGGCAAACGCACAGCGGATTGTTTGACAAGCCTCCTTGGAGCGAACGTCAGTGTCGTCAGCACGCCGCACGAAAGCAGGTGAGCATAGTTCTTGGGAAGATCGAGTCCCTGACGTCTCACCGGCCGGGCTTCATTCCACGAACCGCAGCCGTGCCTCGATCGGCAGATGATCGCTGCCAACGTCCGGGCCGGCGGAGACAGCCTCTACCGTGAAGGCATCGCTCACGTAGATCTGGTCGATGGCGACGATGGGGAAGGGGATGCGGCGAAGGGAGGTCGGCCAGCTCATGATGCCCTGGCTCACGCGGGCCAGCGGCAAGGCCGCTTCGAACCCAGAAAGGCCGAAGGACCAGGGGGTGCTGTTGAAGTCACCAGCGAGCAGGCGCGGGCCTGGCGGCAAGGCGGCAAGGCGCTCGACGATCCAGCGGAACTGGCGGCGCTGGATCTCGGCTGGGATCGGCCAGGTGAGGTGGACGTTCATCAGCTGGATGGGCTCTGCACCGCCCAGGTCGATGGCGGCAGTCAGTCCGGCCGCGGCCTTGCGCCGGTCTGGCAGCTCGCTCTCGGCCAGCGGCCAGCCGGGCAACTGCGGCGGGATCTCCGCAAAGCGCCGCCAACCGAGGTAGCTGGCCGCCGTGTTCTGCAGCGGAAAGCGGCTCAGAATGGCCAGGTTGCAGAAACGGCGGTCAACGCAGTGCGCGGCGTGGGGATAGAGGTCGGACAGCCTTTCATGAAACTCGACCAGGCTCTCCAGCGGTAGCTCTTGCAGGAAGACCAGGTCAGGTTCGGTCTCACGCAGATAGGCGATGACCTCTTGGCGATGTCTGGTGCCGTAGTGCAGGTTCAAGGTGACTAGGGTTAGATCTGCCTCTCGTTCCTCAGCCAACGCGCTGGCCGGCGCGCCCCAGCCGGCAAGCCAGGTGGGAACCAGGAAGGGCAGTTGCAGAAGCAGCGCGAAGCCGGTCACAATCCCCAAGGCAGGCCGCCACCCGCGCTGCGCCAACGGCAAAGCCACAAGGGCCAGCCCACCCGCCAGGGCCCACCAAGGCCGGAAGTGGTTGATCACATCCAGGTCCGGCCAAACCGCCCCCAGAAGGCCAACGAAGCCGATGCAGAGGAGGCTCAGCAAACCCAGAGCCAGCAAAAGGGTCCACCCCCAACGGAAAATCTGCACGCCGCCGAACTCCTTAGAAGCCCTGTGATCACGAGAGCGACGAAATCCTCGCCTAAAAGAGATCCTATCCCCGAGCCCTGACCTCACCCTGAGCAGCGAGCGCAAGCGAGCGTCCGTCGAAGGATCTGCGGCCAGCACCGAGCTTGGGGCAGATCCTTCGACGGACGCGGGCCTTGCCCGCTGCTCAGCCCTTCGACAAGCTCAGGAGAGGTCTTACGTGGGTGGTTCAAGAGGCTTCAACGTCCCCTCACCAGACTCAAGGTTATATCTTTAACGCGAAATTTAACAACAAAATGCTCGCATTATGACAGAACGCAGGCCGCCGCCTTGCAGCGAAAGCGGGGCTTCCCCTCGACAGCTCGCATTGCAGCCGGCGCGGCAGGGGGCTAGCGTTGAGCCCGGCCAGAAAGACGAGCCAGACAAACCTTAGAGGAGCCCGCCTGCCATGTCCCTGCTCGCCCAACGCTTGGGCCGCATCAAGCCCTCCGCCACCATCGCCGTCAGCACCAAGGCTCGCGAGCTGAAGGCCGCCGGCCGCGACGTCATCGGTCTCGGCGCCGGGGAGCCTGACTTCGACACCCCGGACAACATCAAGGAAGCCGCTATGGCGGCGATCAAAGCAGGCGACACCAAGTACACCGCCGTCGACGGGACGCCAGCGCTGAAGAAGGCCATTCAGGCCAAGTTCAAGCGCGACAACGATCTGGACTACGCGCCCGAAGAGATCACCGTGGGCACCGGCGGCAAGCAGGTGCTCTACAACGCCCTCATGGCCACCGTCGATCCGGGTGACGAGGTCATCATCCCCGCCCCCTACTGGGTCAGCTATCCCGACATGGTGGCACTGGCAGAAGGCGAGAGCGTGGCCGTCACCTGTTCCGCCAACGCTGGCTTCAAGCTGACACCCGATGCGCTGGAGGCGGCGATCACGCCCAAGACCAAGTGGCTGATCTTGAACAGCCCCTCGAACCCCACCGGCGCCGGATACACAGCTGCCGAGCTGGAGGGTCTGGCCGACGTGCTGCGTGCCCACCCGCAGGTCTGGACTCTGACCGACGACATGTATGAGCACCTGGTCTACGGCGACTTCGAGTTCGCCACCCTGGCCCAGGTCGCGCCGGACCTGAAGGACCGGACCTTGACGATGAACGGGGTCTCCAAGGCCTATTGCATGACCGGTTGGCGCATTGGCTATGCGGGCGGGCCCAAGGCGCTGATCAAGGCCATGGCGACGATCCAGAGCCAATCGACCTCCAACCCCTCCTCGGTCTCCCAGGCCGCAGCGGTGGAGGCGCTGAACGGGCAGCAGGACTTCATCGCCGCCAACAACGCGGTCTTTAAGGAGCGCCGTGACCTGGTGGTAGACGCCCTCAACCGCTGCGAGGGGCTGCACTGCCCCATGCCGATTGGCGCCTTCTACGTCTTCCCCTCCTGCGCCGGGACGATCGGTAAGACCACGCCGGACGGCAAGAGAATCGAGAGCGACGAGGACTTCGTGACCTACCTGCTGGAGAGCCAAGGGGTCGCCGTGGTGCAGGGCTCGGCCTTTGGCCTGGCACCGCACTTCCGCATCTCCTACGCCACCTCGACCGAGGCCTTGACAGAGGCCTGCAAGCGGATCGAAGCGGCCTGTGCAGCGTTGAAGGCATGACAGTTTTGAACAGTTCCAAACTGGCTTGAATCGCGGCTGACCATTCCCACCTGAGGGACTGTGGAAGGCACCTTATCCCGGTACCGGCGTGCCAGGCCGGGAGGGTGTCCCTGACGAGATGAGAAGGAGATAAAGGATGAGCATCGACATCGGTATCGGCGACAACGCGCGCAAAGAGATCAGCGATGCCTTGGCCAAGGTCTTGGCGGACAGCTATCTCCTGTATCTCAAGACCCACGGCTATCACTGGAACGTCAAAGGCCCCTCATTCCAGCAGCTGCACGCGCTCTTTGAGGAGCAGTACCGCGAGATCTGGGACGCCGTCGATGAGATCGCCGAGCGCATCCGTGCGCTGGATCACGAGGCGCCGGCCAGCTACGCCGCCTTCGCCAAACTGGCGAGCGTCCAGGAAAGCGAGACCCTCCCCGACGCAGAGGGCATGGTGGCCGACCTGGTAAAGGCCAACGAGGCCGTCTTGAAGACCGTACGGGCCGCCATGCCGGCAGCCCAGGACGGCGGTGACGAGGCCACCTTCGATCTGATGGTGCAGAGGCTAAGCGCACACGAAAAGGCCGCCTGGATGCTGCGCAGCCACCTGGCGTAGCACCGACGTCTCGCGGCTTGAGAGCAGAGCCCTACCGCAACAGCGGTGGGGCTCTTTTTCTTTCTGCAGGACTAAGGCGCGTCTCGACTTCGTGACTGGGCGTGGCTTGAGGCTGAGGCAGAAGCTGCCTAGCTTTCCAGGAAATCAGGATCCGCCGGAAAAGGATGAGAGGCATGTTGATCAAGCGTTGGCGCGGCTGGGAATTGCCGGAAAGCAAGGCCACGCCGGAGGGCGTCTACGTCAACCGCCGCCGCTTCATGGCCGGGACGACAGCTTTGATCGCAGCGGGCGCCCTCGCCGGCTGCGACGGGGACGGCTCGGCCTTGGCAGAGACGGCGGAGTCGATCGACGGCGATCCCTCCGCCAAGCTCTATCCCGTCGCGCGGAACGAGACGTATACGCTCGACCGGCCGGTCACGCCGGAAGAGGACGCCATCACCTACAACAACTACTATGAGTTCGGCTCCAGCAAGTCGATCTGGCGCAAGGCCCAGGCGCTGCCGATCCGCCCTTGGACGGTGCGCATCGACGGTCTGGTGGAAGAGCCCTTCGACATCGAGATCGACGACTTGCTGGCGAAGATGCCGCTGGAAGAGCGCCTCTACCGCCACCGCTGCGTCGAGGCCTGGGCCATGGCAGTGCCCTGGAGTGGCTTCCAGCTGAGCGCCCTGGTGGCACTGGCCAAACCCTTGAGCGGGGCCAAGTACCTGCGCTTTGCCTCCTTCGAGAACCCAGAGGTGGCCGATGGTCAGCGCGCCAGCTGGTATCCCTGGCCCTACATCGAAGGCCTGACCATGGCCGAGGCCAATAACGAACTGGCCTTCATGGCCACCGGCCTCTATGGCAAACCGATCCCGAAACAGAACGGGTCACCGCTGCGATTGGCCGTACCGTGGAAGTATGGCTTCAAATCAACCAAAGGCATTGTGCACATCACTTTCACTGACGAGCGTCCCGTTTCCTTTTGGGAAGAGCTGCAAGGCAGTGAGTATGGCTTCTGGGCCAATGTAAATCCCGAAGTCCCGCATCCCCGTTGGAGCCAGGCAACCGAGCGCATGCTGGGCACAAACGAGCGTTTGCCCACGCAGCTCTATAACGGCTATGGCGAGTACGTCGCTGGTCTTTACACGAACCTAAAAGACGAGCCCCTCTACATGTAATGCTGCCGTGAGAAGAGGCTGTTTCCTGATCGGAAAAACAGCCTCTCACCAGTCCCATTTTCGTGAGTTACCGATCAACTTCTATCTTCTGGCCAGGTGATTGAGTAAACTGCTTGTCCAACGCGGCTACCTGCTGCCACAGTGGCGGCTTGACAAATGAGAATCGCGTGGCGGGCGGTGATATGGTAGAGTCTTTTTCGGCGACGATCGTACTCCTTCGTGGCTATCCCCTCCTTTCCCTCTCTCTGCTGACGGAGCCTTGGCGGACCGCCAATCAGCTGGCGGGAAAGACCTTGGCGACCTGGGCGCTGACCACCTGGAAGGGCGACAACGTCAAGGCCGCCAGCGGCGAAGAACTGGTTGTTTCGCGACCCAGTAAAACTGAGGACGAGAGTCCGAGCCTCGTCCTCGTCATCGGCGGAGAGACCCTGACCCGCGCGCCGGAGAAGGCCCTGCTGACCTGGCTGAAGAAAGCAGATGCGGACGGCAGCCTGGTGGCAGGCATCGGCGCCGGCGCCGACGTCTTGGAAAAGGCGGGCCTGCTCGAGGCCGGGGGCGGCAGCGTTCCCATCGATGCGGTCGAGGCCTTTCAGGCTTTGAACTTGAACCCGGCTCTGGCGCACGGGCGCTATGCCATCTATGGCAAGCGGGCGGCTTGCGCTGGCGGCATGGCGACCCTGGATTTCTCCCTCGCGTTGGTCGACCAAATGCTGGGATCGGATCTGGCTGAACGGACAGCCGCCTTGCTCACCCACCAGCGCCGCCCATCGGAGCTGGAGCGCCTGATCCCGGCGGAAACCATGAAGCGCGCCGATCCGCGCCTGGTGATCGCGCTGCGCCGCCTCTCTGCCCTGCTGACGGGAGAGGCCGCTGGGGTCAAGGCCGCCGCCAAGGAATCTAGCCTCTCAGAACGTCAACTGCTGCGCCTCTTCCACGATACCTTCGGCATGGCGCCGCGCCGCTATCAAGAGGCCATGCGGCTGGAACGCGCCCGCACGCTCTTGGCCGACAGCAACCTCACCATCTATTCGATCGCGCTGGCCGTCGGCTTTGCCGGCGGGCCGGAGCTGAGCCGCGCCTACCAGCGTCACTACCAGGAAAGCCCAACGACCTTCCGCAAGCGCGTGCGCGCGGAGGCCTAGTGCTCCTCCGGCAAGATCTCGAAAGCCGTTAGGGTCATCGCGACCAGGGAGTAGTAGCCGACCAGGGCCACCAGCTCGACGAGGCCCTTTTCGGTGAAGCTGGTCTTGGCCTCCTCATAGAGTGCAGCATCCAAGGTCTTGGCGCTCAACAGTCGGCGGGCGACGCGATAGACTAGAAACTCCTGGTCGGAAGTGAAGACTGGCACGCGGTCCAGCTTTAGGGCCTCGACGATCTCTGGCGCCAGGCCTTCCTTCAGGGCCAAGGGCGCGTGGTGTGCCCATTCGTAGGGCGCCTTCCAGTGCCGCGCGGTCACCAGGATCGCCAACTCCCGCAAGGCGCCAGGCAGCAGGCCTTCGAAGCGCAAAGCTGCCCCCAAAGCTTGGGCCGGCTGGGCCACCACCGGATGGCTGAGCCAGGCCACGGTGGGGCCGTAGATGCCGCCACGCGGGCCTTGTACGATGGCGTCGTAAACGGCTTGCTGGTCGGCCTGCAGCTCCTCGCGCGGCGGGACGGTGATACGCGGCATGGGTTTTCCCCCTGGTTTATGGCAGAGCAGAACTGTAACCAAAGGTCACTGATCGTGACCTGTTGCTCGGCGCCAGCTCTCTCCCCCGCCCGGCCACCCACGCCAGTATCCTATTGGGTGGCCGGGCGGGGGAGAGGGCTGGCGCCGATTGGTTTGACGGAAGTGTAGCGGTAAGGGGAGCGAAGCGGGATGGCAGAGTTACGTGTCGGCATTGGTGGACTGGGCGCGATCGGCTTGGCCGTGGCCAAGAAGCTGGATGATGGGGGTCTACCGGGCTTGACCCTGACAGCTGTCTCGGCTGCTCGAGTGGCTGCAGCCCAGGAGCGCTTGCAGGGCTTCACTAGGCCGCCGCCGGTTCTGCCGCTGGAAGCCCTGGCTGCGGAAGCGGACGTACTGGTCGAGTGCGCGCCGGCAGCCGTCTTCGACTCTCTTGCTGAGCCCGCCGTGGAGGCAGGGCGTAGCCTGCTGGTCTTGAGCGCCGGCGCTTTGTTGACCCGTCCAGCGCTGATCGACAAAGCAGCCCAGACGGGTGCGCGCTTGCTGGTCCCCTCGGGTGCCATGCTGGGGCTGGACGCCATCCGTGCGGCGGCTGAAGGCGAAATCCAGTCGGTCACCATCATCACCCGCAAGCCGCCGACCGGGCTGCAGGGCGCACCCTATCTGGTCCAGCAAGGGATCGACCTCTCTGGCCTCGCAGAGCCAAGGCAAGTCTTCGCCGGGCCGGTCAGCGCAGCCGCCCTCGCTTTTCCCGCCAACCTCAATGTCGCCGCCGCCGTGGCGCTGGCCGGCATCGGGCCGGAGCGCACGCAGAGCGAGGTCTGGGCCGATCCCAGCCTGACCCGAAACACACACCGTGTCGAAGTTGTCTCCGATTCCTCCGACTTCACCATGACCATCGCCGGCCGGCCCAGCTTGGAGAACCCGCGCACGGGGCTCCTCACGCCGCTCAGCGTCATAGCGGCGTTGCGCCGCCTGACCGATCCCTTGGTGGTGGGGACCTGACGAATCAGTAGAAAAAGCGCTCGATCGGCATAGCTGCAGCCTCCGCTGCCGGACGCGCCAGAACCAAGGGATTGCAGTACCAATCGCCTTGGCTGTAGCTGCCGACCGCGTGGCCAAGCGCGCGCATGCGGGCCTCGGCGGTGGCCTGCTCGCCCGGGTCCAGGTAGCGGCGATAGCGGCGGTAACCAGAGCTCACGGTCTCGATGACATAGCCGACCTCTTCGAGACAGGCCCAGAGCGGCGCCGTGTTGCCGTCACCGCGTGGCCCAAAGAGCAGCCAAGGCCGTTTTGCGCTAGCCGCCATGAGGCTTTGGTAGCAGGCAGGCACATGGTCGTAGACGGCACCGGTCTCGATCACCAGATCGCAGCCCTCGTAGAAGGCCAAGAGCTCTGCTCCGGGTGCCGTCTCCACTAGGTTCTCGGTGAATCCGGCTTGCAAGAAACCGCAAGCCTCAGCGTAGGCCACCGCCTGGTCGGCGATGTCCAAGCCGCCGATGTCCCAGCTCCTATGGGCGCGGCGGCGGGCCCTGAAGAAAGCCTGGTCGGCCGCCAGACCCTGCCAGGGGCCCTGGTAGTGGGCGAAGATGTCTTCCATCAGCACCCGATGGCCCAGGACCGCCCCGACGGCGCCGTAGCCGCAGCCGAAGTCCAACAGCCGCAAGGCGTGACGCCCACGTGCCTCTCTGATCGCCGGGCCGCGTTCGGCCAGGAAGCCGGCGACGATGTCGGGCTGGCGGTAGCCCAGGGGCGCCAAGGCCTGGAAGTAGCCGCAAGGGTCGGGAAGATTGTAGAGGCCACCGAAGGGGTTCGGGGCCTGTCCGGCAGCCGGGGCAGGCGACATGGACGCTCCAGAGGCGGTTGCAGGGTCTTGCCAACTAGCCACGCCAAGACGCAGCGGTCCAGGGCCAGGAGCCGAGCAAAAGCCCTTTCAGCTTGCGATCCACGGGCGTGAGCGGTTGAATTGTCGGTACCTACACAGCACCTGACAGGCCGTAACGGCGGTAAGGTGGCCGACCAAGAGCCACCCCACTGCCACGGGCTTCCACGAAAGAACAGACGTCAAAGGAGACATCGCCATGATGACACGTCGTCATACCTTCCGCTCATTGGTCGCCGGCGTCGGCGCCTTGGGCTTGCTCGCCGGTGCCCTGGTAACCACGGCCCAGGCGCAAGAGGAGCAGGACTACCTGCTAGCCACCGCCTCGACCGGCGGCACCTTCACCAGGGTCGCCAGCGCAACGCCGACCGGGTAGTAGGTGC
>JBCBSF010000036.1:0-47275 GCA_039819325.1 Pseudomonadota bacterium | reverse complement strand
GTCGTTCGCCAGGGGTCGGCGCTGGCTGCGGTAGCGTTCAGAAGGGCGGACACGGTCTTGCCAAGGCGCGGTATGTATAGGGCTCCAAACGTTGGTTTAAATCACGACCTCCCAAGTGAAATCCGCTGGTAGGAAAAAAACTGCCTGACGCTTTCTACAAGCGCTTACAGGTAAACATCACAAGAAGATAACCTGGTCGATGTTCGTTACCAGGGCGCCTGCCGGGATCGTCACGCCAGCACCGAGCTGCAGCGTATCGGTCCCGGCCCCTCCGTCATAGGTCTCCCCATCCACGATGTCGCCTTGGCTCGCCACCACGAAGGTGTCATCGCCATTGCCGCCGAAGAGGGTGTCGATGCCGCTGCCGCCGGCCAGGAAGGCGTCGTCGCCACCGCCGCCGTTGATGACATCCGCGCCGGAACCACCGATCAGCGAGACATCGTTGCCGCCGCCGCCGGAGAGGTTGTCGTCCCCCGTCGCGCCGTAGAAGAGGCTATCGTCCCCAGCCCGGCCGGTTAGCACGTCCGCACCCGACCCACCGTAGAGCAAGGCGTCACCGCCTGAATCACCGGCGAGGAAATCATCGCCGCCTTCCCCGAAGAAGGAGCTGTCAGCCCCACTGCCACCATAGACCCAGTCGTTCGACTCATCCCCCCAGAGTTGGGCATCTGCACCGGCGTCGCCGTAAAGCCTATCGCGCGCGAAACCGCCGAAGAGGTCCAGGTCATCACCGGCGCCCGCGTAGAGCAGGTCGGCTGCCACACCGCCGTAGAGACTATCCTGGCCAAAGCCGCCGAAGAGCTGATCTTGACCATTGCCGCCGTCTAGTCTGTCGGAACCGCTCCCGCCGGCGAGCAGGCTATCGTCTCCGCCGCCGCCAACCAGCAGATCGCTGCCGCTGCCACCGAAGAAGCCGACGTCATCGCCCGCAGCGCCGAAGAGGCTGTCATCGCCTTGGTCGCCGTAGAAACTGGCGTCGTTACCCTGACGTCCGCTCAGGAGGTCATTGCCCTCCTCTCCAGCGGCGTAGCTGTCCGCACCGCTGCCGGTGACGAGGACATCGGCACCGCTGCCACCAGTGAAGCTGCTGTCCTGCCCACTGCCGCCGTAGAGCGTATCGATGCCGCTGCCGCCTTGGACGGCAAGATCGTCGCCGTCACCGCCGAAGAGAAGATCATCGCCCTCCCCACCATAAATCCGGTCGGCACCGGCGTCACCGCTTAGGGAGAGATCATTGCCCTTGCCGCCGAAGAGACTGTCGTCACCCTCGTATCCGAAGAGACTGAGGTCCGAGCCACTGTCGCCAAAGATCTGATCATCGCCGGAATAGCCATTGAGGGAGATATCATCACCGGACCCGCCGAAGATGCGGTCGTCTCCGTCTTTTCCAACAAGTACAGAGTCGTTACCGGCACCACCGTAGAGAAGATCGGCGCCGTCATCGCCGCCGAGGACAGTGTCATCGCCGGGGCCTCCAAACAGAGTATCCTTGCCGGTCTCGCCGTAGAAGAAGGCGTCGTCACCACTCCCTCCGGACAGAGTGTTGCGCCACTGCCGCCCAACAAGTCGATGTCGAGACCGCTCCCGCCAAAGATGAGGTCCTTGCCGCCGGCACCGAACAGTAGTGTGTCCGAACCTGTTCCGCCATCAATCCAGTCGTCACCAGAGTTTCCGAAGAGCCGGGAATCATCGCCGTCACCGCCGAAGAGGCTGTCAGCACCGCTGCCGCCGATAAGGCTGATATCCGCACCGCTGTCACCGTAAAGCAGGTCCGCGTCCGTACCGCCAGCGAGAAGGGAATCGCCACCACTGCCACCATAGAGCCTATCAGCCCCGGACTGGCCAAAAAGATCGACATCCTTGTCGAGCCCACCAAAGAGACGGTCGTCGCCTTCCCCACCATAGAGATTGGCATCGCTGCCGGCGCCGCCGTCTATCAGGTCGTCGCCACTGTTCGCATAGAGGTCGGTATCGGCGCCGCTGCCGCCGAAGATGCTGTCGTCACCGCTGCGGCCCAACAGGAGGTAATCGGACCCCGGACCGCCATAGATCGTGTCTGCCCCCTGACCGCCTATGAGAAGCGAGTCAGACCCGCTTCCGGCCAGCAGCAGATCAGCACCGCTGTCGCCAATCTGGCCAAAATCGTTCCCGCTGCCGGCATTCACGGTGTCGTCGCCGTCGCCACCGTAGAAGACGCTGTCGTCGCCCTGACCGCCGCTGAGGCTGTCGGCGCCGCTGCCGCCGTAGAACCTTACATCAACGTTGGGGCCGCCGCGCAAGCTGTCGCTGCCGCTGCCACCGAAGAAGAAGCTGTCGTTGCCCTCGTTGCCCCGCAGCTGGTCGTCGCCCTCATCGCCATGGAAGTCGGCATCACCTGCAACGCCGCCGGAAAGGCTATCGACACCGCTGCCGCCAAAGAAGGAGACGTCGGCGCCGCTGTCGCCCGACAGACTGTCCTCGCCGTTCCCACCATAGACCAGGCTGTCGCTGCCTGGCCCGCCGAAGACTGTGTCGGAAGCTGCACCACCACGCAGCACACTATCCGCAGCTTCGCCGCCATAGAGGGTGTCGGTACCATTGCCGCCCAAGAGCGAGACGTCACGTCCGGGTCCACCAAGGATAATGTCATCACCAGCACCGCCCCGCAGGGCGACGTCGTCGCCACTGCCGCCGAAAAGAGTATCGGCTTCACCTCTGCCGAAGAGGCTATCGTTGCCGCTTAGACCATAGATCCTATCAGCGTCCGTGGTTCCGATAATGGTGTTGTTTTCACCAACACTGCCGAAGAGTACTGCCATAGGAATAGCCTCACTTATCTGCGATCTAGCTTACTTGGGTGGCTAAGAATGCCGAAACACGAGTGTTTGGGAGTCAAGGTCACAAGAACACAATCTCCTCAATGTTCGTCACCAGAGCGCCGGCCGGAATGGTGACGCCAGCGCCCAGTTGCAAGGTGTCAACACCGGCGCCACCGTCATATGTTTCCCCAGCGACCAGGTCGCCTTGGCTCGCCACCAAGAAGGTGTCGTTCCCATTGCCGCCGAAGAGGCTATCGATCCCGCTGCCGCCGGCCAGGAAGGCATCGTCGCCACCGCCGCCGGTGATGACATCCGCACCGGAACCGCCGTAGAGCGAAAAGTCGTCGCCGCCACCGCCGAAGAGGCCATCGTCACCGGAGCTGCCGAAGAGGTGGGTATCGTCCCCGGCGCGGCCCGTCAGGACGTCGTTCCCGGCACCGCCATAGAAGAAGACATCATCGCCATCATCGCCGGCCAGGAAGTCATCCCCGGATTGGCCAAGCAAGGAGCTGTCGGCCCCGCTGCCGCCGTAGATCCAATCGTCCGAATCACCGCCCCAGAGCCGCACGTCGCCGCCGCTGCCGCCATAGAGCCGGTCGCGGGCGTAGCCACCGAAGAGTCCGGAGTCACTGCCATCGCCACCATAGAGGCGATCACCGGCATAGCCGCCGCGTAGATCATCTGTCCCAGCACCGCCGAAGAGCCAGTCGGCCCCGTTGCCGCCAAAGATGAGGTCGGTTCCGGCATCACCGTTGAGGGAGCGATCCGCACCGCCACCCCCTTCGATCCGGTCGCTACCGTCGCCGCCGAAGAGGTAGGAATCGTCGCCGGCAGCGCCGAAGAGGGTGTCACTGCCGTCTGCTCCATTGAGGCCGCGATCATTGCCTTGGCGCCCCGTCAAGATGTCGTTGCCGCTGTCGCCGGTGAGGATATAGTCATCGCCGCTGCCTGCAATCACGACATCGTCGCCGGAACCGCCGGAGAGGAAGTTGTCGCGCCCGCTGCCGCCGTCCAGCGTATCGTCGCCCAGGTCTCCGTAGTGCAGACGATCCCCACCCGCGCCCCCGTAGAGGTGATCGCTTCCACTGCCGCCGACCAGGTAGCTATCGTTGCCGCTCCCACCGCGCAGGCTGTCATCACCGGTTCCGCCGTAGAGGGAGACGTCGGCACCGCTGCCGCCGTCTAGCTCGTCATCCCCGTCACCGCCGAAGATCTGATCGACACCGGCATCGCCGCGCAGATAGGCCTCATCCCCAGTGCCGCCGAAGAGGCTGTCGTCACCCGAGCCGCCGTAGAGGCCATAGTCGCTCCCGCTGCCGCCGAAAAGGCTGTCGTTGCCGCTATCACCAAAGAGGTAGTTGTCGTCGCCAAGCCCGCCATAGAGCCGGTCCGCAGCGCTGCCGCCATAGAAGTTCCGGTCATCTCCACTGCCGCCGTCCAGTTCATCCTCGCCGGCATCACCGAAGAAGAGGACATCGGCACCGCTGCCGCCGAAAAGGCTGTCCAGTTCGTAACCACCAAAAAGAAGGCTATCGTTGCCGTCGCCACCGCGCAGCCGATCATTGCCGGTTTCGCCGAAGAGACGCCGATCCGCGCCGGAGCCAGACAGCAGCAGGTCGTCACCGTCACCGCCGGCCAGCGCTTGATCCTGGCCGGAGGCACCCAGCAGACGGTCGGCACCGCTGTTGCCGAAGAGGCCATCGTCGTCTCCGTCAGCACCGGAGAGGGTATCCGCCCCACTACCACCGGATAGGCTGTCGCGACCGCTACCGCCGAAGAGCCGCGCGTCGTCACCGTCACCGCCGGAGACGCTGTCCGATCCGCTGCCGCCGAAGAGGAAGCCGTCGACACCGCTGTCGCCGGAGAGCTGATCATCCCCGGAATTGCCATAGAGGAAACTATCGGCGCCGCTGCCGCCGGAGAGACTATCGCCGCCCGATCCGCCGTAGAGGCGGCCATCAATGCCGGTACCGCCGCTGATCGCGTCCGCGCCCTCACCGCCAAAAAAGAAGGAGTCCGCGCCGCTGCCGGCCTTGAAGCTGTCGGCGCCACTCCCGCCGAAGAAGGCCTGATCGTCCCCCTCGCCGCCGGAGAGCGAGTCAGCGCCGCTGCCGCCGAAGACATCTCTGTCCGCGCCGGCGTCACCGCTGAGAAAGTCGTCGCCCTCCTCGCCAAACAAGGAGATATCGATGCCAGTACCGCCGTAGACGCCATCCTCGCCTGAACCGCCATAGAGCAGGCTATCTGCCCCGCTCTCGCCGCTGACCCGGTCTGCACCACTGTCACCGAAGAGGCGCTGGTCACTTCCCCGGCCGCCGCCTAGGCGATCCTCTCCGCTACCGCCGAACAGGCGCGCATCTGTGCCATCATCGCCGTAGACGCTGTCAGCCCCGCTGCCACCAAAGAGGCTCGCGTCGTTGCCCTCCCCACTGTAGAGACGGTCATCGCCCTGCGATCCGCGCAAGAAGGCATCGTTGCCGCTTCCACTAAAGACGCGATCATTGCCACTACCGCCGTGGAGACTACCATCACCTTGGGTCCCGCCGTAGAGCCTGTCGCCGCCGCTACCGCCGAAGAGGCCGAAGTCGTTCCCGGTAGCGCCGAGAAGGGTGTCGCCGCCCAGGCCCCCAAAGAGAGACTCATCCTTGCCAGCACCGCCATAGAGCGCATCGTTGCCGCTGCCACCGTAGAGCAGGCTGTCAGAGCCTACACCGCCATAGAGACTATCCATGCCGCTATGGCCAAAGATGAAGCTGTCCTTACCATCCCCTCCCTCTAGGAGGTCGGCGCCAGCGTCGCCGTAGAGGCCGGCGTCGTTGCCACTGTCACCAAAGACCTGATCGTTGCCCGCCCCACCGGAGACATCGGTGTCGTCACCTGAGCCAGCAGAGAGTGTATCGGCCCCCGACTCACCGAGCAGGCTGTCATCATCGCCATCATTGCCGTCGATCCGGTCATTACCAGCCCCGCCGTAGAGGGAAGCATCACCACCAGTGCCGCCGGTGATATGATCATCCCCGGATGCGCCAAAAAAGGCCGAATCCGCACCGCTCTCGCCAGCCAGAAGATCATTGCCGTCGGCGCCGATTAGCGAGGAATCGGTGCCATCTCCCCCATAGGCAAAGTCATGACCGCTGCCGGCAAGAATGCCGATGTCATCACCACCCCCACCAAAGAGGATATCGATACCAGTGCTGCCAACTAAGATTGCATCATTGCCAGAGCCGCCATAGACAATATCGTCGCCATAATGCCCATCTAGGCTGGTATCATTACCAGTGTCGCCAAAGAGCACGTCGGTGCCAGTACCGCCGTTGAGGCTTATGTCGTTTCCGTTATCGCCATCGACTCTGTCATCGCCGGACCCCCCATAGAGGATGCTATCATCTCCATTGCTGCCGAAGAGGCTGTCCTGCCCGTTCCCGCCGAACAGGGAGACGTCATCGCCAGCAGCGCCAAAGACACGGTCAAGGTCAGCACCGCCCAAAAGGCTGGTGTCGTTCTCAGAAGCACCATAGATGAAGTCAGGGCCTGCGTTCCCGGCGAGGTAGGTGTCACTGCCGGAGCCACCGAAGAGTAGGTCGAAATCCCCATTACCGAGAAGACTTTGGTCGTTCCCACCGCCACCGAAGATCGTATCGATGTTGCCGCCGCCGCGCAGGATCAGATCGTCACCTGTACCGCCATAGATCACATCGCTACCGGTGCCGCCGTAAAAGGAGGTATCGGCGCCGCTGCCGCCATCGAGTCGATCGTCGCCGTCCCCTCCAAGCATAGTTGAATCGGCACCCACACCTCCATAGACCCTATCCGTGCCGCTGCCACCGAACAGATCGTTGTCATCACCGCTTCCGCCAGACACGACGTCCTTGCCAGAACCGCCAAACAAGAAGAAGTCTTTTCCGCTCCCACCATAGAGTGTGTCTTTGCCAGTGTCCCCATTGAAGAGGAAGTCATCACCATCACCGCCGTAGAGCAGGTCGCCGCCGGAGCCACCGGAGAAAGCCGAATCCGCGCCTGTGTCGCCGAGCAACACATCGTTATCCAAACCGCCCGAAAGGCTTGTATCACTGCCAGATCCGCCAAAGAGGCTGTCGGCACCCTGCTGACCCTCGAAGGTAATGTCATTGCCTGTACCGCCGAAAAGCGTATCGTTTCCGGTACCACCAAAGAAGCTGACGTCATCACCGCCGTTGCCGTTGAGCGTGTCGTCCCCGGTCGCTCCAAAAAAGGAGAGGTCTCCGCCTGACCCTCCGGACAAGACATCGTTCCCACTCTCACCGAAGAAGCTCTGGTCCACACCAGGCCCGCCGCCTAGGTTGTCGGCACCACTTCCGCCATAGAAGTAGCTATCGTCTCCATCATTGCCGCGTAGCCGATCATTGTCGGCGCCGCCAAAGAAGGAGCGGTCGTTTCCGGTCTCGCCCGACACGCTGTCATTGCCGAGATCACCGAAGAAACTGACGTCATTCCCGCTGTCCCCGAAGAGGGTGTCGTCGCCTGTGCGCCCGTAGAAAAGAGCGTCGCCTCCGTCCCCGCCAAAGAGCTGGTCATCGCCGGAGCCACCATCAAAGGTAACGTCCTTGCCCGTGTCACCAAAGAGGCTATCGTCTCCAGTGCCACCGAAGACGTCGTCTTCGCGCCCCGGCCCGCCGTAGATGAGGTCCGCGCCGCCTCCACCCCTCAGGTTGAAGTCGTTCCCGCTGCCGGCGAAGAGGGTGTCAGAAGCACCCAGCCCAGAGATTTGATCGACACCACTTAATCCATAGATCGTATCAACGGACTGGGTCCCGGTAAGCGTGTTGTTTTCACCGGCGCTCCCGAAGATAATTGTCATGCTGTGCCCCCCTATTATCGCTCGCCTCCGCAACGCTCTTGTCGCGCATTGAGCCTTTCATCAGGCCGGCAGCCTGAAGAGAAGCACCATAACAAGACGAAAGCGTCAACGTTCGTTCTAGCGGCTCCGGCGAGATCGGCAACCGCGGCGGCCGTGACTTAGAGGAAGAGAATCTCGTCGACGTTGGTGACCAGCGCACCGCTCGGCAGGGTAACGCCCGCCGCGAGGATGAGCGTATCGGTCCCAGCACCACCATCGTAGGTCTCCCCGTCGATGATCTCGCTTTGGGCGGTGACATAGAAGGTATCGTCGCCATTGCCGCCGAAGAGGCTGTCGAGGCCGCTGCCACCGGAGAGGAAGGCGTCGTCATCGCCGGAACCACCGAAGACCGTGTCGTTACCGCTGCAGCCGACGACGGCGCCCTCATCGCCGCTTCCCGTCGAGATGTAGTCGTTGCCACTGTCACCGTAGAAGTCCTCGTCTGTGTCCGAGCCACCGAAGCGGTGATCGTCGCCAAGTCCACCGAAGAATTGGAAGTCTTCATCGGCGCCACCGTAGAGCCGATCATCTCCGGTACCTCCATAGACGAGTTGGTCTTCGCCACTGCCGCCGAAGAGACTGTCGTTGTCGTCAAGCCCAGTGAACCTATCGGAGACGCTGAGACCGTAGATGGTATCGACGTCGTCGGTCCCGGTGAGAACATTGGCTTCACCCGCTGACCCAAAGAGAATTGTCATCCTACGCTCCGCATGACGCCTGCTGTCCGGCTACAACCGGCCAGAGGGTCCCGCAGGAGAGACGCAGTCGCAAGGAGAAAGCGGGTGATCGCGTGAGCGCGCAGATCTAGAGGTAGAGGATGTCCTCGACGCCCGTCACCACGGCACCAGACGGGAGGGTGACGCCTGCAGCCAGGATGAGGGTATCGGTCCCGGCTCCACCATCGTAGGTCTCACCATCGGCGATCTCGCTCTGGCCGGCGACGTAGAAGGTATCATGGCCGTTACCGCCGTAGAGGCTATCCAAGCCGCTGCCGCCGCTGAGGAAGGCATCGTCGCCGCCACCGCCCTTGATCACGTCCGCACCGGTTCCGCCAAACAACGAAGTGTCCTTGCCGCCGCCTCCAGCCAAAGCATCGTCACCCGAGCCCCCGGCCAGCGAGAGGTCGTCCCCCGCTCGCCCGCTCAGGAGATCGCTGCCCGAGCCGCCATAGAAGAAGCGATCATTGCCATCGTCGCCAAAGAGACGGTCGCTGCCAGATTGACCAGTCAGGAAACTGTCTCCACCGCTACCGCCGTAGGCCCAGTCATCACCGTCACCGGCATTCAGTGACGCATCAAGACCGCTGCCGCCGTAGAGCCGATCACGCGCCTGGCCACCGTAGAGACCCAGATCATCCCCCAGACCGCCGTAAAGGCGATCGCCAGCATAGCCACCGTGGAGCGCGTCGTCCCCTGAGCCGCCAAACAGCAGGTCGACCCCGTTACCGCCGAAGACGAGGTCGCTGCCGCTATCCCCAAGCAGCGAGGTATCAGTACCGCCGCCACCATAGAGGCGGTCCTCGCCAAGACCGCCGAAGAAGTGAGAATCGTTCCCTCCGCCACCGAAGAGGCTGTCATCGCCTGCCCCACCGGAAAGGCTCTCGTCTTCGCCCTGGCGCCCGGTGACGATATCGGCGCCACTGTCGCCTGCGAGGAAGACGTCATTGCCGCTGTCACCGACGACGATGTCGTCGCCAGAACCGCCCCAGAGCGAGAAATCGCCACCACTGCCACCATAGAGCCAATCACTGCCCGCCTCGCCCGAGATTCGGTCAGCGCCCTCGTCGCCCTCCAGGCGGCTATCAACCCCACTGCCGCCGGAGAGACTGTCGTCACCGCTGCCGCCATAGAGGCCATAGTCCCTGCCGCTGCCGCCGGAGAGGCTGTCCTGGCCCGTAGCGCCAAAAAGGAAGGAGTCCGCGCCCTCGCCGCCTGACAGGCTATCGTCGGCCGCTCCGCCGTAGAGGCTACGGTCGGCGCCACTACCGCCAGCCACGAGATCATCGCCATCCGCGCCGAAGAAGGCTAAGTCGGCGCCGCTGTTCCCGAGCAGGCCATCGTCCCCGCTGTTGCCAAAGAGCCCTTCGTCGTTGCCGTCTTCGCCCAAAATGCGGTCGCTGCCACTGCCACCGCGGATGCTGAAGTCCGACCCGGACCCAGCCAGCAGCAGATCATCGCCCAGGCCACCGAGGATGCCGGAATCCTGACCGGAGTCTCCAGAGAGGCGGTCATCGCCGCTACCACCGCTTAGGGTCACATCGTCACCGCGCTGGCCGGAGAGCGTGTCCGCACCGCTGCCACCGAAGAGGCTATCGACGCCACTGCCGCCCAGCAGCGCACGATCATCACCAGCACCGCCATAGAGTCTGTCCGAGCCTGAACCACCGAAGAGGAAGCTGTCGTCACCGCTCTCGCCGTCGAGCCAATCGTCGCCGGGACCGCCATAGTGATAGACATCGCTTCCGCTGCCGGCGTGCAGGCTATCGTCCGCGCTACCGCCCGTCAGGCTGGTGTCGTCGCCTGCCCCGCCGTAGAGCCCGTCACTACCGCTTGCACCCGACAGGAGGGTGTCAGCACCGGCCCCGCCATAGACCCGGTCATTGCCCTCACCCCCCTCGAGCAGCCAATCGTCGCCGCTCTCACCATAGAGACCATCGTTACCGCTATCGCCGTAGAGCGACAGGTCTTCCCCAGCGCCGCCGTAGATCCTATCCCCGTCGCTGCCGCCAAAGAGAGCCGCGTCCGCACCGCTTCCTGCGCGTAAGACATCGCCGCCCTCAGCACCGTAGAAGAAGCTGTCCGCGCCAGAGCCGCCGTAGAGGCCATCGGCGATGCTACCCCCGTAGAAGAAGGCATCGTCACCATCCTTGCCGCCGATCGTGCCATAGCCCTGATCGCCAAAGAGAAAGGAGTCATTGCCACTTGCGCCGTAGAGGCGGTCATCACCGCTACCACTGTAGAGACTGACGTCCGAGCCGCTGCCACCATAGATGCTGTCCGCACCGCTACCGCCCAGCAAGGCCGTGTCGCTGCCGTCACCGCCATAGATCTTGTCATCGCCGGTCACGCCATAGAGGCGCCTGTCATCGCCTTCATCACCAAAGAGCCGGTCCGCGCCAGAGTTACCAAAGAGATCTAAATCAGCGCCAGAGCCCGCATAGAGCGCATCGCTCCCGTTGCCGCCGGCAAGGCCAAAGTCAACGCCGGACCCGCCGAAGAGTGTATCGCTGCCACTGTCTCCATAGATGAGCTCGTCATCGCCACCACTGACGGCAACCAGATCATCCCCGCTGCCCCCATAGAAGCGCTCATCGTCACCGGCACCGCCAAAGATACTATCATTGCCGGACTCGCCAAAGACAAAGACTTCGCCGCCGCTACCGCCGAAGAGGCTGTCGTCACCGGCCAGACCGTAGAGAGCATCAGCGCCACTCAAGCCGTAGATGGTATCAACCTCGTCCGTACCGGTGAGGTAGTTGAGTTCGCCGGCGGACCCGAAAATGATCGTCATGGACGTCTCCGCTCATCGTAAAGACTAAAGGTAGAGAAGTTCCTAGACATTGGCCACCACGGCTCCCACGGGGAGCGTAACGCCGGCTGCTAAGTTCAAGGTATCTGTCCCAGCACCGCCGTCGTTGGTCTTGCCATCAGAGATCTCGCTTCGGGCAGCGACATTGAAGGTATCATCCCCGTTGCCGCCAAAGAGCCTGTCGTCCGAGCCGAGGCCGAAGAGCCTGTCCGAGCCGCTGAGACCGTAGATCGTGTCGCTGGTGTCCGTGCCGGTCAGGAAACTGTTCAGCCGCGCCGTTCCAAAAATGACCGCCATCCCACCCTCCGACACTCTTTTGATTGCAACGCACTAGACTTCCGTAGAACAAGGCTCGCCGCAACAAAAAACGCGCAGAAAGTAGCTGTTGATACGAAGAATGCTCGCTAGAAGATCTCACTCATCCGCTTTGGTGGCTTCACCGGCCATAACTTCGGCCTGCTGCAAGGTCTGAGCGCGGGTATAGGCAACGTAGTATTCGAAGATGTTGCGGACATAGTCGACCGGCTGGCGGCCCACGGTCCGGGCGACCAGGACTTCCATGCTGCCGAACCAGCGGTTGGGGTCGAGCCCCTGCGCCTTGGCACGCTTGCGCAGGCCCGCAATCCGATTGGGCCCAGCATTGTAGCCTGCCAAGGCCAGCATGTGCTGGTCCTGCGGTGGGATCGAGGCATCGTTGAAGTAGGTGTCGAGGATGTAGCGCATGTACTTGGCGCCGGCGTGGACGTTCGGCCCGGCCTTGCTGATGTCCCGGATTTCAATCGGCGGACCGGCCGCCGTGCTTGGCAGCAACTGCATCAGGCCCACCGCACCAGCGGCACTGCGCAGGTTCTGGTCGAGCTTCGATTCCTGATAGCCCTGCGCAATCAGCAGCAGCCAATCGAATTCATACTGGTCTGCATAGGTCTTGAAGAACTTCACCGTTTCCTTTTTCGACTCATGCTTCAGCATCTCCATGGCGTGGCGGACATGATGCGGGTTCTTCAGATAGCGATTGACCAGGATGTTGGTGATCCGCGTGCCGAACTTGTGCGTGCGGACAAAGCGGTCGAGTTCTTTCTTCAGCTTCGGGCTGTCCTTGCGGATGGCCCAGGCGATTTTGGCGTCCTTGCGCAAAGCCACGTCTTTGTGGATCTGCAGCTTGGGAAAGATCTCGTGCCACAGCTGGGTCTCATAGCTGTCGAGCAGGGTGGCAGGATAGAGCCCCTCGGAGACCAGCTGAGTGATGGCACCATCGGTTAGGTTGGCATCGACCTCAATGATATCGACCGGGTCCTTGCCGGCCGCGGTCAGGGTCTTGTTCAGTTCCAGCAGGCTTCCATGGAAAGAGGACTGCGGCCGCACCGCGACCTTCTGGCCTGACAGGCCGTCGGTTCCAGTGATCTTAGGAAAGCCCGGACTGCTGACCAGAAGCTCGTCCACGCCTTCGGTGAAAGGCTGGGTAAAGTCGACCTTCGCCTCACGCTCCGGGGTCACCGTGATGTTGGCAGCCGCGATGTCTCCCTTGCCGGCAAGCAGGTCGGGAATCAAACGGTCGCGCTCGACCGGGATGAAGATGACCTCCACCTGGTGGCCGCGATGCAGCTTGAGGTCACGGTTCAGCTCCTTCTCGAAGAGGTTCAACTCCTGGAAGGTCAGCCCCTTTTCCTGGAAGCCGTCGAGGTAATAGAAGACCTCGTCATAGACCACCAACGCGCGGATCATCCCGCGCTTGACCATCCCGTCCAGATCCCCGGTCCAGGGGGTGAGGGCTAAGTCAAGCAGCGTTTCGTGATCGTCGAGCGCGCTATGATCGTCCGCTGCGGCTGCCGGCTTTCCAGCGGGCGGGCTGTCCGCCGCTGTCGGTCCAGCGAACGAGATCAGTCCAGAAACTGCGAGCGCGCAGCAGAGAGCACGCCATCCAAGCCATCTCATCGCCCTTTGCCCCTCTCTCACCCTTGACACGCTGCCGTCGGGGCGGCGCGTTCATTACATGCTGTGAGAGGGTACCGTAGAGCTGAAAGAGAGTCACTCTAGACCTGGTCGCTGGGGTTCTTGATCTCCGCCAGTTCACCTTCTAGCGCGTCGATGCGGCGCTGCATCTCTTCGACCTTGGCCTCTAGTTCCTCGACCCGGACCTCGGCGGTCTCGGCGCGTTCCTCCAGCGCCTCCCACTCGGCCTCGTCGTCGAAGTCCTCCTCATCCTCGTCGTCCTCGTCCGGCTCCTCGTCGTCGCGCCGGCTGCTGCTGACCTTCACCTTGCCGTCCAGCACGCGCGCGGCCAGGGCCTCGACATAGCCCTTGTCAGAGGCCTCGAGCCTGCCTTTGGCCAGGTCCTCGCGGAAGTCTTCCAGATCCTCGCGGGTGTCGTCGGAGATCTTGCCCGATGCCAGCAAGGCCTTGATCAGTAGCGCGGTGTCCTGGGGCATGCTTCTCTCTTGTCGTTCCTGCAGGGAGTTTTGCGGCGATGAGCGCTGCTCATCGCAGGCGGCGCCAGCCCTCTCCCCCGCCCGGCCACCCACACCAGTATCCTATTGGGTGGCCGGGCGGGGGAGAGGGCTGGCGCCGCCCTTCTGATCACGACCCGTGATCGCGCGAGTAACATGCGATGAAGGCCCGACGCAGGCTTAACTTGTCAAGCCCGAGCACAACTGCCTCAACGCCAGCTGCAGTCGACAGCACTCAGGCCCGACCTTATGTAGGGCGCAGCGTGCAGTGCAGCATCGATGAAGAGGAGCGAGGCGATGGGTCAATTCGGCGTGGGACAGTCCGTGCGGCGCTTGGAGGATCACCGCCTCATCACCGGTGCCGGCCGCTATACCGACGACATCTCGATCGAGCGTCAGCGCTATGGCTACGTCGTGCGCAGCCCGCTGGCACACGCCCGCATCGTCTCGATGGACCTGGAGGCCGCCAAGGCCTCCCCCGGCGTGCTGGCGGTCTACAGCGCAGCAGATCTAGAGGCCAGCGGGGTCGGCCCCATCCCCGTCATCGCCCTGATCCCGGGTCGCGACGGCAGCAAGACAGAGGTCCCGCCCTATCACGCGCTGGCCGCAGAGCGTGTGCGCCACGTCGGTAACCCGGTGGCCTTTATCGTCGCCGAGAGCCTGGAGGAGGCGCGCGACGCCGCCGAGGTCTTGGAGATCGAGTACGAGGACCTGCCGGCGGTCTCCGACAGCACAGCCGCACTGGCACCCGGCGCGCCGCTGCTGCACGACAGCCTGAAGAGCAATCTCTCGCTCGACTGGGTGCAGGGTGACGAGGCCGCAACGGAGGCCGCCTTCGCCAAAGCTGACAGGGTCGCCAAGCTGGAGTTGATCAACAACCGCGTGGTGGTGAATGCCATGGAGCCGCGCGCCGCCCTGGCCGAGTACGATGCGCAGACCGGCCGCACCACCCTGACCGCCGGCAATCAGGGGATCTTCCGGCTACGCGCACAGATCGCCCAGGTGCTGGGCTTCGATGTCGAGCAGCTGCGCCTGGTCTGCCCCGACGTGGGCGGCGGCTTCGGCATGAAGATCTTCCTCTATCCAGAGCTGATCTTGACCCTCTTCGCCGCGCGCCAGCTGGGCCGGCCGGTGAAGTGGACGGCCGACCGCAGCGAGTCCTTCCTCTCCGACACGCAAGGCCGCGACCATGTGACGACGGCGGAGATGGCCTTGGATGCCGAGGGGCATTTCCTTGGACTGCGCGTCTCGACCCTGGCCAACATGGGGGCCTACCTTTCCAACTTCGCACCCTTCATCCCAACCGGCGCCTCGACGCCGATGCTCTCTGGCCTCTACAAGATCCCGGCCATCTTCGCCAACGTGAAGTGCGTGCTCACCAACTCGGTGCCGGTCGATGCCTACCGCGGCGCCGGCCGTCCGGAGGCCGCCTACCTGGTCGAGCGTTTGGTCGAGGAGGCGGGCCGGGTGACCGGCCTCGGTGCCCAGGAAATCCGCCAGCGCAACTTCATCACGCCAGCCGACCTGCCCTACGACACCAAGCTCGGCCGGACCTACGACGCCGGAGACTTCCCCCGCATCCTGCGCGAGGCCGCTGAGCGCGCCGACGTGGCCGGTCTCGCGGTCCGCCGCCGGGCTGCAGAGGCACGCAGCAAGCGCCTGGGCGTCGGCTTCGCCTGCTATGTCGAGGCCTGCTCCGGCATTGGTGAGGAAGAGGCCATCGTGACCGCTGAGCGGGACGGCGGGGTGACCTTGATCATCGGCACCCAGACCAACGGCCAGGGCCACCTAACCGCCTATGCCCAGATGCTGAACGAGAAGCTGGGCGTGGAGATCGAGAAGGTGCGGATGATCCAGGGCGACAGCGATATCGTGAAGCGCGGCGGCGGCACCGGTGGATCCCGCTCGCTGATGATGGGCGGCGTCGCCATCAACCGGGCCAGCGACAAGCTGATCGAACGCGCACGCCAGATCGCCGGTCACCTGATGGAGACGGCCGCGGCGGACATGGAGTTTGCGGACGGCGTCTTTACCGTCGCCGGCACCGATCGCCGCATCAGCCTGGGCGAGGTCGCGGCCGCCGCCGAAGAGGGGCGCGGTCCAGAGGGCGAGGCCGGGCCCCTGCGCGAGCAGGGCGACTACACGGCAGAGGCCATGACCTACCCCAACGGCTGCCACGTCTGCGAGATTGAAGTCGACCCCACGACCGGTGTCTCTGAGATCACCCGCTACACCGTGGTCGACGACTTCGGCACCCTGATGAACCCCATGCTGGTGGCCGGCCAGGTGCACGGCGGCACCGCGCAGGGGCTGGGCCAAGCCTTGCTGGAGCAGACGGTCTATGACGAGAGCGGCCAGCTGGTCTCCGGCTCGCTGATGGACTACTGCCTGCCGCGTGCCGACGACATGCCGCAGATCGATTTGGTCTTCGTCGACGACCTGCCTTGCAAGACCAACCCGCTGGGCGTAAAGGGCGCAGGAGAGGCGGGGGCTATCGGTGCACCGCCGGCCATCATCAACGCGCTCCTCGATGCTCTCGGGCCTTTGGGGGTCAGCCACCTGGACATGCCGGCGACGCCAGAGCGGATTTGGCGCGCCATCCAACAAGCAGGGTAGGACGCACATGGCAGCCGCGGGCGGGACGGCGGAAGACAAGGAACTCCTGGACGCCTTGCGCTCGGTTGCCGAGCCAGCCGGGCAGGCCATTCTCGATAGCTTCCTCGAGGCTTCCTCCGTCCTGAACCTAGAGCAACGGCCAGACGGGACGCCGATCACCAACGCCGACCTGGCCAGTGAAGAGCTGATCATCGCGGCCCTGCAGCGGCTGAGCCCCAGCATTCCCGTGCTCTCGGAAGAGCGGCTCTTGCAGCAGGGCACCTCCTGGCCGCTGCCGGAGCGCTACTGGCTGGTCGATCCGCTGGACGGCACCGAGCAGTTCTTAAGCCAGAATGCTGAGTTCAGCGTGAACATCGCGCTGATCGTCGGCGGCCGCCCGGCGGCCGGGATCATCCATGCCCCGGCCCTCGACATGACCTGGGCCGGCGCCGGGCCCGGTTCGGCAGCCTTTTCGCACAAGAAGGAACCGCCGCGGGTAATCGCGACACGTGTCTGCCCGCCCGAAGGCGGCGTGGTCTTCCTGCACCGCTATCAAGGCACCCAAGCCAGCCTGGACTATGCACGTGAGCACTATGCCATCGCCAAGCACGTGAAGGCCGGGGGCGGCATGATCTTTGGCTTTCTGGCAGCCGGTCAGGCCGACTACTACGCCCGCCTGGAGCCAACCTACGAGTGGAGCTCAGCCGCAGGCCAAGCCGTGCTGCAGGCCGCCGGCGGCAGCGTGCTGGACCGCCAGGGGGCGCCGCTGGCCTACGGGAAGTCGAGCCTGCTGACCAACGGCTACCTGGCGCGTGGGGTTGCTTAGCTAACTGTCGCGCACGAAGGTGATTGCGGAAGGTCTCTCCATAGAGCACTCCCCTCATGCTGAGCCTGTCGAAGCATCTGCCATGGAGACGATCGTGCTTGGGGCAGATCCTTCGACAGGCTCAGGATGAGGTCGGGGCAAAGGGAACTGGGGCAAGAATAGCAGGGTTTGCCTAAGCCGCCGCCGTCGAGGAAAAGGGGCCGTCCTCTTCTCCCTGCCTGATCTCCGTCCCAGCCAGGTTCATCGCCTGGGCCAGGGCCGTCAACCGGCGCTGCAAGGCGTCGCCCGGCGGCAGCTCGCCGTCGGCTGGTAGGGTCAGGCGCAGGGTCCCGCCATCGGCTTCCAGTGAGGTTCGCTCCAGGATCGGCGCAGCACCGCCGCAGACCGATATCGCCAAGCGCAAAGCCAGGCCAAGAAGCTTGGCTTCCTGCTGCTGTACCGGCGTCAGCAGGGAGCGTGCAGGCGCGGCCAGCTCGTCATCACCGCTACTGCCATAGCGCTGATAGGCAGAGAGCGCGAGGAAGGCGCGGCCTGGATGATCCAGCCCGGCATAGGGGTAGTAGAGCAGCCGGTTCAGCGCCTGGCGTGCCCGATAGTCTGGATGCTCCCGCCAAGCCACATCGGCCAGGTGACAGGCAGCAGCCAGCAGGCGGGGCTCCAGCTTGCGCTGCTCTAGAAAAATCGACCGGCACCAGGTCAAAAGCGCATCACCCAGGTGCGGGAAGCGCCCCTCACGGCGGGAGATCTCCTCCGCCGTCACCAAGAGCGGGTCCTTGGCGCGCTCTCCCCGGGAGAGACGCTCGTAGAGCAGGCCCTCGCGCAGTCCGAAAGCGGAAAAGACGATCCGATCCGGCTGCAGCATCCGCAAGAGGCCACAAAGGGTGATGGCAGCAAAGGGCAGGGTCTCAACCCGGCGGCGGGAGACCGCGTTCATCTTGGCGAGCGAGCGGCGGCCTTGCTGAGCGATAACGGCCGCGACATCGAGCGCTGATTGTGCGTCCAAGGTGTAGCCCTGGATCACGTGCAGGGGGTAGTTTCCCTGCTCCATATGCACACGCGCCAGGTTGCGCCAGGCGCCGCCGACCGCGTGGAAATCACCGCCCGTGTTCGGCCCCAGCCAGGGCACGGTGGCCAAGGTCTCCGTGACGATCTCCGCAGCACGCTCCCGGTCGCTGTCGCTGGCATCCATCAGGCGCAGAGGGCCAAGGGGAACGGTGACGCGGCGGCCAAGACGCCCTTGGTTCAACTCAATCAGTTCCAGGCTGCCGCCGCCCAGATCACCGGCCAGGCCATTGGCCTTAGGCGCGCCGACCAGCACGCCATAGGCGGCCAAGGTGGCTTCTTGCGCGCCATCCAGCACCCTGACTGCTGCGCCGCAGGTCTTCTCCACCGCGGTCACGAAGTCGGCGCCATTGGCGGCATCGCGGACCGCTGCGGTCGCCAGCAGCACCAGGTCGGCAACCTCCATGGCCTGTGCCAAGCGCGCAAAGCGCAGGAGGTTGGGGAGAGCCAGCGCGACGCCTTCCTCACTTACGCGGCCGGTAGCGGCCAAACCCTTGCCCAGACCGCAGATAACGCGTTCGTTGAAGACCGGGACCGGGACCCGGCTCAAGCGGTCGAAGACCACCAAGCGGATCGAATTGGAGCCAATGTCCACCACGGCGATGCGGCCCTTGAAGCGCCGGCTATCCCGCCTGGCCCTTGGGCGCGCCCCCTGAAGCTCCGACACCTTGCTCGTCATCGCTTACCACCACCCATGGCTAGCGCAGTCCCGTCCTCTCACGACAGACAAGCACAAGAGTCAGCGTCTGTCATAGATCGTCAAGGTCCACCCGCGCCGGATCGCCGCTCTTTTTCAGGGCAGAGCCCCGGCCGGAGAGCGAGGGATTGGTCATAAAGAAGGTGTGGGCGGAGAAAGCCGGCTCCTCTTCGCTTTCTTGCAAGATGCGGTGATAGCGGCCGTCGCCATCCAGGATCCAAGACTGCGCCCGGTCCTTGATGCTGGCGGCCATGACCTGGTCGATGATCTGCTCGCGCACGGTCTCATGCTCGATCGGCACCAGGGTTTCCACCCGCCGGTTCAGGTTGCGCGGCATCCAGTCGGCAGAGGAGATGAAGACCTTGGCTTCCTCCGACGGCAGGCCAGCGCCATTGCCGAAGCAGACGATGCGGCTGTGTTCCAGGAAGCGCCCGACGATGGACTTGACCCGAATACGCTCCGACAAGCCCGGAACGCCCGGGCGCAGGCAGCAAATGCCGCGGATGATCAGGTCGATCTCCACCCCGGCCTGGCTGGCACGATAGAGCGCATCGATGATCCCCGGATCGACGAGGGCGTTGAGCTTGCCCCAGACAGCAGCTGGTCGGCCGGCCTGGGCATGCGCGATTTCCTTCTCCAGCTCCGCCACCAAGGTTTCGCGCAGCGAGATGGGGGAGACGGAGAGCTTCTCCAGCCCCTCCGGCTGGCCATAGCCGGTCATGAAGTTGAACAGGCGGGCGGCATCGCGGCAGAGCGCCGGATCGGTCGAGAAGTAGGAGAGGTCGGTGTAGATCTTCGCCGTGATGGGA
The DNA here is from genome assembly GCA_039819325.1 of Pseudomonadota bacterium. GTDB lineage: Bacteria > Pseudomonadota > Alphaproteobacteria > Kiloniellales > JACOMY01 > JACOMY01. The sequence goes on along the minus strand of JBCBSF010000036.1, from coordinate 27,640 downwards.
TGATAGTTGCCGGTCCCGTAGTGGACGTAGGAGCGCAGGCTGCCGGCCTCGCGGCGCACCACCAAGGTCACCTTGGCGTGGGTCTTCAGGTGCAGGAAACCATAGACCACCTGCACGCCGGCGCGCTCGAGATCGCGCGCCCAGCGGATGTTGCGCTCTTCATCGAAGCGCGCCTTCAGTTCGACAAGAGCGGTGACGGATTTGCCGGCCTCCGCCGCCTCAGCAAGCGCGCTGACGATGGGCGAGTTCTCGGAGGTGCGGTAGAGCGTCTGCTTGATCGCCACCACGGCGGGGTCTTGGGCGGCCTGGCGCAGGAACTGCACCACCACGTCGAAGGACTCATAGGGGTGATGGACCAAGATGTCCTTCTCGCGGATCGCCTCCAGGCAATTGCCGCCGAAATCGCGGATCCGCTCGGGGAAGCGGGCGTTATAGGGCGGAAAGAGAAGCTCTGGCCGGTCCTTGACGATCAGCTCGCTGGTGTCGGCCAGCCCCAGCACGTTCTCCAGCGCGAAGACATCGTCGGCCTCAACACTCAGGGCATCGACCACGAACTGTTGCAGGTCGTCCGACATGCCGATGGGGAAGGTCAGGCGGATCACCTGGCCATGCCGCCGGCGCTTCAAGGCCGTCTCGAAGACCCGCACCAGATCCTCGGCCTCTTCCTCGATCTCGATGTCACTGTCGCGGATGACCCGGAAGGCGCCAACCTCCTTCACGCGGAAGCCGGGGAAGAGGCGCTGCAAGCTCATCATCACCACCTGCTCCAGACTGACGAAGCGGATGGAACTGCCAGGCAGCCGGATGAAGCGCTGCAGGTGGGCGGGCAGTTGCAGCAAGCCATTCATCACGTCGCCATCGCGGCCGGGCTCTAGCAGGCGCACGACGATGCAGAAGCCTAAGTTCGGGATGAAGGGAAAGGGGTGCGTGGGATCGATGGCGATCGGTGTCAGGACGGGGAAGAGCTCACGGGTGAAATAGTCGTCGATCCAAGCAAGATCCTCGCTGCTGAGCTCATCGCTTTCCATGATCGTCACGCCGGCGAGGCGTAGCTCCTTGGCCAGCAGCAACCAGTTGTCCTGTTGGCGCCGCTTCAAGGCGGCGACCAGCGCCTTGATGGCGACCAGCTGCTCGCTGGGAGTCATGGCGTCCTGACTCTGCGCGGCGATCCCGGCGCGCTGCTGCGCCTTCAGGCCGGCGACGCGCACCATGTAAAACTCATCGAGGTTGGAGGCGGATATTGAGAGGAAGCGCAAGCGCTCCAAGAGCGGGTGCTTTTTGTTGAAGGCCTCGTCTAGCACCCTTTCGTTGAAAGCTAACCAAGAGAGTTCGCGGTTAAAGTAGCGCTCCGCCGGCGACAGCTCCGCGAGCGCGCTTGGCTGCAGCTCCTGCGGGATGTTCTCGTTTGAGGCTAGCTCGCTCATCGTCTGCCGCCTTTCTTGCAAAATCAGCGCCCAGTTTGGCAGGGATCGACATCTAGTTTTCGATGTCTTTTCAATGGGCTAGCAACGAAACACTCCGCCTGCGTAGCGATCCCACACGAGGCACCCACTTCCGCTTTTCCTTGGGATTCCCTAGTCCGAAGCGCGGAAAAGGCTATATTAGAGTGTGGTGGTCGCTTACACACGCTGAGGACGAACACGCCATGCCTGATCGACAGCTCCTGCTGCTCCGCCATGCCAAGTCGTCCTGGCGCGATCCATCTTTAGCCGACCACGACCGCCCGCTCAACCGCAGGGGCCGTGGCGCCGCGGCTCTGATGGGCATCTATCTGCTTGAGAAGGACCTGCTGCCGGACCTGGTCCTTTGCTCGACGGCTCTACGCACGCAGGAGACCTGGCAGCGTCTCGACAAGGCCGTGGGCAGCATGAGCGTCGATATCCGTATGGACCGCAGGCTCTATCATGCAACGCCGCGCGACATCCTCTTGGTCGTCAGCAAGGCACCGGAAAGCGCCAAGAGGGTGATGGTGATCGGCCACAACCCGGGCCTCGAACAGCTGGCCATGCAGCTTTCTGGCAGCCGTAGCGATGGGGCCAGTCTGGCCGATATGCAGGTCAAGTATCCCACCGGTGCCTTGGCCTGCTTCCAAGTTGACGCGTCTGGCTGGACCAGCATCGGCGAGCACAACTGCAGACTGACCAGCTTTACCGTCCCGGCGAAGCTGGAATTGGATCCGGCCTAACACAAGCGCTTGCCCGGCGCCAGGTCGCGCGGGTCGAGGCGCAGGTGAATGAGGGCCGGGCCCTCGGCTGCCAAGGCCTGCTGAAGCGCAGGCTCGAAGTCAGCGTTCTGGTCGACCGTCAGACCCAGCGCGCCGTAGCTGCGCGCCCAGGCGGCGAAGTCGGGGTTCACCAGCTTGGTCGCCGACACTCGGCCTGGGTAGTGCAGCTCTTGATGCATGCGGATGGTGCCGTACATGGCATTGTCGCAGACCAGAACGCGCAGCTTGAGGCCCAGCTGTGCCGCCACGCCGAACTCGTTCGCCGTCATCTGAAAGCAGCCGTCACCGGCCAGGCAAACCACCTGTCGATCGGGATGGCGGCAGGCCGCCGCGACGGCCGCCGGCAGACCATAACCCATGGAGCCGGAGGTCGGCGCCAGCTGCCGGCCCCAAGCGTAGCGGAAGAAGCGGTGGAGCCAGATCGCGTAGTTGCCGGCCCCGTTGGTCAGGATGGCGTCGGCCGGTAGAGCGTCGCGCAGCTTCGCAATGCAGTGCGAGAGGGTGAGGTCGCCCACCCCGGGTGGCGGCGTCTCGCTCCAGTCCAGATAGGCCTGGTGAGCGGCCGCCACGGCGCTGCCGTCCCAGCCCGGCGTGACCGCCAGCCCTCCGGCGGCAGCGAAGAACTGTCCAGGCGTCGCATTGATCGCCAGATCGGGCGCATAGATCCGGCCCAGTTCCTCAGCCCCAGGATGCACATGAACCAGCCGCTGCTTCGGCTTGGGAATCTCCAACAAGCTGAAGCCCTGGCTGGGGTTCTCGGAAAAGCGCGCGCCGGCCAGCAGCAGCAGATCGGCCTCAGCCAGCCGCGCCTTCAAGGCCGGATTGATGCCCAGCCCCACGTCGCCGGCGTAGTTGGGATGGCTAGCCGGGCAGAGGCTCTGCCGGCGGAAGGAGACCGCCAGCGGCAGGGTCCAGTCCTCGGCAAAGCGCAGAGCCGCAGCGGCTGACGCCTGGTCCCAGCGCGAGCCGCCAAACACCATCATCGGGCGTTGCGCTTGCGCCAGCAGCTCTTGCAGCTGCGCCATGTCCTCCGGCGCCGGCGCCGGCTGGGCGACCTTCACGTAGGGTGCGGGGGCAGCACTGCAGGGCTCACGCAGCATGTCTTCCGGTAGCGCCAAGACGACTGGGCCGGGACGGCCGGAGAGTGCCACATGCCAGGCGTGCGAGAGGATTTCGGGAATGCGCTCGACCCGGTCGATCTCCTCGACCCACTTGGCCAGCCCGCCGAAGACCGCGCGGTAGTCGACCTCCTGAAAGGCCTCGCGCCCGCGCATGGCCCGGCCGATCTGGCCGACCAGCAGGATCATCGGCGTCGAATCCTGCCAGGCGACATGCACACCAGAGGCCGCATTGGTGGCGCCCGGCCCCCGGGTCACCATGACCACGCCCGGGCGGCCGGTCATCTTGCCATCGGCCTCGGCCATCATCGCAGCCCCGCCTTCGTGACGGGCGACCACGGCCTCGATCCCGCTGTTGTAGAGGCCGTCTAGGACCGCGAGATAGCTCTCACCAGGGACACAGAAAACCCGCTCGACGCCTTGCGCGCGCAGGCAGTCCACCAAGACATGGCCACCGTTCTTCGCCTGGCCTGATTCGGTCTCGATAGGGCTAGCTTCGGGCATGGATTCCTCCCAGGACGTGAAGGCTTGTGCCGCCGCTGGGCAGCGATCCACTTAAGCCAGAGCCATCAAGACCAGACAAGAGCGAGAGGCGACCTCTCCTGTCCCTAGAGCTTGCCGGACTTCACCGCCTTCAAGAGCGGCTGGGCCTCTGCCCAAACGCCGTCCAGGTGGCCGAGGTCTTCCTCTACCCGGTGCGCTTGCCAGCCCAACACCAGGCCCAGCGCGCGCGCATCGACCTTATCGGGGGTCTCGGCAATCAGGCTGTCGATCAGGCCGCGCGAGACGGCGGCGTCGTTCAGAGACCCCAAGCAGTCCTGCAGGCGCTTGGACAAGCCAATGGCCTCCTTGGCGCCCTTCTCGTTAAGCACGTCGCGGAAGAACTCCAAGGCATAGCGCAGCTTCTTGCCGGCGATGCGCAGCGCATGCAGTGTCTCTTCCTCCTCCGGGTTCTGCTCTTTTCCGCGTTTCAGCACCTGCTTGGCGCGCCGGGCCAAAGCGGCGGCGGCGAAGTCACCCACCGGCTGCGCGACCTGCCCGGGTTCGCTGCTGTGCCAGGCGCCGTTCCGCAGCCAGTACTCCAAGCGCAGGATCAGCATGGCATAGCGATGGCTGCGCAGGACCGAAAGCGCGCTGTCATAGGCCTTGAGCCCCATACCGTCTGCCTGCACTGACAAGAGCGCCAAGCCCTCTTCCTGCGGTAGGCGATGGCGCAGCAAGGCCAAGGTCTCCTCGCGGAAGACATCCCAGTCGCGCGCTGGACCAAAGGTGTTCTGCAGCCACTTCAGATCGTCGCTCAACTGCACATCCACGCCGCTCGCCACCAAGGGCCGGAAGAGCGAGAGGGCAGCACGCAGGCGGCGCACACCAACGCGGAACTGGTGCACAGCCTCCGACCCGCGATAGCCGGAGAGCAGCGCGGCCTCATTGCCGCGGATCTGTTCCAGGCACTCATGGGCAATGCGCTCGAAGGCGCCGCCGGCGGTGGTCGTACCGCCAAGGCCGCCGCGCTGGGCGAAGAAGGGCTCGACGACCTGCGGCTTCACCAGGCTGTAGCCACGCGCTGCTTTGGACCTGGTCTCCAGCTGAAATTCGGTCTGCTCTCCGATAGCGATGGCCAGCTGCAGCAGATAGTCGGGCGCACCGCTCAAGAGCTCCAACTCAACCTCGCAAAGCGGCTCCTGCAGCTTGCCGGCGATCACCACGCCCTCGTCAAAGGCCACCTCGATCTCGCTCTCGATCAGGCGCAGCGGCAAGATATGCCGGGTTATCCTGGTGGTGAAGACGGGTCCCAGGCGCTCTGCCACGCCGTCGGCCACCAGCCAGTCGCGGATGGCCGGGTCTTCGATCGCCAGGAGGTCGAGGTTGTCGCCGGAAACGTCCGCTTCCAGCTCGCGGACCTCGCGCAGGCTGACCAGGCTGCTGGATTTGGCGAGCTTCACCGTCTGGATGCGTCGGTTGCCTTGCTTGCGCACCCGCAAGGCCATGCCTTCGGCCTTCAGGTCCAGGTCCGGCGTGTCGAAGTAAGTGCTTTCCAGTTCGACCCGCCGGGCGCGCCGCCCAGAGGCGAGGGTTCGCAGCAGTGGGCTGCGGCGCAACCGTTCCAGTGCGGTACCGGTCACCGCAAGCTTCACTTCGATCTCGTTCGCCATCCCGACCTTGTCGCGTCGCGCCTCACCTAATGAAAAGTAACGAAATTGTCACATGTGGACAGTCTGCATCGATGCAAGAGGCAGGCGGCATCGGTCAAGCAATTCTTTGAATTCGCTCTTGCAACGAAAAGCCTTGTTTTTCTTGGCAATGAGCAAGCTCAGCGCGCCCGGGCCGGTACCGCGTCACACAGGTGAGTGCAAAGTCTACAAGGTGCCCGGAAAGGACCCACCGTCGAGAACCAGGTTCTGTCCGGTGATAAAGCCTGCCTTGGCGGAGCAGAGGAAGGCGCAAGCCTGACCGAACTCGTCCGGCTGGCCGAAGCGGCCGGCGGGGTTGGCCGCGGCCCTGGCCTTTGCAACCTCCTCCACGCTCTTCCCCTCTTTCTGCGCCAAGGCGCTTAAGGTGCTGGCCAGGCGATCGGTATCGAAGGGGCCCGGCAGCAGGCCGTTGACGGTCACGTTGTGGCGTACGGTCTCCCGCGCCAGCCCGGCGCAAAAGCCTGTGAGGCCCGCCCGCGCACCATTCGAGAGGCCGAGGATGGCGATCGGCGATTTCACGGCGGAAGAGGTGATGTTGACGATGCGCCCGAACTTGCGCTCGATCATGCCGTCTACCGTGGCTTTGATCAGCGCGATGGCGGTCAGCATGTTGGCGTCCAGGGCCTTGATCCAGTCCTCGCGGTCCCAGTCGCGGAAGTTGCCGGGCGGCGGCCCGCCGGCATTGTTCACCAGAATGTCCGGCTCCGGGCAGGCTGCCAGCAAGGCGCGCTGGCCTTCCTCGGTCGTGACGTCGCAAGCCACCGCCTGAACCTCTGCGCCCAGATCGCTCAAGGCCTGGGCCGCCGCATTTAAGGGTTCCTGTCGCCGGCCGGACAGTGTGACGGCCACGCCTTCGCGGGCCAGCGCCTCTGCACAGGCGAAGCCCAGCCCCTTGCTGGAAGCACAAACGATGGCGCGACGGCCGGCAATCCCAAGATCCATAAGTGTGTCCTTCTGCGATCAGAGTGATCTTAACACCCGCTGCGCCAGGGGCAGCGTCACCCGCCGCCGTCGGCGCCGGGCAGCCATGGCGCCGGCATCCAGGCCATCGGCCAGTGAACGCAGAAAGGCGTGCGAGCGCTCGATGCGTGGGAGCAGATAGCGCAGCACCTGCGGGCTGTAGTCAAGCTGCCGATCGGCCAAGAGTTTGATCAAGACGCCCAAGAGCAGCCGGTCGTCCGGCTGCCCGATCGCCACTGCCGGCGCGGCGACCAAACGCGAGCGCAGATCCGGCAAGGAGAAGGGCCACTCTGCCGCCGGCCTTTGCGCCGTCAAGAGGAGCGACCCGCCGCGCTCCTGCAGCGCAAAGTGCAGGGCATAGAGGGCTGGCTCCAAGCCAGGCACAGCACCGACGGCCTGGTCCACATCCTCCACTAAGGCAGCCTTGGCGCTGCCCAGAAGGCTGCGTGGCTCGCCGGCGGCCAGGGCGGCTGGTGGCAGCGTCTGCGCGCGGCTGCGGCGCTGCCAGATGCTGGCCAGGTGGCTCTTGCCGCTGCCGGGCGGGCCATGCAGGACCAGAGCCGTTGCCGGCCAGTCCGGCCAGCTCTCGATGAAGGCCAGGGCATCGGCATTGGCGGCGCCGGTGATGAAGTCCTGACGCTCCAGCCGGCGCAGCGGCGGCAGACGCAGCGGGTACTGATAGGGGCGCATGGGGCAGCTAGAGATCCAGCGGCTTGGTCGGGGCCGGTGGCGGCGCGCTGTCGTCGCCGGTGTAGTAACGGGTCTGGCGATAGCGCCGGATCGCGTGGCGGACCATGACGCCGATAACGGCAGCGACCGGCACGGCGACCAGAACACCCAGGAATCCGGCGACGGTGCCGCCGGCCAGCACCGCGAAGAGCACCCAAACATCGTGCAGGCCAATGCCGCGCCCGACCAGGCGGGGCGTTAAGATGTTGCCCTCGATCGCCTGGCCCAGCAGGAAGAGGCCAATGGGGATCAGGGCGCCCCAACCGGGGAACTGGATGACCGAGAGGGTCGCGGTCAGCAAGAAACCGGTCAGCGAGCCGATGTAGGGGATAAAGGTCAAGACCCCGGCCACCAGGCCAACAGCGGCGCCATACTGCAGGCCGCTCACGGTCAAGACGGTCGCGTAGTAGCCGGCCATGATGGCGCAGACTATGCCTTGGCCGCGCACGAAGCCGGCGAGCGCGCGGTCGATGTCTTTCGCCACCACGCGCAAGGCAGGACGCTCTGGCCGTGGCAGCAGGGAATCGACGCTTGCCACGATCTCGTCCCAGCGCAGCAGGCAGAAAAAGGCGACCAGGGGCGTGATCAGCAGCAGCGAGACGATGTTCACCAGCGCCAGGCCGCCTTGCACGAGGTTCAAGACCAAGGACAGGAGCGCGTTCAAGGCGTCTTGCGTGAAGCTGCCCAGATGCTCGCGGATCTTCTCCTTGGCATCAATGTCGAGGCGATCGCCCATGTTCTCCAGGAAGAGCAGGGCCTGCTCGCGGCCGGCTGACAGCACGCGAGGCAGGTTGTTCAAGAGCTCGACCAACTGGTTGACCACCAGCGGCCCAACCAGCGCCAAGATCGCCAAGAGAACCAAAAAGAAGACCAGGAAAACGACGAGCGCCCCAACTGTCCGGCTGAGACCGCGCGCCTGCAGTCGATCGACCGGCGGGTCGAGGAAGTAGGCCAGCGCCAAACCGGCCACGAAGGGCAGCACCACCTGGCGGACCAGGAAGAGGAAGATCAGGGTGGCAATGCCCAGCAGCACCCAAAAGGGCCACTGGCGGGCGCTGCGGCCCGGGGTATCCTCCAAGCGGGTGCGGCGCGGCGTCGGGGTGGAGTCTGGGGTGGCCGCGGGCGTGACCTGCCCCTCGGTCTGGCGATCGTTCATCAGCTACTCTTCACTGCCGCTGGCTGGTGGGGCCGGCAGCGGTCGCGCATCAACGCCACCGGCAGCGCCGACACCGCCTAGTTGCAGATCCCAGCCGCCCGGGGCTTGCAGCAGGCTCAAGCCGCGCTGCGATAGGGCACGCTGCAGCTGCTCCGTGGTTCCACGGTGGGTGAAGGCGATCAGCACGGAGCCACGCTGCATGGTTCTGACTTGTAAGTCGGAGACCAGCGGCTCCGCTTGCAGGGCGCGCTGGATCAGCAGCCAATCCGGCAAGGCAGAGGCCAGGGCGCGAACCTCCAAGCTGCTGGAGGCTCCGAACTGGACCGCATTGGCCTGCTTCCAGGCGGCTTCCAGCGCCTGCGCGACCGCGATCACCCCGCGCTGGTAGAAGGCCGGCGCGGTCTCGTCGGTCCGCTGCGCCAGGCTGACGGGGGCCGGGCTGCCGAGGCTCTCGCCATAGACGGAGAGCGAGATGATCAGCGCAGCGCCGCCTTGCTCGGGTGCTCCCGTCACCTCCGCTTCGCCGACCACAGAGCCGGCGGCGTCGTAGTTGCCGGCTAGATCGGCGAGGCCACGGCTGTCGCCGCTCAAGGCGCGGGCTGCATCGATCGCGACCACGTCCTTGATGTCGCCAAGCGGCACGATCAGCGGTACCAGCGAATCGCCGGCGCCAGCGTAGTTCTGCCAGGCATTGAGCCAGGGGTTGGGGTCGTCCCAGAGAGTTGCCCCCTCGCCCTGGCCTAGCACGGGAACGATGACGAAGGGCCGGCTTTGCACCTCGGTAAAGCGCAAGCCCAGTTCGCGCAGCAAGGCTCGGGTCTGGGCCGGATCGAACTGCAAGGTAAAGCGCCCGTCGAAGGTGGTTCCAGTTACCACCTCATCCAAGACGGTGACGGAGGCCAAGGTGGCCTCGATCCGCTCGGGCGCGACATCGGGAACGGCGGCCAGGTCTTCCGGCACCACCAGCCGCTCGGCGAGACGGCGGAAGCCTTCGCGGTTGGCCTCTGCCCGGCCGAGGGCCCGTGCTTCGGCCGACGAGTTGGCGGAAATGGCGACGATCACACCGGGCACGGTGAAAAGGTCGGCCAGAGCTGCGCGCGGCAGAGCCAGGAGGCAGAGCGCGATCATCGGCACGACGAGCGCGCGCAGCACCGGAATCGAAAGTGAGCCAGTCATCAAGACCCTAGCGTCGCCAGCAGCGTGAGCCGCGTCAACTGCAAAGGCAGCGCGGATGGGCCGAGATCTGGGGATCAGCCGCCGAGATAGCCGTAGTGGCCCAGCAATCCGATGACGCCGATCACGATCAGATAGGCCGCGACGGCAAAGTTCAGCAGCCGCGGGAAGATCAGAATCAAGACACCCACGACCAGGGCAAGGATCGAGGCCAGCAGAGGTTCACTGGTCAACATGAGACAGGTCTCCAGAGCGATGAATGGGGTGGCGCCGCCAGGCTTCAGAGGTAGCCGAAACCTGTGGTCGTTTCGTGACAGCGCTCTACAAGATGAGGCGCGAGGCCAAGAAGAGCCCCCCAAGAGGGCAGGACAGACCGGCGTTCCGCTGGACGCCAGCGCGGCAGACTGGCAGAAGCACAGTCGATGACGGCAGTTTGCCGCTGACAGCTGCGGGTGAGGCCGGCGGACAGGCATGGACGACAAGAAAACAGAGGGCGAAAGCCTGACCTACAAGGACGCCGGGGTCGATGTTGCCGCCGGCGAAGATCTGGTCACCGCCATCACGCCCTTGGCAGCCGCCACCAAACGCCCGGGCGTGATGGGCGGGCTGGGTGGTTTTGGCGCGCTCTTCGACCTGAAGGCAGCCGGTTTCCGAGATCCCATCCTGGTCTCCGGTGCCGACGGCGTGGGCACCAAGATCAAAATCGCGATTGAGACGGGCGACCACCAGACCATCGGGATCGACCTGGTGGCCATGTGTGTTAATGACCTGCTGGTCCAGGGCGCCACGCCCCTTTTCTTCCTGGACTACTTCGCCAGCGCTGCCTTGGACCGCAAGGTGGCAGAAGCCGTGATCGCCGGCGTGACTGAGGGCTGCCGTCACGCAGGGGCCGCACTGATCGGCGGCGAGACGGCCGAGCTGCCCGACTTCTACGCCAAGGGCGACTATGACCTGGCCGGCTTTGCCGTCGGCGCGGTGGAACGGGACTGCCTGCTGCCGCGCAATGATCTGGAGGCCGGCGACCGGCTGATTGCGATCCCCTCCAGCGGCTTGCATTCCAACGGCTTCTCGCTGGTCCGCCGCTTCGTGAAGAGGCAGGGGCTGGCCTATGATGCGCCGCCGCCCTTCCCCTCCAAACACGCGACCCTGGGCGCGGCGCTGTTGACCCCGACCAAGATCTACGCCACCGCGGTCAAGCCCTTGCTGAGTGCCGGGCGGATCAAGGCCATGGCGCATATCACTGGCGGCGGCCTGCCCGGCAACGTGCCGCGGGTGCTGCCGCAAGACCTGGTGGCAGAGTTCACCACGCCGCCGGCTTGGCGGCTGCCGCCGGTGCTGCGCTGGATGTTGGACAGCGGCCGCATCGCACCGTCAGAGATGCTGAGCGCCTTCAACATGGGGATCGGCATGCTGCTGGTGGTGCCGGCGGCCTCTGAAAAGGCAGCGCTTGGCGCACTGTCGGGCACCGGCGCGGTCGCCGTGGGCCAACTGAGCCCGCGCAAGTCAGAGGATGGCCCCATTCGGCTAGATATGGACCGCTTGCAGTGGCCTGCGTAAGCACCGCCGTCCTGGTCTCGGGCCGGGGCAGCAACCTGCAGGCCCTCTTCGACGCCGCCAAGGACCCGGCTTATCCAGCCGAGATCAGCGTGGTGATCAGCAACGAACCGGACGCTCCGGCCATCGACCTGGCCGCCGCCAATGGGGCGGACGTAGCGCTGGTCCCGCACCGCGAGCAGCCCAGCCGCTGGGCCTTCGAGACAATGCTGCAGACGCACATTCTGGAGAGCGGCTGCACCCTGGTGTGCCTGGCTGGCTTCATGCGCATCCTCTCGCCGGCCTTCGTCGCCGCCTGGCCGGGGCGCCTCTTGAACATCCACCCCTCGCTTCTACCAGCCTTTCCCGGCCTGGACACGCACCGCCGCGCGCTGGAGGCTGGGGTCGCCGAGGCTGGCTGCAGCGTGCATTTCGTAACTGACGAGCTGGATGGCGGCCCGATCATCGCGCAGGCGGCCGTGCCGGTCCTGCCGGACGACAGCGCGGACAGCCTGGCGACGCGGGTCTTGCAGGCCGAGCACAGGCTCTACCCGCACTGCCTGGCGCTGGTGGCCAGCGGTGCGGTGCGGTTGGAGGACGGCCTGGTGGTCGGACGCCCGGCAACATCTGACCAGGGTTTCCGCTACCCCTCGACGTAAAGCCGCAAGGGACCTGTCAAGACTTGTAGAGAGCCCCCTGCTCGTCCTACCTAACGGGCCAACAGCGGGGCGCAGCTCAGCGCTTTTGGGGAGATCGAATCATGATGATGGAAAACATGAAGGAGCCGGAGTTCCACGAGCACGTCCGGACCTACCGCGGTTTTCTGCGGGCCTGTGTCTGGGCGATCGCCAGCGTGGTGGTCGTGCTCGCCTTCCTCGGGCTCTTCTTCACCTAAGATATCGCAGACCGGCAGGTGAAGCACCGGCCCTGCCGGCGCCTCACCTTGTCGTCAAGGGTCTCGGACTAGCCGACGATCTCGGTCGCGGCGAAGAAGTAGGCGATTTCTTGGGCAGCGGTCTCCGGCGCGTCGGACCCGTGCACGGAGTTCGCTTCGATCGATTCCGCAAAGTCGGCGCGGATGGTGCCAGCGTCGGCATTGGCCGGGTTGGTGGCGCCCATGACCTCACGGTTCTTCGCGATCGCGCTCTCGCCTTCCAGCACCTGGACAACCACCGGGCCGGAGGTCATGAAGGCGCAGAGATCGTTGAAGAAGGGCCGCTCGCGGTGGACGGCGTAGAAGCCTTCGGCCTGCTCCTTGGTCAGGTGAAGGCGCTTCTGCGCCACCACGCGCAGGCCGGCTTCTTCGAAGCGGGCGATGATCTGTCCGGTGAGGTTACGCCGGGTCGCATCCGGCTTGATGATCGAGAGCGTACGCTCGACGGCCATGGTCCAGGCCTCCTTATCATGTGTCTAGCAGGGATTCCTCGTGCGTGGGGATCGCCGGACACGGTCCAATGAAACCGCACCCGAAACCGCCAAGGCGCGGCGGTATATAGGCCGGGCAGCCACAGGTGAGCAAGAGGAGTGGATTGCGGGTCACTGATCTGAGCCGTCGGCACCAGCCCTCTCCCCCACCCGGCCACCCACGGGAGTATCCTTGAATGGGTGGCCGGGTGGGGGAGCGGGCTGGTGCCGCTGCAATGCGCTTGCGCATCGCATCCAATGAGCCGCTGTGTTATCCGGAGCGCACTATGCTTCGTCTGGATTCCATCACCCTGCGTATCGCCGGGCGCCCGCTGCTGGAAGGCGCCACCGCTAGTCTCTCACGCAATCAGCGCGTCGGCCTGGTCGGCCCCAATGGGGCCGGCAAGTCCACACTGCTGAAGCTGATCGAAGGACAGCTGCAGCCCGATGCCGGCAGTATGACCCTGACCGGCGGCTGGCGGGTCGGCCACCTGACCCAGGAGCCTCCGGGCGGATCGCGCGCCTTAATCGACATCGTGCTGGCAGCTGATGAGGAGCGCAGTGCGCTCTTGGCCGAAGCCGAGACTTGCGATGACCCGCACCGTCTGGCCGAGGTGCATGAGCGCCTGCGCGCCATCGCCGCCGATGCCGCACCCGGCCGCGCCGCGCGCATCCTGGCTGGCCTCGGCTTCTCGACCGAGCAGCAGAGCCGCCCGGCCTCAGAGTTCTCCGGCGGCTGGCGCATGCGTGTGGCGCTGGCCACGCTGCTGTTCCGTCAGCCAGAGCTCCTGCTGCTGGACGAGCCCAGCAACCACCTGGATCTGGAGGCCACCTTGTGGCTGGAGGGCTTCCTCGCCCGCTATCCAGGCTCCCTGCTCTTGGTGAGCCACGACCGGCGCCTCCTGAACGCCGTGGTCAACCGCATCCTGCATCTGGAGAACCGGCAGCTCACGGCCTACGAAGGCGACTACGAGACCTTTCAGCGGACCCGGCGGGAGCGTCAGGCCCAGCAGGCCGCAGCCGCGGTGAAGCAGGAGGCCCAGCGCAAGCATATGCAGGCCTTCGTCGACCGCTTCCGCTACAAGGCCTCCAAGGCCCGCCAAGCACAGTCGCGGCTGAAGGCCCTGTCGAAGCTGGAGCCCATTGCGCATCTGGACAACGCGCGGGAGGTCCGTTTCAGCTTCCCGGAACCACAGATGCTGGCCCCACCCTTGTTGGCCGTGGACCGCGTCGCCATTGGCTACAGTCCCGACACACCGGTCTTGCGCCAGGTCACCTTCCGCCTGGACCCGGACGACCGCATCGGCCTGCTCGGCGCCAATGGCAACGGCAAGACGACCTTGATCCGCCTGCTGGCCGAACAGCTGCAGCCACTGGCCGGCACCATGACCCGGCCGCCGCGCCTGAAGGTCGGCTACTACGCCCAGGATCAGGCCGACCAGCTGGATCAAGAGGCAACGCCCCTGTCGCTCATGCTGCGTGAAGATCCCAAAGGCCTGCCACAAAAGCACCGCAGTCACCTGGCCAGCTACGGCCTGGACGCAGAGCGAGTGGACACCAGGGTGCGCCACCTCTCCGGGGGGGAAAAGGCGCGGCTGGTCTTCGCCCTGGTGACCCGCGAGGCGCCCCAGCTCTTGCTGCTGGACGAGCCCACCAACCACCTGGACATGGAGGCGCGCGAGGGTTTGGTGCAGGCACTGAACGACTTCCCCGGCGCCGTCGTGCTGGTGAGCCACGATCCGCACCTGATGAGCCTGGTGGCCGACCGGCTCTGGCTGGTGGACAAGGGCCAGGTCACCACCTTCGACGGCGATCTGGACGACTATCGCCAGCAGGTGATGACCGAACGCCAAGGCGAGAAGAAGAGCGAGAGCGCCAAGCGCCCAGCCCCCGCCCCCGCCCCCAAGGCAGCGCGGGTGGAGAAGCCCGCAGAGGGGCAGGTCAGTGCCAAGCGGCGCGGCGAGCTGAAGCGCAGCGTGACCCAGGCGGAAAACCGGCTGGAGACCTTGACCAAGGCCAAGGAGATCCTGGAGCAGCGCCTGGCCGACCCGGACTTCTACCGCCAGCCGCCGGCCGAGGTGAAAGCGCTGCAAAGCAAGCACGCGGAGATCCTGAGCGCCATCCAGAAGACGGAAGAAAGCTGGCTCACCGCACAACACGCCCTGGAGCAGGGCTGAGGCCGGCCTTGGCCCCGGCTGACCAAAGGCCCCGGGCTGTAACCTGCTGGCTGACTGCTGTCTTGCTGCTCTGCCTGTCGGTCGGCCCGACCGCCGCCGAGCTGGACGCCCCCTACCCGCCGGAATGGCTGACGGTGCCGGCCGGCGGCTTGCGGCTGCCGCTCGCCAATCAGCCGGTCTTGATCGAGAGCCAAGACCTGCGCCTCTCGCCGGAAGCCGTGGAGGTGACCTATCGCCTGGCCAACGGTGGCGAGAGCGACCTGGCGCTGACCGTGGGCTTCCCCTTTCCCAACCAGCCGGCAGACAGCGCGCCCGGCTTGGCCGCGGCCTTTCTGGACGCGCACTTGGACGTCGAGGGCGTGGCACAGCCCGTCGCCGCGGTCGGACGGCGGCTCTACAACGACGGCCGCGACGTGACCGACGCCCTCTTCGCTGCTGGGATCGACCTGGACGGCCTGCCGGACGGGGCGCTGCAGCGCCTGTCGCGCAGCGAACACCACCGCTTCAGCCGAGCCTTGAGCGAACAGGGCCTGGAGCAGCCGGCACGCCACCGCTGGTCGCTGGCGATCGAGCCACGCTGGCAGGTCCTGCTTCCCGCCCGCAGTACCACCAGCCTGCGCCTCAGCTATCGCCCGCACAGCGGCCATAGCACCGACCGCTTCACCGAGCGGCTGCGGATCCGCGAGCTGACGCACCTGGAAGCCTACTGCGCCGAAGATCAGCCGCCGCTGTTGGAATGGCTGCAGGCCCGGATTTCGGAGGGGCTTGAGGCCGCGGACGCAGACTTTGTCGACATAGGCCGGCTGGAGCTGAGCTACCTCTGGGAGGATCTGCCGGCCGAGCAGAGGGAGCGGCGCATCCGCGTCGAGGTGCGGGTGGCCGACGACACCCACCTCGCCTTCTGCTTCCCAGGCGGCGTCGCCCGCTTGCCGGACGGCACCCACCTGGCCGGCATGCGCGGTGTTCCCGAAGAGCAGCGGCTGGATGTTGTGATCTTGGAATGAGGGGGGCGCGGCGGCGCGATGGAGGATTCTGAAACGAAGACATCGGGCCTGACGCCGGCACAGGCGCGCGGGTTCGACGAGGCCGCAAGAGCAGCCCGCACCTACCGCGAAGATCTACCACGGTCACCGGCACGCCCGACCTTGGGCCTCGACGAGGCAGTCGCGCGGTTTCTGGGGCCGCTCCCAGAAAAGGGAATGCCTGAAGACGCGGTGATCGCCGACATCATCAAGGACAGCGAGGGCGGCCTGCACGCCATGGCCAGCCCAACCTTCTTCGGCTACGTCATTGGCGGCTCTCATCCCGTCGGTGTCGCGGCTGACTTCCTGGTGTCATCCTGGGGGCAGAATGCTGGATCGGCCTTCGAGACGCCGGCCATGACCGGGATGGAACGCGCGGTCTGCAATTGGGTGATCGATCTCCTCTCGCTACCGCCTGACAGCGGTGCGGGCCTGGTGACTGGGGGCACGGTTGCCAACATGGTCGGCGTGATGGCGGCACGCCACGCCCTCTTGGCGGCCCAGGGCTGGGACGTCGAAGCCGAGGGCCTGTTCGGCGCACCCGAGATCCCGGTTCTGATCAGCAAGGACGCCCATTCGGCACCCTTCGCAGCGCTGCGCTATGCCGGTCTTGGCGCTGGCCGCGCCCGCAAGGTCGATACGGACAGCGAAGGTCGGATCGAACCCGGCGCGTTCGAGGCGATGCTCGCGCAATGCGCGGCGCCGCCGCTGGTCATTCTGCAAGCCGGCCAGATCAACAGCGGGGCCTTCGACTCCTTCGCCGCGCTGATCCCCAGGGTGCGCGCGCGCAAGGGATGGGTTCATGTGGACGGCGCCTTCGGGCTCTGGCTGGCAGCTGTGCCGGCGCTCGCCAAACGGCTCGCCGGTGTCGCCGAAGCCGACAGCTGGGCGGTTGATCTGCACAAGTGGCTCAATGCACCCTTCGACGCTGGTTTGGCCATCGTCCGTGACCGGGCGCCACTGGTCGCCTCCATGTCCGCGCGCGGTGCCTATCTGCCGGAGACGACGGCCCATTGGGAGCCGACCGACTCAACACCGGAGCTGTCTCGCCGCGCGAGGGGCGTACCCAGCTTCGCGATTCTGCGGCACCTGGGCCGTTCGGGCGTGCGCGAGATGGTGGCACGCCATTGCCGGCTTGCCGAGCGGATCGCCGCGACGCTCTCCAAGGAGCCGGGGCTCCAGGTGCTGAACCAGATCCACAGCAACCAGGTGGCCATTGCGTGCGGAGAGGGGCCTGAGGGGGACGCTCTGACGGAGCGCGTCCTGAAACGGGCTCAAGAGCGCGGCAAGGTCTATCCGACCCACGGCGAATGGCAGGGGCGCAAGATCATCCGCGCCTCGGTCATCGGCTATGCCATGCAGGAGGAGCACGCCGATCTTCTGGCGCACGAGATCATTGATGCCTTCCACTGGTGCCGTGCCAATCCGGCGTGAGTCTTTGAAGCAGGACGAGTTCAGATAGAAGCACTGCTTCCTCAAGCACTCCCTCGTCTTGAGCAGCGAGCGGTAGCGAGCGTCAGTCGAAAGGCGGGCCGTTAGCACCGAGCTTGGGGCACATCCTTCGACGGACACTCGCTTTGCTCGTTGCTCAGCCCTTCGACAAGCTCAGGAGAGGTGGAAGTGGGTAGAGGGGCTTTCAAACCAAACCCATCATGCTCCAAAGCAGCAGTTTTCGATGTCGGCAGGGCTTCACCCACTAGGCATTTGATGTGACACCAGATCATCTTCTGACCGGTTAACGTAGTCCGCTCGAGATCTGCCTTAAGCCTTCTTCTCCCAGCGCCCGGCTTCGTCTTCGGCCCAGTAGGTCAGGGCCAGGTCGGTGGCGCGCAGGCGCTTCCAGTACTCTCGGGCAGCCTGCAGGCTTTCGCTATTGCTGCCGTCGAAGATGACGGCGACCAGGTCGAAGATCTCCAGGCCATCGCGCTCTGACCCATCGGTCAGGAAGAGGACCGTGGCGGCATTGGGCGGGGCCTCCGACTCGGCTGTCAGCCAAATTGGGTGCATGGCGGCGTGGCCGTCCTTGGCTGTGCCATGCGGTAAGAAGGAACGGTCGCGGTAGGTCCAGAGATGCTCGGCCAGAGCCTCCACCCGCTCCGGTGAGCCGGCTTGCACCAGGGCCCGCTGACCGCGCTCATAGCAGCGCTCCAACATGACGGCGAGCACCTGCTCCAAAGGCCGGCGGCCAAGCTGGTAGAAGCGCACATCGCTCATCGGTCAGGAGGGCCCGTCCCAAGACTGGCCAATCCCCCAGACCTCATCTTGAGCCTGTCGAAGGATGTGCCCCAGGCTCGTTCTTCTCCACGGCACATGCTTCGACAGGCTCAGCATGAGGGGGGCCCTTTGCGTAGCAAACGAGAGAAAGAGTGCCGAGCAACCGGCTGTCCCATCGGCACTCTTCGCCATGCGTAGCTTAGCCCTTCTCGTGGTTCGACGCGATGAAGGCGTCCAGCAGGCGGACGCCGAAGGCGCTGGCGCCCTTGGCGGCTGTCGGCTCGGACTTGTCCAGCCAGGTGACGCCGGCGATGTCCAGGTGTGCCCAGGGGGTCTCGTCCTCGACGAAGCGCTGCAGGAACTGGGCGGCGGTGATCGAGCCGCCCATGCGGTTGCCGACGTTCTTCATGTCGGCGGCATCGCTGTCGATCATGCGGTCGTAGGCCTCGCCCATCGGAAGGCGCCAAAGCGACTCGCCCACCTCCTTACCAGCCGCCGTCAGTTGCTCAGAGAGCTCGTCGTTGTTGGAGAAGAGGCCGGCATGCTCCTTACCCAGTGCCACCATGATGGCACCGGTTAGGGTCGCCAGATCGATGATCTGGGCGGGCTTGTACTCCTTCTGCGCGTACCAGAGCACATCGGCCAGGACCAAGCGGCCCTCGGCATCGGTGTTGATCACCTCAATGGTCTGGCCGGAGGCGGAGGTCACGATATCGCCCGGGCGCTGGGCATTGCCGTCAGGCATGTTCTCCACCAGCCCGCATAGGCCGACGACATTGGCCTTAGCACCGCGCCGGGCCAGCGCCTCCATCAGGCCGACCACCACGCCGGCACCGCCCATATCCCACTTCATGTCTTCCATGTTGGCCGGTGGCTTCAGCGAGATGCCGCCGGTGTCGAAGGTGACACCCTTGCCGCAGACCGCGACCGGCGCCGCGCTGCCGCCGCCCTTCCATTCCATGACCAAGAGCTGCGGCTCGCGCACCGAGCCCTGGGCGACGCCCAGCAGCGAGCCCATGCCCAGCTTCTCCATCTCCTTGCGGCCAAGGACGGAGATCTCCAGGCCCTGCGAAGAGAGCTTCTTCGCGGCCTGGACGAAGGACTTGGGATAGATGACGTTGGCTGGCTCTGAAACCAGGTCGCGGGTGCGGTAGATGCCCTTGGCTAATGCCTCGAGAGGTGCGAAGGCGGCTTTGGCGGCGGCCTTGTCACTGACCTTGAAGGTCAGCTTCTCCAGCTTCGGCTTGTCCTCTTCCTTCGTCGTCGTCTTGTACTTGTCGAAGCGATAGGCACAGGGCGCCGAAGGCAGCGTGGGCAGCGACCACGGCGCTTTGCTCCTCAGCGCTATCGATGTCATCGACCAGAACCGTCACCGTGCTCTCGCCGGTGCCGAGCAGATGGCCGACGAGGGTGCCGCCCAGATCGGCCATGTCCTTGTGGGTAAGCGCAGCCGGATCGCCCAGGCCCAGCAGCAGCACCCGGTCGTTCTTCAAGCCGGCCGGTGCTAGCACCTCCAAAAGCTTAGCCTTCTTGCCGGTGAAGTCGGCAGCCGTCATGGCACGGCTGAGCGCGCCCTCGCAGGCCTCGTCCAAGGCGGCCGTGGCGGCGGGCAAGACGCCCTCGCTCTGCACACCGGCAACCAAGGCGCCGCTCTTCGGCGTCGCGGCTTGGGAGAAGGAGATTTTCAACATGTCTGGGTCCGTTTTCTTGTGAGGCAGGCGTTGCGGTGCCTTGAGTGGGGAAGCGCCTCAGCGGGCGTCGAAGTGACGAAAAGGTAGGCACGGCTCAGGTCTTTGGCAAAGCCTGAATTGTGCCGGACCCGGGTCACCACAGTGGTCCCCCCTGCGGCTTTTCCCCACGCGCCGGGCAGCGAGAGCCTCAGCTATAGCGTAAAGCGAAGGATGCGGCACCGAATTCGCCGCAGCCCTTCGTCGTCGTTTTCCGAGGCAATCCTGCCTAATGTGCCATCTATGCGTCAGCTGACACGCTACATTCTGGTCCAGCTCTCGATCATGGCGGGCCTTATCACCGTTGCCCTGACGCTGGCCATTTGGCTGGCGCAGTCCCTGCGCTTTGTCGATTTCATGGTGAACCGCGGGCTGCCGGCCACCCAGTTCCTGCAGTTCATCTTACTGCTGATGCCCTCTTTCCTCGGCATCGTCATGCCGATAGCAACCGTGGTCGCGATCTTCTTCGTCTATCACCGCCTCAATCAAGAGAGCGAGCTGGTGGTGATGCGGGCCAGCGGTATGAGCACCTTGGCGCTTGCCAAGCCAGCGCTCTACCTCACCGGCGGCGTGACACTGTTGGCCTACCTCATCTCTTTCTATTTCCTGCCGCTCTCCTTCCGCAGCTTTAAGGAGATGCAGACCGACATCTCCCGCTCTTACGCCTCTGTCTTGATTCAAGAAGGGATCTTCAACCGCGTCGGCGGGCGGGTCACGGTCTACGTCCGCGCCCGCGATCCAGACGGCGCGCTGCGCGGCATTATCGTACAAGACGACCGCGAGCAGGCTCGCCCGGTGACCCTCATCGCCGAACGCGGAGCGCTGGTGCGTACCGGCGAGGAATCCCGCGTGCTGCTGATCAACGGCAGCCGGCAAGAGGTGATCCGCGACACCGGTGAGGTGAACAACCTGGTCTTCGAACGCTACACCGTCGACCTCACCCCCTTGCGCGGCAACCCCGGGGAGCGATGGCGCGGCCCACAGGAACGCTTCATTACCGAACTAGTCGCGACTGGCGACCCGGCCGATGACGAGCCCAAACGCGCCCGCGAGTTACGGGCTGAGTTCCACCAAAGGATCATCGAACCGCTCTATACAGTTGCTTACGCCATGATTGGCTTGGTTGCTATGTTGGGCGGAGTATTCAACCGTCGCGGTCGACCCTTGCGAATCGCCGCGGCAGCCGCGGTCGTCGGCGGCCTGCAGGGCATGAATTTCATGGGGCAGGACGTGATGATCCAAGACCCCAGCCAGGCGCCCTTGATCTATCTCATTCCCACGCTGCCGATCTTGATCTCCTGGTATCTGCTCTGGCGCGGCGCTGCCATGAAGCCCAGGGCTGGACCACAGAGGCAAGAGGCTGAGGCATGACGAGCGTTGAGACAACGCCTATCGCGATCCAAGGGCGGCGCCTGTCGCTTGGCCTCAGCCGCTATCTTGCGCGCCAGTTCGCCGGCTGGTTCCTACTAGTCTTTGGTGTCCTCATCGTCATTATCACTGTCGGCAACGCCGCCGATCTGATGGACCGTTTCGGCAGTCGCGCCGATCTCTCCATCGCGCTGGTGGCGGAAATGGCCCTGCTGCGGGTCCCGAAGATCGTCATCGACGTCCTGGGCTTCGCCATCCTGGCGGCTGCAATCGGCACTTTTTGGCGCCTGACCCGCACGCAAGAGCTGGCCGTCGCCCGCGCCGCCGGCCTGTCAGTCTGGCAGATCTTAACGCCACCGGTCGGGGTTGCCATTCTGATCGGCGTCTTAGGCTTCAGCGTCATCTCGCCGATCTCCGCCGCCCTCTACAAGCGCCATGCCTATCTGGAAAACGAGTATCTGCGCGAGAACAGCTCGGTCATCTCCATCGGTGCTAACGGCCTGTGGCTGCGCCAGCAGGAACCGGGCGGTGTCTATGTGCTGCATGCGGACACGGCGTCCGGCCAAACCGCCTTCCTGCGCGACGTTCAGGTCTTGCGGTTCGACCGTAACGGCGATCGTTTTCTCGGTCGGCTGGATGCCGAGACCGCGCAGCTGATGAACGGCTTTTGGCGCCTGCGCAGTGTGGTGGAAACCCTGCCGGGCGCGCCGCCACGCACGCAAACCCTGGTCGAGTTGCCGACGGAGATGACCCTCGACAGCCTGACCGAGAGCTTCGCGCCCTGGGAGACCATCGACTTCTGGGAGATGCGGAGCTACGCGCAAGCCCTTGCCGATGCAGGCTTCCCGAACGAGCGCATCCATATGCAGTTCTATCGTCTGCTCGCCCTGCCGCTGCTCTACGCCAGCCTGGTCGTGCTGGCAGCGGCCTTCACCCTGCGCCCGCCACGCCGGGGCGGGACGGCATTGGTCTTGGCCGCGGCGACGGTGACCGGCTTCCTGCTGCACCTCTTCTCCAGTTTCCTCTTCGCGCTGGGTCTAGGCGGCAAGCTGCCGATGCTGCTCTCAACCTGGACGCCTGCCACCTTGTGCCTGCTGGTCGGAATGGCGGTCTTGCTCTACCGAGAAGACGGCTAAGCGCTATGGGGGAACGGGGGACAAGGACGTCGAAACAGCGGTGGCTAACCTCAGTCGCCCTGGCCGCTCTCTTGAGCGCCAGCCTGCTGTCAATGCCCGCCGCAACGCAAAGCCTGGGCCAAGAGCTAGAATCCGACCAGCCGGCGCTCATCACCGCCGATGAGGTCACCTATGACGAGCGTGCCGGCATCGTCACGGCCAGCGGCGCGGTCGAGATCTCGCAAGGCAGTCGGGTGCTGCTGGCCGACGAGGTCAGCTACAACACCCAGAACGACGTGGTGACGGCGCGCGGCAACGTGGCCTTGCTGGAGCCCACAGGCGAGGTCCTCTTCTCCTCCTATGCCGAGGTGACCGGCGACCTGCGAGAGGCCTTCGTGCGCGATGTCGGGCTGCTGCTGGACGACCAGAGCCGCCTGGCCGCCGTCAGCGCCGTTAGGACTGAGGGCAACCGCACGGAGCTGACCAAGGCCGTCTACAGCCCCTGCGACCTCTGTCCCGAGGATCCAGAGCGCGCGCCACTGTGGCAACTGAAGGCGCGCAAGGTGGTGCATGATCAAGAAGAGCAGACGGTCACCTACCGCGATGCGACCTTCGAGGTCTTTGGATTGCCGCTCTTCTACACGCCCTACTTCTCACATCCCGATCCGACGGTGGAGCGCAAGACCGGGCTGCTCGCGCCCACAATCGGCGGCTCCGGCGACTTGGGGATCACCCTGGAGACACCGCTCTTCATCGTGCTGGACGAGACCTCCGACATGACAGTGGCGCCGATCTTTACCACCAAGGAGCTGCCCGTCCTGCAAGCGGAGTATCGCAAGAACCTGCAGCAGGGCGCCTTTCAGATCGCCGGCAGCGGCACCTTCTCCGACCGGGAGAACAGGGATGGCAGCCTGGACCGCAACGCCTTTCGCGGCCATCTGCGCACCAACTTTGATTATGACCTGAACGAGATCTATCGCGCTGGTTTCCAGGTCGATGTCGCCAGCGACGACACCTACCTGCGCACCTATAACTTAGGTTCGCCCTCGACCCTGGTCTCGCAGGCCTTCATCGAAGGCTTCCGCGGGCGCGACTACGCAACCGCGCGGCTCTTGGGCTTTCAGGGCCTCAGCAGCAATGACGACACACGCGAGATCCCCATCGCCCTGCCCTATCTGCAGGTCTCTCAGGTCAGCGACCCGCTGATCTTCGGCAGTGTCTTCTCCTTCGACGCCAGCGCGGTGGATCTGGTCCGGATCAGGGGACGCGATACCCGCCGCCTGAATGCCATCGGTGAATGGACCATCCCCTTCAACGGCCTGGTCGGCGACCGCTTTACCTTCACCGGCCTGTTGCAGGCCGATGGCTATTGGGTGAACGATTTCGATCCAGACGACGCCAACAACGTGACGCCGGAGGATGGCGGGACCGAGCTTGCCGGGCGCATCCATCCGCAAGCGGCCGTGATGTGGCGCTATCCTTGGATTGCCGATCTGGGCACCTGGCAGACCGTGATCGAGCCCATCGCCCAGGGCGTTCTGGCGACGCGCGACAACAACCCCAACCGCATCCCCAACGAGGATTCCCTCGACCTGGAGTTCGACGACACCAACCTCTTCGCGATGAACCGCTTCCCCGGGGTCGACCGCGTCCAGCCAGGCCCGCGCGTCGACTATGGCGCGGAGTGGTCACTGCTAACGCCAGACGGCGGCTCCTTGCGCTTCCTTGTGGGGCAGTCCTATCGTCCCTTCGACGATAAGGGCGTCTACCCCACCGGCTCGGGCCTTGAGAACAAGATCTCCAACGTGGTCGGGGGTTTGCGTGCCAGCCCCGGCCCCTGGCTGGACGCGACCTGGCGCTTCAGCATCGATTCGCGTGACGGCGATTTCGACCGCAACGAGTTCTCCATCTCCGCTGGTGTGCCGCAGCTGCGCCTCAATGTAGAGTACCTGGAATCAGACGCGCTCCTGGATGACGAGAACGAGGAAATCCTGGAGGGCCGCCAGCAAATCACCTTCGGCGCCTCCTCTCAAGTCACCGACGAATGGTTCGTCTTCGCCTCGCATTTGCAAGACCTTCAGGACGACCGCGCGCTGCGCACCCGCGCGGGGGTGCGCTATGCTGATGAGTGCATCATCATCGAAGCCGTCTTTGAACGCTCCCGCTTCGACGACCGCGAGCTGGACCCGGACAACAGCTTCTTCATCAAGGTCAGCCTGCGCTCGCTGGGTGACTTGAGCTAGCGCCTAACCGCCAAACTTCCCGCTGCGTGGAAAGCCGTTGGGTGGCAGGCGGCCGGCCTGGCCGCGTTTGCCCAGCCAGTCGGTCAGGCGCTGCTCGCGCCGGGTGCGCTCGCTGCCCAAGGACCAGGTGAGGCCTTCCTCCCTGTTGAAGGTCTTAGCGTCGGCCAGACCGCCATCCTTGTAGCGCTGCAGGATCACGCCGCGGCCGCGCGCCATATCGGGCAGTTCGGTGAGCGGGAAGACCAGGAGGCGGCGGTTCTCGCCGATCACCGCCACGCTGTCGTCGCCCTCGGTGATCGGCCAGACCACCGCCATCTCCTCGCCGCCGGAGAGGTTCATCACCTGCTTGCCGTTCTTGGTCTGCGCCGCCAGCCCAGCCTCGGCGCACTGGAAGCCGTGGCCAGCCGCCGAGGCCAAGAGCAAGCGCCCCTCAGGCCGCAGCACAAGGAGTGCCAGCAGGTCGGCCTCGTTGGAGATCTCCAAGAGCAAACGCAGGGGCTCACCAAAGCCGCGGCCGCCTGGCAGGCGGTCGGCGCCCAGGCTGTAGACCCGGCCGTTGGTGGTCACCAGCAAGAGCCGGTCTGTCGTCATGGCGTGCAGCGCGAAGCGGCCGCGGTCGCCTTCCTTAAAGCGCGCCTCGGCGATCTGGGCGGCATCCAGATGGCCTTTGGCGGCGCGGATCCAACCCTTGGCGGAGCAGAGCACGGTCACCGGCTCCCGCTCGACGAAGGCCTCCAGCGGGATGTCCACGGCCTCCGGCGGGCCGGCGATCTCTGTCCGGCGGCGGCCAAGCTCCGTCTTGGGACCAAAGCGCTTGGCGATCTCGCCGATCTCCTTGCCGATCACTGACCATTGCTTCTTGGGGTCTGCCAGCAGGTCCTGCAGCTCCGCCTGTTCGGCTAGCAGGGCCTCCTGCTCGCGGCGGATCTCCATCTCCTCCAGTTTGCGCAGCGCCCGCAGGCGCATGTTGAGGATGGCCTCGGCCTGGTCGGCGGTGAGATCGAAGGCCGCCATTAGCTCCGCCTTGGGATCATCCTCATAGCGGATGATGCGGATGACCTCGTCCAGGTTCAGGTAGGCGATGAGGTAGGCGGAGAGCACGACCAGACGGTCGGCGATCTTGGCCAGCCGGTGCTGGGAGCGGCGCTGCAGCACCACCTGGCGATGATCGAGGAAGGCGCGCAGGGCCTCGGCCAGGGTCATGACCTTGGGCGTGTTGTCCGCATCCAGCACGTTGAGGTTCAGCGGAACGCGAACCTCCAGATCGCTGTTGCGGAAGAGCTGCTCCATCATCACCGAGGGCTCGACGTTGCGGCTGCGCGGCACCAGGACCAGGCGGATGGCGGTATCGGATTCGTCGCGCAGATCGTCCAAGAGCGGCAGCTTCTTCTGCTCCATGGCGTCGGCCAGGCGCTCCACCAGCTTGGCCTTGGCCACCTGATAGGGGATCTCGCTCACCACCACCTGCCAGAGGCCGCCCTTCAGACGTTCCACCTCCCAACGCGCGCGCAGGCGAAAGCCACCGCGCCCGGTCTCATAGGCGCTGAGGATGGACGCGGGCTCTTCCACCAGCACGCCACCGGTCGGGAAGTCGGGTCCGGGCACCAGCGCCACCAGCTCGGCGACCGAGGCGCTGGGCTTCTTGATCAAGAGCTTCAGCGCGGCACAGAGTTCGGCCACGTTGTGCGGCGGGATGGAGGTCGCCATGCCCACCGCGATGCCCTGCGCGCCATTGGCCAGCAGATTGGGGAAGGCAGCCGGCAGGACCAGCGGTTCCTCCGCCTCGCCGTCGTAGGTCGGGCGGAAGTCAACGGCGTTCTCACCGATCCCTTCCAGCAGCAGGGAGGCGACCTCGGTCAGGCGCGCCTCGGTGTAGCGCATGGCGGCTGCGTTATCGCCGTCGACATTGCCGAAATTGCCCTGCCCGTCGATCAGTGGGAAGCGCAGCGCGAAGTCCTGGGCCAAGCGCACCAGGGCGTCATAGATGGCCTGGTCGCTATGCGGGTGGAACTTGCCGATGACGTCGCCGACAACGCGGGCCGATTTCTTGTAAGCCGAGTTGGGGTCCAGGCGCAGCTGCTGCATGGCGTAGATCAGCCGCCGATGCACCGGCTTCAGCCCATCGCGCACGTCCGGGAGCGAGCGCGCCATGATGGTGGAGAGCGCATAGTTCAGATAGCGCTCCGATAGGGCATCGATCGCCCGAACCGGCTGCACCTCGCCAATCGTCGCTGTCTTCGGCGCCTTCGCCATGGTCTCCTATCTCTTGTTTTCTCTACAAAGTGCCCCTGTCAGATGTGCAGAGGGGACCGACAAACCAAAAGAGCGTCCCCCTCATCCTGAGCCTGTCGAAGGATGTGCCAAAGGGCTGGGTGCTAGCGGAACATCCTTCGACAGGCTCAGGATGAGGTTCGTGCGTAAGGAAACGCTCGAGCCCCAGTATGAGCAGCCGCTTAGAGTCCAGCTACAGCTAAAACCGCCGCGCGCTGTAGGGCGCAAGGTCCAAGCCGCTGTCGCGCTCGGCCAGCAGGTCGGCGACCAGCTCGGCGGTGCGCGGCCCCATGGTCAGGCCCAGGTGGCCATGACCGAAGGCCAGGATGGCATTGCGCGCCTTGGGGCTGCGGTCGATGACCGGCAGCGAATCGGGGAAGGAGGGGCGAAAGCCCATCCAGCGCTTGGCATCCTCGGCCCGCAGATCGGCGAACCAGCGCTTGGCATTGGTCAGCAGGATCTCAGAGCGTTTCCAGTTCGGCGGCAGTTTGAGGCCGCCTAGCTCGTCGGTCCCGGCCAACCGCATACCAGTCTCCAGGGGCGTGGCGACGAAGCCGCAATCCAGAGAGCAGACCGGCAGGCGCAGATCGATGCCCGGGCGCGGCAAGGTCAGGTGATAGCCGCGCTCTGTATCCAACGGCAGGCGCGCACCCAGCTGTTTGGCCAGCGGCTTGGACCAGGCCCCGGCGGAGACGACGACACCGTCGCAAGAGACGGCTCCGTCCGCCGTCAGCACCGCGGTCACCCGGCCGTCTGCCAGCTGGAAACCTTCGACGGCGCTCTTCTTGTAGACCACGCCACGGGCCTGGGCGGCTTCGGCAAGCAGGCGCACATAGCGGAAGTTTTCGACCACGTGCGCGACGCCTGGGAAGTAGGCGCCAGCGGTGAAGACCGGCTGCAGACTGGGCTCGTACTGGCGCAACTCATCACCAGTCAGCAGGGTGATAGAGACGCCGCGGCGGCGCTGCAGCTCCAGCTTGCTCTGGTAGGCCTTCCAGACCTCCGGCGACTCGG
>JBCBSF010000035.1:0-47390 GCA_039819325.1 Pseudomonadota bacterium | reverse complement strand
CGTTGCGTGGCCGGCCCCGATACGCCAAGGGGGGTGTGGGCCGGTGCCGAAGCGACGCGCAACGCTCATCGCCGCAAGAACCTACCTCCTAAACATCCGCAAGCCGGATGTAGTGTGGATTACCCAGAACCGCCGTCTTCAGCTGCTTAGTCTCCTCGGTGGTCTCGCCGCCCTCGGGGCTGGCCGGCATGACGTCTGAGTAGCGCTCTTCCAGCACCACGTGGGGATCATGGCCTTCGACCCAGCCAAGGAAGTCGCCGTGCAGCTTATAGCCGATCAGGTGCTGCACATGCTCCGGCAGGTCCTTGGCAACCGCGGGCGGCACCGCCAGGTATTGGTTCTCCTCTTGCCGAAGCCAGCCCAGGCTGTAGCCGCAGATCATCCCACAGCGCCACTGATCGGCAGAGTTGTTGGCACCGCCGCCATGCCAGATGGAACCCAGGTAGATCAGGCAAGAGCCACGCGGCATGATCGCCTGCACCACCTCGTCGGTCGTTTGAGGCACGCGCTCGTCGTCCCAGAGGTGGCTGCCGAGGATGAGCCGCGTCCCGCCAGCCTCCGCCGTGAAGTCGGAGAGCGCCCACATGGTGTTGGTCAGCGCCTGGGGCCCGGGATGAGCGAAGGGGAGGAGACCGTCGTCCCGGTGCAGGATCTGCTCGCTCTCGCCGGGTCCGATGTTGCAGACCTGGGTGACGTGCAGGTGATAGCGCTCGCAGCGCGGGCCCAACAGGTGGTCCATGACCGCCAGTACGGTGGGATTGGGCGCGACCTCTTCGGCAAAGGTCCGCGACTTGGCCACCAGGCCGCCAGTCCGCTTGGTCTTGTAGCCCCAGAAGTCGCCTTGGCCCAGCGAGGAGCGGGCCAGGTAGCTGTCCAGTTCCGCCTGGATCCTGTCCATCGTGTCAGGATCCAACAGACGTTCGATCACCACTGCGCCATCGCGTTCCAGGATCGCCAAAAGCTCTTCCGTCGGGGTGCCGGCCGGCACGGACTGCAGTCTGCTCATCAGGCCAAGGGTCTCTCTCGCTGTGATGGGAGAGGAGACTATGTCCGCTCTCCACGCAGCCCGCAAGGTAACTGACCGCTTCTCCTCGACCTCAAGGGCGGCCAGGGTTAGCTTCCTCAAGAAGTATGAACAGGGGAGGACAGACATGACCCAGGCCCAAGACGACTTCGCCACTCTGGCCGCCGCTTACGCGGCCGCCTGGTCGTCACACGACCCCAGGGCGGTCGCTGCCTTCTATGCCGAGGAGGGGCAGATCCAAATCAACCGCGGTGACGTGCTGAAGGGCCAGCAGGCCATCATCGACATGGCTGCAGGCTTCTATGCCGAGTTCCCAGACCTCGTCGTGCACTGCGATCTGCCGCGCCGCGCCGGCTCGCACGCCATCTTCGTCTGGACCCTGGAGGGGCACCACGCCGAGACCAAGAACTACGTCAAGGTCGGCGGCTGGGAAGAGTGGGAGCTGGACGCCAAGGGAAAGGTCGCCGCCTCGCTCGGCTGGTTCGATGCCGAGGACTATCAACGCCAAGTCGAGGGAGCATGAGGGACTCGCTATGACTGAGAACTGGCCTGCCAAGAAGCACCTCCAGGTCCGGGGCCGGACCCTTGCCTTCGTCGAGATGGGAGAGGGCCGTCCGATCCTCTTCCAGCACGGCAATCCCACCTCCTCCTACCTCTGGCGGAACATCATGCCCCAGCTGGCCGATCTTGGCCGCTGCATCGCCGTCGACCTGATCGGCATGGGCGACAGCGACAAGCTGCCGGAGTCTGGGCCGGAGCGTTACCGCTTCCAAGAGCATGCGGACTATCTGGATGCTGCCTGGGCGGCGCTCGGCGTGGAGCGGGACGCCGTCTTGGTGCTGCACGACTGGGGCTCGGCGCTGGGCTTCCATTGGGCGAGACGTCATCCGGAGGCCGTCAGCGGCATTGCCTACATGGAGGCCATCGTCACGCCCATCGCCTCTTGGGAGGACTGGCCCGAGGCCGCACGCGGGATCTTTCAGGCCATGCGCTCCCCTGCAGGCGAGGAGATCGTGCTCACCAAGAACAGCTTCGTGGAGCGGATCCTGCCGGCCTCCATCCTGCGTAAGCTGGAGGCCGAAGAGATGGCCGAGTACCGCCGCCCCTTCACCGAGGCCGGGGAGGCCCGCCG
Source organism: Pseudomonadota bacterium (assembly GCA_039819325.1). Classification (GTDB taxonomy): domain Bacteria; phylum Pseudomonadota; class Alphaproteobacteria; order Kiloniellales; family JACOMY01; genus JACOMY01. The sequence goes on along the minus strand of JBCBSF010000035.1, from coordinate 45,234 downwards.
CCCCACCCTCACTTGGCCGCGCCAGATCCCGATCGAGGGCGAGCCTACGGACGTTACCGCCCTGGTGGCCGACTATGCCGCCTGGCTGGCCGAGAGCCCCATCCCTAAGCTCTTCATCAACGCAGAGCCAGGTTCGATCCTGATCGGGCCGATGCGCGAGGCCTGCCGGCGCTGGCCGAACCAGACCGAGGTGACCGTCCCCGGCCTGCACTTCATCCAGGAAGACAGCCCAGCCGAGATCGCCAGCGCTTTGCGGAGCTTTGTCCAAGGCCTCTGATCGCTGCTTCAGCCTTGGTCACAGAGCGCAGGCCGCTCATGAGAACGAGTCTAAAAATCAAACCTTTGATCAATAGTATCAAGCCGCTCTTGGCGCTGAGAAGGCGTGGCAGCGGCGAGCAACGCCGCCTCTCGGGGAGGCTCCTCCGTCTCGGAACTCCCCGCACTTTTGCCGTGATCGAAGGTCGGATCAACGCAGAGCAAAACTAATCTATCTTACTGATATGATTGATTTTTCTGCGCTCGCTTGCAGCTTGATATGGGCTGCCTTGTGGACATGGAGAGGAACCCACCCCCTCAGCAACCACAGCGTTTAGCAACCGATTGCGCCCCTTGAACGCGCCAAAAGCGATGCAAAGTAGGAGGCAAGAAGTGCCGCGAAAGCGGCTCCTTAGTAAGCACTTGCTCATCTGTGCAGAGATTTGCGAGAGTTACTCCCGGGAAACTGCGGTGCACACGCCAAGGAACGAGCGCGTGGCCGCCCAAAACGGGAGGAAGAGATGACGGTTTTGAGGTCACTTGGCCTGCAGGCGGCGGCACTGCTGACTGCGGTTGCGTTTAGCGGCGGCGCGTTGGCGGAGGGCGTGAGCGAGCTACCGCAGAACATCCAGGACGAGCTCTACAATCCGGATATGCTCGATCCGGCACAGCCGATCGGGCCCAGCGCCTACCGCGACTGGAAGGCCAAGAACCCGCCGCCCTGGAAGATCGGCTATGCCAGCTCCTACGCCGGCAACACCTGGCGCGCCAATGTGATGGAGCGGTTGCAGAACCATCTCATTCCCAAGTGGAAAGAGCTGGGCATGATCTCTGAGGTGGTGATCACCCAGTCGAACCTGAACGATTCCACCCAGATCCAGCAAATGCGCCAGCTGGTCGACAGCGGGGTCGATGCCATCATCGTCTGCTGCTCCAACCCCACCGCCCTGAACCCCACGGTTCAGTATGCGCACGAGCGTGGCGTGCCGGTCTTCTCCGCGGTTGGCTATCTCACCTCCCCCTTCGCCGTGAATTCCTCGGCCAACTTCGTGGTCGGCGGTCACATGATGGGCGAGTGGATGGCCAAGGAGATCAAGGGTGAGGGCAACGTGTTGGTGGTGGAAGGCATCCCCGGCGCTTCAGCCTCCGATTCTCAGGATCTGGGCATCCGCATGGCGCTGGACGGCCATGCCGACGTGGACATTGTAGGCTCCGTCGCCGGCATGTGGACCGACCAGGTCGCACAGGCCGAGATCCAGCGCTGGCTGGCCACCAACCCGCGTCCTCTGGATGGCGTGATCATCCAGTCCGCCTCTGAGCTCGGCGCGCTGCGTGCCTTGAAGCAGAGCGGCCGTCCCATGGTGCCCATCACCATCGGCGGTGAAGAGGGCGCGCTCTGCTATTGGCGTAAGAACCCGGACTATGTCTCCGGCGCCATCCACGCCTGGCCGCCAGGCACCGACTTCGAGATGAACTGGAACATCATGATGCGGACGCTGCAGGGCCAAGGACCGAAGGTGGCCTCGATCCTGACCCGTCCGCACGTGATGAACTTCGAGGAGTTGACGGCCGTCCTGGACGAGGACTGCAACGAGGACTCGACGGGCTGGTACAACGTGCCGATCGAGGAGTGGGCCGGTAAGGAATTCCTGGACCAGTTCTTCCTGCGCCCGGCCGACCCGACGGCCTACGACGTCAGCAGCCACGGCCAATAGGACCCCTCTGCCGCCAAGCCGCCGGCTCAAGCCTAGGACCAGAGCGGCCTAGGCTGGCCGGCGCAGTGCGGCGGGTTCCCGGGCCATGGCACGAGTCACGGTCGAACTGACCGCTGTCCGCAAGACCTTCGGGCCGACGGTTGCCCTCGATAACTGCAACCTCACTGCGCGTGCGGGCGAGGTGCACGCCATCATCGGTGGCAACGGATCGGGCAAGAGCACGCTGGCCAAGGTGCTCTCCGGTGTCTTGATCCCGGACAGCGGCCAGATTTCCGTCCTTGGCAAGGTGGCGACCACCCCGGTGGAGGCCCGCGCGCTGGGCATCGCCAACGTCTTCCAAGAGGTGCTGGTGGCCGACGGCTGCTCGGTGCTGGACAACCTCTACCTCGGCGCCGATGGGCTGGTGAGTGCTGCGGCCAACCGCGAGGACAAGCTGGCCCGCGCCGGCAGGCTGATGCGTGAGCTGCTTGGCTTCGATCTCGATCTCAGCCAACCCGTTGGCGACCTGCCCTTAAGCCTAAAGCAGTGGGTCACCATCGCTCGCGGCCTGCTGGCAGAGCCTAAGCTCTTGATCCTGGACGAGAGCTCCGCCGCGCTGGATTACGAATCGACCGAACGCCTCTTCGCCAAGATGCGCGAATTGAAGGCCGGCGGCACCACGATCATGATCGTCACCCACCGCATTGCCGAACTGGTGCGCATCGCCGACAGCGCCACGGTCTTGCGCGACGGCAGCGACGTCGGTCACCTGCAGCGAGACGAGATCTCAGAACATCGCATTCTGGAGCTGATCGCTGGCCCGCAGAGCCAGAGTGCAGCCGCACAGAGCCCGCCACCGAAAGCGCTAGACACCCGCCCGGCTTTACGGGTGGAACGCGCGCAGGTCTGGCCAGAGGCCGGGACCATCGACTTCAAGCTCTACCCTGGGGAGATCGTCGGCATCACCGGCCTGGACGGGCAGGGCCAGGCCGACTTCGTGCGCGCACTGGCCGGTGTCTCGCCGCTGGTCTCCGGCGCCATTGCCGTCTTCGATGGGCAGCAGGACCAGCCCATCACCGACCTACGCTCCGCCCGCGACGCGCACGTCAGCTACGTCAGCGGCGACCGCAAGAAGGAGGGAATCTTCCCCAACCTCTCGATCTTCGAGAACCTGGTGATGCCGGTCTACCGCGAGTACCGCTCCGGCGGCATCTTGAACCTGATCAACCGCGCCAAGCTGGAGCCCGTCTTCAAGTGGGAGAGCAGCAAGCTCAAGGTGAAGATGGGCAGCAGCGACAACCCGGTCACCTCGCTCTCAGGCGGCAACCAGCAGAAGGTACTGATCGCGCGGGCCTTTGCCGAAAAGCCGCGGGTCTTGGTGCTGAACGACCCGGCACGCGGCATCGATGTCGGCGCCAAACTGGATCTCTACCAGAACCTCAAGGCCTTCGCCGCCAGCGGGCGTGCCGCCATCTTCCTCTCCTCCGAGATCGAGGAGTTCCTCGACCTCTGCACCCGGGTGGAGGTCTTCCGCAACGGCGTGATCTCCTCCCAGTTCGAGCCGCCCTTCGATGCCAACGTCATCCTGAACGCCACCTTCGGCCGCAAGACCGGCGAGCCCCAGCTGGAAGAGCTGGAGGCCGAACTGGACGTGCTGGAACGGCACGAAATCCCGCATATCGAAGACGGCCGCCCGCGGCCGAGGCCGGTGGTGGTCAAGAAACGCGAGACCAAAGGAGAGCCGGCGGCGCTTGAGGCAATAGAGGGCTTCACGCTCAGGAGCCCGGCCTTTGCGCCCGGCGCAGTTATCCCAAAACGCTTTGTCGAGGATCAGCCGACCTCCCCGCCGCTTAGCTGGGCGGGTGTCCCAACCGGCACCAAGAGCCTGGCCTTGGCCGTCACCGATCCCGACCTGCCGGAGGCCTTCAACTTCCCGCGCGCCTTCGCCCATTGGCTGCTGCACGACCTGCCACACGACCTAGCCGCCCTGCCGGCAGGCGCCAGCCGCAGCCAGCAGCTGCCGGCAGGGGCGAAGGAGCTGAACTCCGACTTCGTGACCTTCCAGATCCCGGGCTTCGGGCGCGGCTATGGCGGGCCTTGGCCGCCCGACCGCGCGCATCGCTACGTCTTCACGCTCTTCGCGCTGAAGGCCGATGCGGTGGCGCTCAGCCCCGATGCGGATCTAACTGCCTTCTATGCCGCCGTTATGCCGGTGACCATCGCCACGGCCTCTTTCACCGCGGTCTATGGCCCGGCCAGCAAAGCCCTTCCCAGCCCTGAGAAAGAACAAGAGCCCGACCAGCAGCAAGACAGGAGACAGGCGTGAGCAGCACCTACAGCAACCGCAAGAGCTTCGATCTCGATTGGATCGAACGTTGGGCGCGGACGGTCAACGACGACCGCCGCCTGCCCGTGATCGGCCGCTTCTTCAACAGCCGCTTCGTGATCGGCATCGACGAGCGCGAGTATCTGATCGAAATGCAGGACGGCAAGATCAAGCGGATCTGCGAGGGCCTGACGCCCGACAACATGGGCTACGAGTTCGGGCTAAAGGCCTCGACCGCCGCCTGGTCGAAGTTCTGCCAGGAAATCCCGCCGCCCATGTTCAACGACATCTGGGCCATGGCGCACCCGCTCCACAAGCAGATGACCATCGAGGGCAACACCCTGCCCTTTTGGCAGAACGTGCGCGCCTTGACCTACATGCTGGCCCTGATGCGCCGCGTCTAGCCGGCCTGGAAGGAGACATCTCACCATGAACAGTCACGACCCCATCGTCGGCCGCTACGTCTACGTCCAATGCGAGGGCAAGACCTATCGCACGTACTATGAGGAAGCCGGCGAGGGCATTCCCATGGTCTGCCTGCACACTGCCGGCACCGACGGACGCCAATACCGCCATCAGCTCTGCGACCCGGCCTTTACCGACCACTTCCGCATGATCGCCTTCGACCTGCCTTGGCACGGTAAGTCGATCCCGCCGGCGGACTATTACCTGATGGAAGACGAGTACAAGCTAACCGCGCGCTTCTATTCCGAGTTCATCGTCGCCTTCTGCCGGGCGCTGGATATCGAAAAGCCGGTCATCATGGGCCAGTCCATGGGCGGCAACATCTGCCTGGAGCTGGCCTTGCGCTTTGAGAACGAGTTCTCGGCCCTGATCGCGCTGGAGGCCTGCGATCATTCACCCGGCTGGTGGATCGACCCGCTGCACCATCCGCACATCCACGGCGGCGAGGCGGTGGCGACCTCCACCTTCGGCCTCATGTCGCCCGACTCCCCGGACGCGTACCGGCATGAGACCTGGTGGTACTATGCGCAGGGCGGACCCGGCATCTTCAAGGGCGACCTCTACTACTACAGCGTCGATAGCGACTTCCGGGACAAGGTGCACAAGATCTCCGGCCGCCTGCCGATCTACTTCCTAACCGGCGAGTACGACTTCGCCTGCACGCCTGAGATGACGGAGCGCACGGCGGAGAAGGTGAAGAACTCCGAGTGCATCATCTTCTCCGGCGGGCACTTCCCGACCTCCGAAGACCCGGACAAGTTCCGCGACGTCATCGCGCCGGTCTTGAAGAAGATCCTGCAGAACGATCCCAGTCGGCGCGGCGGTGCTGCGGCCTCTCTGGAGGGCCCGCGCAGCAGTGCCCGCCAAGAGGTCGGCCGCCCGGCGCGCCGCGTGATCGACCTCTAGAGGGGAGGATCGCCGAGAGACGCCCGCACGATGTCCGAGCGCAGCGCAAGCGAGAGTACCTACCTGCTGGTGCCGATTCTGCTCTTGGCCCTGCTGCTGGGGCTGGCGGTGATTCGCGGCCCCAGCCTGGTCTCGCTCTCTGGCCTGGGCTCGACCATCATCGTCGCGGCACCGCTGATCCTGGCAACCTATGCCCTAATGGCGACCTCCATCGCCGGGCGTGGCACAACCGATCTGGCAGTGGGGCCGCTCTTGGCCTTCATCAACGTCTCGGTGGTGCAGCTGAACAGCCAGGACCTGGTGACCTCTCCCATCGGGGTCTTCCTGGTCGCACTGGGCATCGGTGTGCTCTACCAGCTGCTCTTCGCGCTCATCATCATCTTCGTGCGGGTGCAGCCGATCATCGTCGCGCTCTCCGGCTTCCTGGCGCTTTCCGGCATCAACCTGGTGATCATGCCGCGGCCCGGCGGCGTCGCGCCTTTCTGGATGTCGGAGTGGGGGCTGGGGAACACCATCTTCTCGCCGGTGCTGCTGATCCTGCTGATCGCCACCGGCGGCTGGCTGCTCTTCACCACCACCAGCTTCTATTCCAACCTACGCCGCATGGGCTACGACGAGCGCGCGGCCTACACCAGTGGCGTCCGGATCTACCTCGTACGCATCGGCGCGCACGTCATATCCGGCCTCTTCGTCGGGCTGGGGGCCATCTGCTACACGGCACTCATCTCGTCCGGCGATCCGACGCAAGGCACCACCATGACCTTGACCGCCGTCACCGCCCTGGTCCTGGGCGGCGTGGCGCTCTCGGGCGGGCGCGGGTCGGTCACTGGAGCGCTCTTAGGTGCGGTGAACCTCTTCCTCATCGGCTACGTCCTCTCGACCTTCGACTTCGGCGCCATCCAGTCCTTCGTCACCCAGCTCTTCTATGGGCTGATTCTGGTGCTCTCCCTGCTCTTGACCTTGCTGGTGCCGGTGATCGCCCGGCACATCTCCTTCATCTCGCCCTACAGCGCCTTCGTGGTCTTGGGTCTGGTGGTCGGCGCCATCATGCTGCAGGTCGCGACCTCCGAGCGCTACATCCCCGCCCCGGTCGAGATCACCGCAGAGGCTGGGACGGAGGTGGCACCGCCCCCGACAGAGCCCTTGCTGGAGCGCTACTTGCTGCTGCCCGAGGTGCCAACAGCGCAGCGGGACGGCGCCGGGCCGGAGGGCCCCTGGCTCAGCCCAATCCAGAGCTTCGTCTTCGTGGCGCTGGGCGTCATCACCGTTGTGGTCTTCACGCTTCGTATGAGCGTGGCCGAGGCAATCTCCTTGCGGCTGGGCGGCTTCGTCTACCTCTCGCTCTTCCTGCTGATCTTGCTGTTGCTTCTGGCGGTGGCGCAGTACGGCCAGGCCCAGCCGGCGGAGGTGCCTGGATGAGCGACAAGACCGACAGCGCTCTGCGCCAGGCCTTGCCCATGCCGCGCTCGCCGGTGCTGATGTGGATCAACATCGCCCTGGTGCTGATCCTGGGCGCCATCGGCTTCGGCCTCGGCTTCGCCCAAGGCGGCGAGGCGCAGTTGGTGATCCTCTACACCATCATCTCGGTCGCGGTGTCGCTCTGGCTGCTGAACGCCGTGGCCGTCGCCTTCGAGAACCGGACCGAGGCGCGGCGGGCGGTCAGCGGCCTGGCCGAGGAGGAAGAGAGCCAGGGGCCAAGCTGGTGGCAGGCCAACCGGGTCATGGTTCTGGCCATGGCCTTGCTGCTGCTGGTCTACCTGATCGTCACCGCGACGGTGCCGGAATTCCGCTCCATCAACAATCTGATTGCCTTCCTGATCCTTGAGCTGATCCTGCTCTTTGCCTTCAAGGTCTCCGGCCTCTTCAAGCAGGGGCGCAGCGCCTTCATCGGGCTGATCATCCTAGGCGCGCTCATCGTCATCAGCGCCTTCTCGATCGAGGGCTTCCTCTCCGGTCCCAGCATCAAGGCCATCCTGCTCTTCGCCGCCTTCCTCGGCATCGCCTCCATCGGCCAGACCATGGTGGCGCTCTTGGGCGGGCTGGACCTCTCCATCCCCTTCGTCATCGGCGCCTCCAACATTGGCCTGGCTTTCCTCATCTCGCTGGGGCTGCCGCCTTGGGTGGCGCTGCTCTTCGTGCTGGCGCTGGGGGCCTTCTTCGGCCTCTTGAACGGGCTCTTGTCCTTCCGCCTGCAGGGTCAGGTGCTGATCGTGACCTTGGGCATGGGCTTTGCCATTGCCGGTTTGGTGCAGATCCTGACCAGCATTGGTTCCGCCCAAGCCGGCAACGTCATGGGCCGGGTGCCGGATTGGCTCAGCAATCTGGCAGCGATGAACGGGCGCATCTTCGGCATGGGCGTGCCGCCGGTCATCGTTATCTGGATCCTGCTGGCAATCGGCATGATCGTCGCCCTGCGCTATTCCGCCTATGGCCGCTTTCTCTATGCGCTGGGCGGCAACCGGCGCTCGGCCAAGCTGGTCGGTATCTCAGAGCTCAAATACTGGTCCGTCGCCTACACCATCAGCGGCTTCTTCGCGGCTGCCACCGGCTGCCTGCTGCTGGGCTGGTCGGGCGGCGGCTTCATCGGCGTGGGCGACCCCTACCTCTTCACCACCTTGGCCGCCGTGGTGATCGGCGGCACGGCCTTGGCCGGCGGCTATGGCGGCTATGGCTTTACCGTCATCGGCGTTCTGGTGCTGCAGGTCTTGAGCACCTTCCTGATCGGCATCGGTCTTGCCTACGAGTGGCAGCAGTTCGTCTTCGGCCTGCTGATCTTGCCGATGGTGGCGCTCTACAGCCGCTCTCCGCACATCCGCGCGCAAGTCTGAAGGGACAGAGCATGCAGCAAACGCTTTACCTGTCGAGCGACCTGGTCACCCTCTCCCTCTCGACTGCCGCGGTGGCCTCTCTGGCGATGGCAGCCTTGCTCGGCCTGGGCCTCTCCTGGGTGGGGGAGCGCTGGCGGGTGTCGGTGGCCCTGTCGGCGGCAGCCCTGCTGGCCAGCGCGCTTATCTACTACCAGTCGCTCACCATCTGGCAGGCCGAAGGCGCGCTCTCAGCAGCACCCCGCTATGTCGGCTGGTACGTGATCCAGCCGGCCCTGGTGGCCGCCGTCTTCTTCTTTGCCCGCCTGTCCGGCCCGGTGTCGGTCGGCGTTTTCTGGCGCACCTTGGCAGCAGCGATCCTGATGGTCTTCTGCCGCTTCCTGGGCGATGCCGGCATCTTCGACCCGACTCTGGGTGCGCTGCTGTCGCTTGCCTTCTGGCTCTACATCTTAGGAGAGCTCTACTTCGGCGATATGTCTGCGGCGGTGCGCAAGGCCTCGCGCCCGATCCGCCTGGCCTACTTCTGGATTCGGCTCATCTTGACCATCGGCTGGGCCATTTACCCGATCCTGCACTTCGTCGACGTGGTGATCGGTACCGGCCACACCGCCGGGATCATCGTGCTCTACACGCTGGCCGACCTCATCAACCTCATCACCGTGGCGCTCATCTTCCTCTCCGTCGCTGGGAAGGAGCGTTACTGAGCCATGTCCCACCTAAAACCCGCTTCGATAAGGAGTCTGCGATCATGACCGGTGCAGATGCCATTGCCATCCTGATCCTCCTCGTCATCCTCATCGCGATCGGCGTCTACCTGCTGCACTGGCTCTATCGCCACTCGGCCAAGGACGAGAGCTTCGTGCGCACCGGCTTCGGTGGCGAGCGCGTGGTGATGGGCGGCGGCGCCTTCGTGGTGCCGATCATCCACAACGTGACGCGGGTCACCATGACCGCCATTCCGCTGGAAATCCGGCGCAGCGGCGGGCAGTCCCTCATCACCGCCAACAAGATGCGCATCGACGTCGTGGCCGAGTTCGACGTCCGCGTCATCCCCTCGGTCGAGGGCGTCTCCACCGCCGCCCGCACCCTGGGTGAACGGCTAGGTGAGCCGGCGGCCTTGAAAGAGGTGGTGCAAGGCCGCTTCGTCGATGCCATGTCGGCCGTCGCCGCCAGCCTGACGATGGAAGAGATCCACGCCGACCGCCGCTCTTACATGAGCCAGGTCTACGGCCTGGTGGAAGGCACCTTGAGCAAGAACGGGCTGGAGCTGGAGAACGCCGCGCTCACCTCGCTGAACCAGTCAGATATCTCGGCCTTCAATCCCTCCAACGCCTTCGATGCCGAGGGCCTGACCCAGCTGACCGAGCAGATCGAGGCCAGGCGTACCCTGCGTAACCGCATCGAAAACGAGGCCCGGGTGGCCATCAAGCAGCGCGACTTCGAGGCCGAGCAGCGGGCCATCGAGATCGACCGCGATCTGGAGTATGCCCGCCTGGAGCAGGCCCGCGACCTGGCCCGCCGCAAGGCCTTGCAGCAAAGCGAGATCGAGGAGGACCGCGCGACCTCGGCAATCGCCATCGAGCAGGCGAAGATCCGCAGCGAGCAGGAGGCCGAGCGCATCCGCATCGCCAAGGAAAAGGCGGTGGAGGAAGAGCGCATCAACTCCGAGAACGCCATCCGTGTGCTGGAAATCCAGCGCCGGCAGGACAACGAGATGCAGGCCATCTCCACCGAGCGCGCGCTCGAGCAGGAGCGCATCCAGACCGAACGCCAGCTGGCAAACGACCGCATCGAGAAGCAGCATAAGATCCAAGAGAGCGAAATCCGCTCCCGCCACGAGATCGCGATTACCGAGACGGCGGCCGCGGCGGAGGCCGACAGCCATCGCCATGAGAAGACGCGCGACGTGGAGTCCAAGCGCATCGAGTTGACCAATGCCGTCGACCTCTTGGCAGTGGAGAAGGATAAGGAGCTGCGCATCAGCAACGAGATGGCGGCTGCGGAGGAGGAGCGCGCCTCCATCACCCGCCGCTTCGCCATCGATCAGGAACGCGTGCGCCGTAGTGAGGAGCTGCGCCGGCTGGAGATCGACCGCGAGCAGACGGTGAAGCTGGCCGAAACGGCAGCGCTGCGCGAAACGGAAGACGCCAGCATCATGGCCAACCGGACCATCGAGGAGCTGCGCATCGCCGCGCGGAGCTACGTGGAGCGCTTTGAGATCGAGCAGCAGCGCGACGTGCAGATCGTCGACAAGGAACGCTTGATCGCCGTCATCAACAAGTCGATCGAGGAAGCCGTGGCCAAGTCGGAAGCCGCCAAGGCAGAGAAGGAAGTGAGCAAGACTACCGCCGAGATCGATTCCGCCCGCCTGCTGGAGATCGCCGACCGCAGCAAGCGTGTCGAACTTCTGGAAGCCAGCTCCAAGGCAGAACGCGAGGCGATCCGTGTCGTGACCCAAGCGGAGGCCGACCGCAAAGCCGCCGAGCAGCGGGCCGAGGCTGAGATCGCCGCCGCTAACGCCGCCGAAGTCCGCTACGAGAAGGAGGCCGACGGTGCCCGCAAGCTGAATGAGGCGGAGAACCTGCGCAGCGAGGAGAGCCGGCGCAGCACCATCTACGAGGAGTTAGTCCGCAATCTGCCCAGCATCATCCGCGAGACCGTGCGGCCGATGGAGAACATCGACTCCATCAAGATCCTGCAGGTGGACGGCGTGCCCGGCATCAACAGCCCCTCTGAGGCCGGCGGGGTCGTCGGTGGCGATGGCGGTGGCGGCGGCAACATGACCGACCGGGTCGCCGCCTCGGCCATGAAGTACCGGACCCAGGTCGCCTTCGTCGACGGCCTGATGCAGGAGCTAGGCCTGCCGCTCGACAAGCTGGGCAGTGCCGGTGGCATGTCCTTCCGCAACTTCGGCGAGGGGGGCAAGGGCGACAAGAGCAGTTGAAGCTAGGCCGCAGGGCGCGAGGTCAGGATGCGCGAGCAAGACGAGGTCTACAGGTGGCTGGACCGCCATGCCCTGGTGCTGGCCTTTTGGCTGCCGCTGGGCTTCCTGGCACTCGCCCTCTTCCTGAACGGCTACAGGCTCACCAGCGACTGGCTGGTGGGCGGGGCCTTTGCCGCACTTCTGGCGGCCTTCGTCAGCCACATCATCGTCAATGCCGTCTACCAGACCTTCTTCAGCAGCCGCGAGCTGGCGCTGGGTCTGGTGCTCTATCTGGCCGGTCTGCTGCTCTTCCTCTTCGCGCTACTGTTCGGCGCAGACAAGACCCAGGCCCTCTTTGGCTCCATCGGCATCGGCTTCCTGGTTCTGGCCGTGGCAGTGATCTTCTACCTGGTGACCCACCTGGGCGTGCGGCGGGCCTTCGAGGCCTTCGATGTCATCAGCGATTTCCGCCGCCGGCGTGACGAGCGGGATCAGCCCTCGTGACCGCCCTGCTGATCGCCGTCCTCGGCTTCTTCCTGGTCGCCGGCCTCTACCTGGCGACCGTCACAGCCCGTCGCTTGGCAGCGCCGGAGGACTACCTCGATGGCGGGCGCAGTCTGCCCGGTTGGTGCTTCGCCTTTGCCGGGACCGGCATCCTGATCGCAGGATTGGGGCTCTACGACCACTATCTGCTGCTGGCCCTCTTCGGGCTGCAGTACAGCCACGTGGCGTTAGGCCTGATCCTGGCAGCTTTGGCCGGCGCCATCCTGCAGAAGCGTCTCTGGCTCGCCGCCCGGATCAGCGGGCGCAAGACCTTGGGCGACCTTCTAGGCGCCTATTACGGCTCACCGGCCTTGCGGGTGCTGCTGGTGATCTTGTTGCTGCTCTTCACCCTGCCCTTCGCCGCGCAGAGCCTCAGCCGCCTGGGCCTGGTGGTGGAGACCGCCAGCGCGGGCGCCCTGCCGCGCACGGCGGTGATCTGGGTGATGGCCGTTTTCCTCTTCCTCGGCGGCGTGATCGGTGGCTGGCGCGCCCTGCTCTACGTCGTTGCCGGTCAGTCGCTGCTGCTCTTGACCTTGATCGGGCTCACCGCCGGGGTGGGCGCCGTGGCGCTGGACTGGACGGCCATCATTGGCGGCCAACTGGAGGCCGGGCCGGGCGTGCTGGCCTACGAGATCCCGGGTGTCGTTCAAGACAGCGCCGGCCTGGGCAAAGAGGCGGCTGTCGGCGGCATCTGGACCACCACGGCGATCTTGTCGGCTGCCTTGGGCCTGGTCGGCCTGGTGATTTCCCCGGCCTTCGTCTTCCTGGTCCTCACCACGGCCAAGGGGCGCGGCTTTGCCGTCCAGCAGGTCTGGATGACCTCCGGCCTCGGCGTCGGCGCGCTTCTGCTGCTGACGCCTTTGATCGCTGCCGGTCTGGGTCTGGCGGCGCCTGAGGCGCTGGCCGGGGGCCTGGTCTCCTACGCCGCCGTCTTCCAGCAATTCATCGCCCTCGACCTGATCTATGCCGTTGGCTTCGCGCTGATGCTGGTGGTGGCGCTGCAGATCCCCGTAGCCCTCTTCACCCAGGCCGGCGCCAGCCTGCTGGTGATCGAACTCTTCGGCCGTTTCGTGCTGCCGGGCCTGCGCGACGGCGAGCGCCGCTTTGCCGCCCGCGTGGCGCTGGCCGCGATCTACCTGCTGGTGGCCCTCTTGGCCAGTTTCGCACCGCTCTGGTCAGAGATCGTCGGCGCCATGACGCTCAGCCTCTCGCTGCAGTTCCTGCCGGCGATCCTAGGGCTATGCTGGCTGCGATGGATCAGCCGTGCGGCGGTGCTGACGGGTCTCATCTTCGGCTTCTTGCTGGTGCTCTTCACCGAGCCGCTCGGCCTCGTCCTCTTCGAAGCTCTTTTCGTCGAGCTGCCCTGGGGCCGCTGGCCCCTGACCATCCACTCGGCTGCCTGGGGTCTGGTCTTCAATCTGGCCGCCTGCCTGCTGGTCTCCATCTTCACGCTCCGCGCCGACGACAGGGCAGAGCGGGAGCGCCTGCATGCCCTCTTCGCCCGCGACTATGCCCAGCGGCAGATCAGCCCGGCGCTACGCACGGCGATCTGGTCTCTGGTCTTGATCTGGGCCTTCTTCGCCTTCGGCCCCGGCGCCATCCTGGGCAACAGCTTCTTCTCAGAACCCGTCTTCGCCGGCACAGCCTTGACCCTGGCCCTACCCTCGCTGTGGATCTGGCAGATCGTCTTCTGGTTCCTGGGCGTCTTCCTGGTCTGGTGGCTGGCCTACCAGGCCCGCCTTTCGATCCTGGAGGAGCCAGCGGCTGAGACTCTGCCGCTTGGCCCTCGAGAGCGCGGTTTCGCCGAAGCCGCCCCAGGCTTCTTCACCCGGATTTTGGAGCGTGTGGCGAAACGCTAGGCCTGGCGAGGTCAAGAAAGGTCTTCAACAGCCTTCGGACGATCGCGTATCAGGTCTCGTCTTCGCTTGAAGGGAGGGGAGACCCCTGCGTCAGTTTCCACCGCGCCGTATCGTCTGCCTGACTGAAGAGACGGTCGAGACGCTCTATCTGCTGGGTGAGCAAGACCGCATCGCCGGCGTTTCCGGTTATGCGGTGCGTCCGCCGCAGGTCCGGCGGGAGAAACCGCGTGTCTCCGCCTTCACCTCGGCCAATCTGCCGAAGATCTTGGCGCTGGAGCCGGACCTGGTCCTCACCTTCTCCGATCTGCAGGCAGAGATCGCTGCCGATCTGATCAAAGCCGGTGTTGGCGTACATGCCTTCAATCAGCGCGACCTAGCCGGCATCTTTGCAATGATCCGCACGCTTGGCGCCTTGATCGGCGAGCCGCAAAAGGCCGGAGCCCTGGCCCAGCGCTTGGAGCAGCGGCTGCAGCTGGTCGCCGCCACCTTCAAAGGACGGCCCGGCCCGCGAGTCTACTTCGAGGAGTGGGACGATCCGGCGATCAGCGGCATCGGCTGGGTATCGGAACTGATCGCGGCCGCCGGTGGCCAAGACGTCTTCGCGGACCTTGCCCAGCACAAGGCCGCCAAGGACCGCATCGTCTCCTACGATCAGGTGCACGCTGCGGAACCGGAGGTCATCCTCGCCTCTTGGTGCGGAAAGAAGGTGGTGCCGGAAAGGATCCGCCAACGGCCTGGCTGGGAGAACCTGCCGGCAGTGCGCGATGACCGCATCCATGAGATCAAGTCGCCGATCATCCTGCAGCCGGGCCCCGCCGCGCTGACCGACGGTTTGGACGCGATCGTCAAAGCCTTGCATGGGCCCAGCGCCTTGTCGGCTTTGCGCTGAATAGCGGTCGCTTTTGCGCCTGTGACTCGCCCGAATCGTGTGCTTATCTCGTGCCTGTTCGAGGTGCCGCTGCGTCTGTGCGTAGCGGAGAATTGGGAAGCCGGTCGAATGCCGGCGCTGCCCCCGCAACGGTAGCGAAGCGCAAGTCCCGACGAGAGCCACTGGGCATAGCAGCCTGGGAAGGTGTTGGGAGGGTTCCTTATCCAAAGGACCGCTTCGAAGCCCGGAAACCAGCCTTGGACCGATTGAACCCGATCGATCGCGGTGGGCGGTCTAGAGGTGTGACGGACGGCGTTTGGACCCTTGGTCCGGCGGCCTTGTGCGTCCTTCCTCACCATCACAACCACCGCGACCGGTCCTTGTCAGACGAGCGGGAGGCTTGATGATGGATGCACGAACAGATCTGCAGATGGCATTGGACAAGCGCCGACAGGGCTACTCTCTAGATCAGCGTTTCTACACCGACCCGGATTTCTTCCAGCAGGACCTAGAACTGATCTGGTATCGCGAGTGGCTTTTTGCCGGCCACGACGGCGAACTGGCCCGCCCTGGCAGTTTCTTCACCCTCAAGATCGGCGACTACCCGGTCATCGTATTGCGTGACCGCCAGGGCCAGGTCCGGGCCTTTCACAACAGCTGCCGGCACCGCGGCAGTCTGGTCTGCACCGCCAAGAAAGGCATGTCGGCCCGCCTGGTCTGCCCCTATCACCAATGGACCTACGACCTGGATGGCAGCCTGGTCTTTGCCCGCCAAATGGGTCCCGGCTTCGATCCCGCCAGCTTCGGCCTCAAGCCAGTCGCCTGTGAAGCAGTCGCTGGCTACATCTTTGTTTCACTCGCCGAGACACCGAGGGACTTCGCCCCCCTCCGTGCCCTGATGGAGCCCTACTTGGCCCCGCACCGCCTGGCCGATGCCAAGGTGGTGCATGAAAGCAACATCATCGAAAGGGGCAACTGGAAGCTGGTGTGGGAAAACAATCGGGAATGCTACCACTGTGCCGGCAATCATCCCGAGCTTTGTAAGAGCTTTCCCGAAACGCCGACCCTCACTGATCTGACGGCCATCGACAGCGATCCCGATTTGGCCGCGCTGTGGCAACGCAGCGAGGCCGCGGGCTTGCCGGCGCGCTTTCGTGCTGACGCAGACGGCCAGTATCGCCTGATGCGTGTCCCTCTCTTGGGTGAGGCTGTCAGCTACACCATGACCGGAAAGGCCGCGGTGCGCCGCCGGCTCTCCGACGTGGTGCCCAGAGAGAAGCTCGGTGCCCTGCTTCTCTACCACTACCCCACCACCTGGAATCATGTGCTGGATGATCACGCTGTTACCTTCCGGGTAACGCCCCTGTCTGCCACCGAGACACAGGTCACCACCAAGTGGCTGGTACACCGCGATGCAGTGGCCGGTATCGACTATGATCTGGACACCCTCATCCACGTTTGGCGGGAAACCAACGACCAGGATCGCCGCGTCGTGGAAGACAATGCGCAGGGTATCGCCTCTCCAGCCTATGAGCCGGGTCCTTACAGCCCGATTCATGAGGGCGGCGTCCTTCAGTTCGTGGAGTGGTATGTAGCCTTCATCCAGTCTGCTTTGTCCGGCAGTCCGGCCCACATGCAAAGCGTGGCCTGACGCCGATGACCACCGTTAGCGAAGCCCCGCTCTATCGCCACCTTGATGAAATGGCGCCCTGGGACGACCGTCTGCAGGTGCTGGAGGTCATCGCCGTCAGTGACGAGGTGCCAAACGTCAAGACCTTTACCTTCCGCTCAGACAATCAGACCTGGTTTCGCTACAGCCCCGGCCAGTTCATCACGCTGGAGTTGCCGGTGGGGGAGGAACCTCTGTTCCGCACTTACACGCTCTCCTCCAGTCCCTCGCGGCCACTCTCAATCGCCGTCACGGTAAAGGCGCAAGCCGACAGCATCGGCACACGCTGGATGTTCGAGAACCTGCGCCCGGGTGACTATGTCCGTGCCTACGGTCCGGCCGGCGACTTCTCCCACCACACGCATCCAGCAGCCAGCTATCTTTTTCTCTCGGCCGGATCGGGGATCACCCCGGTCATGTCGATGCTGCGCTGGCTAAGCGACTGCGCGCCTTGGACGGACGTCGTCTTCATCACCTGTGCACGCCGGCCAGACGAGATCATATTCCGAAAGGAGCTGGAGCTCCTGAGCAGTCGCATGCCGCGCCTCTCGCTCGGCTTCCTGGTCGAGGAGCGCTCCCTGGGTGAGGGCTGGGCCGGCCATATCGGCCGGATCGATGCGGTGCGCCTGCCGCTCCTGGCGCCTGACTTTCTGGATCGCGAGGTCTTCTGCTGCGGCCCAGAGCCCTTCATGGCCACCGTGCGCGATATGTTGGAGAAGACCGCTTTCGACATGGCGCATTATCACCAAGAAAGCTTTGCCGCCGCCCCGGAGGAGGTCGGGCCTGTCGTGGGAGAGGGCGACGCTCTTACAGACGGGGTGGGTCAGCAAGCGATCCGCTTCACCTTGTCGGATCTGGCGGGTTTCTGCGCGCCCGACCAAACGGTGCTGCAGGCGGCGCGCGCCCAGGGTCTGCGGATCCCCGCTGCCTGCGAGTCCGGCCTCTGCGGCACCTGCAAAGTGATGAAGACTAAGGGCTCGGTCGAGATGGCGCATAAGGGTGGCATCCTCGACGACGAGATCGCGGAGGGCTACATTCTGGCCTGCTGCTCCCGCCCCCTCACCGCCTTGGAGGTGGAGGCATGAGCATCGGAAAGAAGCCCAGCGCCGCGGTTCGCTCCACCGTGTCGCCAGTGTTGCAGTCTCGCCTTCCTGAGCCGGAGGACATCTTCCTCGCTTGGCTTCTGCAAGTGCCGGAGGGCGTGGACCTCGCCGCAGCTGCACAGCGCGAGGTCGAACGCATCGATCAATCAAGGGTTAGAGGTATGGCAGTCGCTCGCCTGCGAGACCTGTTTGTCGCAGCAGCACGCTCCGCAGCAAGAAGGCATGTCCACTAAGGCAAACTGGCCCGAACTGACCGGCTTTCGCCTGACCAGCAGTTGCCGCTGATCCTGCAGCCCGCCTTGCTCGTGTCCCTTCGCTGGCCTCGGCCGAGAGCCCCCGCGTGCGAAGCCCACCCTGGCGGCTTCCCTGTGGAAGCTGCCCGCTCTGGGTAGGGCGTGATGGCTTGAGGCTTCAGCGGCTCCGCTGAAAGTAACGGGCTTGACTCTTTGTCCATAAATGAGATAAATCCCATTTATGAGAAAACAGGCAAGCGAAGCCCAGGGTCTGGCAAACCACCTGCGTAGCTTGCGGGAGCGGCGGGAGCTGACCCTTGCAGCGGTGGCGGCGCGCAGCGGGGTGAGCCGCGCCACCCTCTCGCGCATCGAGAACGCCGAGGTCAGCCCCACTGCGGAAACGCTCAGCCAACTGGCGGCGGCCTATGCCCTCCCGATCTCCCAGCTCTTGGCCCCGCTCGACCCGGGGTTTCAGCCGGTCGTACCGCAGGGGGAGCAGTCTTTGTGGCGCGACCCTTCTCATGCCTTCCTACGCCGCAGCGTCTCGCCGCCAAGCGGGCAGCTGTCGATCGAGCTGATAGAGTGCGAGATCGGTCCGAACGAGAAGATCACCTACGATCGGCCCGCTCTCCCCGGCCAGGAGCAGCACCTCTATCTGCTCTCCGGCAAGATCACCGTCACGGTCGAGCAACGCGCTTATGCTCTGAAGACAGGCGACTGCCTGCGCTACAGCCTCTTTGGCGAGACCGTCTTTGCCACCGGCGAGGCCGCCTGCCGCTATGTGATCGCGCTCACATGACCAGGGGCACCCTTGAAGTCTTCGAGTTGGATGCCGCAGGCTTGCAACGGCACATCGACGACCTCTGCCGCGTCCTAATCGATAGTGTTGCAGAGGGCGCGGCCATCAGCTTCATGGCGCCGCTCGCGACGGATGTTGCCGCTCGTTTCTGGCTCACGGAGGTGACGGCAGAGATGGCGGCAGGCCGGCGTCGCCTCTTCGGCGCCTCCATAGAGGGCCGCCTGGTCGGCACGGTTCAGCTCATCGTCGGCATGCCGCCCAACCAGCCGCACCGGGCCGAGATCTCCAAGATGATCGTCCATCCCGATAACCGCCGGCAGGGTATCGCAAAGGCCTTGATGCAGGCCGCCCTGGAGGCTGCGCAGAAGATCAGCAAGACCCTCGTCACACTCGATACCCGAACAGGCGACGTATCGGAGGCCCTCTACGAGAGCGTGGGTTTTCAGAAGGCCGGCGTCATCCCTGGCTTCGCCCAGGATCCAGATGGCAAGGCCCTTCATGCGACGACCTACATGTTCAAGACCATTGGCGACGAACAATGACCACGGGGCTGCTACAGACAGTATGATGGGTAAGGCACGACGCACGAATCACTGCAGCCGGCGTTTCAAAGAGGCGTTCAGCAGATGACCCACAAGCGCTCCGTTCTGATCATTGGCGCCGGGATTGTCGGGCTCGCCTGTGCTGAGCTCTTCGCGCGCAAAGGAACGAATGTCACTCTGCTTGATCGACATCTCCCAGGTGCCGGACAGACCACGCGGACCGGCGGTGGCATTCGGCTGGCCCATGGTTCTGACCTGAACGTGCGTCTGACGCTCAGGAGCCTTCCAGTCTGGGAGCGCTTCACAGACCTGTTTGGTGTCGACATCGACTATGTTGAGACCGGCCACCTCTTTCTGACAGCGAGTGCGGCGCAGTTAGATGCCTTTGGCGCTCAGGCCACGCTGCTTGGCAGACACGCTGTCGCCTCGACGGTCATGGACAAGAGCCAGATCTCTAAGCGTTGGCCCTATCTCGACGATCTCTCGTCGAGCGGCGGGCTCTATTGCAGCGCGGGTGGCTATGTGAACCATCACCGCGTGGTCGATGGCTATCTGCGTGCACTCCTTCATCTCGGCGTGACCATAGAGCTGGGGTGCCGCGTTGAGGACCTAATCCAACAGGCTGGAAAAGTGATCGGCGTCAAGACGTCGGATGGGGAGGTCTTCGCCGATATCGTCATCAACGCTGCCGGTCCAGCAGCAGGGCGCCTTACCGCGCGTGCCGGCGCGCGTGATCCCTTCGTCAGCCGGCGGCACGAGCTCCTGATCGTGCGGCCAAAGAGGCCCGTCGACGCCAACATGCCCTGGCTCATCGACGTGGATCGTCAGGTGCATGTAAGGCCCGACGGCGATGGCCGCGCGCTTATCGGCGGGTTCCTGGGACACGACGCCGCGACGGACCCGGAGCGCTACGAGCAAAGCTATTCCAATACCTGGGCCTCGCAGGTTCGGGAGGCGGCTCATCGCGCCTTTGGGCTGATCGAGCCCGACTGTGAGATCGTCACGGGCTGGGCTGGCCTCTACCCAGGGACCAGCGACTACCTGCCCGTCGCGGAGGTGACCTGGCCGGGGATGGTGACGATCGCCGGTCTGTCCGGAACCGGCCTGATGCATGCGCCGGCCATGGCTGAGATTGCTTGGGATCTGGCCCACGCCGTCGAGACGCCTTGGCTGGACACAGCGGTCCTGAACTCCCGTCGCTTTGATGGCGCTACACAGCAGCTGGAGAGGACTGGCTTCTGATCGTCGTCACAACTTGATGCCCCTTGTCATGGTCTGAGTGAGAAGAAAACTGCAAAGCGCGCTCAGGCTGAACGCGAGAGCAGCCCCGTCTCATAAGCTCTCAATCACTGAGACCAGCTTGTTCCGTGCCTCAGGTTCATTCTTGAGCTTGGTCTGCAGCGACTCGATGAGGCGCTGTCGGTTTTCTCTGCTCAGGTAGCCGTCAAGAGAGCGGGTCTCGCTATAGGCGCTGACATCGCTCGAGAAGACGGCCTCTCTTTCTGGGAACCAACGCTGGCGCAGGCGTTCGTTGGACTCGGCAAAGCTCTCCAGAAGATCCCGGGCCTCAGCCTGCGTCGGGGCGAAGGCGGGGCCCTCGAAGGTCTTTTCCAAGATTCTGCGAAAGCGCTGATTCAAGGGATTGCTTGGCTTTGCCAGCGGCGTCTCCTTAACGGCTTCCAAAAAAGCCAGATGCCAGCACTGCGCCACAGCAGAGGCAGCAACATTGATCCGGGTCGAAGCGCCGACCTTCCCCACAGCCGAGGATCCAAGAAGCTTGAAGAAATCCGCGACGACGTCGCCCTGGTAGAGGTCTTCACTGGAGAAGATGCGTGGCCTAATCGCGTCAGCGCCAAACTCATCAGCCCAGCGCGCGATCAAGACATCATACTGCCCACGGTGCCAGCCCTGATGCCCCAAGAAGTGTATGCCAAAGTCTTTTAACCTGCTGTTTCTCAGATCTGTTGAATACTTACTTCTCACATAATGATCTTGTCGTCTTACATAGTATACAATCAGAAATTCGTCGCAATGGGGAATAAACAGCCGACGTATGGCCCTTATCTCCCGGGGACGAATGTTTGCCAACGTCTCGCCGGACAAGATAAGCTGGGTGACCCCAGGCGGAATGGCTTCTATCTCTTTGGCAACAAGGGCCGCTAGCCCCGCCTGATAGCTTGCGAAGTCCGCCTTGCTCTTGATACCAAGGACGTTCAAGCGATTGGCCAAAGCCGGAACGCTATCGTAGTCCGCCAAGGGTCGGAGGCAGAAGGCGAGCAAATTGCTGTTTAGCCCCGTCCGCACCTCTGCGGCAAAGCTATGCAAGGGCTTGATCCCGTCTGCCAGCAAGGCTGGCTCATTGAGCTCCAAGAAGCGCTGGATGCTTGTGCTACCGGCCTTGGGGTTACCGATATGCAGGACGAGACGTCTTTTTGGCATTGAATGCAATCCGGTCAATCAAACAGTTGCAACAGGCGTGACTGGAGAGCCGACAGCGCCAGGCAGCCTGAGCGGCGGTGCAGTGAGGAGGAAGGCGTGGCGGCCAGCCTTGGCCAACCAAGCCGCCAAGTCACCGAGATGCCAGAGTTCGCCCAAGGGCAGTCCCAGGCGGAAGAGGCAGTGCTCATGCAGCGGCAAGGCCGCGTGCTGGCCATCGCGCCCACGCGCCGGCACGCCCTCCACCGCATAGTTGTCGGCAACCAAGGCGGCGATGCCGCTCTGCGTGATCCAGTCCTGCAAGGCGCGGTCACTGCCGTCAAGCACCGCGTAGGCGTTCAAGAGACTGTCGCGATCCGGATTGCCAGCCATCTCCAAAACGCGATCTGCGAAGCCGGTGTAGAGGCAGAGGATGTCGCCTGACTGCACGACGACGCCTTGCGCCTCCAAAGCTGCCTGCAGGTCATCGGCGCCGACATAGTGCCGCTCGGCGCCATAGAGCCGCTTTAGATCTACCAGCAGGCCACGGCTTTGGGTCGCCTTCACCGCTTGCTTGTCGATGCCGAGCGCGGTCGCGCCGGCGGCCGTCTCGGGGTTCTCTACCTCCACGCCAGCGCGAAAGCCGTTGTAGTAGACCCGCTCTCGGGTCCCGTCGCCTTGGCAGTCGAAGAGGCTGCCGACGTGCGCCAGCGAATCCCACTGGGTGGAGTACTGGGTATAGAGAAAGACCGCGTCATCGCTGATGACATCGGTCAGGTCATCCCGGCCCGTGTACTGGGGCATGCCGGCCACGGGCTTGTTGTACATGGGCACGCCGTCGGCCAGTGCTGCTGCCAGCTTCGGCGGGAAGCGCCGCGGGTTCAGGATGTTGCCGCCTGGCAGGTCCAGCGGCAGGCTGAGACATAAACTTAAGCCCTCGCTCACCTCTGCCACCCCGCGCTTGACGGCCTCTGGCGTGATGAGGTTGAGGCGCCCAATCTGGTCATCCGGCCCCCAATCGCCCCAGGTCGAGCCTTCGGGCCGCTGCCGCCAGCGCGGGTTCCTCACGCTCATCTCATTGCCTCCTCGCTTGCCGGCTTTCCGCCTGCCGCCTACCTCTTGGCCAAAGCCGGCCCTGCTTGCAACCATGAAAGGCCTGTCATGCGCCTCTTGCTCGCCAGTTTTCTGTTGCTGCTCGTTAGTCCTACCCTCCGCGCCGAAACACCGGTCTTTCAAGACCCCTGGCCGGCAGACCCGGATATCAGGGGCGAAGCTGTGACCTTCGACAGCAGCAGCCCCTTCGCACTGACCGATGTCGATGAGGAATCACCCACGACGGCGCAAGCGCGGCTCTACCTGCCACCCGATGCCAGCGCCGAGCAGCCTGTACCGGCGGTGATCCTGCTGCATGGCGCCGGCGGCGTCTTGAGCACGCGCGAGCTGACCTACGGGCCCCAGTTTGCCGAGCAGGGGGTGGCAGCGCTCATCATCAACAGCTTCGCGCCGCGCCGCGACTTTGCCTCTGGCTTCTTCCAGCGGCTCTTCAACGTGACGGAAATCATGATCGTCGCGGATGCCTACGCCGGTCTCGCCTACCTCGACAGCCTGCCCCAGGTCGACGGCAGTCGCGTCGCACTGATCGGCTTTTCCTATGGCGGCATGGCCAGCACCTTGGCTGCTTACACGCAGGTCGCCGAGGCCTTTGCGCCCGAAGGCCGGCGTTTTGTCGGCCACATCGCCTACTACGCGCCCTGCATCATTCGCGCCGACGAGACCGAGACAACGGGTGCACCGGTCCTGCTGCTGAACGGCGGCCAGGACGCGCTGCTCGACCCGGAACGCTGCGACGAGGTGGTAGCCGATCTGGAAGGCGGCGGCTCGGAGGTGGAACTGGTGGTCTATCCCGACGCCATGCACCAGTGGGATGGCCGCGCCCGCAGCCCCTGGCGCCCGCGCTACACCTTGGCCCCCTGCGCCTACCGGCTGCAGGCTAGCGGCCGCGGGATCGACGAGAGCACCGGGCTCGGCATCTCCAGCCCCTTCCTGCGCCGCGCCTCGCTGGCGCTCTGTGCCAGCGACAGCGGCTATCTGATTGGACGGGACGATGCGGTGCGCCTTGAGTCCAACCGGGAAGTGGCAGAATTCCTGACCGGCGTCTTTTCCCGCTAAGCCGCTTGCTCTTGGCCTAGCGCGGAGAGCCAGGCTTCGAAGCGACCGTCGGCCAGAGCCTGCAGCCCGGTAGCGGCCTCTGCGAGAATGGTCTCAGCCGGCGGCAACGCGCGGGCATACTTGAGGCAGCCGTGCAGCAAGCCATCCCAGCGGCGCAGCGCATAGGGCCTGCCAAGCTTCTCCAAAGCCTCAGCCATGGCCGTCGAGTCGTCATCAAGCGGGTCGAGCTTGAGGGTCATGAGGTAGGTTGGCGGCAAACAGGAGAGGTTGGCGGTGAGGAGTGCATAGCGCGGATCCTCTCGGTCGGCAGGCCGGATGTAGGCATCGCGGAAGAAGGTCCGCTCGGCTTCCGAGAGGCCATCCAGGGGGCCGCCATAGAGCGCTTGCGAGCGGGTACCGGTCAGTCCGAAGGTGGCATAGAAGGAAAAAAGCCCCTTCGGCAATGGCAGAGCACGCGCTGTCAGCTCCAGACAGGCGGACACCGCCAAGTGTCCACCTGCCGAGTCGCCGGCGATGGCATAGCAGTCCCAGCGGCAAGGCTGCTCCGCCAGGATGGTATCCAGCCGCGCAACGACGCCAGCGATCTGCTTGATCTGGACCGGGAAGCGCGTCTCCGGCGCGAGCGCGTAGTCGATGCCCAGAACGGCCCAGCCGCTGCCGCGGCAGAGCCGGCGCATGATCCCATCATGCGTGTCGAGATTGCCGACAACGAAGCCACCGCCGTGTAGGTAGATCAGCAGCGGTGGCGGGCTATCCGCACCATCGGGCAGATAGAGCCGCAGGGCCAGGCTCCCTGCCCCGCTATCGGCAGAGAAATCCAAGACCTTGCCCACCGGCGGCTTGTCCGCCGTCCAGTAGCGGTTGGCGGCGTCGTAGGCGCGGCGCATCTCCGGCAGCGGATGGCCACGCGGCGCGTCGGACGGAGGCTCCGACAGTGCCTCATTCTTTTGATGAGCCGCCTGCATTTCCGCTGTGAGCAGTGGCCAGACATCAACCTTTTCCAAAGAAGTCCTTCCTCCTATCCCTGCGCCGAGATTCGCAGAGTGCAACCCCCTGCGGCCCGAGGGCAAGGGCTGGCGCTTGATTTCACAGGGCTCCCCGCTCACATAGCGTAACGCTGCTCAGTGCTGCCTCGCGGGCTGAGCAGAACGCTTGCTTGACGGGTCGGGAGCGTTTTGAACGTGACACGGGTTTCCTTGTTTTCTTCGCCCTTCGTTTTGGGCTTTGAGCCCTATGAGAAGGCAGTCGACCGTATCTCTAAGTCGGCCGCTGACGCCTATCCGCCCTACAATGTCGAGCAACGCGGCGAGGATCGCTTCCGCATCACCATTGCGGTTGCCGGCTTCGCACCGGACGATCTCAACGTGCAAATGGAAGGCAACCAGCTGACCATCCGCGGCAAGCAGGCTGACCAGGGCGAGCGTATCTTCCTGCATCGCGGCATCGCCGCGCGCCAGTTCCAGCGCAGCTTCGTGCTGGCAGAAGGCATGGAAGTGACGGCCGCCGGCCTGGACAACGGCCTGCTGCACATTGAGATCGAACGCCCGGCACAAGAGCCGGAGGTGCGCTCCATCGCCATCACGTCTCGTTAGGGTACGCCCGCTGATCCCAGCGTAGAGCCGCTGCGTAAGAGGGATTGGAGGGTCAATCAGGGTTGCCGGTGTGAACTGGGACCCGATAGTCAGAAAAGGAAAGACGGTCATGCTTGACGTCAAGACAGCACGCGATCTCTCGGCACAGGACTTTGCCAGCCTGGGCCTCGGTCAAGTCGCCTACCTCCGCCAGGTGACCATTGACGGCACCCCGGCCATCACTATCCATGCCGCCAACGGCCAAGCCTTGGGCGCCGTACCCACCCCGGCTGCCGCACTGGCCGCCCTGCGCGACAACGAACTGGACCAGATGCTGTTGAACTAGCTCTGGCTCGCCACCTCCACCGCTGTTCCGGCAGTCTCTAGAGCCCTCAAGAGAGCAGCAGGCGGGGCCTGGTCAGTCACCAGCAGATCGATCTCCTCGAAGGCAGCGACACGTACCAGGGCGCTGCGGTCGAACTTGTGGTGGTCCGTGATGACCAGGCGCCGCTGGCCGCAGTGCAGAACCTTGCGGGCAAACTCGGCCTCAGCCAGCTGCTGATCCATCAGCCCGCCGACGGCATCGACCGCGGCGATGGAGATGATCGCCAAACGCACCTTGAAGGCGGCAACGAAATCTATCGCCGAGGGGCCGAAGGCCGCGCCATTGTCACCACGCAACTCCCCGCCCGCCAGATAGACGCGATTGCCACCGACCCCGGCCAAGGTGCGGGCAATATCGGTGGAGTTGGTGACGACGTTGAGGCCGCGCTTGGTCAGAAGCGTGCGGGCCAGGATGCTGGTGGTGGTACCGGTATCCAGCATCAGACTGTCGCCGTCCGTGACCTGGTTGGCGACGTGTCGCGCAATGGCCTGCTTCTCTGCCGCATGTTCGCGCAAGCGCCGCTCGAAGGGGGCCTCCGTCAGACTGACGGCGCCGTGCAGCTTCACCAGGGTCCCGCGCTCCACCAAGGGGCGGATGTCGCGCCGCACCGTCTCCAACGAGACATCCAGCTGATCAGCCAGCTCGCCGATACGCACAGTACCGTGCTCTTGCACGCTGCTGAGAATACGGCCTTGGCGCGCCGTTGGCTTCATATCGTCCGCCGCTGGTTCTGAGGTTTTGACACGTGGGTGATAGGGTATCTCGCGAATACCTCTCAGAGAAGCCACAAAATTCTGCTGATTTACCGTTGTAAAGCCACAAAGGCGATTGACGGAAGGGATTGTCTCTCGCAGACTTGGCCGACCGGTGCAGGCTGCTCCGACAGCCGCCCGAACAAGCAAGACCAAGACAAACGAACAGGCGGGAGCAAGACGCAATGCGGAAGACCCTAACGGCCATGACCCTGGGTGCGGTGCTGGCCTTGGCGCCTTGGCAGGCGCAGGCGGAGGTAGAGTCCAACGATCCGATCAAGCTGACCCTGCACGACTGGACCGGCCAGTTGATCACCACGCAGATCATGGGCGAAGTCCTGAAGAAGGCCGGCTACAACGTGGACTACGTCCAAGCCGACTACATTGCGCAATTCGCCGGCCTGAAGAACGGCGACCTCGACGTGGCGATGGAGATCTGGGAGACCACTGGCCGCGACGCCTTGGATGAAGCGGTCGCAAGCGGTCGCGTGGAGAACCTGGGCGAAACCGGGATGCAGGCCATCGAGGACTGGTGGTATCCGCTTTACATGAAAGAGGTCTGCCCGGGCCTCCCCAACTGGGAAGCCCTCTTGGACGAAGACTGCGCCGAAGCCTTTTCGACGGCAGAGACTGCGCCCTATGGGCGCTATCTGGGAGGTCCCGTGACCTGGGGCGGCTACGACGACGAGCGCGTCGTGGCCCTGGAGCTTCCTTTCGAAGTGGTGCACGCCGGCACTGACGCGGCCCTCTTCGCCGAGCTGGAATCGGCCTATCAACGCAAGGCGCCGGTGCTCTTGTGGGTCTACGCGCCGCACTGGGCACCGATCAAGTACGAGGGGGAGTGGGTCCAGTTTCCGGAGTTTACTGCTGAGTGCTACGCCGATCCTGACTGGGGCATCAATCCCGATGAGGCCTATGACTGCGGCAAGCCGCGTGGTCCGATCTGGAAGGCCGCCTGGGCCGGCGTGAAGGACAAGTGGCCGGGCGCGCACGAGGCGATCAAAGCCTTTACCGTGAACAACGACGAGATGGGGGCCATGGTCGCTGCCGTGGATCTTGAGGGCCGTTCGGTCGACGAGGTCGTGGCCGAGTGGATGGCCAACAACGAGCCACGCTGGTCCAGCTGGATCCAGTAAAGGGCTAAAGTGAGCGTGCGGCGCCGGCCGGCCTGGGCGGCGCCTCTCCTTGTCGCGGGCGAACCTGGCCCGGAGTGATGACCGCAATGTGCCACAGCGTCTAGAGACCGCTCTTGTCCGACGACACGCCCTCCCCGCCGAAGCTCGCCTGTCGGTCGGTCTGGAAGCTCTTCGGCCCCGGTGCCGAGACGGCCTTGGCGCGGGCAGGCGGCCGCATCTCGGCAGAAGCTGCACGAGACGCTGGTCTTATCCTCGCCCTCAACGACGTGAGCCTGGAGGTGGCTGAGGGCGAGATCTTTGTCATCATGGGGCTTTCCGGGTCTGGCAAATCGACCTTGGTGCGCTGCATGTCGCGCCTGATCGAGCCCAGCGGTGGCGCCATCCTCTTCAAAGGCGAGGACCTTCTGGCCGCCAGCGCCAAGCGGATGATCGAGATCCGCCGCCACCATATGGGCATGGTGTTCCAGCACTTCGCGCTGCTGCCGCACCTGACGGTCCTGGGCAATGTCGCCTTTCCGTTGGAGGTGCAAGGCACCGATCTGACGACCCGCCAGGAAAAGGCCAGGCGCATGATCGAACTGGTGGGCTTGAAGGGACGGGAGGACTTCTTCCCGCGCGAGCTCTCCGGTGGTCAGCAGCAGCGCGTCGGTATCGCCCGCTCACTGGCGGTCGAACCGGAGATCTGGTTCCTAGACGAGCCTTTCTCCGCCTTGGATCCCTTGATCCGCCGCGAGATGCAGGACGAGTTCATCCGCCTGCAGGCGGCCTTGAAGAAGACCATCGTCTTCATCACCCACGATTTTGACGAGGCCATCCGTCTGGCCGATCGCGTCGCCATCATGAAGGATGGTGCCGTGGTGCAGATCGGCACGCCAGAACAGCTGGTCACTGCCCCGGCCGACTCCTACGTCGCTGAATTCACCAAGGCCGTCCCTCTTGCCAAGGTGGTGAAGGTCGAGAGCCTCATGCACCCGCCGGATAGCACTGCGCGTCCGGAGGGTCCCGGCGTAACCTTGGGAACCGCGGTGGCCGATGCCGCCCCGCTGCTGCAAGAACACGGCAGCAGTCTGCGCGTGCTCGATACGGAGGATCGCTGCTGCGGACTGCTGCACCGCGACGATGTCGTCGCCTTGTTGCTGCGCGGTTAACGGCGATGAGCGCCAATCCAGACAGCTTCCGGGCAACAGGCCGGCCCAGCTTCGGTATCTCCAGCGCGCAGAGCTTTTGGCTCTTGGTCCTGGGGGCCTTCACCCTGCTGTGGCTCTTCGGCAAACCAGTCGCCGGCTGGGCCTTCAAGATCCCGCGCGACCTGCGGCTACCGCTAAAAAACTGGATCGGTGACGGCATGGACTGGCTGGTGGAAGAGGCGAGCTTCGGTCTCTTCACCTTCACGGAGCTAACACGCTTCCTGGCCGACGTCATCGATGCGCCCTACCAGCTGGCCTTAGCGCTGCTCTCTACCGGCTTCTTGTCCGGCCAAGGCAGCCAAGCAGTCGAGGTTCTACCGCCGCTCTCTTGGATGGCGGTGATTGGACTCGTGGCGCTCCTGGGTCTCTACGCCGGCGGCGTCAGGCTGGCGGCCCTGGTTGCCGGCTGCTTCGGCTTCTTGGCGATCTTCGGCCAGTGGGACAATGCCATGGTCACCCTGGCATCGATCCTGATCGCGGCCCCGCTCGGCGTCTTCGGCGGCCTTTTTCTTGGCCTGGCCGGGCACCGCTGGGCGTGGTTCGCGGCCGGGCTGCGTCCGATCCTGGATCTGATGCAGACAGTACCAGTCTTCGCCTACCTGGTGCCCATCCTCTTCCTCTTCGGCTTCGGACCGACCTCGGCCGTGGTGGCCACCATCATCTATGCCCTGCCGCCGATGACGCGCGTCACCCTGCTAGCACTGGCCAGCGTGCCTTCGGAGCTGCGCGACCTGGGGCACATGGTGGGCTGCAGCCGGCGGCAGATGACCTGGCGGGTGCTCGTGCCTTCCGCCATGCCGAGCCTCGCGGTCGGCGTCAATCAAGTGATCATGCTATCGCTCAACATGGTCATCATCGCCTCGATGATCGGCGCCGGCGGGCTTGGCTTCGAGGTGTTGGCCGCCCTGCGCCGGCTGGATATCGGCGCCGGGGTAGAGGCAGGCCTAGCGATTGTCGCGCTGGCCGTCGCACTGGACCGGCTGAGCCAGGCCTTCGCCCGGCGTACCCGCAAGCACCAGGAAACGCAGCCGGCAAACCTCGTCCTCCGCCACCCCTACAGTGCCGGCGCCATCACGCTCGTCTTGGTCACCGGGCTTGTCGGCCTCGTGGCCGGATGGGTCCAGAGCTATCCGGAGAGCCTGGAGGTCACCACCGGCGGCTTCTGGTCCGATTTGGTCGGCTGGATCAACGTCACCTTCTTCGACCAGTTGGAGGCCTTCAAGAACTTCCTGCTGCTCAACATCCTGATTCCCTTCAAACGCTTCCTCTTGAGCCTGCCCTGGTTCGGCGTGTTGGTGCTGCTGGGGCTGGCCGGCTGGCGGCTGGGCGGCTGGCGCACCGGCCTGCTGGTGGCCCTGCTGGCCTTCCTCATCGCCTCGGTCGGGCTCTGGGCGAAGGCCATGGTCACCGTCTACCTCTGCGGCATTGCGGTGGTGATCGCCTGCCTGATCGGCTTGCCCATTGGTATCCTGGCAGCAGAGCGCGCGCGGCTGTGGAAAGGCGTGGAACTGGCGATCGATACGCTGCAGACGCTGCCGTCTTTCGTCTACCTCATGCCGGCGGTCATGCTCTTCCGGGTCGGCGACTTCACCGCGATGATCGCCGTGGTGGCCTACGCCGTGGCGCCGGCGATCCGCTATACCGCACTGGGTCTGCGCCAAGTCGACCCGCGCCTCATCGAGGCAGGACAGGCGGCCGGCTGCACCCCCTGGCAGCTCCTGGTCAAGATCAAGCTGAAACTGGCCCTGCCCGAGATCCTGCTGGGCCTCAATCAAACGATCATGTTGGCGTTGTCGATGCTGGTCATCACCGCCTTGGTCGGCACCCGCGATCTGGGACAGGAGGTCTACATCGCGCTGACCAAGGCCGATACGGGGCGTGGCCTGGTGGCCGGTCTCTGCGTCGCTTTCATCGCCATCATCGCCGATCGTCTGATTTCTGCTGGGGCCGGCCGTCTGCGCCGACGCCTTGGCCTGCAGCGCTAGTCGAAAGGAGCCACCACCATGAGCGACATCACCGCCCGTCTGGAGGCTCTGCCCTGCTGGTCGGCTGCGATCACCTGGGAGCGGCTGCACGGCGGGCTCTCCAACGAGAGCTTCAAGGTCACCTCCGGCGGCGCCAGCTATGTTGCCCGCTTCGGCCAGGACTTTCCCTTCCATCACGTCTTCCGCGAGCGCGAAGCCATGACGGCGCGGGCCGCCGCCGCTGCCGGCCTGGCGCCGGAGGTGATCTACAGCGGCCCGGGCGTCCTGGTCTGCCGCTTTATCGAGGCCAAGACCTACGACGCCGCTGCGGTCCGCGCCAACTTGGACCGGGTCGGCGATCTGGTGGCGCAGTTCCATCAGGCGCTGCCGGCACGCGTCTCGGGCCCCGGCTTCATGTTCTGGGTCTTTCACGTCATCCGCGACTATGCCCGCACTTTGGAGGCCGGAGGCAGCCGGATGACTGGGCGCCTGCCGGAATTCCTGGCGCTGAACAGCGCGTTCGAGGCTGCCCAGGTGCCACTGCCCATCGTCTTCGGCCACAACGACCTCTTGCCCGGCAATATCTTGGACGACGGCGCGCGGCTTTGGCTGATCGATTTCGAGTACGCGGGCTTCTCCACTGCGCTTTTCGATCTGGCAGGCGTAGCCTCCAACGCTGGCTTCAGCAGCGAGGAGTCCACCAGGCTTCTGACCCGCTATTTCGGCGCTGCGCCCGACCCGGCGATCCTGCAGGCGCAGGCCGCGATGCAATGCGCCTCTCTCCTGCGCGAGACGCTCTGGTCGCTAGTGTCCGAGCTGCACATCGACATTCCCGAGAACGACTACCTCGCCTACACCGAGCAGAACCTGGCTGCCTTCGAAGAGTCGCTCGAGTCCTACCGCTCCCGCTACGGCCAACCTGGAAAGCGCTGACCCCATGCCCCTTCCCGACACCGCAGAGATCGTCGTCATCGGCGGCGGCATCATCGGCTGCTCCACCGCCTATCACCTGGCGCGCGACCACCAGAAAGATGTGCTGCTGCTGGAACAGGGAAAACTGACCTCCGGCTCGACCTGGCACGCTGCGGGGCTGGTCGGGCAGCTGCGTTCCTCGGCCGCCATCACCCAGGTGCTGAAGTACTCGGTAGAGCTATACAAGACCCTGGCTGCGGAAACCGGGCTGGAGACCGGCTGGAAGATGAGCGGCTGCCTGCGGCTGGCTTGCAACCGGGACCGCTGGATCGAATACCAGCGGCTCGCCACCACCGCCGGCAGCTTCGGCATGGAGATGCATCTGATCTCGCCGGAGGAGGTGAAGCGCCTCTGGCCGCTGCTGAACTGTGACGATCTGGTCGGCGCCAGCTTCTTGCCGACCGACGGCCAGGCCAACCCCAGCGATATCGCGCTGTCCCTGGCCAAGGGTGCCCGGCAGCGCGGCGTCAGAATCGAGGAAGGTGTGCGCGTCACCGCCTTCACCATGGAAGACGAACGCATCACACACGTAGAAACGACGGCCGGCAGCATTGCCTGCGAGGCCGTGGTGAACTGTGCTGGCATGTGGGCGCGCCAAGTGGGGGCCCTGGCTAGCGTCAATGTTCCCCTGCAGCCGGTCAAGCACCAGTACATCATCACCGAGGCCATCCCTGGCCTGTCCAGTGAGGCCGCCACGATCCGGGACCCCGATCGCCTGACCTACTTCAAGGAGGAAGTCGGCGGCCTGGTCTTGGGCGGCTACGAGCAGAACCCCATCGCTTGGACGCAAGGCGACGTTCCTGGCGACTTCCAGTTCCAGCTCTTCGACGACGACTGGGATCACTTCGGCCAGCACATGGAGCAGGCAGTCGAGCGCATCCCCGCCCTGGCCGAGACCGGCGTGAAACAGATGATCAACGGGCCGGAGAGCTTCACGCCTGACGGCACCTTCATCCTCGGCTTGGCGCCGGAGTGCCGGAATCTCTACGTCGGGGCCGGCTTCAACGCCTTTGGCATTGCCTCTGGCGGCGGGGCCGGCTGGGCACTGGCCCACTGGGTGGCCGAGGGCGAGGCCCCCCTCGACCTCTGGAGCGTCGATATCCGCCGCTTCTCCAGCCTCCACCGCGACCGGGAATGGGTCTGCAACCGCACACTTGAGGCCTATGGCAAGCACTACACCATCGGCTTCCCGCATGAAGAGCCGGAAAGCGGCCGGCCGCGGATCGTCTCGCCACTCTATGAGCGCCTAAAGGCACGACGCGCCGTTTTTGGCTCCAAGCTTGGCTGGGAACGGCCCAACTGGTTCGCAGCCGAGGGCCAGGAGGCCGTCGATCACTACTCTATGGGCCAGCAGAACTGGTTTCAGGCAGTCGGCGCGGAACACCGTCACGTGCGCGAGGCCGTCGGCATCTTCGACCAGTCATCCTTCGCCAAGTACGAGGTAACGGGTGCCGATAGTCTGGCCGCCCTGGAGTACCTCTGCGCCAACCGCATCGGCAAAGCGCCGGGCCGCCTCACCTACACCCAGCTTCTGAACTCTCGGGGCGGCATTGAGTGCGACCTGACCGTCGCCCGGCTGGAAGAAGACTGCTTCTACCTGGTCACCGGGACCGGCTTCCGCACGCATGACGCCGGCTGGATCGTCGATCATCTGCCAGCGGGCATGGATGTGCGGCTAGAGGATGTAACGGAAGACTATGGCACGCTCTCGCTGATGGGCCCGCTGTCGCGTGCCGTCTTGGAGCGGGTCTGCGATGCGGACGTCAGCAACGCTGCCTTCCCCTTCGGCCAGGTGCGCCTGCTGACCATCGCCGGCAGCCCGGTGCGGGCTTTACGCGTGACCTACTGTGGAGAGCTGGGGTGGGAACTGCACGTGCCCCTCGCGGCGACCGGCGCCGTCTTCGACGCCTTGATGCAGGCCGGCGCGGATGTGGATATCCGCCCGGTCGGCTACCGTTGTCTGGAATCCTTGCGGCTGGAGAAAGGCTACCGCGCCTGGGGAAGCGACATCACACCCAACGATTCCCCCTTCGAGGCTGGTTTGGGCTGGGCGGTGAAGCTGAAGACCGATATCGACTTCCTGGGCCGCGCGGCTGCTGAAAAGGCTGCCAGCCAGACGCCAACCAAGCTCCTGACCGGTTTCACCGTCGACAATCCGGAAGTGGTCCTGCTAGGCCGCGAGACCATCCTGCGCAATGGCGCTTTCGCCGGCTACCTCAGCAGCGGCGGCTACGGCTACACCCTGGGCCAAGGCATCGGCTACGGCTACGTGAAGCAGGCAGAGGGCGTAACCCCCGACTATGTCCTGGCGGGAGACTACGAGCTGGTGGTCGCCACGACGAGGGTCCCGGCCAAAGCCCATCTGCAGCCGCTCTACGATCCGACTGGTGCGCGGGTGCGCAGCTAGAGCGTGATGAGTCTTGGTGTGAGCGCGTATTGCCAAGAGCCCTTCCTCGTCTTGAGCAGCGAGCCAGGCAATCAAGCGGCCCCAACACACTCCTGGATGAAGCGCTCCAGCACGTCTGTCTCCAAGGGTCCGGTTGGAAAGCCAGCACGCTGGGCAATGGCACGGGCGAGCAGTAGCTTGTAGCGCCGCTGCGGGATCTCGATGACGCCGAACTGGGCCAGGTGCGGCGTTTCGAACTGCGTGTCAAGCAGCACGAAACCGCCCAGACGCAAGCGCAAGACCAGGTGGACCAGGGCGACCTTGCTGGCATCCGTCTCGCGGCTGAACATGGATTCCCCGAAGAAGGCACCGCCCAGAGAGACACCATAGAGGCCGCCGACCAGTTCGCCGCCGCGCCAGCATTCGACCGAGTGGGCAGAGCCGCGGGTGAAGAGGGCACCATAGAGGTCTTCGATCAGCGGGTTGATCCAGGTCTCTTCCCGTCCTGGCGCCGGCTCGGCACAGGCGGCCAGCACCTGGCCGAAGGCGCGGTCGCAGGTGACGGTGAAGCCGCCGTTGCGCAGGCGCTTGCGCAGCTTCTTGGGAATGTGCAGCCCGTCTAGCGGCAGGATGCCCCGCGCCTTGGGTTCGATCCAATGGACCTCTTCCGCTTCGCGGTTCTCCGCCATGGGGAAGATCCCAATGGCATAAGCCCTCAGCAGCAATTCCGGGGTCAGACGCATGAAGGCGGCCTCTCGTCAACGCTGCTGCGATCCTGCCGCAGCGCCGGCGAGTCTGGCTTTGAGTCGATGCATCCTCAAGAAGAAAGCAAGACAGTGTGTCGCTGGCGGGTGTGCAGCGTCTCCGTTCGCACTGACCTCATCCTGAGCCTGTCGAAGGATCTGCCCCAAGCGCAGTCTTCTCCGTGGCACATGCTTCGACAGGCTCAGCATGAGGGGAGTGCTTTCTGGCACTCGACCTGCAATCGGACGTATTCTAGCGGGGCGATGCGTTGGTTGAAGTCACATCTCAGAAGGTCAGCGGGGTTACCTGTTGGATGTGCGGCAGGGTGCGGATCTTGGCCAGAAGCTCTTCACTGACCGGCGCGTCCAGGCCGATCAACGCGATGGCCTCACCGCCCGCACTGGCGCGGCCCAAATGGAAGGTGCCGATGTTGATGCCGGCATCGCCGAAGACCTGGCCGATGGCGCCGATGAAGCCCGGCTGGTCGTCGTTGGCGACATAAAGCATATGCGGTGCCAACTCTGCCTCCACCGCGATGCCCTTGATCGAGACTACCCGCGGCTTGGCGCCGCCGAAGAGCGTGCCGGCGACGGAGCGGGTGCGCCGCTCGGTCTCCACCGTCAGGCGCACCAGGCTGGCGTAGTCGCTGGCGCGGTCGTGCGTCGTCTCCGACACCTCGATCCCGCGCTGACGGGCCAGCACAGCGGCATTCACGTGGTTCACGCTGTCCAGCATGGGACGCAGGAAGCCCATGAGGGCTGCTTGGGTCAAAGGCCGGCAATCCAGCTCCGCCACCTGACCCTCATAGTCCAGCCGCACGGCCGACACGCCGGTGCGGGTCAGCTGGCCGGCGAAGGAGCCCAGCTGCTCCACCAGGGTCATGTAGGGTAAGAGCCGCTGCGCCTGCTCCGCAGTCAGCGCTGGCATGTTCAGCGCATTGCGCACCGCGCCGGTCAGCAGATAGTCGCTCATCTGCTCGGCGATCTCGACAGCGACCTTCACCTGCGCCTCGGTGGTGGAGGCACCGAGGTGCGGGGTCACCACCATCTCTTCCAGCTCGAAAAGCGGGTTATCGCGCGCCGGCTCGGTCTCGAAGACGTCGAAGGCCGCGCCAGCGACCTGACCGCTTTCGATGGCGGCTTTCAAGTCGGCCTCCACCACCAACCCGCCGCGCGCGCAGTTCACCAGACGCACGCCGGGTTTCATCTTGGCCAAGGCGGCGGCATCGATCATCCCGCGGGTCTGGTCGCTCAAAGGCACATGGAGCGTGATGAAGTCCGCGCGCTCATAGAGGACCTCCAACTCTACCCGCTCCACACCTAGCGTCTTGGCGCGCTCAGGCGACAGGAAGGGGTCGTAGGCCACCACCTTCATGCCGATGCCCTGCGCCTTCTCGGCGACGATGGCGCCGATGTTGCCGCAGCCGATGAGGCCCAGAGTCTTGCCGCTAAGCTCCACCCCCATGAAACGCGACTTCTCCCACTTCGAGGCACGGGTGGAGCGGTCGGCGGCCGGCAGCTGGCGGGCGACGGCGAAGAGCAGGGCGATGGCATGCTCGGCCGTGGTGACGGCGTTGCCCTGCGGCGTGTTCATCACCACAACACCGCGCTCGGTCGCGGCCTTCAGGTCGATGTTGTCGACGCCGATACCGGCACGGCCGATGACCTTTAGCTGCGGTGCCGCCGCGATCAGCTCTGCCGTCGCCTTGGTGGCAGAGCGCACCGCTAGGCCTTGCGCGTCGGCCAGACGCGGCGCCAGCTCTTCCGGTGGCAGTCCCACGGCCAGATCGACCTCGATCCCCCGCTCTTCGAAGACCGCGCGGGCCTTGTCGCTCAACTTATCGGCAATGACGACTTTCGGCATGTCAGGCGCTCTCTCGCAGGTCGTGGTTCAGAAACTCGGCTTCCAGCTTGGCCCAGGCCCAGTCGAGCCAGGGCAGCAGGGCCTCGATATCGCTGGTCTCTACCGTCGCCCCACCCCAAATGCGCAAGCCCGCGGGTGCTGCACGGTAGCTGGCAATGTCATAGGCCGCCCCTTCCGCCTCCAGCCAGCCGGTGAAGGCCTTCACCGCCTTGGCCTGCGCATCGGGCGCCAGCGCCTGGAAACGGGCGTCGATCAGAGCGAGGCAGATGGAGGTGCAGGAACGCGTGGCGGGATCGGCCGCCAGGAAGTCCACCCACGGCCGCGTCTCCACCCAGCCGGCAATGGCGGCCAGGTTGGCTTCGCTGCGCGCGATCAGCGCCGGCAGGCCACCAATGCTCTCCGCCCAAGCCAGGCCGTCCAGCGCGTCCTCGACTGCCAGCAGCGAGGGCGTGTTGATCGTCTCGCCTTTGAAGAGGCCCTCGTTCAAGCCCTCGCCCTTGGTCATGCGGAAGAGCTTCGGTAAGGGACGTGGCGCCGGCTGGCTGACCAGCCGCTCGGCTGCGCGCGGGCTCAAGGCTAGCATGCCGTGGGCAGCCTCACCGCCCAGCACCTTCTGCCAGGACCAGGTGACCACATCCAGCTTGGCATAGGGCAGGTCCATGGCGAAGACGGCGGAGGTGGCATCGCAAATCGCTAGTCCCGCACGGTCGTCGGCAATCCAGTCGCCGGAGGTCAGCCGCGCTCCCGAGGTGGTACCGTTCCAGGTGAAGACCACATCGCGCGACCAGTCGACGGCCGCCAGGTCCGGCAGTGCGCCATAGTCGGCTGTGCGCAGAGTGACGTCCGGCAAGGCCAGTTCTTTGGTGACGTCCTTGGCCCAGTCCTGACCGAAGGACTCCCAGGCCAGAACCTCCACCGGGCGTGATCCCAGCAGGCTCCAGAGCGCCATCTCGACGGCACCCGTGTCGGAGCCGGCGACGATCGCCAGACGCCAGTCCTCCGGCAGGCCGAGGATGGCCTTTGAGCGCTCGATAACCGCGGCCAGCTTGGCCTTGCCGACCTTCGCTCGGTGTGAGCGGCCCAGCGCGGCGTCGCCTAGGCCGGCCAGCGACCAGCCGGGCCGCTTGGCACAAGGGCCGGAGGAGAAGCAGGGATTGTCAGGGCGCAGCGTCGGGGCTGCGCGCAAACTCTCTGTCATGGGACGTCCTTTGGGAGTCTGAAGCGTTCTTAAGGAGCCTCGGCCGGCCGCTTGCGCAGGATCTGCATCGCCAGCCAGCTCATCACCACCTCGTCCTTCTGATTGAAGACCTGGTAGCGCATGTGGATCAGGCCGCGGTCGGGCTTGGAGGAGGAGGGCTTACTCTGTTCCACCGTCGCCACCACGTGGATCGTGTCGCCGGGCCGGACCGGCATGTGCCAGCGCATTTCATCCATGCCGGGGGAGCCCAGTGAGCAGGCACTGACAATGCGTGCCTGCAGAAAGAGACGAAAAGCGACGCAGAGGGTCTGCAGACCGCTGGCGATCAACCCACCGTAGTTCCAATCCTCCGCCGCCACCTTGTCCAGGTGAAAGGGCTGCGGGTCATAGGCGAAGGCGAAATCCAGGATCTGCGACTCGCTCAGGGTGGCGCCGGGCGTCTTGAAGCTGCGCCCGACCGTGAAGTCGTCGAAGTAGAGGTCGTCCATAGGAATGATGCCCTGTTGGCCGAGGCGAGCGCGCCCCCGAGCGCGCCCTGGCGATGCTGCGCTGCACTATAGGCAGGCGGCCTGACCCCGGCTAGCCCGCATTTCTCGGGTGGTCAGATTGTCCGGGGAGACTAGGCCTGGGCCGCGTGCGGCCAGTTTTTACCCTGTGGCAAACGCCTCTCTTGGCCCAAGAAGGCCTTTGTCTCGATTGTCTCAGCCTTAGAACAGACTGGCGGGTGCGTGGCTAACCGCAGTCGCGTCGAGGACGAGTGTAGAGTCGCTTGCGTCTTAGCCAGCCGGTGACGAGAGGGGCTTTGGTGTGTAGCCGTGGCAGCGAAAGGCGAAGCTGTGGGTCAAGTCTTGCTCGCTCGTGCTGAACAGCAACGGCAGAGTGACAGTTTCCACTTTGGGCGGCGGTAAATCCTGGCCAGCAGACTCGGCGAGAGCAACAACGCGCGCCTCCTGCTCTGGCGAATCCGCTGACCAGATCAGCAGCAGGGATTGGGCGGCTTCGGGTTCCAGCTGGACCCTGTGGGCAGGTGCGCTAACCGGCACGGTGGGCAGTTGCAAGCGGACGTTCCCACCAATGAAGTTGTCCTTCGCAAAAACCGCCTCCGGGTGACAACCCTGCCCGTTTAGGTGGTCGATCAGTGTCACGAAAGGAATCTGCAGACGGTTGGGGATGTCGAGTGCCGGCGCAAAGCGGAAGCCTATCACCAAACCAACGCTGATGACCGCAGCACCAGTGACTGCCACCGCAGGCAAGAGCCAATAGAGGAGCTTGTGCTTGACACACACCAGGAACACCAGCGGCGCCAAAAGCAGCACAGGATAGTCGAACAGCACAAAATAGCGAATACGCAGACTGCTTGCCCCGGCCACCAGGACGCTGACGACGATCAGCGCGAGCGAAAGCAAGGTCGCGATGAAGAGGAAGCGGACTATGGCGCCCGATGCTCGGCGGCCACGGAAGCCCAGCGTCATGACCAACCAGATCGCAAAGGGAATCGCCAGGGTCGACACAATCCCCTCGAAAATCGCGCCCAGGCCGCGCCAGCGTTGAGCCAGAGCACCGTCGCCTGGACTGATGAGGCCGAACTTGGCCGTGTCTTGCAAAGAGGTCGCGATGTTGAAGATCTGCCAGACATAGAAGGGGGCCGCCGCGCAAAGACCGAAGGCAAGCGCATACAAAAGCCATCGCTTGTTGAAGCGGCTCCAGACGTCTTTTACAACAGGAAGCGCTAATAAAAGAGGAATCGCTGCCAGAAAAAAGAGCTGCTTTGCCAGCAATCCGACAGCCAGCGCGAGTGCAATACCAACATAGGCGCGCGGCCGTTGATAACTGTAGGCTGCAACCAGGAAGTAAACCAACGCCACGGTCGCGATAAAGACAAGGACGGTATGTGTCAAGTCACGCTGCATCTCCCAACCGATTTGCGGCACGAGAAAGAGGCTGGCGCTGGCCATCATGCCGGCCACCGGACCCGCGATCATGCGGCCAGTAGAGTAGGCAAAAAGAAAAGCAGAACTGAGAAGGATCGCCTTGATGGCTGTCAGTACGACCAAAGAGGGTCCGAAAACAGCAAAGAGGCTATAGAGTACCCAGGTGTAGAGTGGTGGTTGCTCGTCATAGCCAAGCCGCAAAGACTGCGCAAACACCAACTGCTGCGCCTCATCTTGCGTGAGTGTTGGGGTCAAAAGAACCCGCAAAACTGCGTTGAGTGCAAAATACGCAACGATAATGTATGGCCAATAAATGCTAAAGCGCCCGATCGCGCTTTGTGGTTTGACCAGTCCTATGCTCGTCACCTGCCCCAATCCCCGAAAGACAAGACCGTCGCAATGGGTTAAGTCTTCTCGGTCGTGGATGCAGATTTCTGTATTCAGCATCACGGACGCGCGAGCCGTCGACGTCTTGGCGATCAGCTCCAACAAGCGCTGGCTGGGCCCGATAAACGCGCTGCCCGCCGCCATCCTTTCCCCTTACGCGGGCGCCACGCTTGGCCAAGGTCAGCCCGGCTGTCAAGAGCCACCTCGGCAGCAGGTGGTCGGCATCTGGAAGCGGCCGCTTGGCTAGCACCAGTCGTTCTTCGGTTTACCAAGGGAGTTGGAGGGCGCCTGATGAGCCTATGGTAGCACGCCCGTCATGGCGTCATGTCCTTCTCAAAGAAGAGAACCCCAGGCAGGGCATTGTCATTGTAGCGATTGCGCGGCCGGAACCCGAGTGCGCGATAGAGCGCCAAGGCCGTCTCCAGCTTCGGCAGGGTGTCAATGAGCAGGCGGCTGTAGCCGCGCTCCTTGGCACCCGCCAGCGCGGTTTCAGCCAGACGCCGGCCAAGACCGAGGCCTTGCGCAGAGGGCTCGACCCAAAGACGCTTCATCTCGCAGGCACCAGCGATCTCCAGCGGGCGCAAGCCAACCACGCCGCAGGCCCTGCCCTCGACCCGGGCAAGCCAGAGGCCTCCGGCCGGCGCGATGTAGAAGCCGGGCAGGCTGGCGACCTCCGCCTCAAAGCCCTCTAGGCAGAGGGGCACCTGCAGCCAGGCCTCATAGGCGCGGAACAGGCGCGCAACCTCTGCCATGTCGCCTACCTCAGCAGGCTCTATGAGGACTTCTCTAGTCACGCCAGACCGGTTTCTGAATCTCTTTG
This sequence comes from Pseudomonadota bacterium, assembly GCA_039819325.1. Classification (GTDB taxonomy): domain Bacteria; phylum Pseudomonadota; class Alphaproteobacteria; order Kiloniellales; family JACOMY01; genus JACOMY01. Next base: position 4,344 of record JBCBSF010000035.1, on the reverse strand, counting down.
TATACTTCGCTTCGGGTCAAACCGAGGTCCCTCAGCATGCGGTCATCCAGCCCGGCCAAATGTTCGCGCTCGCGCCAGCGCTCCTGCCAGACAAGTAACAGCCAAGGTACCGCAGTCACGACCTGCCGCAGCCCCCGTAAAAGACTTCCTCTCTCCTTTATCCCGATTGTACCCATTCAATCCTCCGTCCAGCCCGCAAAAACAACAGCCAATCTGTCGTACCAGGCTTGACAAAGAGGCTACAGGCGGCTGAACTGGGCAAACAATCGAAATATTGTCTCGGTGACAATTTAGCTGGAGCAATGCTGATGCCCGAAAGCAAAACACCCTTTGAGCTGGACAGCGAACAGTGGGCGCCGCAGATCGCAGAGCGAAGCGGCTCGCGCTATCGCGCAATCGCCGATGCCCTGCAAGCCGACATTGCCGCCGGACGTCTGCAACCGGGCGAGAAGCTGCCGACCCACCGTGATCTGGCCTGGCGCCTTGGCTGCACCGTCGGCACCGTCACCCGCGCCTATGTCGAGGCAGAGCGGCGCGGCCTGGTCGTCGGTGAGGTCGGGCGCGGCACCTTCGTGCGGCCGCTGCAAGCCGGCTATGTCACTATGTTCCCCACTGAATCGCAGCTGCCTACGGTCGACGGCGGCAAGCAGAAGCGGCCGATCGATCTCTCCGCCAATGCACCGCCCAACCCGCCGCTGGCAGGCCGCATCGCCAAGACGATGGCCGAGGTCGCGCAAGATATCGACTTCGTCGAGTATCTGCGTTACCGCCCCACGGATGGTTTGGAATCGCACTCGGCCGCCGGGGCGGCCTGGATGGCGAACTTCGGTGTCGACGTAGATCCCGCGCAGGTGATCCCGACCAACGGCGCCCAGCACGGCATGCTGGCCGCCGTGTCGGCCGCCGTCCGCCCGGGCGAGACACTCCTGACTGAAAATCTCGTCTTCTTTGGTGTGAAGTCCATCGCCCACATGCTTGGCCTCAGACTGCAGGGCGTGGAGATGGACGAGCAGGGCATCATGCCGGAAGCGCTGGAGGCAGCCATTCGCTCTAGCGGGGCGCGGGCGCTCTACTGCTGCTCGACCATTCAGAACCCGACGTGCGCCATGCTGTCACACGAACGCTGGCAAGCCATCGCCAATGTCTGCGAACGCCATGGTGTCATCATCATCGAAGACGACATCTACCACTTCCTGCTGGACAAGCCGGTCCCCACCTTCGCCGGCTATCTGCCGGAGCAGACGATCTATGTCGCCAGCCTCTCCAAGGTGCTGGCGCCGGCCTTGCGCACTGGCTACATCGCAGCACCCAAGCGCTGCATGGGCGGTGTTTTGACCGCCATCCGGGCCAGTGGGCTGATGGCCTCTCCCCTTACGCATGAGGTGGCCGCGCGACTGATCCGCAACGGCACCGCAATGGAAAACGGCAGGCAGATACGCGAACGGGCGCGTGAGCGGCAGGTGGTGGCCAGGCGCTACCTCGCCGACTGGCACTACCGGAGCCAGCCGACCTCGCTGCACCTCTGGCTGAGCTTGCCGGAGAACTGGCGTCGCGAGAGCTTCACCAAGGCCGCCTTGCAGCGCGGAGTCTCCGTCTCGTCGAGCGACCTCTTCGCCATTGGCCGGCAGAGCGTTCCGCACGCGGTCCGCCTGGCGATCGGCGCGCCACGCGACACAGAGGAGTTGGAGCGGGCACTGTCGATCATCCGCGACCTGCTACGCAGCGACGAGGTCTCGCCGCACTGCGACTTGCCGCCGGTCTAGACCTCCAGGCGGATCGGATAGCGCGCCCGGATCGCCGCGTCGGACCGGGCGTCGAGGTAGTCCGGGTGATGGCTGGCCAGGATCTCGCGGGCACGGGCTCTCGCCACGCCCCAGGCCTCCTGCGCGCCCTTCTCTGCCCAGGTGGTCGGCTCGTCGCGGTCGGCGAGTGCGGGGTAGAAGTAGTCGCGCTGCATGGAGGCCATGGTCTGCGCCCCGCCCAGGAAGTGCCCCTCGCCCAGCACTGCCTCGACGATCGCCTCGTAGCTTAGGGTCTCTTCGTTGACTTCCACGCCGCGCAGGGTGCGGTAGACATGGCCCAGCATCTCGTCGTCCAGCACGAAGGCCTCGAAGGAGGCCCCCAGCAGGCTCGCCATCATCCCGGCCGACTCATAGACCAGGTTGGCGCCGGCAAGACCGGCCGCCAACGCCGACAGTGCCTTCTCCATCCCCATCTGGGCATCCACCGCCTTGGCGTCGCTCATGGAGCTGGCCACGCCAGAGGGCAGGCCCAACCAGTTGATCAGCTGAGCCGAGGCTGCGTTCATCACCGCGCTCTCGCCGCCGCCACCGCTGAAGGCACCGCTGCGCAGGTCGATGACCAGCGGCCAGTTGGAAAAGATCATCGGGTAGCCCGGCTGAACCAGGTTCACCATGACCAGGGAGGCCAGGGTCTCGGCCAAGGACTGGGCCAGGAAGCCGGCCAAGGTGGCCGGCGCGGTGGCCCCTGACATGGCTGCGGTGATGCAGCTGATCGGCACGCCCTGCTCGATGCAGGCAAAGACCACATCCACAGCGTCTTCGCCGTAGCGTAGTGGCGAGATCACAGGCGAGATGTGCGCCTTGCAGAAGGGCCGCTTGCGATAGTGGCCAGGCCCACCAGCGGCTTCGTCGAACATGGCAATGATGGGCGCGACGTGTTCGGCCAGAGTGAAGGCCGTGCCGACCGGCTTGGTCGTGCCGCGCAGCAGGCAATAGGCCGTGTTGATGTCCAGCTCGAAGAGATCAGGCAGGTCAGTGGCGATACAGCAGCGGGTGAACCAGGAGACATTGGTCAGCCCATCGATCAGCCGGGTGAAATCGTAAAGGTCACGCAAGGTGGAAGAGCGGTAGAGCCCGCTGTCCAGGTCCAAGGTCTGCACCGCCGCACCGCCGGTGCCGTAGTAGACGCGGTCGCCGCCCAACTCGATGTCGTGGCGCGGATCGCGGCCATGGAAGACGAAACGCTTGGCCGCGCCGTCGATGATCTCTTCCACCAGCGTTCGCGGATAGCAAAGTCGGCCTTGGGCATTGAGCTCCGCGCCCTTCTCTAGCGCCAAGGCCTGCAGGCGCGGCGGCACCTCGCCCATGCCCAGTTCTGACAAGAGGCGCAGCGAGAGGCCATAGATGGCCTGGATGTCTTTCTCGGTAAGCGGCTTGTAGCGCCCACCGCGCTGGCCTGGCGGGCAGGGATTGGGCTGCTCCACCGCACCCGAACGCGCCGCCCGGCGCGCCTTGCGGCCGCCACTTCGGCCTGCGCGGCCGTTCTCTGTCTCCTGCTCCGTCATGCCTGACAGTCTTGCCTGGCAAGCGCGTAAGGGGCGAGCCTGCAGAGCGAGGCTTCGAGAAATCCGCAGCGAGGCTTGCGGAATCGTCAGCCGCCCGCGAACTCCCGACGGATCGCCGCCCCTTGCTCATCCAAGCGCGGCACCGGACCGAACTGCTCGCTTCGCCCAGCGATCACGGCGGCGGGGGAGAGCAGCTCTACCGGCCCGCCCTCGCTCTCGACCTTGATGTAGCGGTTCTGCGGATGGGCCAGCAGGTCGTCCAGGTCGGAGAGCCGGCCAAAGGCGATGCTGGCCGCCCGCAGCCGCGCGATGTTGGCCTCTCGGTCCACTTGGGCGAAGACAGCAGCGATCTCCGCATCCAAGGCGGCACGATTCTCGACCCTGAGCGTGTTGCTGGCAAAGCGCGGATCCTCGGCCAGATCCGGACGCTCCAGCGCCTGGCGGCAGAGGCTCTGCCACTCCCGTTCATTCTGGATGGAAATCAGCAAGGCCTTGCCGTCGGCGCAGGTGAAGGCGCCATAGGGCGCGATGGTCGGGTGCTGCAGCCCCTGGCGCGTCGGTGCCTTGCCGCCATAGCGGTACTGCAGATAGGGGACATTCATCCAGTCGGCCATGGCGTGATAGAGCGAGACCTGGATGGTCCGTCCGCCGCGCCCCTGAGCGCGCGCATAGAGCGCCTGCAGAATGGCCTGAAAGGCGCTCATGCCTGCTGCGATATCGCAGACCGAGACGCCGACCCTGGCCGGCCCCTCCGGCGTGCCGTTGATGGCGCAGAGACCGGATTCCGCCTGGATCAGTAGATCATAAGCCTTCTGATCGCGCAGAGGCCCCTCCTCCCCATAGCCGGAGATGGAACAGACGATGAGCTCTGGATGGCGCGCACGCAAGGCTTCGGCGCCGAAGCCAAGCCGTGCCGCCGCACCCGGCGCCAAGTTCTGGATGAAGACATCGGCACGTGCCAGCATGGCGGCCAGCAGGGCTTTGTCAGCCTCCGCCTTCACATCCAGGCAGATCGATTCCTTGCCCCGGTTCAGCCA
>JBCBSF010000034.1:0-47630 GCA_039819325.1 Pseudomonadota bacterium | reverse complement strand
GAGGCGTTGGCCAAGGTACGCGCTGCCGAACTGGCCTGCCGCAAGACCCAGTTCCGCGGAGAAAGCAACGCCCCCCACCTCTGCCCGGGATATCGCATCGCCATTAAGGACCATCCAGACAGCAGCTTCAATCAGGACTACTTCATAACCGCGGTAACCCATGAAGGAACGCACCCCTTTGCCGGATTCATACATGCTGAAGAAGAACTGGGCTATCGCAATCAGTTCTTAGCCTTACCAGCGACCGTTACCTTCGCGCCCGAACGTCGGACAGCGCGCCCGCGCCACGCTGGGCTGGAAGCGGCCTGGATCGACGGTACCTTCAATGATCGGCGCGGCGAACTGGACGATCAAGGCAGTTACCGCCTCCGACTGGGGTCTGACCTAACGGGACGTCCTACCGGCAAGGCGACACCGCCTCTGCGTCGTACGCAGATGGCTGGGGGCAAGAACAGTGGCATCAACTTTCCACTCGCCAACAACAGCGAAGTGGTCGTCGGTTACATCAATGCGGACCCTAATCGTCCACTCATCCTTGGGGCTTTGGACAATCCAGTCCAACCGGGCGTGATTACAGACAAGAGCAGAACCACCAACCGCATCAGAACAACTGCTGGCACGACACTAGAAATGAACGACGGCTTGGGCAACCCTGGCTTGGGCGCAACCACTGCTCTGGCCCTGGGCCAGGCGACAACCAACCCTGACTCTCAGGTCATTGACATTCCCTCTGGCGAAATCACGACGGACGAGACCTACCTTCGCATCTATGTCACTGAATCTGAAAACAAGGATGAGGTGAGTTACTACCGGCTGGGAAGTTACGATGAAGTAACAGAAGGAGAAAAGATAAGAACTTACTTCCCCGACGTATCTGATGGCGCCCAAAGTGGCATTTTTACATCAACAGACGGTGCGCGGATCACGATCGTGCACGGCAGTGACTATAGTGCTATCGATGGGAACCAGGTTAACACTGTCATCGGTAGCGGCGGCGCGCCGAACGAGACCATCACCATTGGAACCGCGACGACAAAAGCCTCCCAGTATGTCACCGTCACCGGAGATCAAACCACCGACATCAAAGGTAACAGTACAACGGCAGTCACAGGAGATATGACCGTCACCTATCACATGGACGCTGCTGTCAAGATTAAGGGCACCGAAGACGTACACGTTAACACAAATGATTACCATACTTATAAATCTCGAGAGCGAAAGCACTTCGAGGGGAAAAAGACATCGGTGACAATCTTGGCATCCCACAAAACAATTCTAGGCGCGGAGTACTCTTTTCTCTACAATCAATCCTACAGCTTTGCCCTCGGACGGAAATACGGCTTTACAGGGTTGCGCCAGGAGGTCACTGGATTCTACATTGCCTGGACCGCTCTTGGCTCGGAGCATTGGTTGTGGAAAAGCGAAGATCAGCTTTTTAAAGTAGATCTAGAGAAGTACAAAGCACTTACAAAAATTATGAATACCGTCATGATTCCGGCGCGTTTGATGGCCGGAACGCTCATTGTCCCGCCATAGCGTGCTTCGATAAAGTCATGAAAAATCAAGCAAACATCCAGATTGGATTTGAAGCAGACGGCTTGGATTTGACGAACGCCACTGTGATCGACGTCACAGGCGAAGAAGCTGTCTCTACAGCCTATCGTTTGCAAGTCTCCTTTTTGAGCGCGCGCGTTGAAACACCAGCAGCCATGCTCCTGGGCCGACGTGCAAAGGTGACGATGGCACTTGGTGAGGCCGAACAGATACACTGCGGAGTCATCCGGCGCTTCACACAAAGCCAGGTACTCGACAGCGGGCTCATCTTGTATCGCGTGGAGCTTCGCCCGCGGATGGCGGTCCTGGGGTTGAGCCGAGAGCGTCAGATCTATGGACCTGACAAGGAGGCACGGGTAGCCGATGTCTTGCGCGCCTCGCTCTTAGGTGAGGGGGCGCTAGGGCCGACCGAGGAGGCGCACGCCGGGCTTTCCGCCAGCGATCTTTCCTTCCAGCTTCTGAAAGACCATCCCGCCCGCAGCTTTCGCGTTCAGTATGAGGAAAGCGATCTCGACTTCATCACCAGGCTGATGGAGCAGGAGGGCATCTTCTTCTTCTTCGAGCAGAATGAGAACGGTGAGCGGCTGATCGTCAGCGATGACATCTCCGTCTGCCAGCCTTGCCCCGGCGGCCCTGCCAGCATCGCCTTCGGCCAACCCACCGCGCTCACCCGCCCCGATCGGCTTCTGGTCACGACCCTAGCGGCGAAAACCAGGCGCCTGCCTGCCAAGATCATCCTGACTGAGTATAACGAGGCCCATCCAGAGGTGGATCTTCAAGTCTCCGCCGTCGTCGATCCCCAGGGGCAGGGTGTCGTCACCAGCTTCGACGAGCACTACCTCAGCCGCGAGGAAGGCGAGGCGTTGGCCAAGGTACGCGCTGCCGAACTGGCCTGCCGCAAGACCCAGTTCCGCGGAGAAAGCAACGCCCCCCATCTCTGCCCAGGATATCGCATTACTGTCCAAGAGCATCCAAAAGACACCTTCAATCGGGAGCTCTTCATCACCAAGCTCCGCTTCGAAGCCGGGCAACCGCATAGCGAGTACAGGGGAGCAACCCAGGGCTACCGAAACTGGTTCGAAGCCCTGCCGGCCGATGTCGTCTTCGCGCCAGAACGCCAGAAAGCGCGCCCGCACATTGGCGGTTTGGAACCTGCATGGATTGATGGAACACACGCGGATTTGCGTGGAGAGATCGATCAAGAGGGTCGTCACACGGCAAGACTGACATGGGATCAGAGCGGACGTGCTGAAGGAAAGGCCACCCCGGCACTTCGGCGGACCCAACCCTCTAGCAATGCCAATGGCGGCTTCCACTTTCCCCTGTCGAAAGGAACCGAGGTCCAGCTCTCCTTCGTGAACGGTGACCCTGATCGCCCGCTCATCCTCGGTGCGGTCGACAACCCAGCGACACCTGGTGTCATTGGCGACAAGAGCAGAACCGCGAACCGGATTCGCACGGCCGCTGGCACAACAATCGAAATGAATGACGGCTTAGGCAACGGAGGCCTCGCCAGCGATTTGCCGCTGGCCTTACGCCGGGTGTTGAGGAACAGACTGAAAGAGCGGCTAAAGCGGTGGCAGGAGAAGTGGCCGGAAGACCTGCCAAAGCCGCCTTGGTGGCCCTGCGGTCCCGACGACGGCGACGAGGACGACGCCGGCGACGATGACGGCGCCGGCGAGACTGGTGATGACGACACCGGTGACGCCACAGACGTCACAACTGATGGGAGTAGTTTGCGCATTTACGTGACCGATTCGGGTAACGACAATGAAGAAAGCTACCTACGGCTTGGCAGCTATGACGCTTCAGTTGAGCAGGCGGCTATCGCCGACCTTCTTGATTCAATCCCTGACGCTGACCGCAACGGGCTCTTCATCACGACCGACGGCGCCATGCTGACCGCTGTGAAGGGCGATTCAAGCCTCTACGTGGCTGGGAACCAGCTCCTCACTGTATTGGGGTCGGACAGTAGCCCTCGGCAAGCCACAACTCTAGGGGACGAGAGCACAGAGACCTCTCAGATCGTAGAGATCTACGGTGATCAGAAGATCGGCGTCGGCGGCGCGGCCACAACCTCGGTCGCAGGCGACTTCACCTTTACTGTCGAAGGGGACTATACCTTAACCACAAACGGCAATGTGGAAACCTACTACGCCGGCGGCAAGAGCTCAGTTTCAGGAAAAAAGGGAGGTCTCTACAAAAAAGGCGCCTACAGTTATACGAAAGGGAAGAGTGATTCTACAGTGATAGGCGTATCCTTCTCATGTAACTTTGGTGTGAAAGAAGATGTTCGCATAGCCCTTTACCTATCTTTCGCGCCCACGGTGATCGCAGACATCGGTGCACGGGTAGATCTGCGCTATATGAAGTTCAGCTGGGCTGGCAGCAAAGTCGAAACAGCGCTTACTGTCCAGAAGAAGGCTGATGCTGCAGCGAAGGCGCAAGAGGCTGAGGTTGAGCAGGCGGAGGCCGACGTTTGCTCCCACATTGCGTTTCTTGGCATCTAGAGTCTAGCCATGAGGCTCTTCAAACCGCGCCGGCTGTCTGTGATGACCCGGCCTCTGGAAGAACCGCCACACTTCCTCTTCGTCGTGACAAGCTTCCTCATGTTCGACATCGACGAGCCGGACGTGCCGCTGCTCGACCAGGCCCTCTGGCCCTTCGTGGCCGAGCAACTGGATGGTCGCGCGCTTGATGTCGGCATGCCGAAACCCTTTGGGGAGTTCATGGTCATCGGCGACGCAATCGCCCCCAATGAGCGCCCTCAACAGGCGATGTGGGTAGAGATCAAGCTTGCCGGCAGAGAGAAGGTCGCCCGCGTCTTTGGTGATCGGCTGTGGACCATCGATCAAGACACGGGCGAGGTCAGGATGACCGATCCGGCACCCTTCCTTCGGATGCCGCTTAACCCAAGCCACGCCTTCGGTGGCCTCGCTTTCGAGAAGAACCCGCTGGGGAGGGGCTTTGGCGCCGCCGCTGCCTTGGCGCAAGGGGAGTCTGTGCCGCTCCCGAACATTGAAGATCCCGAGACCCTGATGCTGTCCCCAGAGGAGGTGGTGGAGCCCTTGTTTCTAGCGGCTCTGGACGCTGCCTGGCCGCAACGACGCGACAGGCTCGGCACCTTTGACAAGGCCTGGCTGGAGAAGCAGCACCCAGGACATCCGCTCGACACCGATTGGTCGTTCTACAACGAGGCCCCGAAAGATCAGTGGCTGGACGGCTTCTTCACTGGCGACGAGACCTACGAGATCTACGGCATGGACAAGACCGGGCAGGGCGTGACCGGGCGCCTGCCAGATCTCTACCCACGCATCTTCGTGAAGCGCTCAAGCGCGGAATCCGGCCTCGTAGAGCTGCAGGGACGCGCGGATACCCTTTGGCTCTTTCCCAACCATCGCAAAGGGGTCTTGGCCTTCAGGGCCGTCACCGACTGCGCCGACGAAGACGCATCCGATGTTGAATGCGTCATGGCGGCCTGCGAGCGGAGAAGCGATAGGACACGCCCGATCGACTACTACGCAGAGGAGTATCTGAAACGCACGGATCCGGAGACCGGCGCCTTTCATCTGACCAACGATTCGGCGCTGATGCCACCCTTGCCGCAAGCGGTGCTGGAGGAGCGGGCGCGGCGGCGACAGGAACTGCAGCGCGAGCAAGCGGAAACCTACCGCAAGAACAGATTGGCCCGCATGGAGCGCGCCCTTGCGCAGGCTGGATTGCCCGGAGTGCTCAATCTGAGTGCCGCTCCTCCCACACCTGAGGTCGATGACATCTTGGACAGCATGCCCGTGTTCCTGCCCGAAGAGCTGGAGTCAGGGGATGTCGACCTGAGCGAGATCATCGAATGGAGCAAGCGCGTCAGCCCGGATGACTCTGATCTGTTCGAAAAGTTCAAACAAAACCCCAACGCGATCAAAGATAACCCCATAGCGTTTCTACGAAACCCAGAGGACGCAGCGGCGATGATACCGCCTGAGGCGCTACGCCCGGTGGAGGCGCCCGAAGCAAGTGAGGAGATTAAGCAGCAAGAGAGCAAGCGCGTCATGAACCCGCCCACCCTTCCTGGTGGCGCGGACCTGGAAGCGGCGCTTGAGGACATGCTGAAGGAGATCGAGGCGCTTCCAGACCCCGCCGAGCGGCCGAGCAAAGACATCGCCCGCAAGATGCTCCCGGAGCATCCCCTCTTCAATCAGGACCGACTGGCAGCAGCGATCAACCAAGAACCAGAGGGGCCGGTCGCTCCGGAAAACCTCTCGGAGACGATCCGCACCGCCACAGTCGACGCCGCCAAGAGCCTCGCCGAAGCGCGCCGGATGAGCCCCTACCCTTTGGCGCCAGAAGATCCCTTGCACCCAGAGGTCGCCGCACACATTGGCCAGGTGGTTTTGGCCGAACTAGGCCGTGGCCAGTCGCTTGCAGGGCATGATCTCGCGGGCAGCAACCTGCGTGGCGCCAAGCTCGCGGGCCAGAACCTGCGCGCCTGCTTGCTGGAGAAATCCGATCTTCGCAATGCCGACTTGCGCGGCGCCAATCTCGAAGGCGCGACCCTCGCCGGGGCGAATATGGACGATGCCGATTTGACCGGCGCCAACCTGACGGGCGCGAACCTTTCCATGGTCTCGGCGCGTCGTGCCAGCTTCGCCGGCGTCACGCTCGACGCCCCCATAGCGATGCTAGAGGCCGATTTTGGCGGCGCCTGTTTTGCTGACGCCAGCCTCAGCAACACCCAGATCCTGAAGTGCTTGCTGCACGACGTGGATTTTCAGCGTGCAGACCTCAATGAGGTGGTCTTCATGCAGTGTGATCTGTCGCGCCTGAAGGCCGCAGGGGCGCGCGGATATCGACTGATCTTTCTTGAGGCGGTCCTAAACCAGGCGGACTTCACGGATGCGAGGCTTGAACGCTCTGCCCTCCTCAACAGCGAGATGGCCCGCAGTCGCTTCGACGGGGCCGAGCTTCTGCGCTTTGTGGTCATGGGCGGCCGCTCGCTCGTCGCTAGCTCTTTCCGGAAGGCAACGCTACGCTCGGCCAGTATTCGTGATTCCGACCTCTCGGAGAGCGATTTCAGCGGCGCGCTCTTGGAGACCGTCGACTTCAGCGGCATTACGGCAAGAGGGACAGACTTCGTCTACGCCGTTTTGAACCAGGTCATGCTTGGCCGTGCTAACCTGGACGCCTGCAACTTCCTGGGCGCTAAGATCCTTGAGTGCCAGCTGAAGAGGGTCAGTCTGAACGGGGCCTCGCTGGCCCAGGCGCGGCTCTACGGCGTCAACGGCGACAAGGTAACAGCCGAGCAGCTGGACCTTACAGATGCCAGCATTCAGCTTTCGCAGCTGAGAGACGAAGAGAGGAGGCCTCTCCTATGACGCGCGAGGAACTGGAACTGGCCGCCGGCATCCAAGAGCCAATCCTAGAGCAGGAGCTTGCCGGTCAGGACCTCTCTGCCGCTGCCCTCTCCGGCGCCCAGTTCATGCGCTGCAATCTCGCGGGAGCGGACTTCAGGCATGCCGACCTGACGAAGGCCGTCTTCGTTGAGTGCGATCTCTCAGGATGCGACTTCAGCCAAGCAGGGCTCGATCGCGTGAGCATGCTGCAAAGCAACCTCTCGCACGCGGTTCTCAATCTGCCTAAGCTGGAGACCACCAGTTTCCTGGACTGCGACCTTAGTTATGTCACGGCCTCAATCGGGCTCATCTCGAAGACCAACCTGCTGAAATGCCAGATGACTGGCGCTCGTTTTGCCAAGACGGCCACCTCTGGCTTGGCCTTGATCGAGATCCACTTCGACGGCACGGACTTCAGCGGCTGCCGCTTCGAGAACACGGCCTTCGTCAAGGTCGATATGAGCAAAACCATGCTATCAGGGGCTGAGTTTGGGCGCTGCATGTTTGCGGACGGGCATTTCGTGGGTATGGACCTGAGCGGTATGACGATCACCAACAGTGCCTTGGTCGCGGCAGACCTGAGCGCTGTGGACCTGCGTTCTGCCGACCTATCCGGATCCCTCTTCTACAACGCCAAACTGGTCGAAGCCGACTTAAGGGCAGTTCACGCGCCGAACGCCCTCTTCGCCGAATCCGACATGACCGGCGTGCGGTTGGAAGAGGCGCAGCTGGATGGTGCGGTCTTGAACGGGGCCACCTTGGATGGTGCCTCCTTCGAGAAGGCCTCGATGATTCAGGCCATGCTGCAGGGCGCTACCGCCAAGGCGGCCGTCTTTCGCGATGCCAATTTGACCAATGGCGACCTTAAGGGCATGCGCCTGGAACTCTGTGACATGCGGAACGTCGCCTTGGCCAACGCGGGCTTGCAAGACATCGATACGCAAGAGAGCCTGTGGGAAGGCGTTGACTTTGAGGCCGTGCGCGAAGCGGACCCAGAGCGCAGCAAGATCGATCGCTACGACCCACGCGACAGAATTGAACGCTGAGGAGGACGATGACTGCGATGAACCAGTTCACCAGCCTTGGACAGAGCCTGAGCGGCGACCAACCCCTTCAGCTCTTGGAAGCCTCTGTTGTTGGCACAAGCAGTCACCAGGCTGGCACCCAGATCGAGGTCAGAGTTGGCGCTGAGCATCACCAAGCGCGCCGTGCTGCCGGCTGCCTCCTCGCGCCGCTGCCCGGCGATCTGGTGCTGCTCGTCAAGCGCAGTGACCAGAGCTACCTCGTCCTGACTGTCTTGCTGCGCGAGACGGGAGCAGCAGCAAATCTCGACCTGCCAGGTGCCGCGTCCCTTCAGCTCTCGGCAGAGGAGCTACGGCTGTCGGCAGAGGAGCGGATTGATGTCAAAGGCGATCGGCTGGACGTCTCCTGTCGCGCGATCAGCTTCAAGAGCAAGCTGCTGGCACTCGCCGTCGATGCGATCGATGCCTTTGCGCGAAGATTGGAGAGCCACGTGCAACAGCGGCGCAGTTCGTCGCGGGAGCTGGTCGAGGAGTGCGATGTCGCCATCCGCCGGGTTCGCGGGGTCGATACGCAATCGGCCAGACAGCTGGTGCTAAGGGCGGAGGAGACCCTTATCACTGAAGCCGAAAACACCGTCGTCGTGGCGCGCAAGCATGTGCGTGTGGACGGCGAACAAATCTCCATGGGCTAGCGGAGACGAGGTATGGCAAACGCACAACACTGGTCGGTGGGCGTCCTCAAGACCGCGCCCGTCGATGTTCAAACCACACCCGTCGGGCCGGTCACGTCAACGGATGTCGCCATGAATTCGACCGGCGTGCCGACGCAGTATTCCGTCTACCTCACCTGCCTGCCGGCGACGACGATCCTGGACCGCTCCTTGACCAGTATCACCACGCCCTTCCCTGGTGTCGCTTCGCAAATGGTGATGGGTATGGCCGGAAACGCCTCCTCTTCGCTCAGTGTGCTCTTCGGCACTGGCATGGTCACGCGTGGCCTGATCGACCCGACCCTGCAGAACGGCTTTCCTGTGCCCAACTCTACGGGCATGAACGTCAATTCGACACAGCTCACCACCTGGGTCTTCAAGTAGGCTGAACCGTTCTTGCCGACGATAAAGGAAACGCTCGAGGTCGCACGCTGGCATCTGGAGTCTGGCCGCGTTGAAGAGGCGGAAGCGCTCTACGCTGCCGTACTGAGCGAAGACCCTAAGCAGGCCGAGGCGCATCGCGGCCTGGGTCAGCTGGCACTTGGTAAGGCGGATCTTCAACAAGCCATTGAGCGCTTCGGCCTCGCGCTCGAGCATGGGGCTGAGGAAGCCGGGACCTACCTGGACCTGGGTGTGGCTTACCATCTGCAGAAGCGCTTCGAGGATGCCGAAGCCGTCCTCGGCCGCGCTCTCGTGCTAGACCCTGATAGCCTGGAAACACATGATGCCTTGGCCATGGCAATTGCCGAGCAGGGAGACCTCACGCGCGCGCGCGATCAGCTGGCAGAAGCCCTAGAGCGCATCAGCGTGGAGCAGCCAGATCGTGAGCAGGCAAAGAAGCAAGCCGTAGCTTTCTTCAACCTTGGCACCCTGAACCAGAGACTAGGCCAACTGGAGGGGGCTGCAGCGGGCTTCAGAGTGAGTCATCACTATGACCAGAGCCGGCCTGAAGCGCTGCAAAACCTAGGTCTCGTCTATGCTCTACAGCAGGACTGGGAGAAGGCGATCGACTGCCTGGAACGCGCGCTCTTGAGGGACCCGGGGCATCCGCTGCTCTTGGCCTCCTTAGGCGAGATCCTCTTGGCTGCCGGCCGCAGCGAGGAAGCCGTCGAGGCCTTGCGCAAGGCAAGCAAGCTCATGCCGGCCAATGCTGAGGCCCACCAATGCCTGGCACGCGCCCTCATGGCCGCGAAGCGCTGGACGGAGGCCGCCAAGTCCTATGGCGACGCGCTGCGGCTTCAGCCCAAGCAGGCCGAAAGCGGGCTGGAATTGGCGCTGGCGCTGAAGCAGAGCGGCCGGATCAGTCTTGCACTGACCGCGATTGAGCAGGCTTTGAGCGCAGAGCCCGACCTGGCCGCAGCACACGCTCTCAAAGGTGAACTCTTCATAGCCTCTGGCGACTTGGAGAAGGGCTTTGCCGCGATGCACCGCGCCCTTTCGGCCGGCGACGACGGCAAAGCACCTGCGCTCGGTGCGACCTTGGACATCACTGGGCAGCGCATTGGGATTGTTGCCAACGAAGACATCCTGACCTTGATCACCTTGCTGCGGTTCCTCCCAGCCTTGAGGGCGCGCGCGGCGCATGTCGTTTGTGTGAGCCCAACCGCCTTGCGCGGCCTCTTGCGCGCAGGCCAGGGCATTGACGAATGGGCCAGCGGCTTTCCACCAAAGCTCGATCAGATCATCGGCATTTTCCAACTGCCTGCCGTGCTGGAAGTGTTCGATCCGGCGGTCTCTCCGCTTCCCTATCTGAAAGCAAGCCACGACACGCAGAGTGACGCCGGCTTGCGCATTGGTGTTGCGCCCAAGGCGGAGGACGACGACCTTGGGCAGCTCTTGGAAGACTGGGGCCAGGAGGCTGTCGATCTGCGTAAGCTGCGCGCCGACTGCCAGAGATGGGAGGACTGGATCAACGCCCTCGGCACCCTGGATCTGGTTGTTGGCAGTGACCAGATCGCGCTCGCGATGGCAGCCGCATGCGGCATACCGGGGCACCTGCTGCTCGGCAGCGATACCCACTGGTGCTGGGCTGGCAAGGGAGAGGCAAGCCCTTGGTATCCAAATGTGAGGCTCTATCGGGGACCGACCCAGGAAACTCTCTCTCATGTGCGGGGCGCTGTTGGTTTGTTTCGCCAGACGCTGGCCTCAGCTGCCGAGGGTCAGGCGGCACGCAAAGAAAGCTGACCCGCCCCCCGCCCCATAGAAAGACAAATCGCCCACTGGAACCTCCGGCCTCGGTGTAAGAAACAAGGCTTCTTACACCAATGGTCACTGCTGGTGACCTACTACTCGGTACAGGGCCTGCAACGGATGCCCCTGCCCAAAAGCCTTATCCCCAGGAATGGCCGATCTCCTCACGCATCTCTGTTAGAACCGCCACACTCTTGGAACGAAACTCTTCCTCGGTTGGATTGCGGCCATTCGTTTCGACAAAAGCTTGAACCCACGCATCTGACTGATCGTAGAACTCTTCATAAATCTCGTAGATCGGCTGCTCTACGCCCTCGTTGTCAACCATCCAAAATCCATTGTAACTGCCGTCACTACTGATCTCATTATCGTAAAACTGCCAGTAGAGAGCAAACGGAGTGCCCCACTCTAAAGAAACACGCAGAAAATCAAGCGACCGTGCGGCTTGCTCCTCCGCCGTTTCAGGGTCATTCCGCCAGGCCTCACCGCGGCCGAAGGGATAGCCAAACTCGCCGATGAAGACCCGTTTTTCAAAGGGGAGTCCGTCCTTCGGTTGGAGTTGCTGCTCGAGATAGTCAAGGGTTGCGGTTAACTCCAGCTTCATCGTCTCATAGCTATCCAGGTCCGCCGTCACGTCATAGGCAGAGTAGGAGACCAAATCCACGTTGACATGCGGCAGGATCTCATTGGCTATCCGCGGCAGGCCATCCATCGCCGTCTCAACAAGGTTCACCTCGACGTAGTGGAATAGGTTGACGCCATCGGTGCCATGCACTCCCTTCGCGTCGTCGATTGCCTGTTGCCGGATGTTAAGCCAATCGATCATTCCATCGATACGATCCTGGGGCACGTCTGAACGGAAAACGTCCCAGTTCCAGTTTTCGTTCACCAGATGCCAATCGGCTTCCCAAGACCCAATATAGAAAGTCTTCCCCGTCCCCTCGAACGTCGTCAACAGATAGTCCGCCAACTGGCGGTGTACCTGATACTCCGCCTGCGCCTCAGCCTCCGTCAGCCCATCTCCATCTATGAAAACGCCCGCTCGCTCCACCCAAAAGAAATAGTGATCAAAATCCATCTCTAACACGCGTTTAAATGATGGATCTTGGCTTAACATACCAACATAGTCATACTCCAAATGAGCAGAGTCTGTGAGATCATAGAGGCTTGGTGACAGGGCAATCTTGAGGATGTTAGACCCCATTTCCTCAATTCCCAAGGCTGTCTCAACCAACTCGCTGTCGTCGGTAAAGCCGTAGGCTGGCCCGATGCTTTGGGTGCCTAGTATATAGTTGAGCCCGTCCATCGTAGATCTGTCACCTGGTGATGCATCTTCATCATCACCTGAATCCTCGGTCCCCGCACCATCGTGACCACCATCTGTATCGGCCACAAATACTCGAGCGTCCAATGACCCAACCAAGTTGGCCGGGTCAGACAGATTGACCCCAATACTAACAGCCTCCCCCACGCGAATGACCGCATTTGATGCGTCCGGAGTCACAGAGTAACCGCCGTCGGTTGGGGCGAAGCTGGCATTCCATCCACCTTCCAAGGTAACGCCACTGGGAAAACTCAGCTCCGCTTGCCAGTTCTCAACGACTACATCCGTTGTGTTTCTTACAATAAGTGAGCCAGAAAAACCGCCATCCCAGTTATCAAAAACAAACGTGGAGAGTTCAAGATCAGAGGTAGCGTCGATGAGCCCTGGGTCAGCCGCCCCGTCCGCGTCCTGGTCCTCCTCCCCTACATCGCTCGCGTCACCGGATCCACCAGTATCCCCAGGATCCTCGCCAGCCGCTCCCTCATCTTCATTCTCGCCTTAGAAAACAAAAAGGTCTTCGGGCAAAGCCTGGTCGCTGTAGGAAAGATTGAACCCAAAGGACAATGCTTCACCAGGGTTCAGGGCAAGCTGTTCGGGTAACTGAGCCTGCACCAGATCACCTTGCTGTTCGACTTCAGCATTCCAAACATAGTCTATGACGGTGTCTCCAGACCAGCGCCACTGAACGCCCAAATCATTCAGCGCTCGCTCGCTCCCATTGGTAACGATAATCGACGCGGTCTCTCCACCGTCCCACTGTCCCAGAATGCGATACTCAATAGACACCCCCTCAAAGGACAGATCCTCATAGAACATAGACACAAGACTCCTTGATCAACACCGCTCCATGTTAGAGATCATGGACACAACATAAGCGCTATAGCTGGTTACTACATCTCATGGAAGGCCTGCTACTGCTCATTTTCGCGCAGCCCAGCAACTCGCTTCCTCGACCAACCCTTCTCGAAAAAAAATATGACGAATTTAAGACATCGGTGCGCTGTTTTCTTTCACCCTGCATACTGCGAGTCTAGAATCATGCGGTATTCTATAGACGACCTGCGGACTCGAATTCAGTTAAATGTTGTATTGCTCGAAAAACGCAGACCTTAAGAGAGTCTAGAGCCGCTTTTAGGGGTGTTGAACCCACATACTTTGATTGAAAAGCAAACAATGGGCTGGGGCCGAAGGGCGATTTGGGACCTTCAGTTTATCTTCAAGGAAGTTTGACCACTTTACGATATGCTCTCATCTCTGAGACGCCGCTGGGGGCGGATCTTTGCGGCCGGGCCCCCAAGGAAGTGTTACCGACCTATCCGGTCTAACTGTAACCCCTTTAGCCGGTGCACAGGCCGGTGCTCTAGCGATGAGCTTGCTCATCGCCGCTTAGGACCAGCTGCCGGGGGTGAAGCGGCAAGCAAGTCGGCCTGAACCGCCCTATAGACAGACAGACTGACCGCTGGAACCTGCAGACTTGGTGTAGGAAAAATGGCCTCTTAAAGGCATTTCACTCCACCTCTTTCGCGCCCTTGCGGGAATGAACACATAGCAAGGTGTACAGACTGTGTTATGCCGAGATCGCAAGTGACTAGAGACACGGAAAGCACGAGCTAAAGCGCCTCTCTTCTCCCCAGTCCTCTCGGAGCCAGTCTTTGGTGAGGGTTCCAGAAGAGGAGGTGGTCCGATGAACAAGACCAGCGAACTGCGCCAACGCCTCTTAGCGTCGGAGATGCTGATCATCCCGGGCGCCTATGACACGCTAAGCGCCAAGATTATCCAGGATACAGGCTATCATGCCGTCTTCATGACGGGCTACGGAGCCTCAGTCAGCCGTCTGGGCGAGCCCGATAGCGGCATTCTGTCGATGACGGAAATGGTGCAGCAAGCCCGCAGCATGGCACAGGCCGTGTCTATTCCAGTCCTCGCAGATGCCGATGGCGGCTATGGCGGTCCCTTGAACGTTCGCCGCACCGTCCAGGAGTACGAAGCGGCCGGTATCGCTGCCCTGATGCTGGACGATCGAGACTATCCGGAGATAGCTGGTAGCGCGCAAGAGCGCGGGATCATCTCGAGCGAACAGATGGTGCGGAAGATCAAGGCCGCCGTTGCTGCACGCCGGGACCCGGACTTCTTGATTGTCGCGATGAGCTGTGCGGGCTCCGGGCTGGGCTTGGAAGAGGCCTTCCGCCGCCTCAGAAGCTATCGTGCGGCGGGGGCGGACGTGGTGATGGCGGATGGGATGAGCGATAGCCGAGAGCTGCAGGCTCTGGCTGACCTCTTCCCGAGCACGCCGATCATCGCCCATGTCCCGGAAGGCGGACCGATCTCCGGCCCGACGAAGGGCGCGCTGGGAAGGCTCGGCTTTGCCGCCGCCATCTACTCGAACGGGCCTCTCTTCGCTGCCGCCAAGGCGGTGAAGCGCTACCTGGAAACCTTGGATCTGAAGGGTGCGCCGCGAATCGCGGCTGCGAGCCCGGCAGACATCCCCGCCGCCTTGGCCCTCCACCTGGCAGAGCAGATCGGAGAAGAAGGCGCAAAGGAGACCCTAGCTGCAAAAGCCGGCCAGGAGCAGAGCCTGGTCGACCTCAAGGCCTCCATCCAGGACGCG
This sequence comes from Pseudomonadota bacterium, assembly GCA_039819325.1. Classification (GTDB taxonomy): domain Bacteria; phylum Pseudomonadota; class Alphaproteobacteria; order Kiloniellales; family JACOMY01; genus JACOMY01. The sequence continues at coordinate 32,835 of JBCBSF010000034.1, read as the reverse complement.
CTTGCGAAAGGAGAGGAGCGGGAGCCCCTTCGGTTCTAGGCCACCCGCTCTGGTGATGAGATCCTCCAGAGGCCTCAAGAGGCTTCGAAGTCGATCACGAAGTCCTTTTCTGCGCTCAGATCGACGGAGACGCCGGTGAAATCCTGGCCCGCGCCCATGCGTTGCAGGACTTCTGTCCCTAGCAGGGGGAGGAGATTGCGATTGATGATGTGATCGATGTTCCGCGCACCGGCCTCGACCTCGGTGCAGCGGCGCGCGATCTCCTCGACCAGCGCGTCGGCGTAGGAAAAGCGCGCCTTGTGGTTCTTGGACAGGCGGCGCCCGACCTTGTTCAGTTTCAGACGGACGATCTGCTCCATCGGCGCGCCGATCAGCGGGTAGTAGGGGACGATCTGCATCCGGGCCAGAAGGGCCGGCTTGAAATGGGCGGAGAGGTCCGGGCGGATGGCTGAGGCCAACTCCTCGGCATCGGGGCGCTCCTCCAGCAAACCCAGCTCGGTGATCCGATCGGTGGCCAGGTTGCTGGTCAGGAAGACAACCGTGTTCTTGAAGTCGATCACGCGGCCCTCGCCGTCGGAGAGCTGCCCCTTGTCGAAGACCTGATAGAAGAGGTTCATCACCTCGAGGTCCGCCTTCTCGACCTCGTCCAAGAGAACCACGCAGTAGGGCCGTTGGCGCACACCCTCTGTCAGCACTCCGCCCTCGCCGTAGCCGACGTAGCCCGGCGGCGAGCCAATCAGGCGAGAGACAGTGTGCTTCTCCTGAAACTCCGACATGTTGATCGTGACCATGAAGCGCTCGCCGCCAAAGAGCAGGTCCGCCACCGCCAAGCAGGTCTCGGTCTTGCCGACGCCGCTGGGTCCCACCAGCAGGAAGACGCCCATCGGCGCGTCTGGATTGCCAAGCCCCGCCTTCGCCGCGCGCAAGCCTTCATCAATGGCATCGATGGCCTGGTTTTGACCGATGATGCGCTGCTTCAGGTCGTCGCCCAAGCGCAAGAGCCGGTCAGCCTCGTCGCGCACCATCGAGCCGATGGGAATACCAGTCCAGTCCGACACCACCTGACCCACAGCCTCGGGTGTCACCTCGACATTCACCAGCGGCTCTCTGGCTTGGGAGTCAGCCAGCTCATTGTGCAAGGTGGAGAGCCGGGCAAAGTCGCTGTCGCGATGAGCGCTGGGCGCAGCGTCGGGGTCTGCCTCCTCCGCGCCGGGAGACGCTTCTTCCTCCGCGCCTTCGTTCTCGTCTGCCTCCGGGGTTTCTCCCGCTGCTGCGCCGGAGGGGCCCAAGCCGAGCCTGGCGCGGATCTCTGCGATCTCCTCTGCCAGCCGGCGTTCCCCCTCCCAGCGGGCGATCAGGGCATCTCTCTCCTCGGCGGCGGCCTGAAGGGCGGCAGCGATCTCCTCAGTCCGGGGACTGCTCTCGGCATCTTCCAAGGCGAGGTCACGGACCAAGGCCTCGCGCTCGCGCTGCAGTTCGGCGATCTTCTGCTGCAAGCCAGAGATCACCGGCGGTGTGGCGGTCTGCGAGAGGTGAACCCGCGCGCTGGCCGTGTCGAGGATGTCCACAGCCTTATCAGGCAGCTGCCGGCCGGTCAGATAGCGCGCGGAGAGCGTGGCGGCTGCAACGATGGCATCATCGCGAACATAGACGCCGTGATCGCGCTCATAGACAGAGCGGAGGCCACGAATGATGGTTACCGCCTGATCGACCGATGGCTCGTCTAGCTTCACCAGTTGGAAACGACGCGCCAGCGCCGGGTCTTTCTCAAAGTACTTCTTGTACTCCGACCAGGTGGTTGCCGCGATGGTTCTGAGCTCGCCACGCGCCAAGGCCGGCTTCAGCAGGTTCGAGGCATCGCCGCCACCGGCGGCGCCGCCGGCCCCGATGAGCGTGTGGGCTTCGTCAATGAAGAGCACAATGGGTTGGGGGGAGGCCTTGACCTCGTCGATCACGCCACGCAGGCGGTTCTCGAACTCCCCTTTGACGCTTGCACCGGCCTGCAAGAGGCCCAGGTCCAGCGAGCGGAGTTGCACGTCCTGGAGGAAGGGGGGCACATCGCCCTCGACGATCTTCAAGGCCAGGCCCTCGACGACCGCTGTCTTGCCGACACCGGGGTCGCCGACGACGATGGGATTGTTTTTCCGCCGACGCGACAGGATGTCGATCATCAGCTGTATCTCGCGGTCGCGGCAGAAGACCGGATCGATGCCGCCATCTCGGGCACGTTTGGTGAAGTCGAAGGTAAAGCGGCCCAGCGCGGACTCGTCGCTTGGATCTTGACCTGCCAGCGGTGCTGCGTCGGAGACCTTGGCCGCCTCTGACGCAATACTGCGGTCTTCGGGAGAGCCGGCAACGATGGCGATGAAGCCACGCCGCAACTCTTCACTTGGGATCTCAGAGAGCAGATCCGCCAAGAGCGGTTCGACGAAACGCCCCGGATTAGCCGCAACGGCCGCCAAGACGGCACCGCTTCTGATCAAACGGTGACTCTGTTCGACGGAGGCAACCAACCAGGCGTCGGTCAGGCATTCGACCATGAGGCGCGAGAAGGCGGGTCGACCCTGGTTACCAGACTTGAAGCCCTCCAGGACCCGTTGGGTTGTCGCTTTGACCCGCTCCGGCTCGATCTCGTAGTGACGCAGGATCTGCACCATGTCGCCATCAGAGGCCTCAGCCATGGCCGATAGGAGATGCTCAACCGCCACTTCGTAGTGGCCACGAGAGACAGCGATGCCAGCTGCTGATTCGACCAGGCGACGCGCCTCCGGCGTCAGACGGTCGATGAGGCGCCTTAGGTCAATTCCGATCATTGCGGGATCCTCATCCTTCTGCTGCGCTATGGTTGCCCAAACGCGCGTCTCTGGGTGTTAAGATCGTAAGAAAAGGCCCAGGATCAGGCCTGCCCTCTTGTCCTTGACCCAGCCAAGTCGACCAGCCCAAGCGGTCGAGACCGGGTTGATCAGCGCCCAGCCTCCAGGCCCGCCCAATCGCGGGATCGAGGGAGAGGGCGATGTCGAACTCCAGAAGAACACGCCGTGGCAGCACGGCCAGAAGCGCAGAAAGCGTGCGGTGCTGCTCCCCCTCCGGCAGCAGGCGCCGGAAGCTCTCCACGTCCACAGGGCCGATGTGCGCCCTGAACTTGCCGGAGATGTCGTAGACGCGCTTGCCCAGAACCATGTCTTGGCCGAGCCGCGCGTTCGCCTGTCCTAAGCGATTGCGCTGCTCGTCACGCACGCTGATGCGGCGCAGACAGCACTCCTCAATGCGCACAGGCACGCCGTCGAAGTAGGCGCTGACGATGGTCTCCAAGGTGGAGGCGGAGCGGCAGTATTGGCTGAGCAGACCGGCAAAGGGGAGCAGACGGATCCAGTCGATCTCAGCTTGATGCCACGGCCGTGGATCTGAGAAGTCGCCAGTCTCCAAACCCAGCAGGTTGAAGAGACGGTGGGAGAAACGATCCTTCGCGCCCGGTTTGTAGATCAGGTGATAGCGGTACTTTCGCCAGACCTCGTAGAATAGGGTGATGAGGCGATGATTGAAGAGGTTCAGAAAATCACTGAGCGCGCGGTCTTCATCACTGCTGTCTTCGTCAACCTTGATGGACTCCAAGTAATAGGGCGGCAAAGGCGAGACGCTGCCCAAGAGACCAAGAAAGGTCACGGTGACATCGTAGCGCCAGCGGCTTTCCGCATCCTCAAGGTCGATGCGCCGGGCTTCGAAGCCAGCGATCTCACCGGCCGGGAAACTCAAGCTGTTCGTGGTGCGGAAGCGAACCGGCTCTCGACTGGCATCGCGCCCGTGTGACCCGAAGACATCCTCCTCGGTCATGCGATCGATCAGGTTGATCAACTGCATGGCCGAGACGTGTTCGCGCCCCTGAAGCTGAAAGGGGAAGACCAGCTCCGTCTCTTCCGCTCCTGGGGCGCCCCCTGGCGAGCCACGCTTCGGATCGTCGCTCATAGGGCCGGTCTCGACCCAATGCGGACGGGCCAGGCATACTCGACATTGTTGTCGCTGCCGATGGCGACCAGCCGATAGCAGGCGTTGACGTTGGCATAGCGACCGAGATAGCGCTCCAGCACCGCTGCGAAGAGGAACATCTCCGCCTCACCACCGAAGCGCGCTTCAGACATGCGGACGCGGATCTCGTGCCCGCGGATCGGCAGGCCGCCAAGCAGCCAATCCAAGCGCTGCGAATCGATCCCCAACAATCCGGACATCATCAAGTTGAGCTGTCGCTCGGCCTGGCGGTCGTAGAAGGCGCGAAAGTTGTAGGTGGCCAAGAGGCGGCGCATCAAGGTGACGTCCAGCGCCGAGGCGTAGTTGTTTGAAAGATTGGCGATCAGCTGCCAGGTGAGGTCGCCGGCCAAGGGCGGCGCCACAGGCGCTGTCGCCGGACCCAGGTTGGAAAAGGTCAGCTGCGTCGGCGAGGTCTCGGTCGGCTGATCCAGCATGCCGGCACCCAGGCGATCCATCAGCGGCGCATTGGAGCAGGTCAGTTGAAAGGAGACGGTTTCGCTCAGCGGGGCACTATCGCCGCGAGGCCGAACGAAGCTGATGGAGATTTCGGAGCGCTGACCAGGCGCGTTCGCCCGTCGCCGCAAGCGATAGCTGGGCTTGCTCTCGCCGTCCCCCATGTCGTGCCGGTAGCCATCGAAGGGCAGGTACTCGACCGGCTTGCGCTCGCCCTGTCGCCGCCCTGTGACCTGATCAACCGCATAGATCTCAAAGCTGTCGGGACGCATCCCGCCGGGATTGACCTGGTACTCTGTCCGCGTGTGGTGAATCTTGATCGGCTCCCCTTCGAAGGGGAAGAGATTCACCGCCGGGGTCGCGTTGAGACGGAAGTGGCTGGCGTCCACGCGCGCGTTCAACTCAAAGGCACGCGTGAACATGAACTGAATAGACAGTTTGCTTCCGGTGAACTGTCGTATCTGCTGAAGACCCTCTAGGTCCACAAACATGAACTTTTGCGGCATCAGGAAGTATTCCTGCAGCAAGCGGTAGCCGGAGAAGCCCGTCTTCGGCTGCGGAATGACAGCCTCATCCTCGCCGAAGCCGACAGGCTTTAGTGCCTCAGCTGACAGATGCAATTCTTGTCCGTCAGCGCTTGAGACCAGGACATCATCCAGAAACCGGTTCAGATAGAGGTACAAGGTCCGGCCAAGCAGGCGGTCACGCTCCGTATCCAAGTAAAAGCGCAAAGAATCCTGGGTCATGGTGGCAAAGGCCGCACCCGCCATCAGCTCCAGATCGAGAGTCAGGCTGGCCGCGGTCGGCGTTGACTGAAGCCGCACAGCAGCCACCCGAAGCGGCGAGACTTGGGTCCGATAGCAGGTTCTAAAGCGCGCTCGGGTGCCATCAATGGGACGGCTTTCAAGATAGACGCCCGGCTCGACGACAGAGGGCGCGGCCCCGACCATTCTGGGGGTGAACTGCACCACCGTCATGGACGGCACCGGCCGCAAGTAGTGTGGCCAGATCAGCGACAGGAGGCTGTGCGACAGCTCCGGCAAATCGTCGTCCAGCTTCTCCCGCAGCCGCCCGGTCAGAAAGGCAAAGGCCTCAAGCAATCGTTCCACATCCGGGTCGGTGCTTTGCCGGGTCAAGAAAGGCGCCAAGGCTGGGTTCTCGCGCGCGAAGACCTCTCCCAGATCTCTCAGATAGCTCAGCTCGTCATAGTAGTAGCGATTGAAGGACATCAGCCGCGCACCCGGTAGAAGCCGTCAGTCCCAAGGATGGTCTCGAAGAGGATCCGGTCATCGCCATCGGGCAAGTCAATCTCGGCCGCGACTTGGAACCGAAGTCCTAGAGGATTGTCTGGCTCATAGACATGTTTCACCACGACATCTTTCAGCCGCGGCTCAAAGGTCTGGATCTGGTAGCGAATGGCATTCAAGACGTGGGGCACGGAGTTGGGGAAGTTGACGGAAACATCGGTCAGATCCGGCATACCCAGATCGGTCCGGATCGCGGTCCCACCATCGCGCGCATTGAAGACATGCTGCAGGTTGGCAAGGATGCTGTCCAGCAAGCGGGCTGGATCGATCCTGACGTCCTGCCCAGCCGGTTTGCCGGGCTCTGCCAAGCGCTCAAAGAGGCTCCGATCAAACATGCTGCCCGTCCCCCGCGTCCGGCCAGATCGAGCACTTCGATCTCTCCGTCTAGACCGCGCCCTACCCTGTTGAAGTCATGCCAGGACGAGTGCGGGTCTCCTGGACCTGCACTCGTCCTGGTCTTGGCCGCCTACTCCTTATCGAGGCGACCACTCAGCGAAAGAACGAAGTCCGCACCCATGTACTTGAAGTGCGGCTGAACCATCATGTTGACCTTGTACCAACCAGGTTCGCCCTCGACGTCGGAGACATCGATGTTGGCCTTGCGCAGCGGACGGCGGCTGCGGACGTCGGCTGAAGGATTCTCCTGATCCGACACGTACTGTCTGAGCCAGTTGTTCAGCTCGTCCTGCAGCTCCGCCCGGTTCTTCCAACTGCCGATGTTCTCGCGCTGCAACACCTTCACATAGTGGGCAAGGCGATTGACGATGAACATGTAGGGGAGCTGCGTACCAAGCTTGTAGTTCAGCTCCGCCGCCATCCCCTCTTTCGAGGTTCCGAAGGACTTCGGCGCTTGCACCGAGTTGGCAGAGAAGAAGGCTGCATTGTCAGAGCCCTTGCGCATGGTGAGCGCAATGAAGCCCTGCTCGGCCAGCTCGAACTCGCGACGGTCGGAGATCAGGACCTCGGTCGGGATCTTGGTCTCCAGCTGCCCCATGCTTTCAAACTGATGCAGCGGCAGATCCTCGACCGTCCCACCGCTCTGCGGGCCGATGATGTTGGGACACCAGCGGTACTTGGCGAAGCTGTCGTGGATCCGCGATGCGAAGGCAAAAGAGGTGTTGCCCCAAAGGTACTTATCGGTACTGTCTTCAACCCGTTCCGTGTACTGGAAGGACTTCACCGGGTTGTTCTTGGGGTCATAGGGCAAACGCAAGAGAAAGCGCGGCATGGTGAGGCCGAGATAGCGCGAGTCGTCGCTCTCGCGGAAGCCGCGCCACTTGGCGTATTTCGGCCCTTCGAACACGGCGTCGAGGTCCTTGAGGTTCGGCAATTCGGCGTAGCTATCCACGCCGAAGAACTCCGGACCGGCGGCTGCAATGAAAGGCGCGTGGGCCATGGCGCAGACGCCGGAGACGTCTTGCATCAGGCGCACGTCGCGAGAGCCAGGGCCAAAATCATAGTTGGAGACAACGGTACCGAAGGGCTGTCCGCCAAACTGGCCGAACTCGTCGGTGTAGATGTGCTTGTAGAAGCCTGACTTCACCAACTCCGGCGCTTCTTCGAAATCGTCTTGCAGGCTCTCTTTCGAGGCATTGAGCATCTCGACGCGGACGTTCTGGCGGAAGTCGGTCGCGTCGATCAGATACTTCAGCCCCCGCCAGGTGGACTCCATCTTCTGGAAGTCTTCGTTGTGCAGGATCTCGTCCAGCTGCGCCGAGAGGGTCTGATCGATCTGCGCGATCATCAGATCGACCGAGGCGGCATTGACCTTCTCATCTTGGTGCTGCGGCTTGACCAGCTCTGCAATCAGGGCCTGGATGCCCTGTTTTGCGGCGTCATAGCCTTCGTCCTGTGGACGCATCCGGGTCTCATTCAAGATCTCGTCCAGAAGGGAGACCTCTTCAGTGCCGGCAGGGGCCGCACCTTGCTCTACTGTTTTCTCGCTCTCGGCCATCAGTCTTCTCCTTGGCTAGAGCAAATCCCGAGCAGATGAGATCATCTGCGACCATGATTTGCGTTCAACGGCAAAGGGTGAGGGCGCAACAAGGCCGCTCACGCGTGAAGGATTACTCGCTGTCGCCCGTCGCCGGCGTCAGTTCGGACAGGATCTTCTTGCGCTGCTCGGCATCGTCGAGCACGCCCTGCAAGGCCTTGCGGAAGGCCGGCATGTTGCCGAGCGGGCCCTTCAGAGAGGTCAGTGCATCGCGCAGTTCCAAGAGACGCTTCAGCTCTGGCACCTGGTTGGCGATCGCCTCCGGCTCCATGCTCTTCAGGGTCTCGAACTTTAGAGACACGCTCATGGTCTCGTCCGCTTCCTCGGACATGCGGTTCTTGACCTGCATGTCGAGGCCCAGGTTGTGGGAGCGCATGACGTCGCTGAAGTTAGACTTGTCGACATTGATCCGGTCACGCTCGGCCAGGGGCGTGTCATCCTGGCGTCCGGTGAAGTCGCCGAGGACCAACGTCTTCATCGGCAACTCGACTTCCTCCTTCGCGTCACCCGTCGCTGAGCGGTATCGAATATTGACGCGTTCCTTTGGTGCTACCGATCCCTCTTTGGCCATGATGACTTCCCTTTCTATCATCCAGTGGACAGGTGGTGTCGATGAGAACAGGTCACTCCGCCAGCCCCGCAGCTGCGACCATATCGATCCGGCAGAGGCGCTTCAGAATGGACTGCTGCAGCCGCTGTGGGTCTTCCGCTTCATCATCGCTTTCTGGAAGCTGGGCGAGCGCGCGATAGTGGAGGACGAGCGCTTCACTGCAGAGTGCGGGGTCCCAGGTCTCCAGCGCGCGCGTGGCGATCTCTTGGTCGAGAGAGGCGAGCAGCGGTTCGGCGATGCGCTCGGCCCCGGCCTCCAAGCAAAAGCGGGCTTGGGCGATGTCCCAGGTGAAGCGCTCGCGTTCGTCGCCTGCCGTCCGTCGCCCCTCGACGAAGAGGGCCAGCCCTTGGGAGAGGCGGCCCTCGCCGGCGTGCTTCAGGGCGGCCTCGGCAACAGCATCAATGGCCGCAGCAGGCCTGTCGGGCGCTGCCCGCTCAGCGGGCGGCGCCTCATCAGCCTTCGGCAGAACGCTCTCAGAGATCCAAAGGCGGGTCGCCTTGTCGGCGAAGGGACGGCCGCTGGCAAACTGCATGTCGCGCAGCTTGGGAAAGCGCAACAGCAAGCCCGCCAGGCCTTCGATGACGCAGCCTCTGGCGCCTAGATAGCGCTCCCCCAAGGCCGTCATGGCTTGATAGATATAGCGCTGCGCATCGAACCAGAGGATCGAGTCTTCGAAGGCGGCCTCCGCCATATCCAGCGCGTCCAGGGCCTCGCCGGCTTTCAACAAGCCCTCGATCCGCTCTTTCAGATCCGTCTCGGGATCGGGGATGCTGCTGCGCACCCCCTCGGCCGGCGGCAGCTCTAGGATCTCGATCCAGCTTGCAAAGCGGGTCAGCGCATAGGCCCGCTGGTCCCAAGCCTTCGCTTTCCGCATCCTCCGTGCCAAGGACAGGCTTGCCTTGGTCACCTGCCGAAACGCTGGTTCGATCTCGCCACCCCCCAGATCAGCAGCGCCTGCTGCCGCAGCAGCGGGCTGGCCTTCTGCAGCCGCTCCACCCGTGGCGGGCGGAGCTGGCTTTGGCGGATTGGCAAGCGCCTCAGACTCGCCGGCCAGCTTCCTCAGCGGCCGCTGCATCTCCAGAAGGTTGACCTCGCTCCCCGCCGCGCGCTCGTCCAGCTGCTCGATGATCGCCGTGATGGCTGACAAGGCATAGGCAAAGGTCTCAGCCTCCTTGGCATCGGCCTTCAGCTCTGCCAGCAGCGGCCCCGTGCGCTCCGACAGCCACTCCAAGGCCATGACTCTCGCCCGCAGCCGTCGCTCTGGCGGATAGAGCTGGGGCCAGTGATCGGCGATCAAGCTGCGCAAGAGCCCCAGACCACCGGCCAGTCCTCGGATACCACGATCACGGTAGAGCGCGTGCGCGCTCCAGGCCGCAACCAGGATGTCTTTCGATTCATGGCCTAGAAACTCCAGGCCGCGCGTGGCGACCAGGCCCCAGTCCATCACCGAGGGGCCCTCGCGCTGCAATTGGTCCATCTGACCCTGCAACTGGTCGAAGGCCTCGCCATCGCGTGCATCGCTCCCGTCAGAGCTCAGCGGCGCGGCTGCGATCGAGGCGATCTCCTCTATGGTGGGATCGAGAGTCATCGCGTAGACACCCCCGCGCTGGCCGCAACAGCATTCAGACGCTCGATCAGGTCGTTGATCGCCCCTTCGTGGGGAAGCTGAAAGGCGTAGTAGACGATCACCAGAAGGACCAAGGTCGCTGCGATGATGACCCAATAGGGCAGCAACTTGGCTGGCGGTTTGCCGCCGCCTCGACCAACCCAATTGGACGAGAGGCTGTCCGGGCTCTCGGGTGTCATGGACTTGGTGGCCGTCGCGATTCTGCGGCGAATGACGATCAAGTCCGACGCACCGGAGGCTTGCAAGCGATAGCGTCCCTCGAAGCCGACCAGCAGCGCTTGGTCAATCAAGGACAGTAGGTCCAGGTGCTTTTCAGGCTCCGCCAGCGCCCACTCCAGAACCGAGAAGACCTTCTCCCCACCCCAGGTCTCACTGAAGTACTCCGAGAGCAGGCTGCGTGCCGCCCAGTTACCGCTGGCTCCCCACTCTGTCGTCAGCGCAAACTCGTCCAAGGTGGAGCAGAGGACATAGCGTGCCGCCGTTATGTCGGCTTGCGGACTGCCGATCCGATAGGCCTCTTCATTGAAGTGCTGAATGGCAGCGCTGAACTCGCTGCGGAGCCCCATCACATCGGCAAGCTCGGCACACTCCCGCATTTTTGCCCCTGCCAAGAGGATCGGGATCGCCAAGGTAGCCATAGGCCGGGTCGTGGCCTGCTTGCCGTAGAGCGCCGTGAGGGTGCGCCAATCAGCGAAGAGCGGCGCGTCTTGAAGTTGTGCGTCCGCGTCCCTTTGCTTGGCAGTTCCAATGCTGGGGCCAGGCCTGCGCGGCGCCGCAACAGCCTTGCGCCCTACCCTCTCATCGCGTTGCCCACGCTCTTGAGGAAGATGGCCGGGTGGCGGCGGCCGGTGCGAGGCCGGCCTTGGCGGCCTGGGCCGCGCGAGCGGCGGCTTGTCTGTTGCTGATCCAAGATCGCTCATGCGCGCACCTGCTGTTCCGGAATGGCCCAGAACTCCAGTTCAAGGCCAGGGAACTCGCCGCTGACGTGGATCGCAAAGGCCGCCGAGTTGGAGAGGCGGCGCCAGATCTCGCTCTTCCGATCCAGTTCGAAATAGGTAGCGCCGGTGCGATAGGGGATCTCGCGCGGCGCGACCGGCATGGGCTGGGCTGCAATGCCGGTCAGCTGCAGGTTGACCAGATCGCCAATCGCCTCGACCGGTCCAATCTTGACCTGTGCTGGAAAGCGGCGGCGCAGAACCTCGCTGTCAATCTCGGCATCGGCTGCGATGACGAAGCGGCCGACATCCAAGAGCCCACGGTCGGCAATCGGCGAGACATAGAAGCCCCGCCCCCGATGCTGCAGCGGCAGAGAGATGGCAGCGTCTTCCGCCGCAGCGCTGAGCGCCTTGCGAAGTTCGAGACCAAGGGCGTCGAAAACGCCCTCTAGATCGTCATGGAGATAGTGGATCTCCTTGCTGGCGACGCGTTCGCTGCCGACGAAGGTGCGCAGCTCGCCCAGAAGCTGGATGAAGAGCTCATAGACCGTGATGGGATGCAGTGCGGGCCGTGAGGCATAGTGGGCCAGAAGTGGTGCATAGCGGTTCACCACTTGCAAAACCAGCAAGTCGGCCACGCCGCCGACACGCTGGCCGCGTGCACTGGGATCGACCCGGCTGGCCAGCACCACGCCGCGATAGCGCAAAAGGTTAGCCACCTCTCTGATCAGCTGCCGCAGCAGGGGTAGCGCTTCGCACTCCATGGCAGGTGGCAGAAAGCTCTCCGAGAGGACGACTTGGCCGCTGTCTTGGCGTTCCAGCACGCGGGCGATCGGCATGGCGACCAAGCCATCGGTGGGTTCGGTGTCGAAGAGGAGACGCGGCTTTAAGAGCCCGACCGTGATCGGCGCGGAGCCTCCATTGGAATCGGTGGCATCGCGCGCATCGACGTCGACCGAATGATAGCGCACCCGCGGGTCCAGCCTGTCGGAGGAGCTGCGCGGTGGCAGGTTGGCAACCTGCAGCTGATGCGCCTGGACCAAAGGCACGGCCAGGAAGACCCGCTGTCCCACGGTCTCGGCCGGCACCTCGCGCGCATCCGGCAAGAGGTCGTGGTCCGGCGCGTCAAAGGGCGTTCCGTCCGGGAAGACGCCCGAGACGCTCGACAGGCCAATTCGGCCTGCCGGCAGCAGGCTTTGGTCGATCGCAAGGCGCCGCACGCCCCATTGGAACGGCAAGAGGGAGATGAGACGCGCCTCGCGCTGGGCCTCGACATAGCGTTCAAGCTGCTGGAAGTGCTGAGGGCGCACCAGCATGCCCTCAACCCACATGGGTTTTGAGCCTGTCGTCACGATCCGCGCGCCTCCGAGAAAAGCCCCGCCTGCTGGTGCTCGAAGGCCCTGGAGAAGAGGCCAAAGAAAGAGCTGTCCGGCTCCAAGAAGGTGATCTGCAGGGCTTCGACACCGACGATGATGCGGTTCTGGTCGCCAGACCGGACGTCTTTCAAGATCCGCCACTGCGCCCGATCGATATCCCGGAAGGCGGCGATGATGCCGATAAAGCGCACCTCCGGCGGGCCGGTGACGGTATCGTCGCTGCGGCTGCCGGGCGTCACCACATACTCGCGCCTGGCCAGAAGATCGGCACCCAGGGCCGCCACCGGGTCGTCATAGATCTCGAAGAAGGTCTTCTCCATGAAGGCACCACTGTCCGCCAACTGGTAGAGCCGCACGACCAAGGGCGCTGCCGAGCCATCGCCCTGCGGGTTGATTTCATCGCTGGCGACCAGCGACAGCTTTAGACCCGTCGGCGGCGGCACGTCGTCAGAGCTGCAGGCGGCCAGCGCCAAGACGAGCAGGGCGGCCAGAACCCGCGGTGCTTGCTTGAGGTCAGCAAGAAAGGGTAGCAGCGCGATCATGCCTTCCCATTCCTATGTCGCTGAATCCACTGACGGTGGTTCTTGTAGGCTTCGGCGAAGGCCTTCTCGAAAGCAGAGACGAAGCGAAGCTGAACCTCACCGGCGAAGTCCTTGTTGCGGCGACGAAGCTCGGCCAGAAGCTGCTCGCTGCGGCGGTCTTTTCCGAAGAAGCCGCGGCGGGGCGCGTCCAGATCGCTTAGCACCTGATCGGGCGAGAGGTTTGCCAGAGACTGGTTGGCCGAGGCGCTGACCGCATCGGGCACAGCTGCAAGCCTCGCTGCCAAGTCGTCGAAGCAGGCCTCAGCTGCCTGATCGATGCTGGGGCGCTGTTGGTCTTGTGCCCCGATCGCCGCCAGCAAGGCATCGGTGCCCGAACTGTAGCGCCGAAAGGGATTGACCGTGTCGCGTCCGCCCTCAGCCAGCTTCGGCCGCGGCCCACGCGGAGACTCCCCGCTCGCGGCGTAGATGTCCGTCAGGCCATCGGCCATGGCGCGCAAGGTGAGACCCAATTGCTGAAAGAGCTCGGCCTCCTTCTCAGCCGACAGCCAGCCAGGCGCCACGCCCAAACCGCGCCAGAAGGCCTCCGCCGCTACGGAACGTCCCTCCGCAGCACGGAGATCGCCATTGGGAACGCGGATTGGCGCTCTCGGGGAACTGGTCTCCAGTGGCCCTGTCTCGCCAAGGGGCGCCAAATCACGCGCACTCCCAGCAGTCTCCTCGGTCTCCGGCGGAGACTTGGTGGGGCCGAGAAGATCTTGGACCAGGCGCTCCAGATCTGACGGATGCAAAGCCGTCTCACTTTCCTGTGGAGGGGGCATGCTTTCCTTGGATGGCGGGCCCGATGCCAGGATTGCATCGATCTGCGCCATATCCGAGCTCAGGTTCTGCCCCTTAGCCTCTCGCCATTCTGGCGGCGGACTCTCAGCAACAGGGGCAAAGGCAGGCATGCTTGTGGGGTTCTGTCGCTCCTCAGGCCTCGGCGTCGCCGCGGTCTGCTCGCGCAGGGATACGGCTATCGTGTAGGCCCCGAGCGTGATGTGGTCCCCGTCGCGAATGTACTCACTCTCGCCTTTCCCGACCGCTATACTGGACCCGTTGATAAATATTTGCGCCGATCCAGTATTGGATATGTAGAAAGAGTCGTGAATAAACCCCAATGCCGCATGTGATTCGGCCATCGACTCATCGATGTTCGGCAAGACCCAGTCGTTGCCGGCGGCAGACCCGATAGTGCCACAGCGCGTGTCATCCGTCTCGAAGAGACCGGCCTCGCCGAGCGTAGCCTTTTGCCTACTGACAACACTTAGGAACAGATTCATCCGTCGACGGCCCCTTTCCCCTCCATCACCGTTCCCTTAACCGCAAACGTTAACGTCAATGTCACCAGACTGTCACACCGACCCCTTCTATCAAGAAGGTTCGATGAGACACTCTTCACTAAACTGTAACAATCACTCTCTACACACACCAATGCCTCTCTTCTTCTAGCCTTGGGTTAGTGCAGATGCAAGCAGGTTAGATCTCAGCGGTTTAGCATGACTTCCTCTGACGAGGATCAGAGTGGCGGTTTGTTTATCAGCCTCCACAAAGGGTGAAAGTCATCATCATTCGCCTAAGACCTGCATCGTCTTAACAGTCTCTATTGAGGTTTATTGCACCCATCTCAGAGTTCACTGGCGATTTTTCCTGCCTATGCAGAAAGGGATTTGCGTCCCTGACCGCGCAGCCACACAAACTCCTCAGAAAACCGTAAACAGATAGTCATCTCCGTGATCCAGTCTGCCCGTCCGTCAACCACACTGCCGATTGCGGAGAGTGAACATGTCCAATCGGGTCCTCCTGGCTTTGGCCTTGGCCGTCCCCCTGTTCTTTCACCCCAGCGCGCCCGCGCTTGCCCTGACCAATGCTGAACTCATCGCGATCATCGAGAAGCAAACCCAGCAGATTGAGGATCTGAACCGCAGGCTCTCTGCCTTGGAGCGTTCTAGCCAGGCAACGATGCAACGCTCTGAAGACAACGAGAGGCGGGCTATCGCGGCCGAGCGCAAGGCAGCGATCGCGCAAGAAGAGGCGAGGGCAGCGGAGAGAAAGGCCGCGGCCGCAGTCGAGACATCAGAAAGAGCGCAGGTCGAGGTGTCGAATGTCGAGCTTGCCGATCCGGACCTCACCTTCAAGTTCGGCCCTGCTCCCACCCTCAAGGGCAGCGACTCTCAAGGGCGCCCCTGGGAGTTCAAGGTGCGCGGTCGTCTCCTCGTCGATGGCGGTGCCCTTGGTGATAGCGATAGTTTCTATACAGGTGACAATGCAACGGAGGTCCGTTCGGCCCGCTTGGGCGTCGAGAGCAAGTTCTTCGATGGCTTCACGCTGAAGTTTGAAACGGATTTCGCCGGGAACAACGTCGACATAAAGGACGGCTTCCTCGAGTATGATGGGCCGTTTATCGATCCGCTATACATCCGTGCAGGCCAGTACAAGACACCCAACTCACTGGAAGAACAGACCAGCGGGCGCTTCACCACCTTCATGGAGCGCGCGGCGATCACCGATGCCTTCAGCCTCGACCGGCGGATCGGCCTGGGTGTCGGCGCCACCGGTGAAAACTACGGTGTGGATTTCGGCCTCTTTGGCCAGAACGTCAATGTCACCGCGCCCAGCGAGGGCCTCGCTGTGGCCAGTCGCGGTTGGTATCATGATAGCTTTGGCGGTGACGAGGGAGCGTCAAACCTCATCCACCTTGGCGGTTCTGTCCGCTATCGGGGCTTCAGCAACGATGCCAACAACAATGAAGTCCGTTACCGGCAGCGCCCCTTCTTCCACTTCACCGACGAGCGCAGCGTCAATACGGGCTTCATCGACAACGCCCGCAGCGATGTCTTCCTTGGCGGAGAAGTGGCCTGGGTGAACGGTCCCTGGTCATTCCAGGGGGAGGTCGCCAACACCTTCCTGCAGACCACAGAGGGGGAGAATGCCAATGGCCTCTGGGGCGGCTACGGCAGCCTCAGCTACTTTGTTACCGAAGACGACAGCCGCCGCTACCAACCAACGGCTGGGACTTTCGGGCGGGTAAAGGTGAACAACCCAGTTCAAGACGGCGGTTGGGGCGCGTGGGAAGTGGCCGGGCGTTTCGACTACCTCGATCTCAACAGCGGTGTCGCACAGGGCGGCCAGCAGTACTCTGCAATTGCCGGCCTCAACTGGTACGTCAACGACTACACGCGGATCATGCTGAATGGCGCCGTGACGCAAGTCTTCAACGCGGAGGGAGATGCCGCAGCCACCGGATCGACAAACACGATCTATGGCGTCGGCGCCCGTGTACAGGTCGACTGGTAACGCACTCCTGTCGCTCACCTTGGCAGCGGCATTACAGGAACAAGCGCCCTGTTCTCTGTGCCACGCGTGTGACACGGAGATTTCGTGGGTGGATGGGAACGCCCGCCGGAAGCGGTGGAAGTGATTGTAAAGGCGTGGTTTTGAGTGGGTATCCTGTGCCTTGTGCCGCCACAGGCTAGAAAGCCTGCTGGGGGCGGGCTAGATCATTGATAGTGTGATGTTTCCTGGTTGCGGGGGCCCGATTTACGCCTTGTGCACTGTTCGCAGGGCGGCTTTGTTCGACTGAATAGGTTCATCTCGTTGGTAGGATTTACGCTTTGTGCACTGTTCGTAGGGAGGATCTGTTCGAAATAGTGGATTCAGCTCGCCGGTAGGGTCTGAGCTATCTAGAATCGTTTGGGTCGATGGAGTGCAACGCCAGAGCGGAGCTCCTTTGGTCGCGATGAGAACCTGCAACCAACGGCATCAGCAAGGCCTCTTCCAAAGGGCGGCGCGAGAAGCCAATCCAGTGAGAACGCCTTGTACCAACGGGCATGGATCATGACTCATGCCCGTTGGGAGTAGTTCGGATCAGCGGGTCAATCGTGCGCTTGCAGATCCTTGACCTCCTGGATCCAAGTCGCACAATCGTCGTTAGCACAAGACACGACGCATGACGTTGCTCCCCGTCGAGGTTCTGCTGGTGCTCTCCGGTCAGCACAACAACTCATCGTTCTTCTCGGCTGTGAGCGGCTCTAGCCATGCAGGAAGATGGCCAGAGAGAGAGAGAGAGAGAGAGAGCAGAGATTCCGTATCAGCCGAGATTCAGACCGCAACCGGAACACGGCTGGGAAGATCCTGAGTTCCGGAGAAACAGCGTTTCGCTGTGAACACTCAGTCAGTGCCCGGACGACCACCAGCGTGTTCGTCGCACAGCTTTGGTCTCCACCTTCTATCGATCTAAGCGAGCCAGACGAAGTCGCTCGCTGTTAGCTGCGCGGCTTGGGTAACGCCAACCAGTTCGAAGCAAGGTCTCCGGTGCCGTCACCATCGATATCGACTTCCACGTGCTGACCGGCGCTGTCGAAACGGATCTCGGTGTTGCCGCTGGCCGAAAAGGCTGCATCGCCCAGATAAGCGGCCGTCCCTTGCTGCAGACCACTGGTGAAGACGAGGGTATCTTGCTGGCTACCCGGATTGATTTTGCACCTTGAAAATCCCCGAAGACCAGCAACGGCACCAAGGAGTCACCCACGAGGCTGCCGGTCTCGTCGCCGTTGAAGCCGAAGAGGTCCGCACCAGAGCCGCCGAAAGCCGTGTCATTGCTGTTGAAGATGAGGACATCCTGGCCTTTGCCGCCATAGAGCAGGTCCGGTGCATCCTGATCGCCTTGGCCGTCGAGCAGATCATCCCCGCGGCCGCCGGTTATGACATCGCTGCCGCTCCGCCCCCGCAACGTATCGTCACCACCCCCGCCGAAGAGTGCATCGTCGCCGAGACCGCCGAAAGCCACATCGTCGCCGACGATGCCGACCAGCGAGTCTCCGGCTGTGTTGCCGACCAGGCTACCGCCGCCGCTCGACGAGAAGAGGGTTCGGGCCACATCGTCTTGCCGGTTCGACATGACCTCGACGTTCTCAGGCAAGGTGAAGCGGTTGGCAGTGACGATAACCCGGTCGCGGCCTCCGTCGGCCGCTTCGATGACACGATCATTCACCGTATTCACGGTGAAGGTATCGTCGCCGCTGCCACCATCTACGGTATCGACGCTGGCCCCACCGAAGAGACGGTCTTGTCCGCTGCCGCCAAAAAGCTGGTCCATGCCCAGCGCGCCGGTCAGGCGATCGTCGCCTGCCTCACCACTCAGCAGGTCATCACCGCTACCGCCATAAGCACGGTCGTCGCCGTCGTGGCCGATCAAGACATCGTCGCCGACTGAACCCTCAAGAAGATCGTCTCCGTTGTTTGCACGGAGGGTATCCACACCGGTGCCTCCGGAAAGGATGTCGCTGCCGTCGTCTCCGCGTAAGGAGTCGTCACCACTGTCACCGGCGAGGAGATCGTTACCGTCACCGCCAACCGCAGTGTCGTCGCCGACACCCCCAGCAAGCGTATCAGCACCGGTTTCGCCGTAGAGGGAGTCTTCACCCGACCCGCCATCGATCAGGTGTGAGCCGTTATCGCCCTCCAGAGTGTCTTGACCCGTGTCTCCAAAGAGAAAGTCGTTCTGACCGCCACCGAAGACGCGATCCCCGCCGCTGCCACCAAAAACGATATCGACGCCAGAGCCGCCTTGCAACCGGTCCCGGTCTGTCCCGCCTTAGAGCAGGTCTGTTCCACTGTCCCCGAACAGAGTGTCATTGGCTTCGAGATTCAGGAACTGCGGCTTCTCATCGCCATGAAGCGTATCGTTCCCATCTCCGCCATAGAGCGTATCGCGCTGGCCTTCGCCAAAGATACGATCATTACCACTACCGCCAAACGCAGTATCTCTGTTCTCATCAATACCGATAGCGCCGGCAAAGAAACCGGCCCGCAGGACATCATCCCCACTGGCACCAAAGAGCGTGTCTCTGTTCCCCGCACCGATAATCCTATCATCACCGCCGGCACCATAGAGACGATCATTCCCTCGCTGGCCGTCGAGGCTATCATTCCCCAAAGCACCATACAGCAGATCAGCTGCGTCACCGCCCTCAACGGAGTCATCGCCGCGAAGCGCGAAGACTGTGTTCTGAACATTTCTATTCGACACAGAGAAGGTATCACTTGAATTACTAAGTGGAATTGTCGCCATCTAGTCCACCTTTCGTCGTAAACTGATGAGAGTGCAACGAACCTCGCATGACCGGGCGGTAACGGGGCTTGAAACAAGAAACCCAGCCAATCAGATCCGATCGCTGTTGGTGGTTGTGTCATTTCTAGCCATAGAGGACGAACTCGACGCTGGTGAGGGTCACGCTGGCCGGGAGGCTGACAGAGGCTGCGAGGAGCAAGGTGTCAGTGCCGGCTCCGCCATCGAAGAGATCGCCGCTCTGCAACTCGCCCTGGCTGGCCACGGCCAAGATGTCGTCCCCGCCGCCGCCCATGACCGTGTCGATCCCACTGCCGCCAAAAAGGAAGGCATCGTCGCCATTGCCGGCGCGCAGCGTATCGTCGCCGTCACCGCCATAGAGGTAGGAGTCCGCCCCGTTACCCCCAGAGAGGACATCACCGCCAAGACCACCGAAGAAGAAGGCGTCGTCGTCTTGACGGCCGGTCAAGCGATCGCTGCCGGAACCGCCGTAGAAGGAGGCGTCTGCACCCTCGTCGCCGGCAATGAAGTCATCGCCTGAGGCACCATAGAGACCCAGATCCAGGCCGCTTCCGCCGAAAACCCAATCATCATTGGAATCGCCGAAGAGCGAAAGGTCGTCGCCGCTGCCGCCATAGAGCCGATCGACCGATAGACCACCGAAGAGGCCCCTGTCTGCTCCCTGACCACCGTAAAGGCGGTCATTGCCGATATCTCCGTAGAGGCTGTCCTCACCGCTGCCGCCGAAGAGAAGGTCGCTGTTCTGACCGCCGTCTATGCGGTCGCTGCCGCTGTCTCCGGCAAGCGTCCTATCGTTGCCGCCACCGCCGAAGAGGCTGTCGTCCCCGAGGCCGCCATAGAGGTAGGAGTCGTCGCCACCGCCGCCGGACAGGACGTCGCCCTCCTGACCGCCGAAGAAGAAGGCGTCATCGCCTTGACGACCCGTTAGGCGGTCTGAACCGCTACCACCGGAAAGGGATCTATCCGCGCCCGCGTCACCGGCCAGGAAGTCGTCGCCGGATCCACCGTAGAGACCTCTGTCCGCTTCGTCCCCACCATAGACGCGATCATCACCGGACCCGCCGAAGAGCAAGAGATCCGAAGCACCGCCACCATAGAGGAGGTCATTGGCAGCGCCACCAAAGAGGCCGGAATCCTCGCCCTCGTCGCCGAAGATCAGATCATTGGCGAAGTCTCCGTAGAGACTGTCACCGCCACTACCGCCGAAGAGGAGATCCTTGCTTGCACCGCCGTAGATTAGATCGCTCCCGGACCCGCCTTGAAGGCCGCTGTCATCCCCACCGCCGCCGTAGAGCGTGTCGTCGCCCAGGCCTCCGTAGAAGTCGGAATCGGCGCCGCCGCCTCCCCAGAGCGTGTCGTTGTCCAAGTCACCGAAGAAGGAAGCATCGTCGCCCTGTCGGCCAGATATGAGGTCCGCAGCGGCGCCTCCGAAGAGAGACGCATCCGCTCCTGTGTCGCCAGCGAGGAAGTCGTTTCCTGATCCTCCATAGAGGCCGAGGTCCGCCTCGTCCCCTCCGAAGAGACTGTCATCGTCATCACCGCCGGAAAGACTGTCGCTGCCGGCACCGCCGTAAAGCAGATCGTTGCCCGAACCACCATCGAGCGCGTCGCTGCTTGTGGCACCGAAAAGGCTGTCCGCTCCGCCAGCGCCAGCCAAGCTGTCGCTTGCCGACCCGCCGACCAAGGTGTCGGCGGCGCTGCCGCCGCTGAGCGAGAGGGCTCCGTTGGAGAGAAGCCTGTTGCCGGAGCCGTCTAGCACCAGCTCGACACTCTGCGCACGGGCCAAGATCTGGGACATGGCCAGCAGTTCATCGGCGGTGCCGAAGTCTGCACTCAAGCTGATGGTATCGCTGCCAATGCCGCCGTCCCACTGGTCGCCACTGGTCAGCTGGTCCGGCCCAAGCAGCAAGAAGAGGTCGTCGCCGGTTCCGCCATAGAGGGTATCGCTGCCGCTGCCGCCACTCAGCGTGTCCTGACCGTTGCTGCCGTAGGCGACGTCGTCGCCATCCTGACCGATCATTTGATCGTCGCCGCGAGCACCGAAGAGAACGTCGTCGCCGGTCTCGCCGTTGAGGATGTCGTCGCCGCTTCTGCCCGCTAGACGGTCACTGCCTGCATCACCGCTCAAGCTGTCCAGGCCACTGCCACCGCGTAGAGAATCGTCAGCCACGCCGCCCGCCAAGGTGTCGTCACCAAGACCACCAAAGTGCAGAAGGGAGGGCATAGCAGAGCCAGCAGCCAAGAGCGACGACAGCGTCAGCGTATCATCGCCGCTGGTGGCAGAAGCCGTCACCGCTTCGACGGAGGTTAGCCGCGCACCGGCCACCAGGCTGACGCCGCTGCCCAGGATCAGGCTGTCAGAACCGCTGCCGCCATCGCGAAGATCGCCGGGGGCCACATCGGACTGCAGCAGCAGGGTGAAGGTATCGTCGCCATCGCCGCCGAACTCAGAGTCTCCGCCAGTGCCACCGAAGAGCAGGTCCTCGCCAATGCCGCCGTAGAGCGTATCGTCCCCTGAGCCGCCCTGCAGACTGTCATCGCCAAGCCCGCCATACGCCAGGTCCGCTTGCCTGCCACCATAGAGGCGGTCGCCGGCCGCGCCACCATAGGCCCGGTCGTCGCCGTCCCCACCGAAGAGCGTGTCGGAGGCGCTATCGCCATAGAGGCGATCGGCCCCTTGGTCGCCGTAGAGGCTGTCGCCGTCCGACCCGCCATGGAGACTGTCGTCGGCAAGACCGCCGTAAAGGCCGTCGGGATTGAAACCGCCGAAGGCCGTATCGTTGCCACTACCGCCGAAGAGGGAGTCGCGCCCGGTATCGCCTTTGATCAGGTCCGCGCCGCTGTTGCCCCGCAGGGTATCGATCCCAGCAAGCCCAACGATGTTGTCATCGGAACTGCCCGCGAAGAGTTGCTCGTTGGCAGACCTGCCTATGCGCACAGTGCGGCCGTTGGAATCGAAGATGCTCTCGACGGTGGTCAGATTGGGGCGCAAAAGCCCGATGTTCGCATCATCGAAACCGGTGGACAGCTGCAGCAGGTCGGGTCCACCTCCGGGGTCGAACGAAGCACTGCCAGCCAGATCCGACGCAGTCGCCAGATGGAAGGTGTCGCTGCCCTCCCCACCGTAAGCCCTGTCGTCGCCTGGGCTCAGCGTGATCTGGTCATCGCCGCTGCCGCCATAGAGACGATCGGAAGCGCTGCCGCCATAGAGACTATCGTCGCCACTCGCACCGACCAGAATGTCGGGAAGGCTACTGCCCTCTAGGATGTCGTCGCCACTGCTGCCTAGTAAGATGACATTGCCGCTTTGGTCGGCGATGACCTCGATGCCGCTTGCTTGTGCATCCATGAGGCCATCCAAGATCTCGAGAGCCGAGAGATCGAAGGCGCTCCCCAGAAGCAAGGTATCGACGCCGGACCCGCCATCCAAGAGAGCCCCGGCCGGGAGCTCACCCAGAGACTGGAGCAGAAGCGTGTCGTTGCCGGAACCGCCGAAAAGGATGTCTGAGCCTTCACCGCCTGAGAGCGTGTCGTCACCACTCTGTCCAAGGAGTATCTGACCACCGCCACCTGCGAGAAGAGGGTCCGCGCCAGAACTTCCGACGATGAGCTGCCGGCCGCTTCCGTCCAGAACGGTCTCGACCAGCAGGCGTCCCGCATCGACAGCCGAGAGGAGCGCTAAGACCTGTTCCTCTTGCTCCAAGCCGGCGCTCAGCTCCAGGGTATCGCTACCGCTGCCGCCATCAAAGGTCGCAGCGGTGGGCAAGTCACCCAGCGACCGCAGCAGAAGGGTATCGCTGCCAGATCCGCCGAAGAGGGTGTCTACACCTTGGCCACCACCGAGCACGTCATTGCCCTGAGACCCGTACAGAAGGTCGGCATCATCGCCGCCGTAGACCCGATCCTCACCGCTTCCGCCACGCAAGGTGTCGGCGCCAACCCTGCCGCGGAGGAGGTCATCGCCGTCACTGCCATTAAGATCGTCGCCGCCGGAGACACCACTGATGGTATCATCCCCCAGACCACCCTCGATGCGATCTGCACCGCTCGTTCCAATGACCCTGTCGTTGCCGCTGCCCGCCCTCAAGACCTCGACGCTGGTCGCGTTGCTGGCAAACTGCGTAACCAGATCGGCAAGTGCCAAGCTGTCAAACCCGGATCCCAAGGCAAGGACGTCAGTTCCGCTGCCCCCGTCCCAGGAATCGCCAGCGGCTAGCTGCTGACTACTCCGCGCAAAGAAGGTATCGGCGCCACTGCCGCCGAAGAGACGATCGCTGTCGCTGTTGCCTACCAGATAGTCATCGCCAAGGCCGCCGTACTGCGTGTCGTCGCCGCCATGACCGATCAGGGTGTCCAGACCAGCGCCACCATAGGCCGTGTCGTTGCCTGCATCGCCGCGCAGCGCATCGCCGCCTTCTTCTCCTAGAAGAACGTCATCGCCGTCACCGCCGTAGACAAGGTCGTCACCTTCGTCACCGTAGAGACCCCGATCACTGCCGCTGCCACCAAAGAGCCCGTCGCTACCGCTGCCGCCAAAGAAGCTGCCGTCCGCGCCTAACCCGCCGAAGAGACTGTCCTGACCCGAGGCGCCGAAGAAGCGATAGTCGTCTCCAGCGCCGCCAAAGAGGGAGTCCGAACCGTCGTTGGCCCGGAGGCTTGCGTCATTGCCACTGTCTCCGTAGAGCCCATCGTTCCCGCTGTTCCCGCTTAGGGCGGCGTCGAGATTGCTGCCACCGAAAACACGATCATTTCCAGAACCGCCTTCAAGACGGAAGTCGCTACCAGTGCTCCCTTGGATAACATCATTTCCGTCACCACCGAAGAAGAGGCCATCAGAATCGCTGCCACCATCCAGTAAGTCGTCTCCCGCACCGCCGTAGAAGCGATAGTCGTTCGCAGCGCCACCGAACAGGGTGTCCACACCCTCTTCGCCAAGGAGACTCTCGTCGCTACCGCTGCCGCCGTAGAGCCTGTCCGCTCCTGTACGGCCGTCTAGGCCGCTGTCGGCGCCACTATCACCGAAGAGCGAATCGTCCCCACCAGCGCCAATCAAGATGAAGTCGTCGCCATCGCCGCCGTAGAGACTGTCTGCCCCAGAACCGCCGTAGAGGCGACCGTCAGTGCCTGCATCACCGAAGAGGGAATCATCTCCATTATCGCCGACGAGGAGCAAGTCGTCGCCATCGCCGCCGAAGACACTGTCATCCTCGTCGCCGCCATAAAGCCGGGTGTCGTTGCCGCTACCACCCTCAACCCGGTCACTGTCGCCGCCGCCGCGCAAGGTGCTGTCGCCGCCACTACCGCCGAAGAGTGAATCCTCCCCTTCATTGCCGATCAAGATTGAGTCGTCGCCATTGCCCCCGTAGAGACTGTCTGCCCCGGAACCGCCGTAGAGGCGGCCATCGGTGCCAGCGTCACCGAAGAGCGAATCGGCCCCATCATCTCCGACGAGAAGCAAGTCGTCGCCATCACCGCCGAAGACACTGTCATCTCCTTCGCCGCCATAGAGCCGGGTGTCGTTGCCGCTTCCACCCTGAACCCGGTCGGTGTCACCGCCGCCGCGCAAGGTGGTGTCCCCGCCGCTGCCGCCGAACAGACTGTCTGCACCGGTTGCACCGAGGAGGGAGATATCGTCCCCGGTATCGCCGTAGAGGCTGTCATCGCCGGTGCCACCAAGGAGACTGGTGTCCGCACCGCTGCCGCCATAGAGCGTGTCGTTTCCGAAGCCGCCTTCCAGGCTATCGGCTCCGTCGAGACCGTAGAGGCTATCGTCTCCGCGCAGCCCCTGTAGCCGGTTGTCGCCGCTGTTGCCCTGAATGCGGTTGTCTAACGAGTTACCTGCACCATCGATATCGCCCAGATCGTAAGCGAGATTCAAGTTCTCGATAAAGTTTATTAGAGCGTTGACGCCGCTTCCCAAGGTGTAGTCGACCTTGGCGATTACCAGGTCGTTCATACCGCCATTGGCCGTTTCGAAGAGCACAGCGCCCTGATTGTCGACGATAAGTGTGTCGTTGCCGGCCCCGCCGTTCAGCGCATCAACGCCGGAACCGCCATCCAGAACATCTTCGCCGCTGCTACCGTAAAGGACGTCAGTGCCACTGCCACCGAAGAGCGCATCATCCTGCTCGCCACCATAGGCGCGATCCTGGCCAAGGCCACCGTAGAGTCCTCGGTCGTTCCCGGCGCCGCCGAAGAGGGTATCGTCGCCGGAATCGCCGTGGAGGCCGACATCGTCACCCGTTCCCCCTTCAATAACGTCTGCTCCGTCACCACCAAAGAAGAGCCGGTCGGCGCCGCTGCCACCATCCAGAGTATCGTCGTCGGAGAAGCCGAAGAAGCTGCTATCCGCGCCAGCACCGCCGAAGAGGCTGTCCTCGCCTGAGTCGCCGAAGAAGCGGTAGTCGTCTCCGGCGTCGCCAAAGAGGGAGTCGGAACCGTCACCGCCCCGGAAGCTTGCATCGTTGCCACTGCCTCCGTAGAGCCTGTCCTTTCCACTGTACCCGCTTAGGACGCCATCGGCATAGCTACCGCCGAAAAGGCTATCGTCTCCAGAACCCCCGTTAAAGCGAAAGTCGAAACCGCTACCCCCTTGAATGGTATCATCCCCATCGCCGCCGTAGAAAACACCATCGGAGTCACCGCCGCCATCCAGGAAGTCGTCTCCTGCACCGCCGTAGAAGCCGAAGTCCCCCCCGGCACCACCATAGAGCCGATCACGACCGTCTTTTCCGTCTACGCTGCTGTCCAGACCATCGCCACCGAAGACACTATCGTCCCCAGAACCGCCATCCAAGCCGGCGTCGTTGCCGGCACCGCCATAGACGCTGTCGTTTCCTGTACCCCCCCAGAGCAAGCTATCGGCTCCGCTATCGCCTTCCAGTCGGTCATCACCGCTAGCGCCAAGGAGATCTCTATCCGCACCGCTGCCACCAAAGAGCGTGTCCTGCCCGGAGCCACCCTCCAGTCTATCGGCCCCGTCTTCACCAAGAAGGCTGTCGTCGCCCATAGAGCCGCGCAGGACATCGTCGCCCTCGTCACCAAAGATCAAGTCATCGCCACCAGAACCCCTGGCGTCGTCGTCCCCTAAGCCGCCAGCCAGGCCGACATCCGCGCCCGGACCGCCAATCAAGGTGTCGTTGCCGCTGCCTGCCCTGAGGAACTCCACGGAACTGGCGTTGGTGGCGAACTGCGCCGCCACCAAGGCGATGCCCGAGGCATCGAAGCCCGATCCCAGTTGGATCGTATCGCTGCCAGTGCCGCCGTACCAGAAGTCGCCACTGCCCAGCTGACTGACATCCCTGATGTATAAGACATCGTCGCCGGACCCTCCGAAGAGGCGGTCATTGCCATCGACCCCGACCAGCCTGTCATCGCCGTCGGACCCGCGCAGGGTGTCATTGCCGCTGTGACCGATCAGGCTGTCGTCACCGGCACCACCGAAGGCTTCGTCATCGCCGGCACGGCCACGCAAGGTGTCGTTACCGGATTGCCCCCTGATCGTATCGTTGCCCGACCCACCGTCCAGACTGTCATCGCCCGATGCGCCGTCAATGGTATCCCGACCTGCGCCGCCGAAGAGACTGTCGTCTCCCAGTGCGCCGTCGATGGTGTCGTTGCCCAGGCCTCCCCCAAGCGTATCGGCGCCCGGGCCGCCTGTCAGGCTGTCATCGCCGCTCCCAGCCTGCAGAAACTCAACTGAGGTTGCGTTGCTGGCTAGCTGTGCTGCAACTGCGGCAACTTCGGTGGCGTCAAACCCCGATCCCAAGAGGAGTGTGTCATTGCCACTGCCACCGTCCCAGGAGTCACCAGACGCCAATTGACTGTAGAAGCGCAGATAGAAGGTGTCGTCACCGCTGCCGCCAAAGAGGCGGTCGCTGCCGCTGTTTCCATTTAGGAAATCGCCACCGAGACCGCCGTATTGCCTGTCGTTGCCGTCCTGGCCGATCAAGGTGTCGAGCCCAGCGCCGCCGTAGGCCGTGTCAGCGCCCCCGTTACCGCGTAGGGCATCGCCTCCGTCTTCACCGAGGAGGACATCGTCGCCGCCGGTACCGCTGAGCGAATCGTCGCCGGCGCCGCCGGCGAGGCTCTCGCTGGCGTTGGTGCCCTGTACGGTATCATCGCCGCTGCCCGTGCGCAGAAGCTCTACGGAGGTGGCGTTGCTGACCTTCTGCGCTACGACTGCGGCTATGCCTGCGGAGTCGAAAGCCGATCCCAATTGGATCGTGTCGCTGCCGCTGCCACCGAACCAGCTATCGACCGGGTCTAGCGCTCCAAAACCACGCGCCTCGGCAAGGCTCTTCAAATAGAAAGTATCGTCACCGCCGCCGCCGAACAGAACATCCCCCTCCTCGCCACCGGCAAGCCAATCATCGCCGCTACCACCGCGAAGTCCATCTCTTTCGGTACCACCGAAGAGAGTATCCTTGCCAGCACCGCCAACGAGGTCGTCGAAATCGTCACCACCGTAGAGGGTGTCGTCACCGTCGTATCCGCGCAAGAAATCATCGCCGGAATCGCCAAACAGTCTATCATCCCCGGTGAAACCACGCAGTATGTCCTGTCCGGAACGACCGGCTATGCCCTCGGATTGGCTGCCGCCATTGATGAGGTTATCGCCGCTGTTCAGCACCACCAGTTCTACGGAGATAACTTCCGAGCCAATTTCACCCAGTATGTCCTCTATGCGATCGTCGGTGAAGGTAATAGGCGACCTGTTCAGGAGTATTGTGTCACTACCGCTCCCACCATCAAAGTAATCGGTGGTAGTAAACTGATCTACGCGACTAAACTGTAAGACATCGGCGCCGGAACCACCATACTTTCGGTCGGTCCCCGTGCTTGCCGTAAACAGATCGTCGCCGAGCCCGCCGAAGAGCGTATCGTTCCCGTTGGAGCCGAAGATTCCATCTTCGCCGGCGAGGCGATCATTGCCCTCACCGCCAAAGACGGTATCGTTTCCAAGATCTCCGAAAAGGCGGTCGTTACCCTCTTCGCCATAAAGCCTATCGTTCCCGCGCCCGCCACCGACTCTATCGTTACCCAGCCCGCCGGAGAGACGCTCAGAGGTGCTGAAACCAACGACCGTGTCATTGCTACTCCCTGCCCGCCAGAACTGCACACTGCTAGCGTTCTGGCGTAGTCCGGAGATGCTGATGTCAGCACCCCCGTCGAAGGCCGAGCCCAGTTGGAGCGTGTCGCTACCGCTGCCCCCAATCCACAGGTCATCCGCGTCTTGCTGGGCGAGCGTGGCGATCACCAGGGTGTCTTCACCAGATCCACCATAGAGGCGATCCACGCCCGACGCGATCACCAGCCGATCATCGCCGGAGCCCCCGATCAGCAGATCTGCTTGGCTATCACCGAGGAGGGTGTCGTTGCCGCTGCGCCCGACCAGGACTTGGCTGTCAAGACCGCCGGCCAAAGTGTCCGCGGCATCGCCCCCGAAGACCACACCGCCCCCGGCCTGGCCATAGATACCCTCGACCAGGAGGCGCCCCTCATCCAAGGCAACGGTGAGCGCTTCGTAGTCCTCGGCAAGCTGGAAACCCGACCCCAGGAGAAGACTGTCACTCCCATCGCCACCGTCCAAGGTCTCCGAGGCCGGAAGGTCGAGAGGTGAATCGAGGGCCAGGGTATCCGCGCCCGCGCCACCAAAAACGCTATCAGCACCTGGGCCACCGCCGAGGAGGTCTTCGCCCTCGTCGCCGAAGACGGCGTCATCGCCGCTACCGCCAAACAGCGTATCGTTTCCGCTTCCGCCCGACAGACTGTCCTGGCCACTGTTTTCCGCGATCACTTGGGCGCCGCTACCGGTGATGACGCTGTCCGCCCCATCTGCACCGAAGTCGAGACTGACCCCGTTCTGATCAACGACCTCTTCGACCCGCAGCCGTCCATCCGCAAAGGCATCGGCAAGCACTTGGAAGTCGGCGGGCAAGAGGAAGCCGGCGCCAAGGAGGAGGGTATCGACACCGCTGCCGCCATCCAGGCTGGCGCCTGCTTGAAGGTCCATCGCCGACTCCAGGACCAGCGTGTCCGCGCCGCTATCGCCATAGAGACTGTCGATACCAGGACCACCTGCCAGGAGATCGTCGCCGCTACCGCCAAACAGGCGGTCGTCACCTAACCGGCCATAGATGCTCTGCGCGCCGGTGCCGCCGACCACGCTGTCGTTGCCGCTGCCAGCCTCCAGCCGCTCAACACTGCTGCCATTGCTGGCCAGTTGGGCGATGACGTTGACAATCTCCGGGCTGTCGAACGCCGAACCCAATCGCAGAACATCGCTGCCGCTGCCGCCATCCCAGGAGTCACCGGCGGCCAGTTGCCCGTAGGAGCGCAGATAGAAGGTATCTTCGCCGCTGCCGCCAAAGAGGCGATCGCTGCCGCTGTTCCCATTCAGGAAATCGTCACCCACACCGCCGTATTGCGTATCATCGCCGTCATGGCCGATCAGGCTGTCCAGGCCGGCGCCACCGTAGGCCGTGTCAGCGCCCGAATCGCCGCGCAAGGCGTCGCCGCCATCTTCCCCGAAGAGGACATCGTCTCCGCCGGTGCCGCTGATCGAATCGTCACCGGCGCCGCCGGCTATACTCTCGGCCGCAGTGGTGCCGATCACCGTGTCATTGCCGCTGCCCGTGCGCAGCAGTTCCACACTGCTGGAGCGGCTCGCCTTCTGGGCCACCACTGCGGCAATGCCGGCACTGTCGAAGCCAGAACCAAGCCGCAGCGTGTCTACGCCGCTGCCGCCATACCAGGCGTCCCCGCTGGCGAGTTGATCGAATTCAGCCAGTTCAAAGGTGTCGTTGCCCGACCCTCCGTAGGCCAAGTCGGATTGACTGTTGCCGATCAGCCGGTCGTCGCCGTCCCCACCTCTTAGTGTGTCGTTGTTCCCATGACCGATGAGGCGGTCGTAGTGATCACCCCCATAGAGGAGATCGCTGCCGTCGTTACCGCGCAAGGTGTCAACGCCGCTACCGCCAAAGAGCGTATCATTGCCTTGATCGGCCCAAAGGGTATCGCCACCGCTGTCACCAGCGATGCGGTCAATCCCGCGGCCACCCCAGACCTCATCCGCCCCCTCCCCGGCCACGATGATATCGGCGCCAGAATCACCGTAGATGGAGTCATCTCCGGAACCGCCATCGATCTGATCGTCACCGGACTCGCCGCGAAGCTCATCAGCCCCCGCATCACCGAAGACAAGATCTTTATCGCCGCCGCCTCTGACCTCATCGTTCCCTGTTCCGCCATAGAGGCCATCGAGACTCGAGCCGCCGAAAAGGCTGTCTTTCCCCTCACCGCCAAAGAGAACATCGACGCCATCGCCACCCCGGAGCGTATCGTCGGGCTCCAGATCCGTGAACTGCGAGGGTCCGTCGCCATAGATAAGATCGCTTCCAGGGCCACCGTAGAGACGATCACGCTGGCCATCTCCGAAAATCTGGTCATTTCCGTAGCCGCCATAGACAAGATCTCGGTTCTCGTCGAGACCGATCGCACCCGCGACAAAGCCTGCGCGCAAGAGGTCGGCGCCGCTGCCTCCGAAGAGCGTGTCTTTCCCTGCGGCACCGATGAGCGTGTCATCGTCCCGCTCGCCGAGCAGCCTGTCGGCGCCTTGCTCGCCAAAGAGTCTATCGTTCCCATCGCCCCCATAGACCGTGTCATCCCGTGGAGTGACGGTCACGCGATCATTGCCGTTCCTGGCAAAGACGATGTTGGGTTCAGAGATGTTGCTGGAAAAGAATGTGTTGTCGCCATTCGAAAGCGTGATTGTGACCGCCATCGCTATAGCCCCTTTGCTTGGGTTTCGTGCTGGTTCGATGCGCCGCGTCCAGGAGGATCGACGGCTTTCGGGTGACAGTTTCTTGTCGCAGAATGAGAGGATCCCAATCTTGTGATCAGACTGACAGACTCCGATGATCCTACAAGAATCAGGAAATTGTTATCTGTGTACGGTAACACGAAGCCACTGATCATGTAGACGTTATTTGGTTGGAACATATGAAAGTTGTTACTCTTCTGTTGCCGAAAGCCTTTTATCCTAACTCTTGGCAAAGCTATGTCTAGAGACTCCTCGCGATGCTTTGATCGAAATCGGTCATCGCCGTAGCCGCTTCGGTCACGCTGACACTGGGTGACGGTGTCCGCCGGCGCCTGGCTCCGCCTATCTTGGACGGTGCAGGGAAGAAAAGAGTGAACAGATGGTAGGTCGCGCCGGGCCCGCAGACCTATCGAACCCACCCCCTAAGCGCTGGCAGGCGTATCAAACTTGATGATGGAGGTAGATCCGACACTGTAAGACCACGAGATAAGGTCTTCGCTAGAGCACCGTGGTTGTCGAGAGCTCATCCGTAAATCGTGTACTCGATGCTGGCGAGCGCCACCCCGGCAAACAAGGTAGCGCCGTCCTCTAGTAAGAGCGTGTCCACACCCGCACCACCGTCGAAGAAGTCGCCCGCAACCAGCTCGCCTTGGCTCGACACGTTCAAGGTGTCGTCTCCGGCTCCGCCATTGACCGTGTCAATTCCGCTCCCGCCAAACAAGAAAGCATCGTCTTCATTGCCACCGAGCAAGATATCGCTGCCGCTGCCCCCAAAGAAGGAGGAGTCCGCACCGTTCCCGCCGTTGAGGCGGTCGTTTCCAGTCCCTCCATAGAAGAAGGCGTCCCCTTCGGAACGACCGCTCAGGCCGTCTGACCCGCTGCCGCCAAAGAGGAAGGAATCGTCACCGCCGTCTCCCCGCAGCAGATCGTCACCAAGGGCACCAATGAGGGAACCATCGCCGCCGCTACCGCCATAAACTAAGTCGTCACCGGCATCGCCACCCAAACGAGAATCGGCACCGCTGCCGCCATAGAGACGGTCGCGCGCGTTGCCGCCAAAGAGACTGCTGTCACCGCCATCTCCGCCATAGAGGGTGTCGACGCCTAAACCGCCGATGAGACTGTCGCTGCCGCTACGGCCGGCGAGTTGATCGGGTCCACCAGCACCTATGACGAGGTCGCTACCGCTATCGCCGAATAGCGCAACATCGATACCGGCGCCGCCGTT
This sequence comes from Pseudomonadota bacterium, assembly GCA_039819325.1. Classification (GTDB taxonomy): domain Bacteria; phylum Pseudomonadota; class Alphaproteobacteria; order Kiloniellales; family JACOMY01; genus JACOMY01. Next base: position 790 of record JBCBSF010000034.1, on the reverse strand, counting down.
TACGGTATCATCGCCAAGCCCACCGAAGAGAAAGGCGTCCGCTCCGTTCCCACCGTTTAGGCGGTCGTCTCCACTCCCGCCGTAGAAGAAGGCGTCGCCTTCAGAACGACCACTCAGGCCATCCGACCCGCTGCCACCGAAGAAGAAGGAGTCGCCACCGCCGTCTCCTCGCAGCAGATCGTCACCAAGGGCGCCGGTGAGGAAAAGGTCGTTGCCGCTACCACCATAGACAGCATCGTCGCCACTGTCGCCGACAAGTTGAAGGTCGTTGCCTTCATCGCCATAGAGACGGTCACCCGCTTCGCCGCCGTAGAGACCCTTGTCCGCCTCTGAACCGCCATAGAGCGTGTCGGCTGCAAAGCCTCCAACAAGGCTGTCGCTGCCGCTACCGCCGAACAAGAGGTCGCTTCCGTTGTCACCCATGACCAGATCGTGACCGCTATCGCCCAACAGCGAGACATCGTCACCACCGCCACCATAGAGGCGATCATCACCGAGACCACCGTAGAGGAGCGAATCCTCCCCGACACCACCGTAGAGTCTGTCCAGTCCAGATCCGCCGAAGAGGAGCGTCTCATTACCGGCCCGCCCAGTCAGGATATCGGCGCCGCTCTCGCCGGCAAGAGCAAGGTCTCTGCCGCTGTCGCCATCGACGAAGTCGTCACCTGGACCCCCGTAGAGATAGACATCTACGCCTGACCCGGCATAGATGCGATCGTCACCTTCCTCACCCGTGAGGAGCACGTCGGTTCCACTGCCGCCAAGAATCACATCGGAACCACTGCCCCCA
>JBCBSF010000033.1:0-48076 GCA_039819325.1 Pseudomonadota bacterium | reverse complement strand
AGGCTATCATTGCCGCTCAGGCTATAGATGCGATCCTCCCGGTTGAACCCCGTCAAGCTGTCCGCAGCGCTGGTGCCATAGCGCGCCACGACCTCGATCGAGCTCAAGACCACGCTGGCCGGCAGGGTCGCCGCATCGCGCAGGACCAAGGTATCGACGCCACTGCCGCCATCGTAGGTCTCACCGGCAACGAGGTCCCCTTGGCTCGACACGGACAAGACATCTGCGCCGTTTCTGCCGTAGAGGGAGTCTTTTCCAATCCCCCCCGCAAGGCTATCATTTCCACGACCGCCATAGAGACGATCGTCACCGCTCGCTCCGACCAAGGTATCTGTTCCAGTACGGCCAGAAAGAAGGTCGTTGCCGGAGAAACCGGTCACACTATCGTTGCCGCTCGTACCGAGCGCGATCAGCACTTCTAGTGATGTGAGCACCAGACTGGTTGACGCATCCCACGAGTTTGGTGCGAACAGGGTGTCGGTGCCACTCCCGCCATCGAACAGGTCACCGCTCACCAGCTCTTCACGCGCCGCGAAAAACACATCCGCGCCGCTGCCGCCAAAGGCACTGTCCTGCCCAGAACCGCCTTGCAAGGTCGCGTCCGAGCCGAGACCGCCATAGATGGTATCTGCCCCTGATTGGCCGAGCAGAGAGACGTCGTCACCCTCGTCGCCCGAGATGACATCCTGCCCCGAACTGCCCAGCAAGCTGCGGTCGATGCCTGATCCGCCCGAAACCCTGTCATCCCCAGACCCACCGAAGAGACCATCGGTCCCAGAGTCACCGAAGAGACTATCAAGCCCAGAGCTACCATCCAGCGTGTCATCGCCGACCCCGCCGAAGAGCGTATCGTTGCCGCCAACGCCCGTGATGTTATCGTCTTCCCCCAACCCGTAGACGCGATCAACGCCATTCGTTGCGGTGAAGCTGTTGACCGCCTCGGTGCCGATGTACACACGGACATCGATACCGTTCTGTTCGACACCGGCAGGAATCGTCGCGCCGTTCTGCAGGATGAGGGTATCCACGCCGCCCCCTCCACGGAACCTGTCGCCAGGAATGTTCCTGAGGAAGTCGCCAGAGACGAGCTCGCCCTGACTTGCAACGATGAAGACATCGTCGCCATCACCCCCGTCCAGGGTCTGAGCACCACTGGCGCCCGATAGGGTGTCGTTGCCCGTCAGCCCGCGTAGCGTGCCCACGAGGTTGCCTGCGGAAAGCGTGTCGTTGCCGCTCGTACCGGAGCGGACGATGACCTCGACGTTTGTCAGGGTGATACCTGCGCCAACGCTTGCCCCCCTGTTCAGAAAGAGCGTATCGTCGCCAAATCCGCCGTCCAGCAGCTCACCAGAGACCAATTCGCTTTGGCTTTGAATAACGAGATGGTCGTCGCCGCCAGAGCCAAAGAGGCTATCTCTCCCCCGCCCGCCAGTCAGGGTGTCGTTGCTGACGCCACCGAATAACTCATCGTCTTGGTTGTCACCGTAGAGCCTATCGTTACCCAGCCGGCCGACAAGCCTATCTGCGCCATCGCCACCGAACAGGGATTCACGTTCCTGTGTGCCAGTGATAGTATCGTTACCCGAAAGACCGAAGAGCGTTGCGCGGATGAAGCCAGAGCTGAAAGAGCCATCCGCGTCGATCGCGTTGAATTCATCGTCGCCGTTCGAACCAAAGAGCGTGAAGTTCAAGATCTGACTAACCACGCCAGCAATATTCGATGGCAGAAGATTGGCGTTCGCGATGAGTGTGTCACTCCCTTGTCCACCGTTGAGCAAAGCGTTGCTTGCTAGAGCAGACTCTTGGACAAAGAAAATATCAGACTCATTGCCCCCATAAACGGTATCGCGGCCATCTATGTCGAAGAAGGTATCGTTGTTACGCCCGCCTTCAGCGACGTCATTGCCGCCGGCGAGGTTCATCATGTCGTTTCCGGTCCCGCCGAAGAGCGTGTCGGAGTTTAGACCGCCGACAAGCGAGTCATCACCGTCCCCTCCTGTCAGGGTGTCGTCGCCATTGTCACCACTCAACGCGTCGCCGTCACCTTCCCCATAAAGGCTGTCGTTGCCGCTACCACCGGAAAGGAAGTCAGAGCTTGAACCACCCTTCAGGGTATCATTCGCTCTTTCACCCAACAGGCGATCGACACCCGATTCACCTCGCAAATAGTCATCGCCTGAACCGCCAACGACACTATCGTTGCCGACGCCACCACGCAGATTGTCGTCGCTTTGCCCGCCAAAGATCCTATCGTTGCCTGCTTGACCATCGACAACGTCTTCATCGGCGTCGCCAAAGATGTTGTCGTCGCCATCTCCACCGTTCAGGAGGTCCATACCGTCTTTGCCATAGAGGCGATCGTTGTTGGCGTCCCCAAAGAGGGAGTCCGCACCATCCTGACCATACAGCGTGTCGTTTCCGGCGCCGCCGAAGATCGTGTCGCGATCGCCTTTACCGAAAGCGACGTCGTTGCCGCCGTTGCCATAGATCGAATCCCCATTGTCGGTTCCCGACAACGTATTGGCGTTGTCGTTGCCGGAGCGCCTAGCCATGAGCCTTTTCCCCCGTCTCTGGTGTCTTCCTGATCAGGGCGCTGCCTCGGCAGAGACTCATCGGCAAATCAACCTTGCCTAGCAAAACCTTTGCCGAAATGCCGACTCTCACGCTCTCCGCGCCCCTTCTTGGACTGCCCATCAGCGACAAGCGGTACATCATCACGAAGGACAGTTCTTAAAATCTGTAACTCTTGTCGAGTGTGAGGATAAAGGCTCGGACGTCTTTGAAAAGCTAACCAAAAGACTAGGTGACAACCTGACCAGACAGCTAGAACAGGGACGATGAGTAAGCGAAGATTTGAAATACAAGAATCTCATTCGACGGTAACTTGGCCGCAAGTCACGATAATATTTTACGAAATTTGTCAGTCAATGTCGGGTGGAGTTAAGCACGGAGAGCCCGCTGACTGTCCAAGGCCCCAAGAGCCAGTCACGGGAACAGACAATCAAACGGGGCTACCGCGCGGAGAAGCACGCCTCGGGGATAGCCCTCAAGCGCTCCCGTCTTGCCTCCTGTCGTTTTCCATCAAGAATCCGTTCTTGACGGCCAGGCTGTCTGAGACGGATCACGCTATCATTCTACAGATAACCGCCCCAGCTGAGGCCCCCATGACGCGCTCGCTCGACGCCCTCTTTCGCCCTCGCTCAGTCGCCTTCATCGGCGGCAGCAATCTCAACCCGGCGCTGAAGTACCATGCCGATCTTGGGTTCGCGGGCCAGACCTGGGTGGTCAATCCCAAGTACGAGAGCCTGCAGGGCTTTCCCTGCACCGCCACCATCGAGAATCTGCCGGAGGCCCCCGACCTGGCCTTCGTCGCCATCCGCCGCGAGCTGGCGATCGAGGCCATTGCGGCGCTGAGAGACAAGGGTTGTCAGGCCGTCGTCTGCAACGCCGCCGGTTTCGCCGAGACTGGAGAGGCTGGGGGCGGCCTGCAGGCAGAGCTGGTGGCAGCGGCCGGCGATATGGTGATGCTGGGGCCAAACGGCGTCGGGCTGGTGAACTTCCTGGAGCCCATGGCAGCGATCATGGATCAGTTCGGGGTGCACCGCCTCGACAGCGGCGTGGCCGTCTGCTCGCAGGGCGGCGGGCTGCTCTGCGATGCCGTCTTCAGCGACCGCAGCCTGCCGATCACGCATCTGGTGGGCGGTGGCAATCAAGCCGTTACCGGAATCGAAACCTGCGTCGACTATCTGCTGGACGACCCGCGGGTGACCGCCGTCGGCCTCTCCTTCGAGGCACTACACGATGTCGGCATCCTGCGTCAGGCGGCGGTGAAGGCGCTGAGGCTCGGCAAGCCCTTGGTCGCCATCAAGTTCGGCAAGTCTGCCGCCGGTGCCCAGGCTGCGGCCTCGCACACTGCCTCTATGACCGGCGCCGGGGCGGCCTGGGAGGCGCTCTTCGATCGGCTGGGCATCATCTCCACCTCTTCCGAGGCTGAGTTCTTCGAGACCTTGAAGCTCTGCCACTCCGGACAGATGCCGAAGGGCAAGCGGGTCATGGTGACGGCGGTCTCCGGCGTCATGGGCGTCATGCTGGCCGACCACCTGAGTGCCGCCGGCTTCGAGCTGCCCCAGCCGACCGGGGAGCGTATCACCCGCCTGCGCGAGGTTCTGCCGCTGCAGGCCACCCCCTGCAATCCGCAAGACGTAACCATGGCAGCCTGGAACGATCAGGAGCGGCAGACTGCGATCTACTCCGCCCTGCTGGACGAGGGCTATGACCTGGCGATGATCGTGCAGAACTACCCGCGCGCCGGCATGTGGGACATCGCCGAGTACGAGGCCCAGGTCGAGGCCCTGGGCGCTGCCTGCGCCGGGCGCGGCGTGGCGGCGCTGCAGGTCGCCCCCTTGAGCGACTGCTTCCCGTTTTCGGCCCGTGAGCACACCCAAGCCCTGGGCCTGGCCCCCATGCAGGGGCTGGAAGAGTGCATCAAGGCGCTATCACATAGCCACTGGTGGCTGGAGCGCCGCGAGGCCCTGCTGGCCGAGGGGCTGGAGGCCCTGACCCAGGTGCCGGCCTCTGGTCCGCCAAGCGGACGGCGCCATGACGAAGCAGCCGCCAAGGCCCTGCTGGCGGCCCAAGGCGTCACCGTCCCCGCGTCACGCGTGGTGGCACCGGATGAGGCGGCAGAGGCCGCCACGGCACTCGGCTTCCCGGTCGCGGTGAAGGCTCTCGACGCGCGGCTCTTGCACAAGACGGAGGTGGGCGCGGTACGCATCGGCCTTGCCTCGGCAGAGGCGGTGCGAGATGCGGTCGAGCAGATGCGCGCCGACATGGCCCGTTTGGCGCCGCAAGTCTCGCTGGCCCGCGTCCTGGTCGAAGAGATGGCCAGCGACCTGGTGGGGGAGGTCATGGCTTCCGTCACCTACGACCGCTCCGTCGGGCCTGTGATGATGATCGCTGGCGGCGGCGTCGAGGCGGAGCTTTGGGGCGACAGCACGCTGCTGGCAGCGCCCTTCGACCGAATCGAGATCGCCCGCGCGCTGGATCGGCTGAAGGTCAACCAACGCTTGGCTGGCTGGCGCGGACGCCCGGCGGCCGACCGCGACTCACTCCTGACCTTGCTAGAGCGTTTGGCGGCCTTCGCGCTGGCCAGCGCTGCGGAGGAGGTTGAGATCAACCCCATTCTCGTCGGCCAACAGGGCGCCTGGGCCGTGGACGCGGTGCTATCCCTGGCCAATCCGCAGGTCGAGAGCGTCGCCTAGTATGCAAGAAGGACAGCGCAGATGGAAAGCATCACGCCCGAGACCCGGGACTACCGCCATCTCCTCTATGAGGTGGATGAGGAGCAGGTTTGCTGGCTGACCCTCAACCGGCCGAAAAAGCTGAACGCGATGAACCTGCGCCTCATCGCAGAGCTGCAGGCCGGACTGCTGCGCGCCGATGCGGATGAGGCGGTAAACGTCATCGTCATCCGCGGCGCTGGCCGAGGCTTCTGTGCCGGCCACGACCTGGACGAGGACGCGGCGGAGGATCGCTCCTCCATCTACGAGTACCGCGCCCACTACTTTCATCAGTTCGAGGAGTTCACCACGCCCTGGCGGGTGACCAAGCCGGTGATCGCCTCAATCCACAGATATGCCATCGGCAAGGGTTTCGAGCTCTCGCTCTTCTGCGATGTCTCACTGGTCACCGCGGACACCAGCATGGGCTATAAAGAGGTGCGTTATGGCGTCTCCGGCCACTGCATGTTCCTGCCCTGGCTGGTGAACATGAAGACCGCCAAGGATCTGCTGCTGACCGGCCGGGAGGTGACCGCGGCCGAGGCCAAGGAGATGGGCCTGGTGACGGAGGTCGTGGCGCCGGAGGAGCTAGCGGAAGCGACGCGCAAGAAGGCCACCTTGATGGCCCGCCTGCCGCGGGAGCTGCAGCGGATGCATAAGATGTATCTGAACCGCGTCTATGAGCTGCAGGGGCTGAAGACGGCCACCGACTACTACCTGGAACAGGTGGCCATCATGGGCGCGCAGCCGGTGCCGGAATATGCCGCGTTCTCCGAGATGACGCGGGAGAAGGGCCTGCGCGTCGCGCTCGACCACGCCAATGCGCGCTATGCAGGGCTCGACTGATGGACTTCGCGCTCTCCGACGAGCAGCGATTGCTCTATGACACCGCACGGAGCTTCTGCGAAAAGGAGCTGATGCCGCACGAGGCGTTCATCGAGAAGACCGGAGAGCTACCCCACGACTTGGAGATGGAGTTGCGGCAGAAGGCCATGGAGATCGGCCTGCATGCCTGCAACTTCCCCGAAGCCATGGGCGGAGCCGGGCTCGATTGCCTCTCCTTCACCCTTGTGGAGAAGGCGCTGAACCGCACCTCCCTGGCTTTGGCGGAGTGTGTGCGCCGCCCCAACAACATCCTCGAGGCCTGCGCGGGCCAGCAGATCGCCCACTTCCGCGACCCCGTGCTGAGCGGCGAGAAGCGCGAGTGTGTGGCCATGACCGAGCCGGAGGCCGGATCGGACCTCAAAGGCATGAAGACTACGGCCCGGCAGGACGGCGACGACTGGGTCATCTCCGGCACCAAGCATTTCATCTCCAACGCCCGTATCTCCGACTTCGTGATCCTCTTCGCCGCGACAGGCGAAGAGCAGACGGAGAAAGGCCCGCGCAAGCGCATCTCCTGCTTCCTGGTGGACCTGGATGCGCCCGGTGTGGAGGCGGCGCCGGGCTACGACCACATGGGCCACCGCGGCTACTACAACGACATCATCCGCTTCGATGGGGCGCGCGTTGGGGGCTGGCAGATGGTTGGCGCCGAGGGTGAGGGCTTCAAGGTCGTCAGCGACTGGTTGGGGCCGGGGCGCCTCACGGTGGCCGCGGTCTGTCAGGCGCGGGCCGAGCGGGCCTTTGAGGTGGCCCTCCAGTTCGCTGCTGACCGCAAGCAGTTCGGCCAGGCGATCGGCAAGTTCCAGGGCATCAGCTTTCCCTTAGCCGACATGGCCGCCGACATTCGCCTCGGCGACCTTTTATTGATGAACACGGCCTGGCGCATCGATCAGAATGCGCCGACCCAGGCCGAGGACTGCGCCATGGCGAAGGTCTGGTGTTCGGAGATGCTGGGCCGGTTGGTCGATCAGGCGATCCAGACCTGCGGCGGCATGGGCGTCATGGCCGACCTACCACTGGAACGCATCTACCGGGATGCGCGGGTCGAGCGGATTTGGGAGGGTACCTCTGAGATCCAGCGCCACATCATCTCGCGGCAGCTGCTACGGCCGCTGGGTGCTTAGAACAAGAAGAGCAGGAGGACAGATGAGCGACGTCAAAACCGAGCGCCATGGCCGCGTTCTGGTCATCACCCTAGACCGGCCAAAGGCCAATGCCATCAAGGCCGCGACCAGCCAGGCCATGGGCGCCGCCTTCCAGACCCTGCAGGAGGACGACGACCTCTCGGTCGGCATCCTGACCGGTGGCGGAGAGCGCTTCTTCTCCGCTGGCTGGGATCTGAAAGCAGCGGCCGAGGGTGAGCCGCCGGATGCCGACCAAGGCGTGGGTGGTTTCGGCGGGATCACCGAGTTCTGGGGCTTGAAGAAGCCGGTGATCGCTGCGGTAAACGGCATGGCGCTGGGTGGCGGCTTCGAACTGGTGCTGGCCGCCGACCTGGTCGTCGCCTCGGAAGAGGCGCAGTTCGCGCTGACCGAGGCCTCCCTGGGTTTGATCGCCGATGCGGGTGGGGTCATCCGCCTGCCCCGCCGTCTGCCGCGCGCGATCGCCATGGAGATGCTGATGACGGGGCGGCGGGTCGATGCCGCGGAACTGGCACGCTGGGGTCTGGTGAACCAAGTGGTCCCGGCGCCGGAGCTAATGACTGTCGCGCTGACCCTGGCCGAGCGGGTGGCCGCCTGCGCGCCGCTCTCGCTCCAGGCCATCAAGGAGATCGACCGCGCCACCGAGGGCCAGAACGAGCAAGAGGCCTACCGGATCATGCGGGAGGCCGACTTGCCGATCTACCGCCGGGTCTACGACAGCGAGGACGCCGCCGAGGGGCTAGCCGCCCTGTCGGAGAAGCGCGCACCGAACTGGAAGGGCCGCTAGTCATGGTCCTGACCGAGACCTTCCTGCACGACTGGACCGGCGACGTTGCGACCCCGCTGCGGCTGGTCGAGAACCGGGTGAAGGCGGACTGGGTGGACGAGTATCACCACCTAAACATGGCGCACTATCTGACCATCTGCGATCAGGCCAACTGGGCCTTCTGGAACTGGATCAACGCGCCGGAACAGACCATCGAAACGCGCGCCGGGCACGAGTACATCATCGTCGAGAATCATGTGACCTACAGGGGCGAGCTGGAGGAGGGCGATGCCTTCGTCATCGAAACCCAGCTCACCGACCTGGACAGCAAGCGCTACATCCTCTTCCACCGCGTGCTGGACGCCGACGGCACTCTGGCAGCGACCAACGAGGTGAAGTGCCTGGGCTTCAACCTGGAAACGCGCCGGCCGGAGAACTGGCGCCCTCTCGTGAGTGAACGCTTAGACCAGATCCGGACCAGTCACGAGAGCCTCGGCCGGCCAGCGCAGTCCGGCCAGTCGATCGCTTTGAAGAAGGCTTGAGCGCGGTGCGCATCGCGCAGATCACGCTCTACTCTCTGCCGATCGAGGTCGGCATGGAACTCACACGCTACGTTGCCAGCCAGGCCATCGACCCAGCCCTCGACGTCCTGGTGGTGAAGATCGAGACCGATGGCGGCTTGATCGGCTGGGGCGAGGTCTGCTCAGCACCCCCTTACTACCTGCCGGAGCTCTCTGCAGGAGCGCGGGAGGGCATTTGCCACGTCTCCCCCTTGGTGCTGGGGCGCGACCCGCGGCAGGTGGCGGCCATCATCCGGGACATCAACGCGGCCCTGCGGGGTCATGGCAATGCCAAAACGGCCCTGGAGATGGCGCTTTGGGACCTGGCCGCCAAGGCGCAAGGCCTCCCTCTCATCGACCTCTGGGGCGGGCGGATCAACGAGAGCCTGCCGGTCCTGAACGTGGTCCGCATCGGCAGCCGCGAGGAGATGCTGGCCCAGTTCGAGGCCCAGCGCGCCCAAGGCTATGCCCGCTTTCAGATCAAGGTCGGCGCCGGCGAGCCGCAAGCAGATATCGAGACCATCCGTATGGTGCAGGAGATGGCGCTGCCGCACGAACGGCTCTGGTACGACCCCAACCGCGCCTGGCTGGTGGACGACGCCATCCGCGTGATCACGGCGACCGCCGAGAGCGCGCCGATGATCGAGAACCCTTGCGAGACCTACGAGGAATGCAGGACGGTCGCGCAGAAGACCGGCTGCCGCATCATGCTGGACGAGGTCTTGGACAGCCCGCAGCGCTTTCTGCAGGCAGCCCAGGACCAGGTCCTCGACGTGGCCTCGATCAAGACCTCCTGCATCGGCGGGATCGAAGCGACGCGCACCACTATGAGCCTGGCGACGGTGCTGGGCGTGCCGCTCAGGATCGAGGACTACTACGGCACCGGCCTCCTCTTCGCCTGCGTCACTCACATGGCGCACAGCCTGCCAGAGGCCTTGGTCTTCGGCCTCTACGACTTCGTCTCTGAGGACTTGCCGCTGGTGCTGAATCCGCTGCAGGTGGTCGACGGCCGGGTAGGCCTTCCCGCTGACTGCGGCCCCGGCCTGGGGGTCGAGGTGAACGAGACGCTGCTGGGGAAGCCGGTGGCGGAGCTGACCGCGTGATTGCAGAGGCACTGAGCGGTCTTCGCGTCCTCGACCTCTCCGCCAACGCGCCAGGGCCCTTCGCCTCCACCTTGCTGGCCGATCTCGGCGCGCGGGTGACCCGCATCGTCAACCCGGCAGGGCCGCCGGCCTACGCCGGGGCGGAAGACGATCCCATGCTGGCCGCACGCGGCGGGCCGCACGACGCCCTGGCGAGGGGCAAGGACCAGCTTCCGCTGGATCTGAAGTCTCCGGAAGGCTGTGACGCCCTGCTGGATCTGGTCCAGCGGGCCGATGTCCTGATCAGCGAAATGCGGCCCGGCAAGCTGGAGGCGCTTGGGTTGGGCTGGGAGACGCTGTCGGCCCGCAACCCGGCGCTGATCCTCTGTGAGATCACCGGCTATGGCCGCGCGGGTCCGCTGGCCCAAGCAGCCGGACATGACTTGAACTACCTGGCGCTCTCCGGCGTCTTGTCCTTGGTCCGAGACCAGAGCGGCAAGCCCGTCCCGCCGCAGAACCTGATGGGTGACTACGCAGCCGGCGGCAGCCTGGCGGTGACCGGCATTCTGGCGGCCCTTATCGCCCGCACCACCAGCGGCAAAGGCCAACATCTGACGCTCTCCATGACCGAGGGCCTGCGCTATCTGGCAAGCGATATCGCGGCAGCCTCCTTGCTGGCAGGCCATAGCGAAGAGAGCTGGCGCGGCACCTTGGGCGGCGGCATGCCGACCTATGACTGCTACCGGACCGCGGATGGCCAGTGGCTGGCCGTGGCTGCGCTCGAGCCGAAGTTTATCGCTAACCTAAGCGCTGCGCTCGACTGGCCGGAGCTCTCTCACCTGATGGCCCGCAAAGCCGGTTGGCCAGAGGCCCGAGCCGGCCTGATCCGGCGCTTCGCCGCGAAGGACCGGGCTGCCTGGGATGCGGTCTTCGCCGGCGTCGATGCCTGCGTCACTCCGCTCGCCAGCCTCGACGAGGCGACGGCGGAGGACTGGCCAGACCTCGCCCAAGTGCTGGGGCAAGACCGCTAGGGCATAAGCCCCTATCCCGGCACCTGGAAGGTCACCGAGACGGTCTTGGAGCGAGCGGAGGCATAGTCGTCGTTGCCGTCGAAGTAGGCGGTGGCGAAGACCTTGTCGCCGGCCTCCAGCGTGCCCTCGATCAGATGATCGAAGGTCGCCGCCGGTCCCAAAGGCAAGGTGGTCCAGAGCGGCTCGGCATTGGGAAAGACGACGTGGAAGGTTAGGTCCGCACCACCGATATCGGGAGAGACCGAGCCGAGCAGCCGCACGCCGCCCGAGCCTGAGCTGGGCACCAGATGGATCGCCAGATCGATGCTGACGCCCAGGCGCGGCTGATAGACCAGCTTGACCGCACCCCAAGGATCCCAACTGTGATCGCGCAGCCGGAAGGTATCGAAGATGATCGGCACGTCCTTGCCGCAGCGCAGATCTAGCAAGGAATCGTCCAGCACCGCCCGGACCCGGAAGTGGGCGCGCGATCTCGGCCTGACGCGCAGCTCCTTTGGGCTTATTGTTACTGTAACGCCGTCAGGGACATGGCGCGGGGCCAAATGGACGTCCTCGGCATAGGGGCCATCGTTGGTGACCGAGATCATGCGCTCCACCGGCGGCAGGGGACTGTTCTTCACCACCTCTTCGCGCAGCACGTTCTGCTGTGCCCAATCGTTGTTCGGATTCCGGTCGTTGGAGGCGCCGGAGACATGGTCGCGGTCGCCGATCTCCGCCCGCAAGCAAATATGCGCGTCTTCGACCGAGGAGACGAAAAGGCTGAAGGCGACCACGGTCGAGGCCCCGGCCGGAAAGCTTGGGATCCGCACCGGCTCTAGCGGTAGATCATTGGCGAAGACATCGCTGGTCCAATCGCCGGTGCCGTAGGGGCGCCTGCCGATCAGGTTCACCTCCACCTCCAGCGCCTCCGCGTCGCCGAAGTTATAGACCCGCACCAGAACCTGATGCTCCAGCGGATCGTCCCCCTCATCCGGGACACGGAAGTACTCCAGGCCTTGCGGGTCCTGCGGGTCCGGCAGGTCGCCGATGATGCCAGGCGTGAATTCGCCTGGCCGCAGCACGGCGATGTCGGCGCTCTGCCATTCCGGGATGTTGCGGTCGAAGCCGATGTCGATGGCCGGCATACGCGACCACTCCACGCGGACCCGGGCGAACCAGACCATGCGGCCAGCCACGCTGTCTGATATCAGATCGACCAGGGTGTAGCTCAGTCCTGCCTCGGCCAGAGCCGGGTGCGTGCCGACGTCGTAGGTCGTCCCGTCGCCGCTGCCGCCTGCAGCCTCGCTCACCTCCACAGAGTCGTCGATCAGGTGCAGGTGGCGGCGGTAGCGCGAGAGCGCGCTGTCGGCTGAGGCGCCTTCATCCTCTGGCGTCGTGGGGTCATCGAGACCGAGGCCATAGCGGGTGGTGTCACGCGGATCGATGGCGTTCAGCATGACCAGCCGCGGCGTGGCGATGCTTTGGGAGAAACGGGGGCCGGGGGCGCGCAGCTCCAGTAGATTGAACTGTGTGCTGTTGGCACCGAGGCGGAAGAGCGCGGCCGCGCCGATCTCCAGATCATCCGCGCCCAGGCGGTTGCGGGCGATGTCGAAGAGGGGCGTGCGGTTGGCTGGGTCCCAGCCTTCCAGATGGACCAGCACGATCTCCCGCGTGATGGGCTGGCCATCCGGTGGGCGCTGGAAATCGATGATGGAGCCAGGACCCAGCCAGCCGCCAGCCAGCTTGTGATAGCTTGAGAAGTGCGGCAGTCCAGTCGAGGTTGAGGCCATGAGGTCATAGTCGCGGGCGTAGAAGCCCTGCAGTTCGGCGCGGTCCTCCCCCTGGCGGTAGTGATCGACCCAGCTTAGGAGCGCATGGCCGAACTCGTGCGCGATCACGCCTGCATCGTCGATGTGCAAGGTGGGATCTGCCGGCGTGCCGAAGCGCATGCGGGTGAAGGTCTTACCGCGGGCGCGGGAGATGTGCTTGGCCTTGATCTGCCGGTTGAGCGCTGGATCCCCATAGTCTGCGGGATCGTCATTCAAGTTGATCGTCGACTTGGCAAAGGCCCTGAGGCCGCGGACACCGGGTGCTGCGACCAGATCTTCATCGATATCCGGGTCTCGCGGTGGCCCATAGGCGCCAGGCCGCGCGTAGACGGGAATGAAGAGGAAGAGGTGGTGCAAGCCTTGCTCCGCACAGGCAGTGTCGTCCAGCCCATCGCTGTTGAAGAAGCTGTTGGCCAGGTCGATGCGGGTCTGCTCGTCCTCGGGCCCTTGGGCAACGATGGCGTCTATCATCCGCGTGAAGATCGTGTCGAAGAGCAGGTTGGCATCCTTGACCGTCGGCCGGCCGCTACCACTGAGCTTGGTGTTCTCACCAATCAGTGGCGTGGCGTTGGTCATGCCGATCTTTGCGAGGCCAGTCTGATCCGCGATTTCGATCCGGGACCGCTCGTCGTCCTCGCCACTGTCCTTGTCGAGGGAATAGGCATAATCGGGCGCCAGCCAGATGGTGACGGTGAGATCCGCGCCGTCGACGGAGACTAGCGGCTCTTGAAAGATGCCGAGATCAATGATGCCCCTAGCCGGATCGAAGACACCTGCTTCCGACGCCATGGCTTGGGCCAGGCTGATGGAGAGGTAGTCGGCGAAATCCTCCTCGCCGGCACTGGTGCTCATGTCGAAGAGCGGCGCGATCTCGACCAGCTCATCGAACTCGCCCGGCTGGAAGAGGTTGGCGAAGTCGACGATGTCGACCTGCGGGCTGCCACCGTTGCCGGTAAAGAAGAAGCTGACGCTGAGCTGCCCCCAGCCCTCCTCCTCGTCATGCCAGTAGAGCCGAGGCGCGCCGAGCGGGTTGCCGCTGCTGGGCAGCATCTCTTCCAAGAGGTCGGCCAGCGTCTCGAGAGCATCTCGAACGTCTTCCCGCTTAGGGATAGTGACGGTCTCCGGCGTACTCAGCGATGCGCTGGTGGCAAGAACGCTAAAGGGGTTGCCCATGCGGTCGGTGCCGGCGAGCGAGAAGGTCCGCAGCGGTGCTCCAGGCCCGCCGAAGTCCAGCACATAGCCGCTACTGCTCGCTGGAATGTTCACGCGGAAGGTGGCTGCTGGGCAGGCGACCTCGATCTCACCATTGGCGCTGGAGACGGCCGTCACCGTCTCGAGGGTCAGCCGCTCGTCGCCATCGAAGGCCAGGGTGCTGCCGGTCGGCAAGGTGGATTCTGCTCTGACGCCACCGGGGATATAGCCCAGGTTCCAGTACTCGCGGAAAGGTTCGTCAAGCAGCACCGGGGGGCCCGCGTAGACAGCATCCGTATCGCGTCCAAAGATCTCGAAGCTGATGTCCAGGTCGAATGCTTCCCGGCCTGCATCGGAGTAGGAGACCTCACGGTAGTAGTCGCGCACCAGATTGAAGGAGGTGTCGAAGTCGATGTGGGCAAAGTACTCCAAAGGACTGCCTTGGAAGGCGCCCTGCCCCGGCTCCATCACGGGCACCACCAGCACCTTGACCGGATCAACCTGCACCCCACCGCGTTCCCAGTTCAGCGGCGACTCCGTGCTCTCGTAGACGACCAGGCCGCCGGTGTCGGTCTGTAGGTCAAGCTCCAGATCAGGCAGGAAGGGCGTGGGGTCGAAGACCTCCAAGCTGCCATCGGCCTCCAGCATCAAGAAGGCATCGCTGTCCCGCGCGAAGAGCGGCGTCGCGCCAGACGGCAAGGACAGGCTGGCAAGCGGCTGCAAAGTTTCCTGTGCCAGCAAAGCCAGATCGCGGCCATCCTCGGAGACTGCGGCCAGAGCGCGCCCGGCCTTATGCAAGCGGGCGACCTGAAAGCCCAGCTCTTGGCCGCAGGCATCCTGGCCAGGCGTGCAGATGTTGCGGACCACGACGGAGCTGCCGACGCGGACGTAGATCAAACAGCCATCGCCCTCGCCATCCTCACCGGGCACGCAGCTGTTGGTCGGCGGCACCGGCCTACGCGGCGGCGGTCGGTTGGGGTCGGGCTGCCCTTGAGGAGGTTGCGGACCGGGGCCGCAGGGTGCATGGCAACCACAAGGCTTTCCACGGTCCGGTGGCCTGTTGGGCTCCGGATCGCCGGAGGGGCGCCCCTCCCTGGGATCCCGTCCAGGCGGGCTGTTGGGATCGCAAGCGCTCTGGCGCTGGCGCGGATCGACGTAGCGCATGCTGCCCGTGCCGCCCTCTCGGATCAGGATTGCGTCCCGCCCGACCCGGCGCAGCCGTGCCGGCCGGCGCAGCGGCTCCTTCTCCTGCAGCCGACCGGACTCGCGGTCGAAGGTCCAAACCGCCGCCTGCTCCAGTCCCTCCGCCGCCGTTGCGACCACCAGGCTATCGCGCGTCGCCACCAGATCACGGACCGGCAAGGGGAGGTTCAGCAGGCAAGTAGCATCTGTCTCGCCAACCCGATGCACTGAAGCCTGTCCGCCTGTGGTGCACAGGGCAAAGACGGCGCCATCGGGGCCCAGCACGACCCGGTCGACCAGGCTTGGCAGCGGAATCTCTCGCGGATAGCAGCGGGTCTCACCTCCTGAGAGATCCAACAGGGTTACGCCCGCTTTCGACGGGATCGCCAGTTGCTGACCGTCGTCACTTAGCACCGCGTGGTCGTGCGCCGCCGCTAGGATGTCCCGCGGCGCCTCGAGCCGGCGCCGCGACAGCGCCTTGGGTTTGGATCTGGGAGCGCGCTGAGACTGCTTGGCGACCGTGGGCATGGCTGATCTCCCAGAAATCCGTCCCTTGCTCCTGCAAGTAAAGCTGCTGTTGAGAACTCACACAAGCGTTTGAAGAAGAGAAGGGAAGGTCGAAAAATGAAATTAGTTTCTTGTCCCGCACCTTGGTCGCGGACTAGGGAAAGAAAGAGGATGCAAGATCGCCTCTGGTCCTGTTTCCTTGAAGAGGTGACGCCCGACTTTCGATGAGAGATGACATGACCCCAGCCGAACAGGGCTTCTTTGCCCCCGCCGAAGAGGCACCGCACGCCCGCACCTGGATGTGCTGGCCCTCGACCCCGGCCATCTACCGCGCCGGCGTTGCCTATTTTGAGGAGGTGCAGGTCACGCTGGCCCGCCTCGCCGCCGCGATCGCCGAGAACGAGCCCGTGACCCTGCTGGTCCCGGCGGAGCAGCAGAGCCTGGCCCGCGGCCTGGTTGGTCCCAAGGTCACCCTCTTGGACGTGCCGACAGACGACATGTGGGCGCGCGATACGGGGCCGATCTTCTTGAACGCGGCAGACGGGCGCCGAGCGCTCCTCAACCTCAACTTCAACGGCTGGGGCGGCAAAGAGCGCCATGCGCTGGACAGCCAGGTGGCCCCCGCTATCGCCCGTGTCTTGGAGCGGCCGATCTTCGATTCCGGGATTTGCGGCGAAGGCGGCGGCATCGAGTTCGATGGCCAAGGCACCTTGTTGCTGACCGACAGCTGCTGGATCAACGACAACCGCAATCCCGGCAAGAGCAAGGCCGAGATCGAGGCAGCGCTGAAGGCCGGTCTCGGCGTGGAGAAGGTCATCTGGTTGCCGGGGGTTGCGGGGCAAGAGATCACCGACGGCCACATCGACGGCTCCATCCGCATCATCCGGCCCGGCCTTATCATGACCAGCGGCTTTCCCGGCGACCGCTCGTACTGGGGTCGCGTGCTGGCCGAGTCGAAGCAGATCCTCTCCAAGACGACAGACGCCCGCGGCCGCCCTTTCGAGATCGTCGAAGTCCCGAGCGCCACCACCGCCCGTTCGACGCATCCAGACTTTTTCACCAGCTATGCCAATTTCTACGTAGGGAACGGCGCGGTCTACACGCCGCATTTCGGCGACAAGAAGGCCGACGCCTTCGCCATGGAGAGCTTCGCCACGCTCTTCCCTGGCCGCAAGGTGGTCACCCTGGAGGTCGACCGCATCTACGAAAACGGTGGCGGCATCCACTGCGTAACCCAACAGGAGCCGGCGTGACGCAGATCTCGTCGATAGACACCAAGCGGCGCGGATAGACCTTGGCTTGACGGCCCTCCAGCGCTGCCGACGGCCGTCGACGTCAGGCCTGTCTTGCCCGCTGGACAGAGCGTTTCTTCTTGAGGCTCCAGCCTTCTAGAGCAAATCCCGAGCGAGGGTGAATCGCCCCGCGGCGACGACTTGCTTACCTAACAAAGGTCTAGAGTGGGTGACGTGAGCCAAGACGAAGGCAACCCGCTCTGGGCAAAACCAGCGCCAGAGTGTCACCGTTTCGACCTGCATGCCGCGCTCGGCCAACGCCTCGCTCCTTGGCCAAACTGCACAGTACGAAAGGGCAGGACCACGGCCATGGTCCCGCCCTTCTCGCACCTGCCGCCGTTCAAGCTGCGTGGCTGGAGGGAATGTCCGTCAGAAGGGCGTAGATCGCATCGGCATTGGCCGCGCCGCGCAGCTTCTCGCACACGGTACGGTCGCGCAGCAGTCGCGAAACCTGGGCCAAAGCCTTTAGATGATCGGCACCTGCCGACTGCGGCGCCAAGAGCAGACAGAGCAGATCGACCGGCTGTTCGTCGATCGCATCGAAATCGATCGGCTCAGCCAGGTGCGCGAAGAGGATATGCAGCCGATCCAGCTTTTCCAGCTTGCCGTGCGGAATGGCGACGCCGTGGCCGACGCCGGTGGTGCCCAGACGCTCGCGCACCAGCAGGACCTCGAAGATCGAACGCTCGCCCTCACCGGTCACCTGGGCGGCGCGGCGCGACAGCTCCTGCAGTGCTTGCTTCTTGCTCGACACACGCAGTCCTTGAACCACGCCTTGCGGCGACATGAAGTCAGCCATGTTCATTGTCTACAAGACCTCGTTCTCAATTAGAGAGTTGCCACTCGAGAAAGGCGCTACCGACCGGCGCACCCGATCCCTCTTCCTGCCTCAAAGGGGGTCGATACCCCTGCTTCGTTCAAACGGACGAGCTCTCTTGGCCCTTGCCGTTACCTGCCGTCCAAAGACCGCATATCGGTCCTCACGCCAAATTCTGCGGGTCTATCCAGCCGATTGTACCATCATGGCGGCGATAGACCATGTTCAATCCGCCATGTGCCCGATTCTTGAAGAGCAAGGCCGGGTCTTGCATCAGGTCCAAGCGCATGACCGCCTGGCTTACCGTCAGAAGCGCGATCTGCGCCGTCAGTTCCGCGACGACGGGCGGCGAGTCCTCACCTTCTGCGCCCTCAATCGGCTCCAGGTCCTCATCGTCCTCCTCCGCACTCAGTACGAAGGCCGGCGCGCTCAGGCTCTCCAGCGGCGTCTTGTGATGATCGCGCAGCCTGCGCTTGTTGCGCCGCAGACGCTTCGACAGATGCTCTGCTGCCGAATCGAAAGCGGGATAGGGATCGTGGCCGGTACCGTCGGCGAAGACCTCCACGTGCTTCCCGACATGCGCGGCAATCGTTGTGCGGTATCCAGAGGCATCGCGGGCGACCGTCACCGAAACATCGATGGCATCGCCAAAATACTTCTCAAGAATGTGGTTTAGCTTTTCGTCGATGTGCTCGCGAAAGGCATCGCCAACATCCATCTGCTTACCGGTCACGGTCAACTGCATGGTCTTAACTTCACAACTGTTACAAACACCAAAACACCCGACGGTCTGAAGTGCCGTCCCGTTATGCGTCGACTCGTGCCGTGGCAGGCGCTCTTGAGGCCGTCAGTCTTTAGATATGGGCGCTCACAGTCGCGATCGCCCGAACTTTCATCGGTATCCTATCGGACTAGCCGCGGTCAGCGAGGGCGGGAAGCTACTCAGGCGCAAGGTCCCTGTCAAGCGAGGCCCATCCTGTGGACAAATCACCCACAGCTGACTGACAATAGTCTGATTTTCTTTGTCTTTTTGCAGCCTTGGGTCACACCTTCGGTTGCTCAGCAGGCGCCCGCCGCCGCTCTGCCGCCGCTGGGATCCGCAGCAGAGTCCGGTACTTGGCCACAGTGCGCCTTGCCACCGGCCAGCCCCCTTCGCTCAGCCGCGTCGCCAAGGCCTGGTCACTGAGCGGCCGATTGCTGGGCTCGTTGGCGACCAGCTCTTGCAGGCGCGCTTGGGCGGCGGCGGCGCTGACGGTCCCTGTCTCTCCCAGGCCGGCGCTGAAGAAGCGTTTCAAAGGCTCGATCCCGCGTGGAGAGGCCAGGTACTTGTTGGCGACGACGCGGCTGATGGTGGCCTCTGAGAGATCCAGCTGTTCGGCCAGGGTTCTGCGCGTGAGCGGCTTCAGCCCGGCCGCGCCTTGCCGAAAAAAGGCGGCCTGTTGGGCTACCAGCGTGTCCCCGACCAGCAGCAGGGTCTCGTAGCGGCGCTCCAAGGCACGGCGTAGCCAGGAGACCTCTTGCAGACGCTCGCTGGCGTAGCGGCGTTCTTCCGGCTTGCGCAGGCGTGGCAGCAGGTGCGCACGGGCGGCCCGGTCCAGACCAACGCGGGAGAGGCCTTCGGGGTTGATCGTCACCTGAAAGCCCCGTCCAGCCGGTGTTACCAGCAGGTCGGGAATTCGCGGCGGCGGGGCCTCGTCCTGCCACCCCAGCCCCGGTTTGGGGTCAAGGCTGCGCAGACGGTCCAGATAGGAGGCTAGGCGATCCGGCGCAACACCCAAGGCTTCCGCCAAGGCAGAGGGGCCGCTGCGCGCCAGTAGGTCTAAGCGGTCCAAGAGCTGGCGGAACAAAGGATCCATCCAACCCTTGGCAGCCACTTGCAGCGCCAAGCACTCGGCCAGTGAACGGGCAAAGACACCACTGGGCTCCAGCGCCTGCAGCCGCTTAAGGACGGCCTCGGGCCGGGCAGACCCTCGGCCTTCCGCCAACGGGTCGAGACGTTGGGCCAGGTCTACCCAGTCGCCGGTCAGATAGCCGCTCTCATCCAGCTCCTCCAGCAGGGTCAGGGCGACGGCACGCTCTTGCAGGCCCACAAAGCTCAAGGCGATCTGGTTCAGGAGATGCTGTGTCAAAGAGGGCTTGTCGGCTGCCGTCGCCGCGAGGCCATCGACCGCAGCCTGGCTGGACGCCAGCCTACCAGCGCCGGAGGGTCCTTCCAGGCGCTCAAGGAAGGGGTTCTCCTCCAGCTTGGCTTCGACGAAGGCTTCGAGATCGGAGGCGGAGAGCTGGAGCAGCTGGATCGAGGCGCGCAAGGCCGGCGTCAGTGCCAGGCTTTGCGACTGCGTCAGGTTGAGGCGGGTCTTCAACGCCATACCCTGCCCTCGCCCCCCCCGATACGACCTTGCTAGCGGCTGAAGCCCTCGCCGAGATAGACGCGGCGAACATCCTCGCTGGCTACGATCTCATCGGGGACGCCTTCCATCAAGACCTGGCCGCCATGGATGATGTAGGCGCGGTCGATGATCTCCAGGGTATCGCGCACATTGTGGTCGGTGATGAGGACGCCGATCCCGCGGTGCTTCAGGTGTGAGACCAGATCGCGGATTTCGGCGACGGCGATGGGATCGATGCCTGCCAAGGGCTCGTCCAAGAGCATGAAACTGGGCCTGGAGGCCAGCGCGCGGGCAATTTCAACCCGTCGTCGCTCGCCACCGGAGAGCGCCAGTGCTGGCGTTCGACGCAAGTGTGTTATGGAGAATTCTGCGAGCAGTTCATCCAGTGCGGCCTCGCGCTTGGCCCGGTCCGGCTCCACCACCTCCAAGACGGCGCGGATGTTCCGTTCCACAGTCAGCCCTCGGAAGATGGAAGCCTCTTGCGGCAAGTAGCCGACGCCGAGACGGGCGCGGCGGTACATGGGCAGGTCGGTGATGTCCTGGCCGTCCAGCGTGATCCAGCCGTAGTCCGGGCGCAGCAAGCCGGTGATCATGTAGAAACAGGTGGTCTTGCCCGCCCCGTTCGGCCCCAAGAGACCCACCGCCTCACCGCGCTTCACATTGAGCGAGATGGAACGTAGGACTGGGCGCTTGCGGAAGGACTTGCCGAGTTCGGAGGCCGCGAGGCCTGCGGCCTGCGGCACCACCTCAAGTGCCGGCCCGTCACGCTGCTCAACGGCACTCATCGTTCGTCGCCTCTGTCCTGCTGTCCGGCACCAGCAAACCGGATACCCGCCCACCGGTCAGGCGTGAGATCCCCGTCTCCAGGTTAACGACCGCTTGTTCGCCGTTCAGCTGATTGCTGCCCCTGGTGATGCGCACATTCCCTTCCATGGTCGCCAGTTGTTCGGCGACCAAGTAGCGGCCGCGGTCGGCAGCAACGTACTCGCAAGGGGTCAGGACCTCCACATTGTCGGTCGCATCGACGACCTCCAAGGCTTGGCCGCCTTCCGCGAAGGTCGCTTCCAGAACGTCTGCGCGCAGCAGATTGCTGGTGCCGGCCGCCCGGTCGAAGCGCTCCACCTGCGCCCGGCCCCGGGCAATCGCCAGACGCTCACTTGGACGATACTCCAAGCTGTCTTCGGCGGTCACCACGTCCTCCGCCGATTCGAGCCGCAGGCCTTCGCCGGTCATCCGCATGACGTCACGTGGCACGTCGTAGGTTCCCCGCTGCCCAAAGACCTGCGCATCAGGAGAGGTGATGCGGACATTGCCCACGGCCTCGATCTGGGTGATGTCACCGCTGTCGCCGGCCCCGCTGTAGCGCGCCCGCAAGAGATCGGCGCGCACAGAGACGTCGCCCTGCGTGGCGACCGCATTGCCACGCGCGATGTAAAGCCGCTCGTCCCGGCGCCACTCGATCCCTTGATCGGCCAGGATCTCCAGCGGCTGGTCCTCATCACCGAAGCTGGCGACCTGAGCCGAGGCAGGCGGCGTTAGCAGAGAGGTGAGAATGAGGGCCGCAAGGACCGGTCGCCAGGTGCTCATAGGCTGCCGTTGCCTGCTGTCTGGGGTAAGAGCAACACCCGTGATTGGCCCTTCAGCTCGACCAAGTCGCCTTGCTCAGCAACCGTCAGTCCTTCGGCCTGCATTTCCCCGCGCGGTCCATGACCTGCCACCGCGGCGTCGCTATCCACCAGACCGCTGGCAAAATTGATAGTGGCCGCAGAGGTTTCCAGCTCATAGCCGTCGTCTTGGAAGAGTGACACCTGACCCTCAAGGTGCAACCGTTCCTCTTCACGGAAATAGGTTCCGCCGGTGGCGGAGATCGCAACCCAGCGGCCTGAGGTTAGAGTGATGTCAGCCGCCGGGCTCTCCAGAAAGATGACATCGCCGTCCTCATTCAGCTGATTGGCGCGCAAAGCTGTGAGGGTGTAGGGCTGACCGTCCTCGTCCAAACCGTCGAAGCGCGGCTTGATCATGGTCAGTTCGTCAACCTCGCTGGCAGGCAGCGCCGAATCCTCCAACCCGATGAGCTGTGGATTGGGTATCAGGTCTCGCCAAAGGGCAACGGTTAAGAACAAGAGGACCGCCAAGACCGGCAGCGCCAAACGCAAGACCTGCACCAGCCGCGAGTAGCCACTGCCCTTGGACCAGCGGGGCGGCGCTGCCGCGCCCGTAGCACTCTGCCCGCGCTCCAGGCTGCGTCCATTGGGGAAGGTCAGGAAACTGCTCATGCGGGGCTGGGTCGGCCTAGACCACACCTGCCCGCAGGCAATCATAGAGCTGGATCAAGCCAACCGGCCGGCCCTCGTCGACGACGAAGAGCACGGTAATCTTGTTGGCGTCCATCATCTGCAGGGCTTCCGCCGCGAGCGCGCGGGCGCGGATGGTCTTGGGCGCCTTCGTCATGACGTCGCCCACCGTCTCCTGTGCCAGCGAGCGATCCAGGTTGCGCCGCAGGTCACCGTCGGTCATGACCCCCACCAGCTTGCCGTGATCATCGACCACGCCGACGCAGCCAAACTGCTTGCTGGTCATGATTTTGATCGCCGAAGGCATCGCCGTATGCGGCAGGCAAAGCGGCAGGCTGTCTTCGCCATGCATCAGCTCGGAGACGCGCAGCAGCATGGTCCCCAGGCTGCCGCCGGGGTGATAGACCTTGAAGTCGTCTTGCGAAAAGCCGCGGCGCTCGAGCAGGCCGACGGCTAGGGCGTCACCCAGCGCCAGCATCATGGTGGTGGAGGTGGTGGGCGCCAGGCCCAGTGGACAGGCCTCCGGCGCCTTGGCAAGCAGCAAGCAGACATCCGACTGCTCGGCCAGCTGGCTGGTGGCGCCGCTGGTCATGGCGATCAGCGGGATCTGGAAACGGCGCGTATAGGCGACGATGTCGCTCAGCTCCGCCGTGTTACCGGAGTTGGAGAGGGCCAGGACGGCATCTTCACGCGCCACCATGCCCAAGTCGCCATGGCTCGCCTCGCCCGGGTGCACAAAAAGCGCCGGCGTGCCGGTCGAGGCCAGGGTGGCCGCGATCTTGCGAGCTATGTGGCCACTCTTGCCCATGCCAGTGACGATGACGCGGCCTGATACACCCAAGATGGCGTTCATCGCATCGACCAGGCAGGAATCCAGCTGTTTCTCGAGCGCCAGGAGGGCGTCGGCCTCTAGCTGCAAGACCCGCTTGGCGGACGCCAGAGCGTCACGCTCCAGGATCTGAGACTCCTCAGCCTGCGGTGTCACGGCCGCCATCCCTTGACCAGCTTGCATAGTCACTTCGCTCCCCAGGACGCGCGCGTCACGCGACATCGTCATCAAGTCTACGCTTTAGTGTGCCAGAACATCCATGTCGGCCCAACCAAGCAGGTCGAGTCGAGCCCGGGTCGGCAGGAAGTCAAAGGTCGCCTTTGCCAACTCCTGACGCCCTTCTCTCTGCAACATGGTGTCCAGCTTCGCCTTCAAGGCATGCAGATAGAGCACATCGGAGGCTGCGTAGCGCAGCTGCTCGTCGCTCAAGTCCGACGCCCCCCAGTCGGAGGACTGCTGCTGTTTGGACAGATCGACACCCAAGAGCTCGCGGCAGAGGTCCTTAAGACCGTGGCGGTCGGTGTAGGTGCGCGCCAGCTTAGAGGCAATCTTGGTGCAATAGATCGGCTGCGGCCAGGCGCCCAGATGGTCGCCGATCATGGCCACGTCGAAGCGGGCATAGTGGAAGAGCTTGGTGACATTCGGATCGGCCATCAGGGCTGCCAGGCGCGGTGCCTCGCGCTGGCCCTGGGCGATCTGCACCAGATGCGCCTCGCCATCGCCGCTGGAGAGCTGCACCAGGCAGAGGCGGTCGCGGCCCAGGATCAGGCCCATGGTCTCGCTATCGACGGCAACCAGCGGCCCTAAATCCAGAGAGGCCGGCAGGTCGCCCTGATGTAGGTGATAGGTCATGTCATCTCTCTCCAGGCGAAGACCGTAGAAACAAGAGGGAGCGCGAGAGGGGCTGCGGCGCAATGCGGGGCACACAAGCTGCGCTCTCTTGCGCTACTCCCTGGAATGATCACGTGGGGGCTGGCGCTTGTTCGCGGGTACCGCGCCCTGGTATAGGCCAGGAGCTTCGCAGATGCGAGAGGAAGGC
This sequence comes from Pseudomonadota bacterium, assembly GCA_039819325.1. Taxonomy (GTDB): domain Bacteria; phylum Pseudomonadota; class Alphaproteobacteria; order Kiloniellales; family JACOMY01; genus JACOMY01. Next base: position 23,982 of record JBCBSF010000033.1, on the reverse strand, counting down.
TGACATGGGGACAAAGGTGGTGACACTCTTCGGCGGCTCGGGGTTCATCGGCCGCTACCTGGTCCGCCACCTGGCGCGCCAGGGCCACATCATCCGGGTGGCCGTCCGCCATCCCGATCGTGCCGCCTTCTTGAAGCCCTTGGGCGACGTCGGCCAGATCACACCAATCCCTGCCAGCGTGCAAAACGACGCCTCTGTCGCCATCGCTGTCGAAGGCGCGGATGCCGTGGTGAACTTCGTCGGCATTCTCTACGAGCGGGGCAAGCGCAGCTTCCAGGCGGTGCATGTGGAGGGCGCGCAGCGCGTCGCCGCGGCCGCTAAGACCGCTGGTGTGCAGAGCCTGGTTCAAGTCTCCGCGATCGGCGCCGACTCCAAGGCAGCCGCCAAGTACGCCCGCAGCAAGGCCGCCGGCGAAGCAGCCGTTCTGGCCGCCTTTCCAGAGGCCACCATCATCCGCCCCAGCATCGTGATCGGACCGGAAGACGATTTCTTCAACCGCTTCGCCGCGATGACGCAGATCGCCCCGGCTCTGCCGCTGATCGGCGGCGGGACCACCCGCTTTCAGCCGGTCTATGTCGGCGATGTGGCAGAAGCCATTGCCAAGGTCCTGTTGGACCCGGGCCACGCCGGCAAGACCTATGAACTGGGCGGGCCGCAGGTCTACAGCTTCAAGGAGCTGATGCAGCTGCTGCTGGCCGAGATCGGCCGCAAGCGGGCGCTGATAAACCTGCCCAGCGGCCTCGCCGCCCTGCAGGCGCATTTCCTGGAACTGCTACCGGTCCCGCCCCTAACGCGTGATCAGGTGAAGCTCTTGAAGGTCGATAACGTGGTCTCGCCGGAGGCGCTGGGCTTCGAGGCCTTGGACATGACGCCCCAGGCCATTGCCGGGATTCTACCGACCTATCTCGACAAGTACCGCCGCGGCGGCCGCTTCTCACTGCAGCAGCGGAGTTAGCTATTCGCTGGCTGCCGTCAACGACGGCGCCGGCCCACTCACCCCTCGTAGCAGCCGGCCAAGCGGGCGCGTTGGCGGACAAGAGCCAGCACCGTGTCGATGGCCGGCGTGTCGATGCCGGCGACGTCGCCCAGTTCGGCGACCGCCGTCACCAGTGCGTCGATCTCCATCGGCCGTCCGCGCTCTAGATCCTGCAGCATGGAGGTCTTGTGCGCGCCGACGTCGGCTGCCCAGCTGATGCGGGTCTCCACATCGACGCTGTAGCGCACGCCCAAGGCCTCGCCTACAGCCTTAGCCTCGGTCATCATGGCGGCCGCCACGGCATGCACACCCGGATCACCCGCCATCTGCTCCAAGGTCGCACCGGTCAAGGCAGAGAGCGGGTTGAAGGAAAGATTGCCCCAGAGCTTCAGCCAGAGGTCGTCGCGGATACGCGGGCGCACCGGCGCCTTCATGCCGGACGCGTTCAAGGCCTTTGAGATAGCCTGCGCACGCTCTGACTTGCTGCCATCGGGCTCGCCCAGCATGAAGCGGTTGCCGTAGACGTGGCGCACCACACCCGGCCGCTCGATCTCGGCCGCCGGGTAGACGACGCAGCCGAGGCAGCGTTCCGGCGGGATCAGATCCCAAAGGCGGCCGCCGGGATCGACCGATTCGATGCGCCGGTCGCGGTACTCTCCGTCCAGGCTATAGAAGTACCACCAGGGAATGCCGTTCTGCGCGGTCACAACGCAGGTCTCTGGCCCCAAGAGCGGCTGCATGGGTTCGGCAATGCTGGCGACGCCGGTGGCCTTCAGCGTGATCAGCACATAGTCCTGCGGGCCAGCCTCGGCTGGATCCTGGACGGCCGTGACCGCCGTGCTGCGCTCTCCCTCCTCATCGATCAGGGTCAGGCCGTTAGCCTGCATAGCGGCCAAGTGCGGGCCGCGGGCGATAAGCGTGACGTCCGCGCCCTTGTCAGCGAGGTGAAAACCCAAGAGGCCGCCGATGGCGCCTGCGCCGTAGATCGCGATCTTCATGCCTTCGCTCCCAGCCCCAACTTGTCGGCCAAGCCGATACGCTGCAGCTTGCCGGTCGGGCCCTTGGGGATCTCGTCTAAAAAGATGATTTTTCGCGGCACTTTAAAATCGGCCAGCCGCGCAGCGAGGAACTCTTTGAGAGCTGCTTCCTCTAGGGCTTCGCCTTCGGCCAGCACCACAGCGGCTGCTACCTCTTCCCCCAGCTTGGAGTGCGGCATGGCAAAGGTCACGGCCTGGGCGACGGCAGCGTGGTCGAGCAGCACCTCGTCCACCTCCCGCGGGGAAACTTTTTCGCCGCCGCGATTGATGATCTCCTTCAGCCGCCCGGTGATGGTCAGGTAGCCGTCGGCATCGAATGTGCCCTGGTCGCCGGTGCGGAACCAGGCCCCGCCCTCGTCCTGCAAGAAACCCTCGGCATTGGCTTTGGGATTGCTCTCATAGCCCGCGGTGACGTTGGCGCCGCGGATGATCACCTCACCAACGACGGCGGCTAAACTGGTCACCTCGCCGGCCTCGGTCAGGAGCGCGACCTCGGGCCCGGCGGGCAGGCCGACGGATCCCGGCTTGCGCTGGCCTGGCGGCAGGGCGTTGCTGGCCATCTGGTGGCTGGCCTCGGTCATGCCGTAGGACTCGATGACCGGGCAGCCGAAGAGCGCCTCGACCTCTTGCATGACCTGCGGCGGCAAAGAGGCGGAGGAGGAGCGGATGAAGCGCAGGCCCGCGGCCTTGGCTGCGTCGGGCTGGCGCTTGCCGCGCGCCAGGATGGCTTGGTGCATGGTTGGCACGGCGGTGTACCAGCTGGGCTTCGTCGCCTCCAACCAGCTCATGAAGCGCAGCGCGTTGAAGCCCGGCGTGCAGACGATGGAGCCACCGGCGAAGAGCGACGAGAGAACCGCCGCGATCAGCCCATGAATGTGGAAGAGCGGCATGACGTTGAGGCAGCGGTCCTCCGCCGTCAGCGCCAAGGCATTTCCGATGTTGCTGGCCGAGGCCAATAGGTTGGCTTGGCTCAGCGGCACGATCTTCGGCCGCGACGTGGTGCCAGATGTGTGCAAGATCAGCGCCAGATCCTGCCGCTCGGAGGCGCTTTCAGTGACCGGCGCGTCGGCCGGTTCACCCGCAGGCGAGAGGGTGAAGGTCCCGGCGGCTGCGGTCTCGTCGTGCGATAGCTCCAAGAGCGCGATGCCACGCTCCTTCGCTGCAGCCGCAGCGGGGCTATCGGAGCCCGCCGGCAGCACCAGAGCCTTGGCGTTCAGGTCTTCCAGATAGAAGGCGAACTCGTCGTGGCGGTAGGCTGGATTGAGCGGGCAGGTGGTAGCCCCGCTACCCACGGCCAGAAAGGCGGCCGCCATCTCCGGCCCATTCGGCAGCACGATGGCAACGCGGTCGCCGCGGCCAACGCCTTGGGCCGCCAGCTGCGCCCGGCAGGTAGCCGCCAGATCATCCAGGCCGGCATAGCTCAAGGGCGGCCGGTCCGGGGCCAGCAAGGCCGGACGGTCGGAGCGGCGTGCGGCCAGCAGGGACGCAAAGCTGTCGGGAGTAGGGCTGGTCGTCATGCGGAGCTCGCACTTTCGGCTGTTTCTTTGGGATTTGGACCGCAACCTGCGTCGCGGCCAAAGCCCAAGTCTAGCCCAAAAATGCGCAGACCAGAGTCTTAATGGTCAGATGCTCAACACAGAGTGCGGCCTTCGGCAGGCGGCGGCTAGCCCTAGTCGCTGGCCTCGCCGTCACTGCTGGAGGGCTCCGGCTTGGCCGGTGCAGGTGCAGGCGCCTTACGCGCGGTCGTGGCACGCGCTGCCCGCGGCTTGGGGCTCGCCGTGCCAGCGGTCTTGCTGGCTGTCGAGCGGCGCGGTGCAGCCGCCGGTTTTGCCTTGGCAGCGGGGGCTTTGGCCTTTGCTGCAGGCGCGCGGCGCGGCGCCTTGGCCGGGGCAGTCGCGGAGGTTGCCGGCTTGGGCGTCGCGGCGGCTGGGGCCGCTGGCGCAGGCTTTGCCACAACCTCGTTGGCGGCTGCCGGCGGCGGCGCGGCCGTGGTGAAATCGCTGGAGGGTGCCGGCGCCGCCGGCGCCGCAGCAGCGGCTTCACGCTCACGCAGCGCTTTCAGCTCGGACTGCAGCCGCGCAATCTCCGCACTGTCAGCTGGGGCGGGCGCCGGCTTTGGCGCCGGGTTGCTGTTCCCGGTCGGGGTCATCTGGGCGGCAAAGGGGCTCCAAACCCGCATAGCCTGCTCGAAGAAGGCCATGTTCTGCTTGCGCATCTCTTCCAGATTGCCGAAGGGAAACATGTTCCCCATCGCGTCTTCCATGGCACCGCGCATGCGGTCCTGGTTCTCTGAGAAGTTCTGGAACATGTGCTCCAGGTACTGGGGCACCATCCACCGCATGTTGTCGCCGTAGAAGGAGATGAGCTGGCGCAGGAAAGAGATGGGAAGCAAGTTTTCCCCCTTGGATTCTTCTTCAACGATAATCTGGGTCAGCACGCTGCGGGTGATGTCGTCGCCGCTCTTGGCGTCGTGGACGACGAACTCAACGCCCTCCTGGATCAGCCGCGAGAGATGATCGAGCGTGACGTAGGAGCTGGTTGCAGTGTTGTACAACCGCCGGTTCGCGTACTTCTTGATGATGATCGGCGCCGCGTCACGCTTGCTGTCAGCACTCAAAGGTTCGACCTCATGAAAAAACAGCCACACCTAGCCGCTTGAAGCGGATATTGTGCACTGCAGCGCAGGAAGTCAATCACGCTGGCGGGGACGCATTTCACGAGGCCTGCGCCGCAGCGAAGGAAAGAAACGGGCGCCGTGGCGGATCGCGAGCAGAGGCAAGACGAAGAGGAGACGCAAGCGCAAGAGGTGCCAGCCGATCTCGAGTCCCTGGCGGCTGCCTTTCTTGACGCCTGGCAGGAGAGTCTGGCCGACTACTGCCGGGACGCCGCGCGCATCGATCTGCTGCAGACCTGGGAGCAGAACCAGGCAGAGCTGCAGCAAGCCCTGGACAGCGCCTTGTTGGGCTGGCTTAAGGGCATGAGACAGGCGAGTGAGACGTCAGCGCATGCAAGAAGAGGCCAAGACGCCCGGGACGAAAGGGAAAGGAGAGAGGCAGATCCTCCGCCAGCCGCGCCCGCTGGCCCTGCACCTGGCGATGGCGGCGAGCGCCTGGAACACGGCAAAGCCGGGTCTGGCGATGATCGCCCAGGGCTGGAACCCGCCGACGGCGGCGCTGCAAGACCTGCTGGCCCAGCAAAGGGAGAACCTGACCAGCGCTGAGCTGCCGAAGCTGGCCGACGCGCTGGATGCAGAAATCGCCCGGCGCGCTGAGGCCGTGGCCCAGGGTCTGGCCTGCTACCGCAGTCATCCGCACCAGCGGACCGCCGGCCGGGCAGAGCTGATTTGGCAGGAGGGCACCACGCGACTATGGGACTTTGCGCCCGACAGCGCGGCCCCGCCGTTGCTCGCCGTGCCCTCGCTGATCAACCGCGCGGAAATCCTGGATCTGGATGAGGAGGTCGGGCTCTGCCGCTGGCTGGCTGGCCAGGGCCTACGCCCCTTCCTGGTGGATTGGGACGCGCCGGGAGAGGTGGAACGGACCTTTACCGTCACCGACTACATCTGCGGACGGCTGGAGGGCGCGCTGACCCAGGTGCGCGCGGCGACGGGCCAGTCACCCATTTTGCTGGGCTATTGCTTGGGCGGTCTTTTGGCCTTGGGCTTGGCGCAACGGCGACAAGCAGAGCTCGCGGGCTTGGCTCTGCTTGCCACCCCTTGGGACTTCCATGCCGACCCCTCGGTCCCGCCGGAGGCCGTGCGGCTAACGGCCGAGCGTCTGGGCCCGATGATGGACCGGCTGGGCGTCTTACCGGTCGATGCCTTGCAAAGCCTCTTCTTCTGGCTCGACCCCTGGCTGGGCTTGCGGAAGTTTCAAAGCTTTGCCGGACAGCCGCAGGATAGCCAGACCGCCCGCACCTTCGTGGCGCTGGAGGACTGGCTGAACGACGGCGTCGACCTGGCCGCCCCGGTGGCGCGCGAGCTGCTCTTCGGCTGGTATGCGGAGAACCGTCCCGCACGCGGGCTCTGGCGCTTGGCCGGCCAGCCGGTGGATCCGGGCAGCCTCTCGCTACCCAGCCTGCTGATCGTGCCCGGCGCCGACCGCATCGTACCGCCCGCCAGCGCTAAGGCTCTGGCCGAGAGGCTGCCGAAGGTCGGGGTGCTAGAGCCGGCAGCTGGCCACATCGGAATGATCGTCGGGCGTAGCGCGCGGGAAAAAGTCTGGTGCCCGTTGCGTGACTGGGCCTTGCAGCAGATTTAGTTCTTGCGGCGATGAGCTCTGCTCATGGCGGCGGCACCAGCCCGCTCTCCCGCCCGGCCACCCTTTAGGATACTGCCTTGGGTGGTCGGGCGGGGGAGCGGGCTGGCGCCGCATCGTCACAAAGTGACGAAGCAACAAACAACCAGTGGCCGGGAGGGGGAGCGGGCTGGCGCCGCAGGGCTACGCAACACAATCTTGACCTGGATCAAGGCGCTAGACTGCGTGGTCTTGTCCTTATGCTGCACCGCACCCTAGTATGGGGCGTCACAGTTTGCAGTGCCTTGGCGCTGGTGCCCGCCGCTTGGGCGTCCACATCGCCGCCAAGAGCCCCGGCCCGATAGCAGAGATCCAAAATCAGGAAGGAAGAAAGCCATGTCCGATGTCGTCATCGTGAGTGCGGCCCGCACGCCGGTTGGAAGCTTCAACGGTGCCTTTGCCAACGAGCCGGCCTCGGCCCTTGGCTCGGTCGCGATCAAAGAGGCCTTGAGCCGCGCCTCCGTCGCCGGTTCCGAGGTTGACGAGGTGCTCTTCGGCCAGGTGCTGACCGCCAATGCCGGCCAGAACCCGGCCCGCCAGGCAGCCATGGGTGCGGAGGTGCCGAAGGAGACCACGGCTGTTCAGGTGAACCAGCTCTGCGGCTCAGGCTTGCGCACGGTCGCCTTGGGCTACCAGGCGATCAAGGTCGGCGATGCCGGCATCATCGTCGCCGGCGGTCAGGAGTCGATGAGCCAGGCCCCGCACGCCATGGGTCTGCGCGCCGGCACCAAGATGGGCGACACCAAGATGGTCGACACCATGATCAAGGACGGCCTCTGGGACGCCTTCCACGGCTATCACATGGGCGTCACCGCCGAGAACGTGGCCCGTCAGTGGCAGCTGACCCGTGACGAGCAGGACGCCTTCGCCGCCCAGAGCCAGAACCGTGCCGAGGCAGCGATGAAGGAGGGCCGCTTCAAGGAGGAGGTGGTCCCGGTCACGGTGAAGACCCGCAAGAGCGAGATCGTCGTCGATGCGGACGAGTATCCCAAGGCCGGGGTGACGCCGGAGAGCCTCGCCAAGCTGCGCCCCGCCTTCGACAAGGAAGGCACAGTGACCGCCGGCAACGCCAGCGGCATCAACGATGGTGCCGCCGCCCTGGTGCTGATGAGCGCAGCGGATGCCGAGAAGCGTGGCCTCACCCCGCTGGCGCGTATCGCCTCTTGGGCCACCTGCGGCGTCGATCCCTCCATCATGGGCACCGGCCCGATCCCGGCCTCGCGCAAGGCGCTGGAGAAGGCCGGCTGGGACTTCGGCGACCTGGACCTGATCGAGGCCAATGAGGCCTTCGCCGCCCAGGCGCTCGCCGTGGTGAAGGAGCTGGGCCTGGATCCCGAGAAGGTGAACGTCAACGGCGGCGCCATCGCCCTTGGCCACCCGATCGGCGCCTCGGGTGCGCGCATCCTGGTGACCCTGCTGCACGAGATGGGCAAGCGCGACGCCAAGAAGGGCCTGGCGACCCTCTGCATCGGCGGCGGCATGGGCATCGCCATGTGTCTGGAGCGCTAAGGCACACGCGCCTTTGATCGAGAAAGAGGGGCCGCTCCTGACCGAGCGGCCCTTTTTTCTGTCGCACCCGCTGGGCAGCGCGCAGCGGCACGTGGCACACTCCTGCTCGTTGAGGGACGGGTTTTACGTGTGACGCTGTCGTCTAGGGTTGAGTGATCCTGTGCCAAAGCTACTGCGCTCTCTTCTCCTGCTGTGGGGCCTCCTTGCCCTCACTGCACCTCTTGCCCAGGCCGATGAGGCCGTGCAGACCAAGGCTGCTGCACTCATTGCCGAACAGGGCTTCAGCGCGGCGGATGTGGGCTATCTGGTCTTCGACCTCAGCGATGGAACGATCCTCTCGGAGCAAAACGCCGACCGGCTCTACATCCCGGCCTCGCTGCAGAAGGTGCCGACCCTCCTCTTCGGGCTAGAGCGGCTGGGCAGCGGTCACCGCTTCGACACACAGTTGCTCACTAGCGGGCGTATCACCGGCGGACGGCTGATCGGCGACCTCTACCTGAAGGGCGGCGGCGACCCTTTCCTCTCCAACGACGACCTGCTGCCCTTGATTGACCAGCTGAAGGCCGCCGGGATCACCCGGGTGGATGGGCGCTTCTTCTTCGATGACAGCGCCTTGCCGGCGATGACGGAGCTGAACCCTAGTCAGCCGCGCGCGGTTGGCTACAACCCCGGCCTCTCGGCCTTGAACTTGAACTTCAATGTGCTGGACCTGAACTGGGTCCGCGACCAGCAGAGCGGCAGCCTGGCCGCCGGTGCCGTTGCGACCGCCGACGAGACCAAGGTGACTGCCGACGCGGTCAGGATCAGCCAGCTGCCTGCCTCTCGCGGCAAGACGGTGCCCTATCTGCCGGACCTGACGGCTGACGGGGACGGCTGGCTCTTGTCGCCGGAACTGCCGAACAAGGGCTGGGCGCGTGTGCCGGTGAAGCTGCCGGCGCTGAACGCCGCGCGCATCTTCCGCCAGCTGGCAGCGCAGCGCGGCGTGACCCTGCCGCAGCCACAGGCCGGCATTGCGCCGCCCGACAGCCGCGGGCTGGCCAAGCACCGCTCCAAGCCGCTTGTGGAGGCCGTAAGGCTGATCCTGCGCCATTCCAACAATCTCTCGGCGGAGGTGGTGGCGCTGATGGCCGCCAGCCATGGCACCACCCCGGCGCTGACTTTGATCGAAAGCGGACGGCGCATCACCAACTGGCTCAGATCCAAGGTGCCGCAAGCCGACTGGCGCGGCCTCTTACTGGCCAACGGCTCGGGCCTGACGTCTCAGTCGCGTATGACCGCCCGGCAGATGGCCACCATCCTGCTCTATGGCCACAGCCTGCGGGTCAGCGGGCTAGACGTGCCAGCCCTTATGTCGAAGCCGCGCTGGCAAAAGCAGCTGCGCAGCCTGCGCCGCCAGCACGGCCAGGGGCTGGAGGTGCGCGGCAAGACCGGCACCATCTACTTCTCGCGCGCCTATGCCGGCTATCTGGACAGCAAGGATGGCCGCCCGCTGGGCTTCGCGCTCTTCGTCTCTGATCTAAATCAACGCCAACGCTACGACGCCGCCCTAAACATCGACGAGCTGGTGGCACCCCCGGGTGCCAGCGGCTGGATGCGTCGTGCCAAGACCTTGGAGCGGGAGCTGGTATCGCTCTGGCTCGTCTCCTACTAGGCCGGTTCATTCCCCAAAGGGCATGCGAGGGGTGCAGGAGGGCCTTGGCCTGACCGGGCCTTCGGTGCTTTCATCCAATGAGAAGCTGGTCCCGAGACCTGGGTCCGGCAGCAGAAAAGGACCAGGAGGAGGCTCTCATGGCACGTTTGGCCTTGGTAACCGGTGGAACGCGCGGTATCGGCGGCGCGATTGCGACCAGTCTAAAGGAATCCGGTTATCGGGTCGTCGCCAACTACGGCGGCAACGACGAGGCCGCCAAACGCTTCACCGACGAGACCGGGATCGAGACCAAGAAGTTCGACGTCTCCAGCTTCGATGCCTGTAAGGAGGCCATTGACGCCATCACCGGCGAACACGGCCCGATCGAAGTCGTCGTCAACAACGCCGGCATCACCCGTGACGCCACCATGCACCGCATGGACCAGGCAGCCTGGCAGGCGGTGATCGACACCAACCTCGGTTCCTGCTTCAACGTCTGCCGCAATGTGATCGATTCCATGCGCGCGCAGAAGTTCGGGCGCATCGTCAACATCGGCTCGATCAACGGCCAGGCCGGGCAGATCGGCCAGGTGAACTACGCCGCCGCCAAGTCCGGCATCCACGGCTTCACCAAGGCGCTGGCGCAAGAGACCGCGCGGCTGGGCATCACCGTGAACGCGATCGCGCCTGGCTATGTCGACACCGACATGGTGCGCGCCGTGCCGCCGGAGATCCTGGAGAAGATCATCGCCAAGATCCCGGTGCAGCGCCTGGGCATCGCCCACGACATCGCCCGCACCGTCCTCTTTCTCGTCGCCGACGATGCCAGCTTCATCACCGGCTCCACCGTCTCGGTGAACGGCGGCCAGCATATGTACTAGCGGGCTTGGAAGCTGCCGCTAGCAAGCCATAGGTCGAGGGGACCTGCTTCTCCAGTACTCTGGACTTTCCAAGAGCACCCCCTCGTCCTGAGCAGCGAGCGCAAGCGAGCGTCCGTCGAAAGGCGGGCCGTTAGCACCAAGCTTTGGGCCCGCCCTTCGACCGGTGCGGGCTTACGCCCGCTGCTCAGGACGAGGTTGAAGCAGGTGGAAAGGGACGCTAGCAAGTCCGCTTTGCACCGCCCCAACCGAGCAGAAGTCAGCCCGCTGCCGGGCGCGGCATTGGCCGCCAATCCGGCGGAGCCAGCTCAAAGCCGGAGAACTCGAAACCTGGCGAGACGGTGCAGCCGACCAGGGTCCAGGCCCCCAGGCTCTCCGCCGCCTGCCAGGCCTTGGCCGGCACCACGAGCTGTGGCTTCTGACCCGCGTTGAAGTCTGGGCCTAAGTTATGGGCGGCTGCATCGTGGCCGTTTTCCGAGATGGTCAGCACCAAGGGCGCGCCGGCGTACCAGTGCCAGATCTCCACTGCATCGACCCGGTGCCAGTGCGAGACCTCACCCACCTGCAGCAGGAAGTAGATGGCGGTGACCGCCGCCCGCTCGCCCTCGCCCGCCGGTGCCCGGTAGGTCTCCACGAAATGCCCGCCCTCAGGATGGGGCTGCATGCCTAGGCGCTGGATCAACGCCTGGGCTTCCTCACTGGCCCGGCTCATTGCGGGGCGTAGGGCTTGGTCTCGACCAGGGAGGGACGGCTGGCCATGCCCTCAGCCCAAGCGGTCAGCGCCGGGCGGCCGTCGCGCCAGCCGATAACGGCGAAGCGGAAGTCCAGATAGCCCAAGGCGCAGGCCAGGGCGATTTCTCCCAGAAGCGGTGGGTCCTGCAGCCTTCCGGCCGCAGCCTCTGCCTCCAGCACATCGAGCGTACGGGTGATCTTCGCCGTCTGCCGGTCGATCCAGCCCGGCCAAAGGAACTCTTTGGGGCGACGCATCTCTTCGATGATGCGGGCGACGGCTGCCTCCATGACACCGTCGGCCATGGCATGTAGACGCAAGACCCGCCAGCGCTCCGGTCCGCTCTCCGGGATCACCTTGCGGCCGTTATGCAGGCTGTCGAGGTACTCGCAGATAAGGGTTGAGCCGGCAAAGACCTGGCCCTCGCCATCAACCAGCGCCGGTACCTTCCCCAAGGGGTTGGTGTCGGGGAGAGGGTCGTCCGGGTTCCAAGGATCGGTATCGACCAGCGTGACTTGATCAGCGACACCGGTCTCCAGCGCGACCACGCGGGCCTTACGGACGAAGGGGCTGGAGGGGCTTTTGGTGAGCGTCAGCATGGGCGATTTCTCCTTGTCTTAGAAACGGTCCTTCCGCCCGCGCACCTCGGCGAAGACGGTGACGGGGTCGCGGCCCTTGAGGCCCACAGCGGCCGCCAGGCTGGGGATGTCAGCGCGTAAGAAGGGGTTGGTCGCCTTCTCCTCGCCCAGGAGCGAGGGTACGGTGCGCTCGCCCTTGGCGCGGGCGGCCAGGACGGCCTCGCCACGGGCCATGAGGGCGGCGTTGTCCTGCTCAACCGTGCGGGCAAACGCGAAGTTGGCAGCCGTGTACTCGTGCGCGCAGAAGACCCGGGTCTCATCCGGCAGACGGCGCAGCTTCGTGAGCGAAGGCCACATCTGCTCTGGCGTGCCCTCGGTCAGGCGGCCGCAGCCCAGCGCGAAGATGGTGTCGCCGCAGAAGAGCGCCTGGTCCTCGGCAAACCAGTAGGCGATGTGACCGCTGGTATGGCCGGGGATGAAGAAGACCTCAGCCTCCGCTTTGCCGAGCGCGACGCGGTCGCCTTCCTCCACCTCGACCCCGATGCCGGGGATGCGGGCGCGGTCGATCTTGGCACCGACGACGGTGCAGCCCGTGGCCTCCTGAATGACGCGGTTGCCGCCGACGTGGTCGCCGTGATGGTGGGTGTTGAGGATGTGGGTGATGCGCCAGCCCAGCCTCTCGGCCTCCGCCAAGACCGGCTTAGCGACGGCTGGGTCGATGACAGCCGTCACATCGCTCTCCGGCTCACGGACCAGATAGACGTAGTTGTCTTCCAGAACAGGGATCTGGTGGATCTGCAAACGGCCCATGAGATTTGGTCCTTTGTTGCGGCGATGTGCTTGCGGCGCTCAAGAGTGACGTCGCTTCTTAACATAGAGCCTGCCGCGAAACGAAGGGACGCAAGCGCGGCGCACAAGTGCTTTGCATCAGGCAGAGAGCAGCCGTTGCTTTTGCCTCTCAGGCGCTGAGCCGCTATAGCTGCGGCCATGTGGTCAGACGTTGTCGATCTTGAAGCCTTCTACGCCTCGCGCCTGGGTGAGACGGCGGGCGGCGTGCTGCGCGGCCTGCTGCGCCGAACCTGGCCAGAGGTCGAGGGGCAGACCATCGCCGGCTATGGCTACCCCCTGCCTTTTCTCGAGGCCTGGACCGGACAAGCCCGCTCGCTGGTCGCCCTCATGCCCGCGCCGCAAGGCGTTGTGGGCTGGCCGTCGGAGGGGCCGAACCGCAGCTGCCTGGTGGAAGAAGAGCACCTGCCTCTGGCCGACCTCAGCCTCGACCGTCTCTTGCTGGTGCATGCGCTGGAACATGCCGAGCGGCCAGCCGCTCTGCTGCGGGAAGCCTGGCGGGTGCTGCAGGCCGAGGGGCGCCTGCTGATCGTCGTACCGAACCGGCGCGGGCTTTGGGCGCGTCTGGATCGTACGCCCTTCGGCTGGGGCCGGCCCTTTAGCCGGGTGCAGGTGGAACGCCTCTTGAGCGACATGCTGTTCGAGGAGGTGAGCGCCCAGCGCTCGCTCTATCTGCCACCCAGCGAACGGGCCTGGATGCAGCGCACCGCCGGCGCCTGGGAGAAGGTGGGCCAGCGCTGCTATCCGCGTTTCGGCGGCGTCATCGTCATTGAGGCCCGCAAGCGGGTCCTCGGCCTGATCGGCGGCACGCCGGCGCGCGCGCGTGCGGTCCGCGTCTTGCCTGGTCTGGCGGCGCGCCCCAGCACGGCAGCGGCCGAGACCGCGCTTGAGAAGCGGCGAGATGCGCCAACTGACGCTTAGAGACTACCTGACCCAGCGCTTCGGGCTGAGTGCCGCTTGGTTCGGGCCGGATCAGCACGGCACGCCTTGCATCAAGATCGCACCGGTGGAGGGCAAGATCTGCTTCACGCCGCACAGCTTCGCCGCTTCAGCCTGGAAGCGCCTCATTGGCCAGCGCCGCCACATTTGGTTCCCAGAGGCCTTCGAGAGCGGCCAGCAGATCCTGATCTCTGCTGAGCTGCGCGACATCGTCGAGGCGCACTCCGACGACGCCCGTCACGCCGCCTTGATCCTGGACGGCTTCAGCAGCGCGACCAACCAGAGCTACCTCGACCGCTGGATGGAGATCGCTGAGGTGGACGGCCACTTCGCCCCCACCGGCCTGCTCGGCAGCGAGGCCCGCGGCATCCGGGTGCGTGCCGGCAAGCGTCAGCCGGCCCAGACCCTGGATTGGACGCTTTTCACCTTCTGCGACCTGGTATGGGTGTCAGGCTAGCACGCGCCTAACGGATGTACTAACGCGCTATCCACACGCAGGGACCTCATCCTGAGCCTGTCGAAGGATGTGTCCCAAGCGCAGTCTTCCCTTTTGCACATGCTTCGACAGGCTCAGCATGAGGGGAGTGTTTTTGGCCTAGCACGAGCGACCGACCCTGTATCGCTCTCTCTGACTACTCCGGATAGTTGGTCTGCAGCCACTCGATCCGGGCGCGGTTGAGGGTGATGGTGCAGGCCGCCACCGCATCGCCGGTACCGCTGCCGCCGCCCCACATGGGTGGGATGGCGTCATCGCAGGCGGCTTTGCGATAGGCCTCAAAGGCCTTCTGGCTGGCCTCCAGCGGTGCCACCGCCTTCATCGAGCCATCGGTGATTTTTTCCATCTTCTGGGCGTTGGTCTTGGCCTGCTCCAATGCCGCTTTCAAGGCGCCTTCTGTGCCCTTCACCCGTTCCGTCAAACAGGCTGAAGCGGCGGGATGCGTATCGTGCAGGGCGTAGCACTCGTCTTGCGGACTGGCAGTTGCCGGCGCGGCCAGGAGGGCGATGGTGAAGGAGGGCAACACGAACAGGCGGGCAAGCATGGCGATCTCCTGAGAGCGACGACGACTAACGCGCGAGGCTATAGACCTTGCCCCAGTAGGGGGCATTGTTCACGTCATCGACGGCCATGACGTAGACGGTCTTCCCGTCGGCGCTAAAGGCAAGATTCGGCGCGGCCGGTGATGGGACATCGATGGCGCTGACGAAGCTCCCTTGCTTATCCACCACGACGATGCGGCCGAGCGAATACTGCGCAATGTAGAGGTTCCCATCCGGCCCCAGCTTCAGCCCATCGGGGTAGACATCGACGCCCGAGACTGGGTCGACCTGGCGAACGACGACAAAGCTGCGGCGGTCGGAGAGGCTGGCATCGGCAGCAATGGCAAAGGTCACAACCCGCCCGGCCTCGCTCTCCACCACATAGAGCAGATCGCCGGACCGCGCGATGCCGTTGGGATAGTGCAGGTCGTCGGCCACGGCGGTGAGCGTGCCGCCGCTATCCAGATGATAGATCTTGCCGACGATGGGCGCGCTCTCCCAAGGGCCAGAGGCAGTGACGTAGAGGCCGCCCGCGCCGTCTGCGGTCGCGTCGTTGGGGCCGAGCAGGCTGTCGCCAGTGGCATCTTCTGTGATGGTCTTCGTCGTCTCACCTGCCTTGGAGACCAGCACCAGGCTGCCGGCATCGTAGCAGGTGACCAGGAAGCCCTCGCCATAGGTGACGATCGCCGAGGGGCCGCAGTCGGCTTGTTCCCAGAAGACCTGATTGGCCTTCCCGTCCCAGGTCATGACCTTCCCGTCGCCATACTGCGTATAATAGAGCAGGTCGCCCACCACCACGGGGCCTTCGGGAAAGGCGCTCTTGGGGTTAATCACGACGGGTTCGGCCAGGGCGGCCAAGGGCAGCGCCACGAGGCCTGCGAGAAGGGTCTTGGGCCAGAGGCGCATGCCGGGTCTCCTAACAATCGAAGGACGGCAAGAGCTTCGCAAATGACCCACAGACTGTCGAGGCGTCAGCGCTTGGACAGCAGAAAGAGCCCGGTTTCGCCGAAGATGTTGGCATGGCGCCGGCTGATGATCGCGCGCGGGCGCTGGTGCGAGTCGAGGGACAGGGCACGTTCCACCTGTATCTCCATGCGCTCGCAGAGTGTGATGAAGTCGCGGATGGTGCAGAGGTGGATGTTGTCGGTGGCGTACCAAGGCCGCGAGAGGGCCGAGGTCATCGGCATGCGGCCCTGCAGCGCGAGGTGCAGCCGCACCCGCCAATAGCCGAAATTGGCGAAGGAGACGATGGCCCGCTGGCCGATCCGCACCAAGGCCTCCAGCACCTGATCCGGCGCCCTCGTGGCCGGCAAAGTCTGGGAAAGCACGACATAGTCGAAGGCCTGGTCGGGATAGTCGGCCAAATCGCGGTCGGCATCGCCCTGGATCACCGACAAGCCCCGGCGCACGCTGGCATTCACGCCGGCTTGCGAGAGTTCCAGCCCACGCCCGGTCACCGCCTTCTCCCGCACCAAGGCCTCGAGCAGCGCGCCGTCCTCGCAGCCGATGTCGAGGACACGGCTGCCCGGCTCCACCATCTCCGCCACCAGGGCCAGATCGGGGCGCAGGGCTGCAAGCAGCGGGGTGTCGGTGACCGGCTTCACGAGATGCGGTCCGCGTCGGGGTCATGCAGCGCCACGTCATTGCGCAGGCGCGCCGTCGGCAGGCCCGACTGCTCGGCGCAGGCATTGAGGAAGGCATGCACCGTCTCCAGAAACTCCGGCTCGTTCAGCAGGAAGGCGTCGTGCCCGGAATCGGTCTCGATCTCGAAGAAGGAGACGTCGGCGGCGACAGCGTTCAACGCACGCACGATGGCCTTGCTCTCCGACGTCGGGAAGAGCCAGTCGCTGCTGAAGGAGGCCAAGCAGAAGCGCACCGGGCTGCCGGCGAAGGCACGCGCCAAGACGCCGCCGTGGTCGGCCGCAAGATCGAAGTAGTCCATGGCGCGGGTGATATAGAGGTAGCTGTTGGCGTCAAAGCGCTCGACGAAGGTCGAGCCCTGGTGACGCAGGTAGCTTTCCACCTGGAAATCGGCGTCGAAGCCAAAGGTGATCTCTTTCCTGTCCTGCAGCCGCCGCCCGAACTTGGCGAAGAGCGCCGGCTCGGAGAGGTAGGTGACGTGTGCGGTCATACGCGCCACCGCCAGGCCGCGGCGCGGCACCTTGCCCTCGGCCAGATAGCGGCCGCCGGCCCAGTTAGGGTCGGCCATGATGGCCTGGCGCCCGATCTCGTCGAAGGCGATGTTTTGCGTGGTGTGGCGGGCGGAGGTCGCGATCGGCAGGGCGGCGCGCAGGCGGGTCGGATAGGCGCTGGCCATCTGCAGGGTCAGCATGCCGCCCATGGAGCCGCCCACCGCGCAAAGCAGCTGTTCGATGCCTAAGTGGTCCAAGAGCCGCACCTGCGCGCGCACCATGTCGGCGATGGTGATGACGGGAAAGTCCAGCCCCCAGGCCTCCGCCTTCTCAGGATGCTGCTCGCGCGGCCCGCTGGAGCCCAAGCAGCCGCCCAGCACATTGGCGCAGATGACGAAGAAGCGCTCTGTGTCGATCGGCCGGCCCGGCCCGACCATCAGGCTCCACCAGCCAGGCCGTCCGGTCACCGGGTGGGTCTCCGCCACGAACTGGTCGCCGGTCAGCGCATGGAAGACCAGAACGGCGTTGGACTTGGCCGCATTGAGGTGGCCGTAGGTACGGTAGGCAATAGTCATGGGCGCCAGGGTGCCGCCCGAATCGAGCGGCAGGCCATTCGGCGCGTCCAGGACCAAGCGCTCCCCTGGCAGGGTGGCAAGCACCTCAGTCATGTTGAAGGCCGGAGTGGCAGCGGCAGGGTCTTGAGGCACGGCGGGCGGGGTTCCTTCTTCGGCCCTGGCGAAAAGGGGCCAGCGATTAGCTAGGAAGGTGACGGGCCGGCTGTCAACGTCCCCAAACCGCAAGGCAGACCCTAAGGGCGCTACGGCAGACTTTCCTTTTGCGCCGAGGCAGGCTTATGTCTGCGCACCGCCACACTCCACAACTGCCTTTGGACAACTGCCCTTGGGCCGCCCCCCGCTTTCGTGAAGACGCCGATGGATAGCAAGCACACCTCTTTGGCCCAGGTCCGCATGGAAATCGACGCCGTCGACGACGCCCTGCACGATCTGGTGATGAAGCGCAGCCAGCTGGTCCGCCAGGTCATCGAGGCCAAGGGCCGCGGCGGCTTTCGCCTGCGCCCAGCCCGCGAGGCCTTGATCCTGCGCCGCCTGGTCGAGCGTCACCGCGGCGACTTCCCGCGCGCCGTGGTCGCCCGCATGTGGCGGGAGATCATTGCCGCCAGCACCGCCCAGCAGGGACCCTTCGCCGTCGCCGTCCTCGGCACGCCCGCCGCACAGGGCCTGGGCGAGGTGGCGCGCGAGCACTATGGCGTCCTAACCCCCATCGCCCAGATGGGCACCACCGCCGGCGTGGTGCGTGCGGTGAGCGAGGGCTCGGCCAGCGTCGGCTTGCTGCCCTGGCCCACTGTCGACGACCGCTATCCCTGGTGGAGCCTGCTGGCCCAGGAAGGCGCCGGTGTGCCGCGCATCGTCGCTCGCCTGCCCTTCGTGCAGAGCAGCCCGCCGACGGTCGAGGCACTGGCGATCAGCCTAGCGCCCAACGAGCCCACCGGCGCCGACAGCTCCTTCCTCATGCTCCAGTGCGACGGCGAGCTCTCGCGCGGCGCCTTGAAAGACCGCCTGGATGCTGCCGGCCTGAAGACCTCCGAAGTCTTCACCCATCCCGAGAAGGCCGAGCACAGCCATCTGGTCCACGTCGCCGGTTATGTCGATCAAGAGGCGCCGGCTCTGGACCAGCTGCTGGCGCGCGATACGGGCTTCGTGAAGGTCCTCTCGCTGGGCAGCTATGCCGTGCCCTTGACCGCCAAGGACCTGGACGCGCCGGGCTGAACGCGCCTTATTGCTTCTTTCCGAAGATCTTGAAGAGACAGAGACCCATGACACGCCTGCCGCAGCCCCGCCCCGGCATTCTGGAGATTGCCCCCTACATCGGCGGCAAGGCTAAGGCCGAGGGCGCCAACCGGACCCTGCGTCTGGCCTCCAACGAGAACCCCCTGGGCGCCAGCCCACGTGCCAAGGCCGCCTACCTGGCCGGCGGCGACGACCTGCACCGCTACCCCGACGGCGGCGCGCGCGCGCTGCGTGACGCCATCGCCGCCACGGAAGGCTTGGAGGCGGAGAAGCTGGTCTGCGGCGCAGGCTCCGACGAGTTGATCCAGCTGATCGTACGCGCCTACGCCGGCCCGGGGGATGAGGTGCTCTACAGCCAGCATGGCTTCTTGGTCTATCCGCTGGCCGCCCAAGGCGCCGGCGCCAAGCCAGTGACCGCGCCGGAACGCGACCTCACCGCCGACGTTGATGCCCTGCTGGCCGGGGTCACCGACCGCACCCGCCTGGTCTTCCTGGCCAACCCCAACAATCCGACCGGCAGCTACCTGGGCCGGGCGGAGGTCGCACGCCTGCAGGCAGGCCTGCCCAGCGACGTGCTGCTGGTCCTCGACGCTGCCTATGCCGAGTACGTCTCTGACCCCGACTACAGCAACGGCGCCGATCTGGTGGCAGCGAAAGACAACGTCGTTATGCTGCGCACCTTCTCCAAGATCCACGGGCTGGCCGCCCTGCGGCTGGGCTGGGCCTATGCGCCCGACCACGTGATCGACGTCATCAACCGCATCCGCGGGCCCTTCAACGTCGGTGCCCCGGCCCAGGCCGCCGGCATCGCGGCGCTGGCCGACCAAGACCATGTCGCCCAATCGGTGGCGGAGAACCAGGCCAACCTGGCTCGCTTCCGCGCGGGCGTGTTGGCCTTGGGGCTAGAGGCCCCGCCCTCAGTCGGCAACTTCCTGCTGGTCCGCTTCACCGATCCAGCCAAGAGCGCGGCCGAGGCGGAGCGCCACCTGGCCGGTCAAGGCATCCTGGTGCGCCACATGGCGGCCTATGGCCTGCCGGAGGCCCTGCGCATCACCATCGGCCAGCAGGCGGAGATGGAGGTGGTGCTGGACGCGCTGCGCGACTTCCTGGCATGAAGACGCCCCTCTTCCAGCGGGTCGCCTTCCTGGGCATGGGGCTGATCGGCTCCTCCCTGGCGCTGGCCCTGCGCCACAACGGGCTGGCCGCCGAGATCACCGCCACCGCACGTTCCGCCGAAACCCGCGCCAAAGCCCTGGAGTTGGGCCTGGCCGACAAGGTCTTCGAGACGCCGGCCCAGACCGTGGCCGGCGCCGAGGTGGTGGTCCTGGCCGCGCCGGTCAGCACCTACGCTAGCCTGGCCGAGGCCATGGGCCCAGCACTCGCCCCCGGCGCCATCGTCACCGACGTCGGCTCGGTCAAGGTCGCCGTCATCAAGGACGTGGCCCCGTCGCTGCCCAGCAACGTGCACCTGATCCCCGGCCACCCGGTCGCCGGATCGGAGCGCAGCGGGCCGGAGGCCGGCTTCGCCGAGCTCTTCGAGAACCGCTATTGCATCCTGACCCCGCCGCCGGGCACCAACGTCACCGCGCTGGGCCGCCTGGCCGCGCTCTGGGAGGGCGTGGGCGCCAAGGTCGAGTGCATGGACGCCGACCACCATGACAAGGTGCTGGCCATCACCTCGCACCTGCCGCACCTCATCGCCTACACCATCGTCGGCACGGCCACCGACCTGGAGGAGGATCTGCAGGCAGAGGTCATCCGCTATTCCGCCGGCGGCTTCCGCGATTTCACCCGCATCGCCGCCTCCGACCCCATCATGTGGCGCGACGTCTTCCTCTCCAACCGCGAGGCGGTCTTGGAGATGCTGCAGCGCTTCAGCGAGGACCTGACCGCCCTACAGCGCGCCATCCGCCGCGGCGAGGGCGAGACCCTAGAAGCGCGCTTCCGCCAGACCCGGGCCATCCGCCAGTCCATCGTCGAGGCCGGCCAGGCCGGCCGCTTCGACCCGCGCGAACCGGGCGGCGGAGACACAGAGGGCTAAAGCCAGACGAAGTCCGTGGCGGTGAGCAGGTTGGCGGCGGAGAGGCCGTTCACCAG
The DNA here is from genome assembly GCA_039819325.1 of Pseudomonadota bacterium. GTDB lineage: Bacteria > Pseudomonadota > Alphaproteobacteria > Kiloniellales > JACOMY01 > JACOMY01. The sequence goes on along the minus strand of JBCBSF010000033.1, from coordinate 3,489 downwards.
GAAGGCGATGTCGGTGGTGCCGTCGCCGTCCCGGTCGACCTGGACCTGCCGCACCCCATCGAAGCGGGCTTCGCTGTTGCCGCTGCCGGAGAAGGCGCTCGTACCGATGTAGGCGAAGCTGCCCACCTCTAGTCCCGTCGCGAAGACCAGCTTGTCCGCAGCGTTGCCGGCATTCAGCGAGACACCGTCGAAGTCGCGGATGACCGGCCCGCCGGAGCCCCCCATACCCAGGCTCACCTCCGTGAAGCGGAAGCTATCGCCGCCTGAGCCGCCGAAAGCCACATCGCCTGACGCCATCCAGAGCGTGTCGGCGCCGCTCTCACCCTCCAGCCGATCGTCACCCACCCCACCGAAGAGCTCATCCTGGCCGTCCCCAGCTGAGATGCGGTCATTGCCCGTCTCGCCCCGCAAGCGGTTGTCGCCGCTGTTGCCGGCGAGGCTGTTGTCCAAGCTGTTGCCGGCCCCGTCGATATCGCCGCGGTTGGCCTGCAGGCGCAGGTTCTCAAGGAAGTCGCGGATGCGGCCGTCCGGCAAGGTGTAGTCCACCTCCGCCCGCACCAGATCTGTGCCGGCGCCTTCGAACTCGCGCACCTCGTCGCTTATAGTTGTCACGACGAAGGTATCGTCACCCGACCCGCCGGTCATGATATCCGTACCGTCCCTGCCGTTCAGCAGATCGGCGCCGCTGAACCCGAAGAGGCGGTTGTCGGCGCTGTTACCAAGGAGCGTGTTGTCGAAGTCGTTGCCGCGCAGGTCTGCCTCTCCAGCGCGGCTATTGAGGTTGGCGCGCTCAATGTGGCCGTCCGGGCCGTTGGCGAGCGTGTAGTCAGCCGCGTCTGAGCGGAGTACGTCTTCAAGGCCGCCATCGCTTGTCTCTTGCACCAGATCGGTCGTGGTATCGACAAAAACGGTATCGTTCCCAGCCCCGCCGGCAGCCGTATCCACACCGCTTCCGCCTTCCAGGCGATCGTCGCCAGCAGCGCCGTAGAGGAGATCGCGCCCGCTCCCTGCTTCGGCCAAGTCAGCGCCGGCGCCCCCCAAGATGCTGTCGGCGCCCATCTCACCGATGAGACTGTCGTCGCCAGACCCGCCATCTAGACTGTCGTTGCCAGTAAGTCCTCGTAGCAGATCGCGCCCGCTGTCGCCAAAGAGACTGTCGTCGCCTCCGCCTCCACCCCCCAGAAGCGTGTCCTTCCCGTCACCGCCGTAGAGCAGGTCATCCCCAGAGAGGCCAGTCAGGATGTCGTTTCCGGAAGCACCATAGAGCCGATCTGACCCCGAGCGACCATTGATCGAGTCGGCGCCGCTGAAACCCAGAAAGCTATCCGACGCGCTGGACCCGCCGGCGAACAAGCGTTCCATGTTGGTGAAGGTCACGTCCGGCGGCATAGACACGCCAAAATCAAGCACCAGGGTGTCGGCACCCGAGCCGCCGTCATAGGTCTCGCCGCTTTCCAGCTCACCGATGCCGGCGTACAATCTATCGGGTCCGGACCCTCCAAAGATCGTGTCGATGCCGGTCCCACCGAAAAGACGGTCAATGGCACTCGAGCCCGGAGCTGAATCGAAGTAGCCAGCAATGACATCGTCCCCATCACCGCCGAAGGCACCGCGAAAGGGGCCCTTGCCAAAGAGACTATCGTTTCCGGAACCGCCAAGAATACGGTCGCCACCACTCACCCGGTCGTCTCCGGGTCCGCCATAGATGGTATCTGCACCCTCTAGGCCACGCGCAACGCTATCCACGCCGCTGCCAAGAAAGATCGTATCGTCGCCACCGCCGCCGTAGAAGGAGGAGTCGACGCCACTGCCGCCAAAGAGTGTGTCTGCCTGCTCGCCACCGAGGAAAGTGATGTCATTGCCATCACCCCCGAACAGCACATCGTCTCCGCTGCCGCCAGCGGCATGGGTATCGTTGCCTGGCCCACCGAAAAGGCTGTCGTCTCCCGCATCGCCCCGGAGAAGCCGATCCGCACCACTGCCGCCGTAGAGGCTATCGTCACCGGAGAGGCCGAGAAGCGAATCATCGCCGCTGAGGCCAGAGATGCGATCGGCTGCCGTGGTACCGGTCAGCGTGCTGTTCTCGCCGGCAGTTCCGAAGATAGTGGCCACGTTGTGCCTCCTTTACTACTAGTCGTAGTGTTTAGATCTCGAACCGGGGTCTAAGCGGCAGTCTCAGCGCTCCAAGTTCCACTCGGCGAGGTTCACGCTCTCCTAGAATGGGCAGGTATCGGCAGGGTTCGTATTGATTATCCGCGTCTTCACATGGTCGGTGCGGAACCGGAACCAGCCTAAGGGATTGTAGGCCTGCTCAAGATAGGATTTGCCTTGGGTATAGCCGTAGCCGAAGAAGAGCTTTTGCCAGGAGATCCCACCCTCAATGCAGATGTCTTTTCGGGTACTCCCTTCGAGAGCAATAGAGATACCGCGATTATGGACCCAGACATCCACTTTACCCCAGTTGTCGCGCTCGAAGTCATAGCTGCCAAGCACCGTAGTCGAGCCCCCCTGCACATAGACGACGTCTAGGGGAAAAGCCTTGTTTCCAACCTCGATGTAGCCGTAGTCGTCGGGCCCACCGATGGTAAGGAGCGCTATGCGACGCTTACTCCCCATGAAGGTGCTCTTCAAGCGGCTGGTGAAGTCAAATTGAAGTTGAAGCACCTCTGCGGCGTCGAAATCGGCCTGCTCCGTTTCGATACTGACCGAGGCCTGCCTGTCCAGGCGTGGCAGCAGGCGTGTTCGTCCCTCTTCAAGGAACGTGACCCGGTAGGCGCAGTAGCTGCTGTCGAAAAAGAGCGCGCGCCAGTTCTTCAAGTACCCATCAGGCTCACCCGGACAGTTCGCCCAGTTATTCTTGTCGTCCCCATCATCTCTGACAATTTCAACTGCGGTCCGAGGATAGAGGTAAAAGCTGTTCGGGTCAGGGAGATAGTCGATGACCGCACCCCGAATGGACCGGCTGGAGCGGTGGATCATGTAGAGCGTGTCGTCCATGTAGGTCATATGTGCCAGATCGGCCCCACGCTGATTCAGCAGCGAGAAGACATTGGCTGGCGTCACGGCCGGAAGCGGATTGGTGAGAGGATCGCCATCATCGTCGGTCACGATATCAAGCTGATTGGTTGTCAGAGTCGGGCCCGGCAGGAAGGTGCCAATCTCACCCGTCCGGCTGAAAAAGAGCGCCATGTTGATTTTGTCGTTGTCTTGATATCCGCCTGTAGGGCCACTGTCGGTTACACGGCCTGTGCGGTCATCTTGTCTGGCACCGGCCACCCCGGATTTCCCGTTTTCGAAGTCGTGATGGATCAAGGCGATCCGGTTACCGAAGGAGAAAGCATGGCCGCCGATCCCTGGCACCTCCAAGGGCATGGCTTCGACGGCACTCCAGGTCTCGCCCCGGTCTGTGCTGGTGCTGTACAGCAGCATCTGCGAGGAGGGCAGGCCGCTGGCCTCGCGATTCTTGAAGTAGAGAAAAAGATGTCCGGT